>NZ_JACVAV010000009.1:0-340845 GCF_014852035.1 Ensifer sp. ENS03 | reverse complement strand
AAGGTGACGAAGACGGTGGCGAGCACCAGGCCCGGCACGGCAAAGAGGATCTGGATGCCGTGGCTCTGCAGCCAGGGACCAAGGACACTGTGCGAGCCGAACAGAAGCACGAAGACGAGGCCGGAGATCACCGGCGAGACCGAGAACGGCAGGTCGATCAGCGTCGTCAGGAAGGCCTTGCCCTTGAACTCGAACTTGGCGATCGCCCAGGCGGCGGCCACGCCGAAGACGAGGTTGAGCGGCACGGCGATGGCGGCGACGATCAGCGTCAGGCGGATGGCGGAAAAGGTTTCGGCATCGCCAAGGGCCAGCACGAATTCCGTCACACCCTTGCGCAGCGCCTCGGTGAAGACGGCGGCGAGCGGCAAAAGCAAAAACAGCGCGACGAAGGCGAGCGCGGTGATCGTCAGCGTCAGTCGGGCAAAGCGGCTTTCGGAGGTGGCGGCGGCCAGTTCCGGCAGGGCGGCGCGAGGGCCGGAGGCCGGACTGAGGCCGGGACTGGGTGCTGAGGCGGCGGTCAGGTCATGCGACATAGACATATCTCCGCCGGCTCCAGGCCTGGATCGAGTTGATGAGGAGCAGCATGGCAAACGAGATCGCCAGCATGACAGCGGCAATCGCTGTCGCAGCCGCATAGTTGAACTCTTCGAGCCGGATGACGATCAGCAGCGGGGCGATCTCGGAGACGTAAGGCAGGTTGCCGGCGATGAAGATCACCGAGCCGTATTCGCCGACACCACGGGCAAAGGCGAGCGCAAAGCCGGTGAGGCCGGCTGGCAAGAGCCCCGGCAAAAGCACCCGGCTGATCGTCTGGAAGCGGCTGGCGCCAAGGGTGGCTGCAGCTTCCTCCACTTCCTTGTCGATCTCCTCCATGATCGGCTGCACGGTCCTGACCACAAAGGGCAGGCCGACGAAGATCAGGGCGATGACGATGCCGGCCGGAGTGAAGGCGATCTTGAGGCCAAGCGGCTCCAGGAACTGGCCGATCCAGCCGTTCGGGGCATAGAGCGTCGTCAGCGCAATGCCGGCAACCGCGGTCGGCAGCGCAAAGGGCAGGTCGACCATGGCGTCGATCACCCGCTTGCCGGGGAACCGGTAGCGCACCAATACCCAGGCGAGGATGACGCCGAAGACGAGATTGATAACGGCGGCGATAAAGGCCGTGCCGAAGGAGATCTTCAAGGCATTGAGCGTGCGCGGATCAAGCGCCAGCGCCACGAACTGCGCCCAGCCGAGCCCGCTGGCGCGAAACACCAGACCCGACAGCGGGATCAACACGATCAGAACCAGCCAGCTCAGCGTGATCCCGAGCGACAATCCAAATCCAGGCAAAACACTCGGCTGGCGAAATCGCCAGGGTGCAGTCTTCGTCGCATCCGTCAATGGCACTACCTTTGCAGTCTTTACGCGGCACGATGAAACGCGCTTCGCTCGAGGGCTCGGCCCGGCGCGACGCGAAGCAGCGCGCGCAGCCGGGCTCGCCGGCTGCGCGCGCTGTTCAGGTTTTATTGGCCCGGCTTGTAGAGCGTGTCGAAGACACCGCCGTCGCCGAAGAATTTCGGCTGGGCTTCTTTCCAGCCGCCGAAGTCTTCGATGGTGACGAGCTTCAGTTCGCCGAACCGCTTGATATCGGCCGGGTCTGCCGCTGCCGGCTTGAACGGCCGGTAGTAGTGCTTGGCCGCGATCTTCTGGCCGGCATCGCTGTAGAGGTAGCCGAGATAGGCTTCCGCCACCTTGCGTGTACCCTTGGTGTCGACGTTGCCGTCGACGAGCGCTACGGGCGGCTCCGCCTTGATCGAGATCGACGGCGTGACGATCTCGAACTTGTCGGGGCCGAGTTCCTCGAGCGACAGGTAGGCTTCGTTTTCCCAGGCGAGCAGCACGTCGCCGAGGCCGCGCTGCACGAAGGTCGTCGTAGCGCCACGCGCGCCGGTATCGAGCACCGGCACGTGCTTGAAGAGCTCGGTCACATATTCCTGCGCCTTGGCGTCGTCACCGCCATTGGCGGAGCGGCCATAGGCCCAGGCAGCGAGGAAGTTCCAGCGCGCGCCGCCCGAGGTCTTCGGGTTTGGCGTGATCACCTGGATATCGGGCTTGACCAGATCGCCCCAGTCCTTGATGCCCTTGGGGTTGCCCTTGCGCACCAGGAACACGATCGTCGACGTGTAGGGCGCGCTGTTGTTTTCGAACTTCGTCTTCCAGTCTGCCGGGATCTTGCCGGTTTCCTTGGCGATCGCGTCGATGTCCGCTTCGAGCGCCAGCGTCACGACGTCGGCCTGCAGGCCGTCGATGACCGAGCGGGCCTGCTTGCCCGAACCGCCGTGCGACGTCTGGATCGTCACGGTCTCACCGGTGTCCGCCTTCCACTTCTCGGCAAAGGCAGCATTGAAGTCCTTGTAGAGTTCTCGTGTCGGATCATAAGACACGTTCAGGATCGTCGTGTCGGCAAACGCAACACTTGCAGCTCCCAGCTGCAGGCCTCCGAGCACGATTGCCAGTCCCACCATTCCGGTAATTCGTCCAAAGACCATTTCGACCTCCATTGGTTACCAGATAAAACTATCAATTTTGTCGACTGCTACAACGTAAACCGATGACGCCAGAAGCAGCTATGGGGAAATGTCCTATCGTTTTGTCGGGCTTTTCGGGAACGGTTTGCCTGCAACCGCCTCCGCGACCGCGCCAAACCAACGACAGAATACATGGAGAGCGCGAAGCGGCTGTCCAGAAAAAATGCGCGGCGGCGGAAATATTTGGCGCGCATCTGCGAGGAGGCGACGACGGCCGTGCTCGGCCGGCTGAACGCCGAAGACTTCCTCGGTTACTGGTCGGCGGTTGCCGGGGACGAAGCGGCCTGCTCTCGCGACCGCGGCTATGCGGACGGGCTGGTCGTGGCGGAAAAGGTGGTGTTTTCGAGGATGCTGACCGAAGCTCCCTGGGAGCGCACGCGGATCGCGAATGGATCGGTGATGGACGTCGTTTCAGACCTCAAGGCGTCCGGCGAAGGTGACATTCTCGTCAACAGCAGCGCCAGCCTCATCAAGTCGCTCCTTTCGGCCGACATGATCGACAGGCCCTATCTGCTGATCTGCCTGGAGATTGCAGGAGGTGGCGCGCGGCTCTTCGAGGACGGCCTGCCGGGCACGACGTGGCGCGTTGCGCACCAGGAGACGGGTGAGCGGGGCAAGATCGCGCTCGTTTATGACCGGGTCCGCTGAGCGCGGAGCGTCAAGAGTGGCGGCGCGGCAAACGCGCCGCTCAACTATGGCGACCGGCTAAAGCACGTGGCCGCGCGCCACTACCGGCCAGATATCCTTCAGCCTGTCGCCTTCGACGATATGGACGGCGTCGAACATGTTGGTCACGACGCAGGCGTGGTTCGGCACGATCCTCAGCTGCTCGCCGACCTTGAGCCCGATTGGCCCGTCGGTGACGAGGCGGCCGTGTTCCTCAGAGAGCTGGTCG
Source organism: Ensifer sp. ENS03 (assembly GCF_014852035.1). Lineage (NCBI taxonomy): Bacteria > Pseudomonadati > Pseudomonadota > Alphaproteobacteria > Hyphomicrobiales > Rhizobiaceae > Ensifer > Ensifer sp. ENS03. Next base: position 337,380 of record NZ_JACVAV010000009.1, on the reverse strand, counting down.
ATGCGGATGTCGTCGCGGCCGAGCACGTGGCCGTAGCCGGTGAGGCCGAGTAGATCCGAGGTCAGCACCTTGCTGCCGGCATCGATGATGGCGCGGTTCTCGGAGGGGACCGAGACGACGGTCGCAAGCACCGTCAGCGCGCACTCGTCCCAGCCGGCGACGCCGCGCGAAACCAGCGAGCGGTCGTTGTAGATATAGGTTCCGGGGCGGTATTCGCTGGCAACAGGCGCGCCGTCGGCATGCATCATGCTCGGCGTGCCGCCTGAGGTGATGGCGGGGACAGTGATGCCGTCGGCCTCGATCAACTGCTTCGCCTCGCTCATGAAGGCCTGGACCTTCGCCTGGCCGTTGACGGGCGGATAGGTCATCAGGCCGCCGAACACGAGCCCCTTTGCCTCTTCGATCCGGCGGGCGAGCTTGGCGGCCTCTGCCGGGGAGCCGACACCGCAGCGATCGGCGCCGGTGTTGCATTCGACAAGCACGTGCAGCGGCTTGTCCTTGTCGGCGAAATAGCCGGCGAGCCCGTCGATGACCGTTTCGCTGTCGGCGACGACCGAGAGCGAAACGCGGTCATTGAGCCGCTCCAGCCGCGCCATCTTGGCGTCGCCGAGAATGTTGTAGGTGATCAGCACGTCCTTGATCCGGTCGCTGCCCGCAACCATTGCCTCCGCCTCGGTGACCTTCTGGCAGGTGATGCCGATGGCGCCGGCTTGAAGTTGAAGCTCGGCCATCTGCGGCAGCTTGTGCGTCTTGATGTGGGGGCGCACGCGAATGCCGTGCTCATCCGCATAGGCCTGAAAGCGCTCGATGTTGCGCTTGGCAATTTCAAGATCGACGAGAACGGCCGGGGTTTCGATCGGCAGGGGCATCGCGACTCAACTCCTCTTGGGCGGCGCAGGATCGGGGCGAAACTACCTCAACTGCCCTTGACAAGATATGACCGCGGGCCTTTGATACGTCAATCCATTATTCAAGATTATGATGCATAGTAATAGAATAATGGTGGGGAGGCTAAAAAAGGGAGGAATGAAATGAGCAAGACCGTTTTTGCAGCGGCTGCCGTCGCAGTCATGGCTATGGCCGGCTCGGCCTTGGCCCAGGAGCCGGCGAGCAAGCTGGACGAAGTTATCGCCCGCGGCCATCTGGTCATGGGCACCGGCAGCACCAATGCGCCGTGGCATTTCAAGAGCGTCGACGACAAGCTGCAGGGCTTCGATGTCGACATGGGGCGCATCATCGCCAAGGCCCTCTTCGGCGATCCGGAGAAGATCGAGTTCGTCAACCAGTCGTCCGACGCCCGCATTCCGAACATCACCACGAACAAGGTGGACATCACCTGCCAGTTCATGACGGTGACCGGTGAGCGCGCGCAGCAGATCGCCTTCACCATTCCCTACTATCGCGAGGGCGTGGGCCTGATGCTGAAGGCCGACGGCAAATATGCTGACTACGCTGCGCTCAAGGCCGGCGGCTCGTCCGTCACCGTATCCGTCCTGCAAAACGTCTATGCCGAGGCCATGGTGCATGCCGCCTTGCCGGAAGCGACGGTCGACCAGTACGAGTCCGTCGACCTTATCTATCAGGCGCTGGAATCCGGTCGTGCCGACACGGTCGCCACCGACCAGTCGTCGCTCGCCTGGTACATGACGCAGAACCCCAACCGCTATAAGGATGCCGGCTACGGCTGGAACCCGCAGACCTATGCCTGCGGCGTCAAGCGCGGCGACCAGGACTGGCTGAACTTCGTCAACACCGCACTGCACGAGGCGATGACCGGCGTCGAGTTCGATTTCTATGCGAAGTCGTTCAAGACCTGGTTCGGCAAGGACCTTGCTCCGCCGCAGATCGGATTCCCGGTCGAGTACAAGTAAGCCTCTCCGGGGCGATCCCGCCGCCTGCGGGGTCGTCCTGCGTCCTTCGGCATGGGTGGCTGAAACATGGGCTATACTCTGAATTTTGCCGCCGTCTGGCGCTCTTTCGATCTTCTGCTCGAAGGGCTGGCGCTCAGTCTCGGCCTCGCCTTCGCGGCAATCCTTGCGGGTTGCCTGATCGGTCTCGTCACCGCTTTCGGGCTGGTGTCGAAAAACCTGTTCCTGCGCAAGCCGGCCGGTCTCTATGTGACCGTCATCCGCAACACGCCGATCCTGGTGCTGGTACTGTTCAGCTACTTCGCCTTGCCGCAGCTCGGCGTCAGGCTCGGCAAGATCGAGAGCTTCGTGCTGACGCTGGCGATCTATTCCGGCGCCTATCTCGCCGAAGTCTTCCGCGGTGGGCTGCTTTCAGTTCCGCCGGGGCAGCGCGAGGCGGGGCTGGCGATCGGGCTCACGGAAATGCAGATACGCACCTCGATCATCCTTCCCTTGATGCTGCGCAACGTCCTGCCATCCTTGAGCAGCACGATGATCTCGCTGTTCAAGGACACTTCGCTTGCAGCCGCGATCGCAGTACCCGAACTGACCTTCGAGGCGCGCAAGATCAATGTCGAGACCTTTCGGGTGATCGAAACTTGGATCGTTGCGAGCTGCCTCTATGTCGCCACCTGCTCGGTATTGGCCGCCTTGATGCGCGCGGTCGAGCGCCGTCTCTCCGTGCCGAGGTGATCGCCATGGATTTTCCAGCATTTCTCGACCAGCTCTGGCTCGCCCGCATTCCCTTGCTGAAGGGGCTTGGTGTCTCGATCTCGATCTCCTTCCTGTCGATCGTCGTCGGAACGGTGCTCGGCGTCTTCGTCGGCCTGGCGCTCACCTATGGCTATCGCCCGGTGCAATGGGTCGTGCGCGGCTATACGGATTTCATCCGTGGCACGCCGGTGCTGGTGCTCGTTCTGGCGAGCTACTATGTGCTTAGCACCGTCGGTATCGATCTCGGGCCCTTCCAGGCCGGCATCCTGGCGCTCTCGGTCTTCTGCAGTTCGCATGTCGGCGAGCTCGTCCGCGGCGCCCTGCAGGCGATCCCGAAGGGGCAGACGGAGGCGGCGAAAGCAATCGGCCTGACATTCTCGCAGACCTTCGTCTACGTGCTCGGGCCGCAGGCGTTGCGGCAGGCGCTGCCGGCCTGGGTCAATACGGCGGCCGAGATGGTCAAGGCCTCGACGCTTCTGTCGATCATCGGCGTCGCCGAGCTTCTGCTTCGCACCCAGGAGCAGATCTCCCGCAGCTTCATGAGCCTGGAGTTCTATTTCTTCGCCGGCTTCCTCTATTTCGTCATCAACTACAGCATCGAGCGTTTCGGCCGTTACGTCGAACGCAAGACCGCTGTCCCATCCTGAGGCTTCGGCTCCGATGACCCAGACACTGCTTGAAATCCGTGACCTCCACAAACGCTACGGCGCCGTCGAAGTGCTGAAGGGCGTCGACTGCACCATGGCACAAGGGGAGGTCATCTCCATCATCGGCTCCAGCGGCTCGGGCAAGACGACGATGCTGCGCTGTATCAACATGCTGGAGGAGTTCCAGGGCGGCTCGATCCGCATCGACGGCCAGGAGATCGGCTACGAGACCGTGGGCGGCCAACGCCGCCGCAAGAAGGAAAAGGAAATCGCCCGCCAGCGGGCGATGACCGGCATGGCCTTCCAGCAGTTCAACCTCTTCCCGCATATGACCGCGGCCAGAAACATCATGCTCGGCCTGATGAAGGTCCGCGGTATGGGACGCGATGAGGCGCGGGCGGTTGCCGAGAAATGGCTGGACCGTGTCGGGCTGCTCTCACGCATGGATCACTATCCCGGCCAGCTCTCCGGCGGCCAGCAGCAGCGCGTGGCGATCGCCCGGGCGATCGCAATGAACCCGAAGCTGATGCTGTTCGATGAAGTGACCTCGGCGCTCGATCCGGAACTCGTCAACGAGGTGCTGCAGGTGATCAAGGGGCTTGCCGAAGACGGCATGAGCATGCTGCTCGTCACCCACGAAATGCGCTTTGCCTATGAGGTCTCGACGCGCGTGATCTTCATGAACCAGGGCCGCATCGGCGAAGAGGGCAACCCGAAGCAAATGTTCGTGAAGCCGCAGACCGAGCGCCTGGCGGAGTTCCTGAAAAGCTCGTCGTTCAATTGATGTGGGGGCTATGATCGGGCCGGCCGCCGCGGCAGCGACGGTCGGCTCTTGTTCGTCGCGAAAGGCTCAGCCTTTCGCCAGCGACCGGCCGCTTTGCGGATCAAAGAGATGCAGCGCATCCGCCTCGATGCTAAAGGCGCGCTCGTCACCGGCCAGAAGCGAGCTGCGCGGTGGCAGGCAGGCGGTGATGCGCTGCTCACCGATCCGTGCCGTGGTGACAAGTTCTGGGCCTGTCAGTTCGACCACTTCGACGCGCGCCTTGAATTGCGGCCCAGTCTCGTCGCTGGAGGCCAGCCGCAGCGCTTCTGGGCGGATGCCGATCTTGACGCGCTGACCATCGGAGACCACACCGCGAAAATGGGACGGCAGGGCGATTGCCTGATCACCGCCGGCGATCGTCACCTGACCCTGAGCAACAGTCGCATCCAAGATGTTCATCGGCGGCGAGCCGACGAAGCCGGCGACATAGAGCGTGGCGGGCCGGTCGTAGATCTGTTCCGGCGTGCCCAGTTGCTCGATCCTCCCGTCGCGCATGACGGCGATACGGGTCGCAAGCGTCATCGCCTCGATCTGGTCGTGGGTGACGTAGACGACAGTCGTCTTCAGCATCTGGTGCAGGCGCTTGAGCTCGGTGCGCATTTCCATGCGCAGCTTGGCGTCGAGGTTGGAGAGCGGCTCGTCGAAGAGGAAGACCTGCGGATTGCGCACCAGTGCGCGGCCGATCGCGACGCGTTGGCGCTGGCCGCCGGAGAGCTGGCTTGGCTTGCGCTCGAGCAGGTTCTCGATTTGCAACAGCTTGGCGGTTTCTTTTACCGCCTTCTCGCGTTCGGCGACCGGAACCTTGCGCATCTCCAGGCCGAAGCCGATGTTCCGCGCAACGCTCATGTTCGGGTAGAGCGCATAGGACTGGAACACCATGGCGATGTCGCGATCCTTCGGATGCGCGCCAAGAATTGAGCGCTCGCCGATGCGGATGTCGCCGCCGCTTGGCTCCGCCAGTCCGGCGATGATGTTGAGAAGCGTGGACTTGCCGCAGCCGGATGAGCCGAGAAGGACCAGGAACTCGCCGCTTTCGAGCGCGATGTCGATGCCCTTCAGCGTCTCGACTTCGCCATAGCGCTTGTGAATGTTCTCAATCGCAAGTGCGCTCATGCGCCGGTCTCCTGAAGGTAGGACGAAAGCGGTTGGCCGTAGCTGCGCGGCAGGGTGGAGATCGCCTCGGAAGCGATGGCGACGCCGGTGCGCAGACAGGCTTCGAGCGGCATCTCGGCGGCAAGTGCCGCGAGGAAGCCTGCATTGAAGACGTCGCCGGCGCCGATCGTATCGACCACGGTGACGACGGGTGCTGGCGACGATGAAAGGCGGCCTTCCGCGTCAATGGCGATCGCGCCGTGTGGTCCGCGCTTGACGACGACGATCGCGCCTTCGGGCATATGTTTTCGGAGTTCGCGTGCCGCCTCGGCCGGGTCGGTGACACCTGTCAGCGTCGTCGTTTCGACCTCGTTGAACAGCGCGAGCCGGCAGCGCTTCATCCAGCCGATGGTCGCGGCGCAGTTCGCCTCCGTCCAGCCGTCGAGCGGCCAGCCAGTGTCGAGTGCCACCGCAATGTCGTGCGCATCGGCCCAGTCGAAGAAACGATCGTATTCGGCCGTCAATGCGTCCGTCAGGAACGAGCCGGTCAGAAGCGCGTAGCCGCCGCGCAGCTTCTTGCCGTCGAGCATCGCCCAGACTTCCTCGAAGGTGAGGAGCGGCAGATGTCCGCGCGTGGTGAAGAAGGTGCGCTCGCCGTCCGGATGGGTGATGCCGACGGAGAGCGTGGTGCCGACGCTTTCGACCGGCCAGGACACGGACCGCTCGGGAAAGGCCTGCCTCAGCCAGGTGCCGAACTGGTCGTTGCCGACATTGGCTGCGATTGCGTAGTCGACGCCGAGCGAATCCCAGGCGAGCGCGCTGTTGCCGGCGCAGCCGCCGACGCGCAACTCGTCATGGTCGACGATGATTTCGGTTCCGGCTTTCGGCCAGGGGGCCGCCGGCCCGAGGATGAGGTCGACATTGGCGTTGCCGACCACGGCAAGAGGACGCATCGTTATTCGCTCCGGGTAATCTTGGTCGAGCGCACCGGAGTGCCGGCATTCTCGACGCGGGCCGCCGCAAAGGCGATCATGAAGGACTGCGCGACCGGCAGCATGGCGAAGATTGCCGCGAGGCCAGTGGCCGGCGCAAAGGGAATGGTGGTGACACCATCGCTCGCCGCCTCGCCGGAAGCGTCGAAGACGATGACCGGCGAACCGGCTTCGGCGGCCGAGATCGCCATAGCGCGAACGAGCCCGGCGGTTGCATCCGCTCCACGGAAGAGAACGACGCCAACCGAAGGGCCGAGCATTTCCATAGGCCCATGCCGGAGCTGACCGCCTTCGAGCGAGAAACAGGGCAGGCGCGAGAGTTCGGTCAAGCCGAGACCGATCGCCTCTGCGAGGCCCTGCAGGCGACGGCCTGAGGTGACGACGGAGCGGACGTTGCTCAGGGCCGCAAGCGCTGCGGACGTATCCGGCGATTGCGGGTTTTCCAACGCGGAAAGCGCTTCGCCGGTGTCATCGCCGAGGGCTGCGAGGACGGAGAGGTGCAGGGCGAAGCTGATTGTCAGGCTGCGGGTAGCAGCAAAGGCCTTTTCGGTGCCGCCGACGCCGACCAGCGAAGGCGCGTTGCTTGCGAGGAAGGAGCCACCTTCCAGCGTCAACCCGAACGTGTGCGGCGTTCCGCCATCGGTCTCGGCGAACCAGCGCAGCACTTCGGCGCTTTCGCCGGACTGCGAAGTGATGAGGATCGTCTTGTCCTCGATCGACAGCGGCTGGCCGAGCTGCTCTGAAAGCGGCAGGGCGACGGCGTCGATGCCATGAGCGCGGTAGAGCGGTTCGACAGCGCGGCCGACCGCATGCGAGCCGCCCATGCCGAGCAGCAAGAGTTTGCCGGTCGCTTTCAGCGAGCGGGCGATCTCTGCGGCGCGCGGCGCTGCGCCGCGGACGGAGGCGACCGCATCGGCGGCCTGCCACGCCATTTCACGATCGATTGCGGCGAGCCCTGCGGGGCGTTCCGAAGTGGTCATGGCCGTCATCCCTTCACACCGCCGCTGGTAAGCCCGGAGATCAGGGCACGTTGCATGACGAGGCCGATCAGTACCGGGGGCAGGGCGGCCAGCACCCCGGCTGTGGCGATCAGCCCGTAATCGGAGACACGGCCGCCGGCGAGATCGGAAATGGCAACCGTAAGCGTCTTGGCGCGCAGGTCCGACGTGAAGAGCAGCGCGTAGAAGAATTCATCCCAGGCAAGCAGGAAGGCAAAGAGTGCCGATGTCGCCATGACGGGTGCTGCGAGCGGCAGGGTGATGAGCCTCAGGATCTGGTCGAGGCGGGCGCCGTCGATCATCGCGGCACTCTCGATCTCCTTGGGGATGGAATCAAAGCCGGATTTCAGCAGCCAGGTGGTGAAGGGCGCCAGAATGGTGAGGTAGACAAGGGCCAGGCCGAACACAGAATTCAGAAGCCCGAGATAGGCAAGCCCCATGTAGAGCGGCACTGCGAGCGCCACCGGCGGCAGCATGTAGGTGGCGATCACCGCATAGAGCGACCAGGAGACATTTGACGTGCGCGACACCGCCCAGGCGGCCGGAATGGCGACCGCGATCGCTGCCAGCGTCGCCATGCCGGCGACCTTCAGGCTGTTGAACAGCGAAGCGGTAAAGGCCGCACCCGCGCTGTTCTCGATCGTCGACAGAAGCAGCCGGTAGCGCGAGAGGTCGATTTCCTCCGGCCACCAGTTGAGCGGCATCGCCGAGAGGTCGGCGGCCGACGAGATGCTCATGACGAAGAGCCAGAGGATGGGGGCGAGAATGATTGCCGCCAAGAGCAGCGCTGCCGCATAGACGAAAACGGTAAAGAGTGGGCTTTGGCGTTCCATCACGAGGCTCCCGCGGCTTTGCGCACCATGGCCGCGTAGGCAACGGCGAGCACGGTTACGAGCAGGGTGACGATCAGCGCCAGCGACGCGCCGGATCCCGCCCGCTGGAAGGAGAAGGCTTCCTGATAGACCAGGATCGACAGGGTGCGGGTGCTGTTGGCCGGACCACCGCGCGTCATCACCCAGATGAGGTCGAAGACCTTGAACGCCTCGATGGTGCGCAGCACCAGCGCAACCAGCAGCGGGCCTGCGAGATAGGGCATGATCACGTAGCGGAAACGGTTGAAGGGGCCCGCGCCATCGACGAGCGAGGCGGCGGTGATATCTCGCGGCACGGCCTGGAGGGCGGCAAGCGCGATCAGCGCGACCAGCGGAAAGTTCTTCCAGCAATCGGCGACGATCAATGCCGCCAGCGCCGAGCCGGGTTCGCCGAGCCAGGAGCGGTAGCTGTCGATCACTCCGAACTGCAACAGGGCGGCGTTGAGCGCGCCGTATTCCGGGTTGTAGATCAGCCGCCACAGCGTGGCATTGACCACGGTCGGCAGCGCCCAGGGCAGGATCATCAGGGCTCTGAGCGCCGTGCGGCCGCGGAATTGCTGGTTGAGCAGTAGGGCTGCGAGCACGCCCAGCACCATTTCCGCGGTAACGGAGACGACCGCGAACCAGGTCGTCGTGATGAACGCACGCTGGAAATTCGAGCCGCCAAGCATCTTGGCATAATTGTCGACGCCGACGAACGTGCCTTCGGTGCCGACGAGCTTGGCGTCGGTGAAGGAAAGCCTGATCGTGTCGATCAACGGCCAGCCGATGACGGCGATCATCACCGCCAGCAGTGGCAGCATGAGCAGCCATGCGCGCGTTGTTATCCAGGTGCCGGACATAGGATGGAAACCTTCTCGGGCCTAGGGAGCCCCGTCATGCTATCGTTTATTGCCCCGGACCGTAATCGACCCAAGCGAATGATGCGCCAAATCAAAGTGTTAAAGCGTTGCGGCGGCGCCGCCAATTCCCGCGGTCCCCGGGCGGTTTCCCGCCCGGGGCTTGGGAGGGCGGCTCAAAGGCCGCTGTTTTCGGCCGCCGTCTTCAGGGCGTCTTCGGCCGAGGCCTGGCCGAGAAGCGCTTCCTGGATCGCCTGTTGAAGGGCGGTCGAAAGTTCCTGGTACTTGGGGGTCGTCGGGCGCGGATACATGGCAGCGAGGCCAAGCTTGGCAGCACCGATCAGCTCTTCCTGGCCCTTGGTGACGCTGGCGTCCTCATAGGAGGAGGCCCAGATCGGCAGGCTGAGCTTGGCGTAGGCGTTCTGCGTCTGCTGCGAGGTCATGTAGACGATGTACTTCCAGGCATCGTCCGGGTTCTTGCTGGTCGAGGTGACGCCGAGGCCCATCGAGCCGTTGACGGCCGAGACTTCGCTCTTGCCGGCCACGCCCGGTGCCGGCACGACGCCGACCTTGCCCGCGACCTTGCTTTCCTTCGGATCGTTGGCGAGGTTGTACATGTAGGTCCAGTTGAGAGCGAAGGCGGCTTCGCCGTTCTGGAACACCTTGCGCACGTCCTCCTCCAGGAATTCCTTGGAGTTCGGGTTGGTCAGGCCCGAGGTGTAGCTCGTCACCATGTAGTTGAGCGCGTCGAGACCGCCGCCAGAGGTGAAGGCCGGCTTGCCGCCATCGATGAACTTGCCGCCATAGGCGCTGACAAGCGTGGTGTAGTCGCAGATCGCGGCTTCGGCCTGCGACCAGCTCCAGGCGATCGGGGTTGCGAGCAGACCCTTGTCCTTGATGACCTTGGCCTGTTCGGCAAGCTCGTCCCAGGTCTTCGGCGGTGCCTTGATGCCGGCCTTCTCCAGGATTTCCTTGTTGTAGAACAGGTACTTGGTGTCGAGGATCCAGGGCATGCCGTAGCGCTTGCCGTCATATTCGACCGTCGTCCAGGCGCCGGGCAGCACGCCGGACTTCATCTCGTCGGTGATGCGGTCGGTGACGTCGACGAGCACCTTGTTGGCGGCATATTCGGCCGGCCAGATCACGTCGAAGAGCACGACGTCGTAGCCGCCGCCGGAGCCCTGTGCCAGCACGGTCTTGTCGTGCAGGCCTTCATAGGGAACGAATTCGAGATTGACCTTCACATCCGGGTTGGCCTTGGTGAAGGCCTCGGTCATGGCGCGTACATCCGCCTCGCTATAGGCGGCCTGCGCCATGAACAGTGCGTTGAGCGTCGTTTCAGCATGCGCGTGGCCAGCGAATGAGACGCCGGCAAGGGTCGCGCAAAGCAGCGTCGTTCTTATGGATTTCAACATTCCTACCTCCCAATGACATAAGCGTTTCAGATTTCCCGGCATGCCTTATGCGGCACGCCGCATGCGAGAAGTCCGCTCTTCACAAAGCGGCTGTCGACATAACAATTGGAGCGCTCGCGGTCGGTCCTGCCGCCGCTGTCGTTCCCCCGAAGCTCTTTTCGGCTTCTATTAAGTCAATTGTCTTGACTTATTTTTTGTTCAATATTCTAACAGTGTCAAGAGGGGTTTTTGGATGAACGATATGCGCCTGATCCGGGCGAAGAGCGGCACCAATCAGGAGGGGACGAGCGCGCATAACCGCCGCGTCATGATCGACGCGTTGCGACTGAACGGCCAATTGTCCCGCGCGGAACTTGCCCGCGCGACGGCGCTGACGAAGCAGACCGTTTCCAACATCATCGAAGATCTGGAGCGCGACGGGCTGGTCGAGTCACTGCAAGCAGTGCGTAATGGCCGCGGGCAGCCTTCGACGCCCTACCGGCTGGTGCCGGAAGGCGCGTTCGCAATCGGGCTGCAGATCGACCGGCACGTGACGCGTACGATCGCGGTCGATCTCGTCGGCCGGGTGCTCGCCCGCGGCGAGGCCAACCTGCCGGCCGGCGGGCCGGCGACCGGGGTCAGGACCATCCTGGAGCTGATCGAAAAGACCCGCCGTGACCTGACGGCGCTTGCGCCGCATTCGGAGGATCGCCTGGTCGGGCTTGGCGCTGCCATGCCGGGTCCCTTCGGCGTGGAGGCCGATGCCGACGACCCCTGGATGATGGCCGCCTGGCAGAACTTTCCGTTGCTCGAAACGCTTGCGGCGGGCACCGGGCTCGATGTCGGCCTGCAGAACGACGCCGCTGCAGCCGCCACCGCCGAGCGTATGGTCGGGGCGGCGCATGGCGTCGATCATGCGATCTGCATTTACTTCGGCTATGGCCTCGGCGCAGGCCTGATCCTCAACGGCGAACTCTATCGCGGCGCGAACGGCAATGCCGGCGAGATCGGCATGATCCTCAGCTTGCCGCGCGGGGCCAGTTCCGACGAGCGCATGCCGCTCGAACACCGCGCCTCGATCGCTTCGCTGTGCAAGCTTCTGGACCTCGACCCCGCCGATCCGGACCTCTATGCACGCATCGATGCTGTGGCAGAGAGCCCGGACCAAAGGCTGCTGCGGTGGATCGATGCCGCTGCCTTTGAAATGCGCGCGGCTGTTCAGGCGCTGGAAACGATCTTCGACCCGCAGACGGTGATCCTCTGCGGTGGCCTTCCGCCGGGCCTTGCGCGCCTGTTGACCGACGCGATGATGCCGCTGCTTCCGTCGATAGCCGACCGGCGAGACCGTACACTTCCTCGGCTGCAGGTCGGCTTCACCGATCCTTGGGCGGTGGCGATCGGCGCTGCCGCCGAGCCGATCAGCCGGACCTTCGATCCGCGCTTTTCCGCGATCCTCAAGACCCGGGCTGGCGCCGCCATCTGACCGCCGGCTTTAGACGATCAGGTCCGGGGCTCGTCCAGACGGGCGAGTTCCGCAAACTCGGTGCCGAGAAAATCGAGCAGGGCGCGGACGGAGGGAAGCAGGCCGCGCCGCGACGGGAAGGCAGCATGAATGATGCCGGCCTTCGGCGCCCAATCGGGCAGCACGTCGACAAGCGTGCCGTCTTTCAGGTCCTGCCGCACGACCATGGTCGGCAGCTGGCAGATGCCGACGCCGTTGAGCGCGGCCAGCCGCAGGGCCACCATGTCTTCGGTTACGAGGCGTGGCCGATGTCGGACGATCGCGGTCGCGCCGTTGGGACCGTCGAGCCGCCAGTCGTGGCTTTGGCGGTCGGGGTTCCAGGCAAGGCTCGGCAGGCCGCCGAGATCCGCCGGTGCCGGCGGGTTGCTCAAACCGGCAAGCAGCCTGGGGCTGGCGACCAGCCTTTGTTTGCTCTCGGCGAACCGCTTGACGACGAGATCGCTTTCCTCGAGCGGCGGGAAGCGCACGCGGATGGCGACATCGATGCCTTCACGCAGAACGTCGACGCGGCGATTGGTGCTTTCGAGCACCACCTCGACCTTCGGGCATTCGGCCATGAAGCGCGCGATCATCTCGCCCACCTGGAAATAGACGACCGACGACGGGCAGCTGACATGAACCACGCCCTGCGGTTCGGAACGGGTGCGGTCGATCATTTCCTGCGCCGCCTCGGCCTCCACCAGCATGGCGACGCAGTGGCGGTAATATTCCCGTCCGATCTCGGTGATGACGAAGTGGCGCGTCGAGCGCTGCACCAGCCGCACCCCGAGGCGCTCTTCGAGAAGGCCGATGCGACGGCTCAGGCGCGAGCGCGGCATGTTCAGTTTCCGGGCCGCGGCAGCAAAGCCGTTCTGTTCGACGACGTCGACGAACAGCTTGAGATCGTTCAAATCCTGCATGGGCGTTTGTCCTGTTTTCAGGACACTGTAGACCGATAGGGCTGTCTAGCGCCAGATTTGGTGCAGGCATATCTTCCCTCCAACGCTCTCGCTGACATGGCGAGACCAAGGAGAAACAGCCATGAGAAAGATACTCGGCATCTTCGGGAATGCGCATCCGCATTGGGTTGGCGATGGCTTCCCGGTCCGTTCGCTGCTGGCGCGTGACCGCGCCGGCGATCATGTGAGCCCGTTCCTTCTGCTCGACTATGCTGGGCCGATGAATTTTGCCCCTGGTGTCACGCCGCGCGGCGTCGGTGTGCATCCGCACCGCGGCTTCGAGACGGTGACGATCGTCTACCAGGGCGAGGTCGACCATCGCGACTCCGCCGGCAATGGCGGCCATATCGGTCCGGGTGACGTGCAATGGATGACGGCTGCGGGTGGTATCCTGCATGAGGAGTTCCATTCGGAGCGCTTCACACGCGAAGGCGGCACGCTCGAAATGGTGCAGCTCTGGGTCAACCTGCCGGCCGCCCACAAGAGTGTCGATCCCGGCTACCAGACGCTGCTCGACCGCGACATTCCGACGGTCAGCCTGCCGGATGGTGCGGGATCGCTCAGGGTGATCGCCGGAAGCTACGCCGGAACGCAAGGGCCGGCGCGCACCTTCACGCCCGTCAACCTCTGGGACCTGCGCCTGAAGCAGCGAGGCTCGCTCAGCCTCGATCTGCCCGAGGGCCATTCGCTCGGACTGGCGGTCCTGCGCGGTAATGTGCTCGTCAACGGTAGCGATCTTGTCGGAGAGGCGCAATTCGTTCTCTTCGGCCGCGACGGTGGCGGCATTACGCTGGACGCCAATTCGGATGCGACGGCGCTCATCTTGACCGGCGAGCCGATCGACGAACCGGTCGCCATGTACGGCCCCTTCGTCATGAACACCGAACAGGAAATCAGGCAGGCGATGACGGACTTCCAGTCCGGTCGATTCGGCAAGATCGCGAGCGTTTAGCCGCGCGAGACCGCATCGCGAACACGGAATGAACCACGACTGAACAGGAGACCGGGCGGTACCGCCCCTCAATCCCAACGCCGAAGCGCATGCGCTTCGGGGAACCCGAACGCATGCCTGCTTCCCGAATGCAGCCATGCAATCAAGCCAGCAAGGAGCAAGACCATGACACCTGCAAACTTCAACGGACAGCGCCCGGTTATCGATCCCGATGATGCGGTGATGCTTTTGATCGACCACCAGAGCGGCCTGTTCCAGACCGTCAACGACATGCCGATGCCGAAGCTTCGGGCCCATGCGGCAGCGCTTGCCAGCATGGCGACGCTGACGAAAATGCCGGTCATCACCACGGCCTCCGTGCCGCAGGGCCCGAACGGCCCGTTGATCCCGGAAATCCATGCCAATGCCCCGCATGCCAAGTATGTCGCCCGCCGCGGCGAGATCAACGCCTGGGACAATCCGGACTTCGTCGCCGCCGTCAAGGAAACCGGCCGCAAGACCCTGATCATCGCCGGCACGATCACCAGCGTCTGCATGGCCTTCCCGGCGATCAGCGCCGTGCATGACGGCTACAAGGTCTTCGTGGTCGTCGACGCTTCGGGCACCTATTCGAAGATGGCTGAGGAGATCACCCTTGCCCGTGTCGTTCAGGCCGGCGTGGTGCCGATGGATACGGCAGCGGTCGCCTCCGAACTGCAGCGCACATGGCACCGCGACGACGCCCAGCAGTGGGCCGAGATCTACACCAAGATTTTCCCGGAATATCAGCTGCTGATCGAAAGCTACCTCAAGGCCCAGCAGGTCGAGAAGGATCAGGAACAGCTCGACTCGCAGCGCGGCTAAGGCCCGCGTCGGGCAAGAGAATGAAACACCCACGGCAGATATCCTGCCGTGGGTGTTTTGTCTTGATGATTAGCGGCGGTCGATTTCCAGAATGGTCTGGAACAGCACTTCTGCGCCGCGGGCGCATTCCTCGGGCGCGGTATATTCCGCCTCGTTGTGCGAGAGCCCGTCCTTGGATGGCACAAAGATCATGGCAGTCGGGGTGATTGTCGCGATATGGGCGGCATCATGCCCGGCGCCGGAGACCATGTCGGTCGCCGAATAGCCGAGCGCTTCCGTGCTGGCGCGCACGGCGTCGATGATTACGGGATCGAAAACGACAGGCGCCTTCGACCAGATGTGGTTCAAGGCGACACCTGGCCCAGTCTTGCGGACAGCCTCTTCAAGGGCCGCTTGCATCTGATTGAGCCCCGTCTCGGAAGGATGGCGCATGTCGATCTGGAGCCGAACGGAACCGGGCACGACATTGCGCGAATTCGGCCCCACCTCGACGAAGCCGACGGTGCCCACACCCGGCGGGTTTTGACGGGCGATGTCGCGGACGGCAAGGACGATCTCGGCCGCCGCAACAAGTGCATCGTCGCGCTGCGCCATCGGCGTGCTGCCCGCATGCGCCTCCGTGCCCGTGATAGTGACATCGAACCAGCGCAGCCCTTGGATGCCCGTGACGACACCGACCTCGGTCGCCGACGCTTCGAGCAGCGGCCCCTGCTCGATATGGAGCTCGACATAGGCGGCAAAGGAAGCTGGATCGATCTTGGCCTCGCCGCGATAGCCGATCGCATCGAGCGCCGCACCGACCGTGATACCTTCGCGGTCGGTGCGCGCCTGGGCGTCATCGAGCGCCAGCGCGCCGGCAAAGACGCCGGAGCCCAGCATTGCCGGCGAGAAGCGGGAGCCTTCCTCGTTCGTCCAGTTGACGACCACGAGCGGATGGCGAAGCCGGGTGGCGCCTTCCTTGAGGGTGCGCAGGATTTCGACACCGGCGAGCACGCCGAGGATGCCGTCGAAGCGGCCGCCCTGCGGCTGGGTATCGAGATGGCTGCCGACGGCGATCGCCGGCAGCGACATGTCCTCGCCGGCATAGGTCGCAAAGATGTTGCCGATGGGGTCAATCTCGACCGTGCAGCCGAGCGCGCGGCATTCCGCGACATACCAGTCGCGGACTTCACGATCCTCCTCGGTCAATGTCAGCCGCGTGACCCCGCCCTTGTCCGCAGCACCGAAGCGCGCGGTCGAGACGATGTCGGCCCACAGCCGGTCGCCGCTTGTCGCCGGCGTGTTGATGCGGCTGGTTTCGCTGCGCATGGCTTCGGCGCTCATTTCTGCTGCTCCGGCGCGTCCTTGTTGAGCCGATAGCGGAAATCGCAATGGGAGGCGCCCTGCATTACAGTCTGGGTGCGCTCCAGCGTGATGCGCGGGTCGTAGCCGGTGCAGAAGACGCCGTCGCGGTTGCAGGACAGCAGGTGTCCGATATGGCCGAGGCCCATCTCGCGATAGGTCTCGGCGTAGCGACAGCGCTTGACGTTGTAGTGGAATTCCTCGTCCGTCGCCTTGGTGACCTCGATGACCAGCGCGTCGTCCTGGGTCCAGAGATCCTGAAGTTCCTGGAAGGTGCGCAGGTTGGTGCCGCCGGGTGTCTTGGCGGCAAAGGTCCGGCCCGCCTCGATCGCGGCCTTG
The DNA here is from genome assembly GCF_014852035.1 of Ensifer sp. ENS03. Taxonomy (NCBI): domain Bacteria; kingdom Pseudomonadati; phylum Pseudomonadota; class Alphaproteobacteria; order Hyphomicrobiales; family Rhizobiaceae; genus Ensifer; species Ensifer sp. ENS03. Next base: position 321,167 of record NZ_JACVAV010000009.1, on the reverse strand, counting down.
GTGATCGCCTTGTCGAGGATCGCCTGGGCGCGCTCCTCGCCGATCTCCTCGCGCATCGCCTCATAGATTGGCGCGATGATGCCGGCCTCGATGCGGCGGCGCGCGAGAATTCCGATCTCGCCATCCATCGCGACGCGCGAGTCGGCGTTTTGATTGTCCGTCTTTTCCATGCAATGCCTCCCTGTCTGCCTAAGGGCAGAAGAACAGGGGCAGTTTACTACGCTGTCGATGCTTCCGTGTTGCAAATCCGTACCGGAACGATCGAATGCTGTGCAAATATTTTGCGCCAATCTCCGACCGCGCAGGAATCATTCCCGCTTTTTGGGGAATATGCATAGCCGCGTGGTGTAGCGCCCGGAATCGGCGCTGTGCCGTCAGCGCTCGCTGCTTGAAACGAACCAGCGGTAATAGGGATTGGTCGGCTCTACGCGCATCAGCAATTCCATGTCGCGCGCCCACTCGTCGCGGTAGCCGGCATAGGCATTCAGCGAGGCCTGGTAGAACAGCATCAGCCGGTTGTGGGCATCCGTCACGGATTTGTCGAACGCCGGGTCCGCGCCGAGAAGCGGAGCCTTGCTGCGGAGGGCAACCAGGGCCGGCAGCGTGCGCTGCAACTCGTCGGGGCGAACCCAGCTTGCATATTCGATCCGCGGTTGGTCGTCGGTGACCGGCAGGGCCGAACCGGCATAGCGCTCCAACCCGGTGCGATCGGACATCCAGGTCGCGAGCAGGTCGGCCGGTCCGGAAATGCCGACGTCGCGAAGCGCTGCTGCAAGCGTCGGGTCGGCGAGCCGGGCGGCAATGCGGGAAGCGTCAAGCTCCTGCGGCTCGACGGAGCCAATGAGCAGCATCTCGTGCAGTTCGGTCGACCAGAGTGTCGCATGCGGGAAACTGTCGAGGAAGCTGCGCACGAGCGCGCGGGTGTCCTCGTCGTTCTGAGTGGCGATCGGCAGCCATTGGGCGACAAGCCCGTTCGGCGCGAGGCGCTCACGCGCCAGGCGATAGAAGTCGGACGAGTAGAGGTTGACCACGCTGGCGGCCGAGGGCGGCGGCGGTTCGAGCGTGATCAGATCGTAGCGGGATTGGCTCCGCATCAGTTCGCGCCGGCCGTCGGCTACGCGCACGTCGAGACGGCTATCGCCAGCCGCATTGAAGTTGCCGGCAAAGAGCGCCGAGGCGCGGGCGACCGAGGGCAGGAGTTCGGCGGCAACGCGCCGGTCGAGGCCGGGATAGGCGAGAAGCGACCCGGCGGTGATGCCGGTACCGAGACCGATGACCAGAGCCGATTTCGGTTCGCCCTTGTGGATGACGAGCGGCAGCAGCGCCTGCAGCCGCATGTAGCGCAGCGACGGCATGGCATCGCCGGTGTTGGAAACGCCCTGGATGTAAAGGCGGCGGAAACGGCGGTCGGGCTGCCCCTGTTCGATGACGGCGACGGTGGCGCCGAGACCCTCTTCATAGGAAACGATCGTGCCATTGCCGCGCGAAAGGTTGAGCAGGCTCGCCAGCCGATCCGACGGCACGATGACGGCGATCAACACGGTGAGGGTGCCGAGAGCCGGTGCGAGTAGCCGCCGGCCCATCCAGCCGCCCTGTCCGCGACTGACGGCGACGAGCCCGATTGCTGCTGCGGCAATGGCGAGGACGGAAAAACTTCTGACGATACCGAGAGACGGGATCAGCACAAAGCCGGTCAGAAGCGTGCCGAAAATGCCGCCGAGCGTGTTCAAGGCAAGAACCCGGCCGGTGTCGCGGCCGGCGTGTTCAGGGTCGACGGCGAGCCTGAGGGCGACCGGGAAGGCGGCGCCGAGGATCAGCGTCGGGATAAAGACGATCGTCAGCGCGGCAACCAGGAAGCGCGCGCACATGCCGGCAAAGATGCTACCGGTGACGTCGGCGACGGCGGCCTCAGCGCTGGTCTGCAGCGCCGTCAGCCAGGGGCCAAGCAGCGCAAGCTCGGCCAGCGCGACCAGGCCGGCGAGCGTGATCAACAAGCCGAAGGCGCCCCAGGGGTCGGACAGGCGCTCGCTCCGGCGCGCAAAAAGGGCGGCGCCGAGGGCAAGGCCAGAAAGATAGGTGGCAAGCACCACGGAAAAGGCGAAGGAGCGGGTGGAGATGAACTGCACGATCGCCTGCGACCAGGCCACTTCATAGCCAAGGGCGATACCGCCGGCGATGGCATAGAGGACAAGCGCCAGCCGCGAACCGTTAGCGCTACGCGTTTCCCCAGGGAGTGTCCCTTGAACAGGTTCCCGGGCGATAGGCACATTCAGGGAAAGCGCGATCGCTGCGGCGACAAGGCCGAGCCCTGCTGCCGCAAGCCCTGTCGCCTGAACGCCGAGGGTGGGAATAAGGACGAAAGAGACCGCCAGGCACCCGGCGATCGCGCCGAGCGTATTGGCGGCATAGAGCCTGCCGCCCTTTGCGGCGACGCTGCCTGCTGCGGCGTTTAGCGCCCGCAGCAGGACCGGCAGGGTGCCGCCCATCAGGAAGGCTGGCGTTGCCACGATCAGGACCAGCAGGGCCCAGGCGGCCATCGGGCTGGTGCCCTCAATCGCGACGAAGACCGGCGCGATTCTGGAAAGGATGAAGGTGACGCCGGCGCCGAGCATGGCGACCCCGGTTTCAAGCAGGGCATAGAGGCGGAGCGGCTGGCGGGAACGGTCGCCGGCACGGCCAAGGACAAAACTGCCGAGCGCAAGGCCGAGGAAGAAGGCGCTGACCCCGGTGCTGACCGCATAGACATCGACGCCGGTGACCAGCGAAAGCTGCTTGATCCAGAGAACCTGAAAGACCAGGGCGGCGGTGCCGGAGAGGAAGAGCATGAAGGCGGCGATTGCCGGCCGGAAGGCCTGAATCCGTTGCCCGGTCATCGGGCCTCCAGTCGTCTCGCCAAGAGCGATCGGTCGCATGGGCGGGCTGTTCTTCGTCGTCATCGCGTCATGCCATTGTTAGGAAAGGCAAGATAGAAAAGGCGGCGCTTCAGCGCCGCCTTCGCGCATTACTGGGCAGCCGGGGTCTTCGCCAGGATAGCATTGATCTTGGCATGCACGCCTTCTTCCACCTGGTCGACCGAGAAGCTGGCGGGCTTCTGGCTTGGCGGATACTCGATGAAGGTCTCCAGGAAGGTTGCGGCCTTCATGGTAGCAATCCCGACAAGATAGACATTCTTCGTTCTCCAGTCGTTGTACTGATCGGAGACGATATCGGCCCTCTCATAGGGGTCCATGCGCAGGTTGAACATCTTCGGCACGCGCAAGCAGACAAAGGGGTCCTGCCAGACGTCGAAGCCACCGGGCTTGCGCATCTCGCAGAAGACCGCCTTCCAGTTGTCAAAGCGCATGCCGACGAGCTTGGCATCGTCGTTGAAATAGTAGAACTCGTTGCGTGCGCCCTTCGGCTGCTCGCCAAGCAGGTAGGGAAGTTGGTTGTAGCCGTCGAGGTGCACCTTGAAGTCCTTGTCTCCGAGCTTGGTACCCTTCAACAGCCGATCCTTGATGTCGTTGTCGCCGGCTGCGGCAAGCAGCGTCGGGAACCAGTCGAGGCCGGAGACCATTTCGTTGGAAACACCCGGCTTGATCTTGCCCGGCCAGCGAATGATGGCGGGAACACGGAAGGCGCCTTCCCAGTTCGAGTCCTTTTCGCTGCGGAACGGTGTGGTTGCCGCGTCCGGCCAGGAGAACTGGTTGGGACCATTGTCGGTCGCGTAGATGACGATGGTGTTGTCGGCGATCTTCAGGTCGTCGATCGCCTTCAGGAGCTTGCCCACGTCATTGTCATGCTCGACCATGCCGTCGGCATAGTCGTTGCCCGGCATCCCACTCTGGCCCTTGTACTGATCGCGCACGTGGGTGAAGAGGTGCATGCGCGTGGTGTTCATCCAGGTGAAGAACGGTTTACCTTCCTTGACCTGCTTTTCCATGAAGCCGATGGCTGCCGACGTCGTCTCGTCGTCGATCGTTTCCATGCGCTTGGAGTTCAGTGCGCCTGTATCCTCAATCTTGCCATCGGCAAAAGAGTGCAGCACGCCGCGAGGTGTGGCCGCCTTGACGAAGGGATCATTGGGATCCTTCGGCCAGTATGGGCGCTCCGGTTCTTCTTCGGCATTGAGGTGATAGAGATTGCCGAAAAACTCATCGAAGCCGTGTGCCGTCGGCAGGAAGCGGTCCTGGTCGCCAAGGTGGTTCTTGCCGAACTGGCCGGTGGCGTAGCCGAGAGGCTTCAGCGCCTGCGCAATGGTCACGTCGCGGTCCTGGAGTCCGACCGGAGCGCCGGGCACGCCGACCTTGGACATGCCTGTGCGCAGCACTGACTGCCCGGTGATGAAGGTCGAGCGACCGGCTGTACAGCTATTCTCCGCATAGTAATCCGTGAACATCACGCCTTCTCTAGCGAGTCGGTCGATGTTCGGGGTCTTGTATCCGACAACGCCGAAGGAGTAGGCGCTGATATTGGTCTGGCCGATATCGTCGCCAAAGATGACGAGGATGTTGGGCCTGGCGGCATCCTGCGCGAAGGCCGGCAGCACGGAGGCGGAAATCGACGACATTAGCACGGCGCCGGCGAGCGCCAGCGCTTTCGGTTTCGCGGCATGCCCGATGGTACACGCGGCGAGCCGGCCAAGCCTGTTCTTCAGATCGATACTCATCTCATGTCTCCCTGAGGCAGCAAGCAAACACTCTCGGAATGCAGCCAAAGTTTCGGATTTACCGATGCAACTTCTACCGGCGGGCGTCCGCGGGTAAGTACGTAACAGTTACGAAGACCGGCGACGGCGGGTAAATCAAGTCCGGCTGACGGCTCCGAAGCGCCTTGGCGGCGCGGCCTCCAGACCGGGATTAAGATCGGGCAAGTCCGATGTCGGGCCGCCGCTATCAGCGGAGGTTTCGGCCAGCCAGCGCTGTCTCGCCACGTTCAGACCGCTGCGTAACCGCAGGAGATCTGGCCCGCCCTGATGGGAGCTGCTGCTGCCATAGCGGCTGCGGCGATAATCGGCAAAAGCGTTTGCCGTCGCCGGGTCGGCGAAGCTGTCGAGCCAGCGCGAGACCGGCGTGTTGCCAGTCCGGCGTGACCAATGGTCGACCGCCGTCTCCAGCCGCGTGGGGTCGTGATCCCGACAGGCGTCGAGCACGTGGCGAAATGCCGTGGCCTCGGATTGCGCCCTCTGCTCGAGCGCGGTTTCCAGCCAGGTTTCGAGGCGGCCGAACAGATTGGCGGCCAGCTGGATAAGCGCCGCGAGAGCGGCGATCGATGTCGCGATGCCGAGCCACCACAACCAGTCGAAAGGTTCCTCAGCGGGCGGCGGCGCAGGCGGGGCGAGTGCGGGCGCAGCCGCTGGGGCAGCGTTGACGCTGACGGTCACTCTGGCCGCCTCGGCCGTCTGCATCGATCCGCTCGCCGGGTCGAACCAGGGCAGGCTGATCGCTGGAAGCGCGTAGGTGCCGGGCTTTGCAAAGACGTAGGTTGCCACGTCCTTGCGCAGTCCCGCCGTGATATCCCCGCGTGACGTGCGCTCCTCCGAAAGCACCGGATCGTGCCGGTAAAGCTGCACGTCCGCGGGGGCGTCGAAGGTCGGTTCGGGGATCATCATCGGCGCCAGGCCGGCGGCGCGGATGGTGATGGTCCGCACCAGGGCATCGCCTGCCTTTAGCCCCGCGGGATCCCGGTCGAAAGACTGGGTGAGGGTGATTTCTCCGGCGGTGACGCCGGCCTCTCCACCTGCGCCTTGCGGAACGGCTTCGACCGTGAACTTGAGCGAAGGCAACGTCACCTGACCCTTGCTCATCTGGCCGGGTACGGCGGCATAGCCGAACGGAATGATGGCGGGCGGCAGCACGTAGTCGCCTGCCGCCTGTGGGTTGATCGCGTAGGTTTTGCGGATGCCTGAGAAGGCCTCGCCGTTGACGGTCTCGTTGAGGTTCATGCCGCGTTCGTCGGGCATGGTGACGACAGTGCCGGGAAGATCGAACAGAGGAAACTGCGGCGGCGAAAGGAAGTAGTTCGGCACGAAGACGTCGACGTCGACCTCGATCTGCTGGCCGGCATAAATCGGCGCCTTGGTCGTGAGCGTCGCGCGGGCAAAGGGATCGGCGGCGAAGGCCGTGCCTGCAAGCCAAAGCGACAGGCCGAGGAGCCAGATGATCAGCCGCGGCAGGGCGGCGAGGGCTGTCACGGGGCCGCCTCCTTTGCTTCGATCGCAAATTTTCGTGCCAGCAGTTCGGCCGGCGACACCTGGATGTTGCGCATCCACATGTCGGCCGTCTGCGGTCCGCCCTGAACGGTCGCTTCCGTTCCCTTCTTGCCCTTGTCGTCGAACTGGACCTGGTCCGGGTCAATGCCCGCCTGTTCCTGCTGTGCGTCCTGTTCCTGCTTGTCCTTGTCGGCCTTGCGCTTTTTGGCGATCTCGAGGTTCTTTTGGGCGTCGGTCCAGTCGGGGCGGCGCTTTAGCGCCTGCTCGTAGGCGGCGATCGCCTCCTCGGCCTTGTCGAGGTGCAGGAGGGCATTGCCCTGATTGTAGTAGCTTTCCGCCGTATCGCTCTCGGCAAAGGTGTCGATCGCATCCTGGAAACGGCCGGCGCGGTAGAGCGCTGCGCCGCGCCAGGCGGGATCCGCGAACGTTTCAGAGGCCCCCTGGAAATCGCCCTGTTCGAAGGCGCGACGGCCCTGCTGGTCCGGAGTGAGCCAGAGGTCGATAAAGCGATTGTCCGCCGCCTCCACCCGTTCGCTGCCCATGAGCGAAGTGGCCGCGAGCAGATAGACCGCCCAGCGTATGGTCCAGCCGCGTCGGAACCAGAAGAGGCCGAAGACGGCGATCGGAATCGTCAGCCACCAGCCGAGATCGTACCAGCGCGTCAGCCCTTCGGCCGTCTTCGCTGCAAAATTCGTCTGGATGCGCCTGATGATCCAGCTGACGTCGGCGTCGTCGGATGTGACCGACGCCACCTCGGCCTTGGATGCGGACTGCAGCGCCTTGAGGCCGTCGACATCGAGCTTCGCCCTGACATGCGCGCCGGTGGCGTCGGTCAGGAACCCGCCGTCCGCCGTCTTGACCGGACCGCCTTCTGCCGTGCCGATGCCGAGCACCATCAGCGAGTTGCGCCCCTGATACCCACCGAAGGCCGGGAAGGCGGAACGCTCGACGCCGTCGGTCATGAACAGGATGGTGCCAGGCACCGTTTCGTTGGCGAGCGCTTTTTCGACCTCCTGGAGGGCCTTGGCTGTGTCCTTACCCTCGACGGGCATGATCTGCGGCGACAGCGCGGCGAGGTAGGATTTGACCAGCGCGGCATCGTCGCTGAGCGGCAGCACCATGTGGGCGGAGCCGGCATAGGCGAACAAGGCGGTGCGCGAGCCTTTCCTCCTGTCGAGAATGTCCTGGACCTTCAATTTGGCGCGTTCGAGCCGCGTCGGCGAAACATCGGTCGCGTTCATCGTCGGGTTGAGGTCGATGGCGATTGCCAGAGGTGCGGTGTCCTCGACGAAGGGCGGCCGTTCACGCTGCCAGGTCGGGCCAGCGGCTGCGATCGCCGCAACGGCGATCAGTGCGGCGGTGACGTGCACCGGCTGGAAGCGCCGTTTCCCGCCCTTGTCGATCAGCAGGTGATCGAGCAGATGCGGTGCGATCATGTCCTGCCACTGCGAGCGGACATCGCCGCGCCGGGTGACGAGGTAGATCAGCAGCGGGACGGCGGCGAGCGCCAGCAGCCACAGCGGCCGCAGAAAGTGAAAATCGGCGATCATGGCGCTGCCTCCCGGCGCTGACGCCGGTCACCGAGCGAGGATAGGAGCCACATGACGGCGTGATAGGCGAGCACCAGCAGGAGTGCCGCACCCAGCGGATAGTAGAACAGCTCGATGCGCGGCCGCCAGGAGAGCGTCTTCTGGTTTGCCGGCGTCAACTGGTCGAGCAATTGGTAGATGTTCTGCAGACCGGCCTGATCCTGGCCGAAGAAGTAGCGCCCCTTCGTCGCTTCGGCGATCTGCTGGAGTGCCGCGGTGTCGAGCTTTTGCTCTCCTTGAGCATTGGGATCGCCGATGCCGACCGTGTGGATCACCACCTTTCGCTCGGCGGCGATGCCGGCGGCCTTGTCGGGCGGCATCTTGCTGGCGGTGTCGTTGCCGTCGGTCAAGAGGATCATCACCTTGTCCGGCGCGGTGCTGGCGTCGAACATTTTGATCGCCAGCCCGATCGCATCGCCGACGGCGGTGCGGGGACCGGCCATGCCCGGCAGGCTGTCGGCCAGCATCAGCTTGACGGTCTTGTGGTCGAGCGTGAACGGTACCAGCGGATAGGGCGCATCGCCAAAGGCGATCAGGCCCAACCGGTCATTGGGCCGCCGGTCGATGAAGTCGGCGACCACCGCGTGCACCGCTTCGGCGCGGGTCTGCAGGTTGCCGGCGGGATCGCGAAAGTCGCGCGTGTCCATCGACTGTGACAGATCGATCGCCAACATCAGGTCGCGCTGCGGTTCGACCTTTTCGATCGGCGGCTCGACATATTGCGGCCGCGCCAGCGCCAGCACGATCAGCGTCCAGCAGATGGGTGCGATCACCTTCTGGCCGAGATTGGTTCTCGGAACGACGGAGCCTTCGGTCGGACCGAGATTGGCCGCCGCGGTGATGTCCTTGAAGAACGGCACCCTGACGGCGGCCGACTGCTCGCGGTATGGCGGAAGCAGCCACCAGACAAGGAAGGGCAACGGCAGAAGGATCAGTGCCCAGGCGTGGTCAAGCACGTACATGATGCGCCTCGATCCAGTGCCGCGCTGCCGCGATGTAGGCCTTTGCCTCAGCCTCCGGAACCGCGGCGAGCGCCTGGCTGCCACGATACTCGGCTTCCTCGAAAAAACGCGCAGAGGCGATCGGAAAGACGGGGCCGCCGGAATGAGCGTCGAGATATTTGGTCCAGCCGGTGCCGTGCAGGCCGGCAATGGCTTCGCGTGGCCAGACCGAGAGCGCGGTCCGCTTCAAAAGGACAGGCAGGGCCGCGAGCGCCTCGCCACGCGATCCGGTGGCGGTCAATCCGGCTTCTATCTTTCTGAGGTCGGCGAGCGCCTCGCGGCGGTAGCTGTTGGCCTCCCAGCGCCGGTACCAGCGCCAGCAGGCAAAGGCCGCCATGAGGAGGACAATGCAGCCGAGCACCACCCATGCCGGGGTCTGGGGCATCATCGAGACAGGCTGCGGCAAGGCGATATCCGCGAGCTGCCGAAGGGCGGCGTCGAGTATCGGATCTTTCGCAGGTGCCGCTGTCGCCATCATCGCCTCCGCTGCCGGCTGGCGAGCTGGCCGAGCATGGTGCGCAGCTGCGGCGCCACCTCTTCCGCCGCAGAGATCGGCAGCATGGGCAGGCCGAGCTCCTCCTGCCAGGCGCGCAGCGCTCGCCCGCGCTTGCGGGCAAAGCTGTCGATCGCCTCGCGCACATTGCCGTGGCCGAACTGCACTTCGGCCTGAAGCAGCCCGCCGCTAAAGACGATATCGCCCTTGCGCGGCAGTTCGAGCAGGAAGGGATCGTAGATCAGAACGCAGATCACATCGTTGTGGGCCGAAAGCTTCAAAAGCATGTCGCGGGTTTCGAGGCTGTAGCCGTCGAAGTCGCTGACGACGATGATCAGGTGATCGTGCCGGGCGATGTTGGCGACGGTCGTCAGCACGACGTCGAGCTGCTCGGCTCCATGCGGCGCCTGCGAACCGGCCTGCAGTGCGGTATTGTGGCGAACGATGCTGTCGGCGAGCCGGATCACCGCTTCGCGGCTGCGGTATGGGCGCGTTTCGGTCACCTCCTCGTCGCCGAAGACGAAGCCGCCGACACGGTCGCCAAGGGCCAGCACGCGCCAGGCGGAGAGCGCTGCCACTTCCGCCGCGGCGACCGACTTCATCGCGCGGCGGCTGCCGAAGAACATGTTGATGCGCTGGTCGACGAGGATGAGGGCCGGCCGGTCCTTCTCTTCGTCATAAACGCGGACGACCGGCTTGCCGGTGCGCGCCGTCACGCGCCAGTCGATGGCGCGGATGTCGTCGCCGGGCAGGTAGTTGCGTAGTTCCTCGAAGGAAAGTCCGCGGCCGCGCATGCGTGATTCGTGACGGCCGGCAAGCAGGCGGCGCACCGGCGCCTTGCGCAGGAACGTCAGGTCGCGGGCCATGGCTTCGAGGCCGACAAGTGCGTCCACCGAGGTGTAGACGCCGGTGGTGTCGGCGGTGCGGGGCTTTATGATGCCGCGTGAGCGGGCGAGGGCCGGCAGGGATATGGCCATCGGCGAACCTCCATCCTCAGGCGACCGCGACGAGCTCGACGATGCGGTCGATCACCTGGTTGGCGGTGGTGCCGCCGGCATGCGCTTCGTAAGAGAGCACCAGGCGATGGCGAAAGACATCGTGCACGGTCGCCTGCACATCGTCGGGCGTGACGAAATCGCGGCCGTTCAACCAGGCGTGCGCCCGCGAAACCTTATCGAGGCCGATGACGCCGCGCGGGCTCACGCCGACCTGAAGCCACTTGGCCAGATCCTTGTCGACCTTGTCGGGATAACGTGTCGCCATCACCAGCGCGACGATGTAGTTCTCGATCGCTTCGGAAACGGTGATCGCCGATATTTCCTTGCGTGCGGCAAAGACCGCGTCCTGGGCAAGCTTCTCCGTCGCATGATTGTTGGACTTGGCGTTGGTTTCCTCCGAGCGCACGAGCCGCATGATGTCTGCCTCTGAGGCTGCGTCCGGATAATCCACCTGGATGTGCATGAGGAAGCGATCCAGTTGCGCTTCGGGAAGCGGATAGGTGCCTTCCTGCTCGATCGGGTTCTGGGTCGCCATGACCAAAAAGAGATCGGGCAGCACATGGCTCTTGCCGCCGATCGTGACCTGGCGTTCCTCCATCGCCTCGAGCAGCGCCGATTGCACCTTGGCCGGCGCCCGGTTCACCTCGTCGGCGAGGATGAGATTGGCGAAGATCGGCCCTTCCTGGAACTGGAACGCGCCCTTGCCGCCCTCGGAAAAATAGATCTCGGACCCCGTGATGTCGGCGGGCAAGAGGTCGGGTGTGAACTGGATGCGCGAAAGCTCCGCATCGAGGTTTTTGGCCATGCTCTTGATCGCTCGGGTTTTCGCAAGTCCGGGCAGGCCCTCGACCAGCAGATGGCCGTTGCTGAGCAGCCCCAGCAGCAAGCGCTCGATCATGCCCTCCTGGCCGATGATCGCTTCGCCGATGCGCTTGCCGAGTTGTTGGATATCGTCGCGTGCACCCATGAAGTCCTGCTCCCTTGCCCCGCCGGCAACATCAGTCGTCATGAACTTTCGCGAGAGCTTATTGTTAAATCAGGCCAATTGGAAAGAACGTAACAGTAACGAAGGCCTGAGCGGCGATGGCGGATACCTCTTGTGGCACGCGGCCTGCGCCCCGAGGGCTTTGGGCGATTGCGTAACGGTTACGTACTTTGGGCAGCGGTCATTTGGCGCTAACGTGTGCAGACCGTCCGCGCGCGTGCTAGCCGACGGTGCCAAGGGAGATCAGAGCCACATGCAAATGTCCCCGAAAATGCCCCTTGTCGACGAAACGCCGGCGGCGATCAGCGCCCGCGAGCAAATCTGGATCGAGGGCGGGACCTTTCTCATGGGTTCGGACAAGCACTATCCGGAGGAAGCGCCGGCCCATCCGGTGAAAGTTGACGGCTTCTGGATCGACGTCACGCCCGTTACCAACCGGCAGTTCGCCGCCTTCGTCGAGGCGACCGGCTACGTGACCGAGGCGGAGAAGACGCCCGATCCGAAGGACTATCCGGGCGCGCTTCCGGAAATGATGCGGGCGGGTTCAGTGATCTTCGACCCGCCGAAGCGGGTGACCAGCAACAGTCCGTCGCAATGGTGGAACTTCAAGTTCGGCGCCGACTGGCGGCGGCCCTATGGGCGGCAGAGCAACATCCGCGGCAAACTCGACCATCCGGTGGTGCAGGTCTCCTACCTCGACGCCAAGGCCTATGCCGCCTGGGCGGGAAAGGACCTGCCGACGGAGGCCGAATGGGAGTTCGCCGCGAAAGGCGGGCTCGAAGGCGCGGAATTTGCCTGGGGGGACGAACTGGTGCCCGAGGGACGTTTCATGGCAAACACCTGGCACGGCATATTTCCGACGGAAAACCTGAAGCCCGACGGCTTCGAGCGGACCTCGCCGGTCGCGAGCTTTCCCGCCAATGGCTACGGCCTCTACGACATGATCGGCAATACCTGGGAATGGACCAGCGACTACTGGTCCACCCGCCACCCTGCGCCGGCGCAAAAGAGCTGCTGCATACCCGCCAATCCGCGGGGCGGGGACCGGGAAGCGAGTTTCGATCCGCGGCAGCCGACGATCCATATCGCCCGTCGCGTCGTGAAAGGCGGATCCCATCTCTGCGCGCCTAACTATTGCCGTCGGTATCGTCCGGCGGCGCGTCACGCGCACGAGGAAAACGCGGCGACGACCCATATTGGGTTCCGTTGCATTCGGCGGCCCTGATCCGGCCGGAGGACTTGAAAACCGTTCCGCCAGGAGGATGGATGATGACGGCAACAGCGATGCGTCTGGGGTTCGTGATGGACGAAAGGGCTTGCAAACCGCGGCGTCGCGCAAGGCTCGCTGGCCTGCTGCTCGCGTTCGTTGCGGCCTTCGCCTCACCTGTTGCCCTTGTGGCGGCCGATGCGCCGGCCGACATTCTGCCTTCGTGGAACGATGGCGAGGCGAAAACCGAGATCGTCGATTTCGTCACACGGGTCACCAGCGAGGGCAGCGCCGATTTCGTGTCGCCGGCAGAGCGGATCGCCGTCTTCGACAATGACGGCACGCTGTGGACCGAGCAGCCGAACTATTTCCAGGGCATGTTCGCCATCGACCGCGTCAAGGCGATGGCGCCCGAGCACCCCGAATGGAAGGACAAGGAGCCTTTCGCATCGCTGCTGAAGGGGGACATGGCAGGCGTTGCCGCCGCCGGCGAAAAAGGCATCGTCGAGTTGGTCATGGCGACCCATGCCGGCATGACGACGGACGCGTTCACGAAAACGGTCACGGATTGGTTTGCAACCGCCCGGCATCCGCGCTTCGATCGCCCCTATAACGAGGTCACCTTTCTGCCGATGCGCGAGTTGCTCGATTATCTCAGGGCAAACGGCTTCAAGACCTATATCGTCTCGGGCGGCGGCATCGAATTCATGCGGCCGATGACCGAACAGATGTATGGGATCCCACCCGAGCAGGTGGTCGGCAGCAGCATCACGACGAAGTACGAACTCGACGGCGACGCGCCGGTGCTGATGCGGGAGCCCAAGATCGACTTCATCGACGACGGTGCCGGCAAGCCGGTCGGGATCAACACCTTTATCGGTCGCCGCCCGATCTTCGCCGCCGGTAATTCCGATGGCGACTATGAGATGCTGCGTTGGGTAACGGCGGGCTCCGGCCCGCGTTTCGGCATGATCGTGCACCATACGGACGGGGAGCGCGAATGGGCCTATGATCGGCAATCCCCTGTCGGCAAGCTGGACAAGGCGATGACCGAGGCCGAGCAGCGAAACTGGCTTCTGGTCGATATGAAGAACGACTGGCGCAAGATCTACGCCTTCGAAAAATAGGTGGCTGCACGGCTGGCGCCGTGCGCCTCAGCTATCGATGTCGGGGCGAGGGCCGAGTGCCAAGTGCGACTTTAGCGCGGGGCCGTGGTCGACTATCGTCGCGCGGACGATGGTGCTCTTGCTCGTCTTTCCCGCCGCGGAACATCTCTCAACATCGATCGCGATATCGCGTGTGCCGCCTGTGCGGCTGCTGACGGCCGGAATCATGGGATTCCAGGCGAAGATTGCCAAGGCGCCGGCAATCCGGGCCAATGTTACTGTTACGTACTTCCGAAAATCGGCGTTCGTGCCACTTTTCGCTCAGGGGAGAGGTAAGCGAGGGCCGGATTGGCCACAAGCACCGACCGGCGAGCCGGCCCCCGCCCGCAACGGTGTCTGGTCGTCGCTGACACCTTGGGGAATGCAAAGGCATGAGCATCGATTGTCGTTCAAACGGATGGTAACCCATGCCCAGCGCAGCCTCTCAACGGGGACTACTGAAGCTTATGCTCAGGCTGCCGGCTCTGCGCGGCCAGTTGCAATTGCTCTGTGCCAAGAACCAGTCCCTGGCAAGCCTCTGCGAAGCCTATGAGGAAGCGAGCTCTATGCTTGACCGGCAAAGGCGTCTCGCCCCTCTGGATCATCCGATGATCTCGGAGTATGAATTGATCTGTCGCGAGATCGAAGAAGAGGTCATTTCCGTCTGTATCGCCGATACGGGGACGTGAGCGTAGTCCGTTGTGATTAACAAATAGCTCGCTTGAGCTTGTCAGAGCGACGAAAACCCCACAAGAATTCTATGGGAATGATCGAGCGTTCCTGTTCCAACTTAAAATGATTCAATTCTTCGATGAAAATATTTTGTGACGGTGCGATATTCTTCTTTCCGCCACGGAAGCTCTCGTCTAGAGTTCGCCTCGCGTTGCACTCTCTTTGGGGTTGTGGCAGTTGGGAGCGCATCATGGAAGCCAGCAGAAATGCGGGTCATACGAACTGCATTGCCGTTGCAGAATGCGAGGCGCGAGCCGCCCTTGAGCGCATTCTTGCCGACAGCCAGTTTCACGCGACCGAGCGTCATCGCAAGCTGTTGCGGTACCTGGTTGACGAGTTTTTCGCTGGCCGTTCGGGCCAGGTGAAAGCCTACACGATCGCCATTGACGTCTTCGGACGGCCCGCCTCCTTCGATCCTGCGACCGATCCGATCGTGCGTGTGGAAGCGTCGCGCCTGCGCGCGGCCCTGGCGCAGTATTACGAGGCGCTCGGCGAAAGAGCGGAGCTTCGCATCGAGCTGCCGAAAGGCAATTACGTTCCGCAATTCGTGATCAGCGGTGAGCCTTTGAGAGGGGTGCTCGAGAGCACGACGCCGGTTGCTGAGGCGGCAGCCGAGCAGCCCATCGAGCTCGCGATTGCGCCTGCCGTTCTTGCCCGCAAATGGCGCCCGCTTGCGGGCTTCGCGGCACTTGGAGCCGGCGTGGCGGTCATGGCCGGGGCCTTCTACGTGTCCGTTGCCGACCACCTTCCCTGGCAGCCGGTTTTCTCGGCCAAGCCGACGATCGTCGTTGACGTGCCGACGCGGCTCGGGGCTGACGACGAGGTGCAGAAGAAGGCGGGAGACTATCTGGTCCACGCACTCTCGCAGTTTTCCGCCGTCCGCACTCTTGCGCCGGTCTCGCCCGCGGGTGTCGACGTGGCGTCGATAACCGGGTGGGTTTCGTCCGCGCCGCCGGTCAAGCTGCAGGGCAGCAAGGAGTACAGGCTTTCCATCGCCTACAGCACCGACGAGCGCCGGCATGAGGTCTCCTGGCAGGTGATCGATGTGCAAAGCAACGAGGCGCTGAGGTCCGGCAGCTCTAAGGTGGCGCTCGATAGCGGCGATGCGCAGGAAATACAGGAAAAGCTGCTTTCTCGTCTGGCCCTTTCGCTTGCCGGCGAAGAGGGCGTCATTGTCAGTCTGGAGGCTGCGCGGCAACTGGTGACGCCGTCGATCGGCTTCGGCTGCGTGCTTCAGGCGGATGTGGCACTGGCGCGGATCGACCCTGAGGGACTGGTTTCGGCCCACGGCTGCCTTGAAAAATCCGTCGCCTACCAGGCCGCCGACGCCGATGTTTTGGCGAGCTTGGCGATGGTGTTGGTGGCAACCGGTGAAGCGAGCGCCGCGCCGACGGTGGCTGAGCGTGCGCTGAAGCTCGCCGACAAGGCCGTTGCGCTGGCACCGCAATCGAGCCAGAGCTACGTCGCCCAGATGCAAGCGCGCTTTGCAGCCGGCGACAGGGAAGCGGCGTTCATTTCCGGTCGGCGCGCGGCGGCACTCAATCCGCTCGACGACGCCATTCCGGCACGGCTAGGCCTGCTGCTTTTCGTCAGCGGCGCCTATTCGCAAGGGGTGAATCTGGCCCGTGTGGCGGATGCCGGCAGCGAGTATCTTCACCACGATGCCGCGCTGACCCTGGCGCTGGAAGACTACCGCAGCGGGCGCTACCGCGAAGCGCTGAGGCGCGCACGCGAGCTTGCCAATCCGGCGGACATGGCGGTCAATCTCCTGCGCGTGGCAGCGGCAGGCCAACTCGGCCTGACGCGGGAAGCGACCAGCGCCTTGGACGGATTGCGCCTGAACGAAACGCGCGCGTCGCAGCCGTACGATACGGAACTGGTCGCTCGCGGCTACGCGCCGGACCTGATCGCGTTGCTTGATGACGGTCTCGCCAAGGCCGGCTTCGCCCAGCAGTAACGCCGGGCCCGAGCCCCTTTTAGTTTTCGGCGGCGACCCGGATCACCAGCTTGCCGAAATTGCGGCCGTCCAGCAGACCGATGAAGGCTTCCGGCGCATTCTCGAGCCCGTCGACGATGTCTTCGCGGTAGCGGACTTCGCCGCTTTTGATCCAGCCGGCCATCTCCTGATAGAAGAGCGGCCTCTGATCGGCAAACTCGCGCTGGATGAAACCCCGGATGAGCAGGCTCCGGCTGAGCACTTCGCGCATGACGCCGGGCAACCGGTCGCTCCCGGCTTGCGCGCCTGCGGGCTGGTTGTAGTGCGCAATCAGGCCGCAGACGGGCACGCGAGCGAAGTCGTTCAACAGCGGGAACACCGCATCCCAGACATGACCGCCGACATTCTCGAAATAGACGTCGATGCCTTTGGGGCAGGCGGCGGCGAGCTGTTCGGCGAAATCAGGCGCGCGGTGATCGATCACCGCGTCGAAGCCGAGCGTGTCGCGAACGAAGGCGCATTTGTCCGCCCCGCCGGCAATCCCGACTGCGCGCGCACCCTTGATGCGGGCAATCTGCCCGACCGCCGAGCCGACGGCGCCGCTTGCAGCCGCCACGACGACCGTTTCGCCCGGCAGCGGTTTGCCGATCGTCAGCAGCCCCGCATAGGCGGTGAAACCGGGCATGCCGAGAATGCCGAGTGCCGTCGAAAGAGGTGCGGCCGCCGGATCGAGCTTGCGCAAGTCAGTACCACGCGACAGCGCATAGCTTTGCCAGCCGGAGTGGGAAAGAACGAAATCGCCGTCGCTGAAATCCGGGTGACGCGAGCGGAGGACGCGGGCGACCGTGCCGCCCTCCATGACAGCACCGATCTCCACCGGCTTGGCATAGGAGCGGCCGGCATTCATGCGGCCGCGCATATAGGGGTCGAGCGAAAGGTAGAGGATCTTCAGGAGAACCTCGCCTTCCGCCGGCTCCGGGATAGCCGTTTCGACGACGCGGAAATCGCTCGGCACCGGTTTTTCGGATGGCCGCGCGGCAAGCAGGACCTGGGTATTCTTGCTCATAGTCTTTTCCTCCTGTGCGTGTCCCGATGCCCCGCGACGGCTGACGCGCGACGAGAAGCTCTTTTCGCATGAAACGAAACAACGGCCTACAGACGTGTTTTGAGCCGCAAACGGCTCCGCGGGCTCGCCCCTGTGGACGAGCCCGCGGAAAATGCGAAAGCGTCTTACGCTCAGGCGGCGTCGATCGCTTGTCTGAGATCGCCGATGATGTCGTCCGGATGTTCGATGCCGATCGAAAGCCTGACATAGCCGGGCGTCACCCCGGTCTTTAGCTGGTCGATCTCCGACAGCTGCGAGTGCGTCGTCGTGGCGGGATGAATGGCCAGTGAGCGGGCGTCGCCGATATTGGCGACATGGTAGAGCAGTTTCAGCCCGTCGATGAAACGCCGTCCCGCCTCGCGACCGTCCTTCAGCTCGAAGCCCACGAGCGCGCCATAGTGGCCGTTCAGCAGATATTTCCCGCCGCGCGCTTTTGCCTCGCCATCCTGGAACTTCGGGAAGATCACCCGCGCCACCTTCGGGTGGGTGCGGAGGAACTCGGCCACCTTGATGGCATTCTCGTTGTGCTGCCGGATCCGGAGCGGCAGCGTTTCCAGACCCTGGATGAACTGGAATGCGTTTAGCGGGCTGATCGCGGCGCCGAGGTCGCGCAACAGCACCGCGCGGGCGCGCAGGATATAGGGATGAAACGCGATCGCGGCCGCTTTTTCGAGCCAAGTCTTGCCCTGGTAGCTCGGGTCAGGCTCGTGCAGGTTCGGATGGCGCGCCTCATGCTCGTGCCAGGGAAACTGGCCGCTGTCGATGATCGCGCCGCCGATCGAGGTACCGTGCCCGCCGATGTATTTTGTCGTCGAATAGACGACTACCGCAGCGCCGTGGTCGAAGGGCCGGATCGTCAGCGGGGCCGCCGTGTTGTCGACGACCAGCGGAATGCCGAAGCGCTTGCCGATCTCGGCGACCTCGGCGATCGGAAAGACCTCGAGCTTCGGATTCGGCAGGGACTCGGCATAATAGGCACGTGTCCGGTCGTCCGTCGCCCGGGCAAACGCCTCGGGATCAGCCGCATCGACGAAACGAACCTCGATGCCGAAACTTTTCAGGGTGGCGGCAAACAGCGCCCAGGTGCCGCCATAAAGGCCGGCGGCGCTGACGACGTTGTCGCCGGAGCGCGCAAGGTTCAGGAGCGCGAAGGCTGATGCCGCCTGGCCGGAGCCAAGTGCCAGCGCGGCTGCTCCCCCTTCGATCTCCGCCAGCCGCTGCTCAAACGCGTCTTGCGTCGGGTTGGAAACGCGGGTGTAGAGATGCCCCGGCGCCTCCAGCGCAAAGAGCTTGTCGGCGCCGTCGGTGCCGGGCAGTTGATAGGAGGTCGTCTGGTAGATCGGCACGGCGACGGCGCCGCTTGCCGGATCGAAGCGATAGCTGCCGCCGTGGAGCGCCAGCGTTTCGGGATGCAACCGCCCGCCGGCTTCGCGCAGGCCGTTCGGCGTCTTGATCTCGACTGCCGGTTCTTCCGGCTTCTGATGGATCGTCATGCCATTTCTCCTTGGCTCTCAGGTTGATCGGCGCTGTCCGGTTGATCAGGCGGGCACAGCCGCCTTTGGCTGTTCCAGCAGGTCTGCGTGGTGCGCGGCGGCGACATCGGGGTGCGAGCGCAGCCGGGATTTCAGCACGTTGCGGCCGACCTCGTGGAAGAGCGGGTTCTGCGGATCCTGGGTGACGCCGCGGACCTCGGCTGCAAGCTGTGGCGGGAGATCGAGCACCGGGATGGTCGAGGCGAGATTGGCGCCGAGGAAGAAGGCGACCGAGAGCCGATCGCCGCCAGCTGGCGGCGTTACCACCCGGTGGATGTTGGCGAGCAGATAGCCGTTCGATGCCAGTTCCAGGAGTTCGCCGACATTGATGACGAAGGTGCCGCGCTTCGGCGGTGCGTCGATCCAGCCGCCCTTGCCGTCGTCGACCTGCAGTCCGCCGACCACGTCCTGCAACAGGATGGTGACGAAGCCGCCGTCCTTGTGGGCGCCGACGCCCTGATCGCTTTCGGTCTTGTCGCGGCCGGGATAGCGGATGATCTTCAGCAACTGGTTGGGGCCATCGCGATAGATCGGCCCGAAGACATCGGGCTTCTGCCCGAGCGCTTCGGAGAAAATCTCGATCAGCCGGATACCGAGCCCGGTGACGGCTTCGATATAGCCAAGGATCGCAGGCTTCAGTTCCGGCAAGGCGTCCGGAAACTGGTTCGGGCCGACAAGCCGCTTCCACGGCGCATCGCCGGACGCGATATTGAGGCTCTGGCGCTCGGGACCAAAGTCGACCTGTTCGCGCCAGTCCTGCGTGCCGCGCGTGTATTCGAGGCCGGCGCGATTGTAGCCGCGGAAGTGCGGCGACTTGCGCATCTCGATCGCCAGCTTGTCGTCCTCCGGCAGCGCGAAGAAGCGGCGCGAAAGCGAGAGAATGCCGTCGATTTCGTCCTGCGGGATCCCGTGGCCCTCGAGATAAAAGAAGCCCACCGAGCGGGCAACGCTGCGCAACTCGTCGAGCGCTGCGGCCCGCTCGGGGTGGCCCGCCGCAAAGCGCGAAAGGTCAAGGACGGGCAGGGTTGGATTTGTCTGGCTCAAGCTGGTCTCCCTTTGTCGTTCAGGCGGTGGGCCAGTCGATAAGGGCCCTGCGCCGGTTCGCACATGATGGGAGAAGCCTAACCGGAGGTGGCTCGCTCACTCAATATTGTCTATGGAAATTATGGACTAAATTTCAACGAAAGCGCGAAGCGGGCTTTCGAACGGAACTGGTTTGCGGGGAATATCCGTCCCGGCCGTCTGTTTTACGGATTCCCTGAGCTGTCTCATGCGGTGCGAGAGCAACGATCGTTCGGCGACGAAATCCGCTTGCGGCGAAACGCGGGGAGCGGCAGACGCTAGGCCTAACAACGACCAAAACCCCGCTTCGCCTTCGGCCAAACGGGGCTATCTTCGTGTCATCGCTCAATCGCAAAGCCACCGGTCCGCGCAGGCGGACCAATCGCGGGATGACCGCAATCCCAAAAGCGGCGTGGAACTCAGCAGCGGCCGAGGCTCGGGCGCGTCAGCAACTCGTTGGTCAGATGCGCTCTCTGGCTGCCGCAGTCCTCGGCCTCCTTGAGCAGCGATGCGAGCGCGAGTTCGAGACAGTATTGCACGCCTTCGACGTTGAGGGTCTTGGCGGAGTCGCGCGCATAGGTGACAAGACGAGCCAGTGCCAAGAGCTCCTTTTCCTTGTCTTCCGGTTCTACTGGCACAGCAAATGAAGATAGCATGATTTTCCCCAGCTTCCTTTGGATCCGCAGATCCAGCCCACCGTGGCCAATCATAGCGTGACTTCGCGGCATTGCGCGTGACATGAGCGTGACACACGTTGTATGTGAAAACCACATCCTTAAGATGAAGCGTCAGGTTGACCGAACAACCTCTTCCACATGCTGGTAGAATTGAATTTCCAGCCTTGCGTTGCAACCGTCCGTTGGGTTGGCGTGTGTCGCAGTGCGTCCAGTAAATGTCGCGCGTCGATGCCCTTCTGGTCGACATATTCGCTCGCGAGCAGCGCGGTGAGACGGGCGGGGTTCGTCCCCGCCGGCAGTGCAACGCGCGCGACGATGCCCGCCCAGTTGCGCTCCTTGTAGAACATGGCGGACGCCGTCGCGCCCATCAATGCGATGAGCGCTGGGGCAAGGGCTTGGGTCTGCGAGAGGCGCTTGAGCGTCGCATCGACGTTGACCAGCGGGAGTGTCAGCGGCAGATAGCCGAGTTCGGCCGGGCCGTGGATCAGCGCAACATCGGCGTCGTCCACGCGGGCTCCTTCGGCGTATTGCCGGTAGATCTCGCCAATGCCGACCATGCCGAAGGGCGCGCATTCCGCCGCGCGCAGCGCGCCCATGCTGGCCGCGCCGAAGACCTGCACGCCCAGCGACAGCGCATAAAGGATTTCCTTGTGCCAGACGGGCGCAGCATTTTCGAAGTTGCCGTCGATAAGCCCGATCGCGGTTGCACCGCCCTCAACTTCGCGCAGGACGTCGCCCTGAACGGCAGGCGGGAGGATTAGGACGCTCTTGTCCGCCGCGTTTCGTGCGTCCGGCAGCGTCGGGCCAACAAAGACAACGTTCATCCGGCCTCCAGAGCACGGGCGAGCGCGCGTTCTCCGAAGCGACGCTTGCGCAGGCCGTCGGGATTTTCGAGGGCCGGAACGATGACCTTGACCACCGAGAAAGGTGCAACGCCTTCCATCAGCGGAACGACGACAACCGTCCGGACGCCAGCCACTTCAAGCCGCCGCAGTACGTAATCGAGCTGCGCCTGAGGCCCGGCCGGGACATCGGGGGCCGCCACGCTTGTCCGGAGCGGCACGGCGGCAAACAGGCCTCGCGTTTCCTCGGGAAGGTCGCGGGTGAAGGTTTCCGGGAACACATCGTCGCGGGCGCCGCTGATATAGGTAAGCCGCGACTGGGCGGCCTCGGTCACGGCACGGATGGCGGCGCGCCGCGCCACGGGGTGGGCACCGTGGCCGATCGTGACGTCGTGATAACGCGGCTGCCTGGCCGAGAGAATGCCCGCTTCGGCGAGGGTTGCGGCATAGCAGGGGATGCCGATGTCGCTGGTCATGTCGAACAGGCGCAACTCCAGACCTGAAGAGGCGATCCGTTCCGTAAGGGCATCGAGGACAGGATCCTCCAAACTTCCCGGATCGATGCAGCCTCGGTGCTTGCCGTTCAGCGGCAGCATTCGCCACAGCGTTTCGGCGTCGCGCTCGATGCGCTCGAGCAAGCCGTGCAGGGTCGCCTCGGTCTCGGTGTTGCCCGAGGCCAGGCCATCGGAGGACTGCCAGTAACGACAATCGACGATCGTCCGGTCGAGGATTGTCGCTTCGCGCGGGACCCAGGTGGTTGCGCCGTCAAAGAGGTCGAAGCCACGGAGCCAGTCGATCGTTTCGTCGTTCTGAAGGTCCGCTTGCCCCGCCGAGATGAGCCCCGGCAGATGCAGCGTTCGATCGCCCGTTTCGGAAAGAGCCCGGCTGGTGGCCGTTCTTGTCGCGGCCGACGGCGCGCAGGCCACTGCCCGCTCGATCGCCTCCATGGCCGCCGAAACCTTGGCGTCAACGTCGGTGATGCCTTTTCCCTGGTTGATGACGATCGATCGGGCGTTGGGCGACACGGCGCTCCACACGGGAATGCCGAGCCGGTCGAGGCCGGTCAGCCGCGCGAGCCGGGTGACGCCGAGCGCCGGCAGGAATGCCTCGATCCGCCGGAACGTTTCTTCTGGCGGGCAGGCGCGATCGCTGTAGGAAAGCGGCTCGGCCGCCGGACGGCTGGAATGCTCGTCCGACGGCCGGCCAGTTTCAGCGGCTTGTGCCACGCGTGGACTAGCCGTCCATGAACCCGCCGGAAACGGAGCCGGACGAGGCCGCAACCACGGCGAGATTGACGCCCTTGTGCACCATTGCCCCGCTGTTGTTACGCAGGTCGTTGGCCGCAGCCAGCGGCCCCTGCGTCGGCGTTGCGATCTGCGAGACCGTGCCCGCATCCAGATCCGCAACCCAAAGCCGGTTGTCACCCGCCAAACCGATCACCACTACTTTTGCCATTTTCCCCTCCTGGCCGTTGCTGATGTGAGAAATTAGAAGCCCGCCTTGCGCAGGCCCTCGCAATAATGAACGCGCTGCCATTCTTCCCTAAAGGGAACGATGGTCATCCACTTGTCGAGATCAAAGTCCGGATGCACGTCGAAAGTCTTACGGACGAACTGGCGCGCTTTTTTCCGGTTGCCGAGCATGCCCCAACTTGCCGCCGACAGCCGGTCGGCAGGGGTCGGATCGCGCATGCGCTCGATATAGGCGATCGCCTGCTCATACTGGCCAAGCGAGTAGCTGGCGCCGGCCGCGGTCCAGAAATATTCGTCCGGCGCAATCGGGTTGAGATCGATTGCTGCCTGGATCTTGCGCAGGCCACCCTCGGGGCGCGAAGCTTGCACCAGCGTGTCGGCGTAGCTCGCAATCACGTTGGCGTGCTGAGGGCTCAGCGCCTCCGCCTTGTCATGGTATTCCATGCTCTCGTCGAACTGTCTCAAGTAGAGCTTGACGACGCCAAGCTCGCGATAGCCCGTTGCCAGCGTGTCGTCGGCCACCACCGCATCGCGCGCATGCCGTTCCGCAAGCGCCAGCAGCTCTGCGTCGCCGCGGGCTGTCAGCAGCCACTCGAAAAAATAGCTGCGGGCGAGCCCGCTCATCGCCGGCGCAAAGCCGGAGTTCTCATAGAGCGACTGGCGGAAACTCTTGCGCGCGCGCCGCAGCTCCGGAAGGTTGAGCTGCTTGAGATAGCGCTGCCCGAGGAGGAAGCTGCGGTACGAGCCGACATTGGTCTCGTAGGTCTGGCGATGGGTCTCGTTGCGCTCCACCTGGTTGGCGATCGCCAGCGCGATCTGGCGGGCGATTTCCCGCCGTGAGGCCATCAGCCCGTCGCCATCGAGATTGAAACGGTCGGCCCAGATCACTTCGTCATTGGCAAAGAAGATCAGTTGCGTGAAGAGCGTCAGCCGGCTGCCTTCGTCGGTCAGGCGCGTGTCGAGAATGTAGCTGATGGCGTGCTTCTGGTAGGTGCTGGCCTTGTCTGCCTGCAGGCTGATCTGTGCGGCCGTGTAGGGCGCGATCACCGAAACCGAGCGAAGCGCGCAAAGCCCGATCGTCACGTCCTCGATCAATGCGCTTGCAAATTGTGTTGCCGGACTGTCGTTCGCGCCGTTGTTCGGCGGCAGAAGCACGACGCGCGGCGGGCGCGAGTCGGCTGCCGGCTCCGACGTCGGCGCGATTATCGTCGAGACCGATCGCAATTCCGGCCTGTTGATCGCGATCGCGCCGCCGCCATTCGAGACAGCCCGTGCCTCCAGATGGTTGCCCTCAAGCTGAAACGCCTGGGTCAGGATCTTGCGCACGTCCTCGTCGAGCGGGTTGCGCTCGAGCAGCCGGGTCGCTGCCGCCTTGACCAGCTTGCGATGATTGTTCGTCGCCTCCGCTGCCGCAAGAAGCAGGCTTTCGCGCAGCAGCGCCATATGCTCGCCACGCTGCCGCTCGATCCAGCCATGCAGCGCCTGGCCCTGGGACTTCAAGTCCTTGAGGAAGTCTTCCTGGAAGGTTTCGACGGCCCACTGGAGACGGGAAAGTGGATCGCCCGCCTCACGCCCGATGGTATCGAGGTCGCTCTTGAGCCGGCTGGCGTCGAAGCGCACGGCCGACGGCGAGAAACTCAGGAAGTGACAGCCGAGTTCTTCCTGGCGCGCGCTGATGCGGGAGACCGTCTTGCGCAGATTGACGAAGGCCTGGCTCGGGACGATCTCGTCCCAAAGGAGCTTGGCGACATCGTTTCTTGACTGCTCGCTGTGGCCGCCGACGATCAGATGACACAGGATCAGCAGACCCTTTTCGGGAAACGCTACCTCACGCCCGCCGTTATCGACGAGCCGCAAGCGCCCGAGGGTCTGCAGTCTGAATGTCATCCGGTCATTCCTGTCGGGCGCGGGTGCTTAGCCGTGCAGGTCCTGAGCGTGGCTCGTGCTTGAGCGGGCGGTCTCGGTCTCCGGCGTCTGGGCAACGGCGGCGACCAGCGAGATGATCTTCTTGCGCAGCACCGGGTCCGTGATCTTCAGGAAAGCGCGGTTGAGCGCGATGCCTTCCTTCGACGAAACGAAGGACGAGATTTCGCTCGGCTCGCGCGTTGTGTCGCCGTTGCGTGCGCCGGCAGGGTCTTCACCCTCCTGGAAGAAGAAGCTCGGGTGCACGCCGAGGATATCGGCGATCGCCTGCAGACGGCTCGCGCCGATGCGGTTGGTGCCTTTTTCGTACTTCTGTACCTGCTGGAATGTGATCCCGAGACCGTCGGCCAGCTTCTCCTGGCTCAGTCCGGCCATCAACCGACGCATCCTGACGCGGGAACCGACAAAGACATCGATCTGGCTGGGGGCTTTCGTGTTCACTTGTATTTCCTCCGCACGTAGGAGTGGTCAAATCATACATATGAGTTTGCTTGAATAAATGACTCTATGCAATCACTACGGGCTAAAACACAAAGATTTGCGACGCTTTAATGATTTTACCCGGGGAGACGGGATAGCGACCGTCGCGATCGGGACAGAAGCGGGCAACCTGAAGGACCGGGGAGGGGTGGTGAAACGGCATGCGCCCCTGCGGCGCTCCGAATCGTTCCGGTATCCGGCGTTTGCTGCGGCACGCTCCGCTCCGTTGCGTCTAACTTCTCGGCGACCCGTTACGGTCGCCGTTACTGTTACGTACTTGCGCTTTGGCGATGGGCAAAGATGTCTATGGCTCAACCAGTTCCGGTGCCAGCTTCGGCTTCAGTCGTTGCGGGCGCGGGTCGGCCGCCCGGGATCTCGGAGAACCGTAATGCGCAGACTGACACTCGCCTTCACCCTCCTCGCGATTGCCGCGGTTCCGGCGCGGGCCGGGCCGGCAACGACGAGCGCCTCAGTCAATTTCCGGGAAGGACCGGGAACCGCCTCCAACAGTCTGGGGACGATCGCCGAGGGAACCGAGGTCGATGTCAAGGAATGCGACGATGCGGGCACGTGGTGCGCGGTAAGCTTCAATGGCCAGAACGGCTTCGTGAGCGGCAAGTACCTGAACGATGCCGATCCCAAGGGGCTCGGTTGGCCGCGCGCCTACAAGACCGATAGTGGCGCGACCATCACGCTCTATCAGCCGCAGATCAACGCCTGGAAGGATTTCACCGAACTCGATGCGCTGATCGCCGCCGAATACAAGCAGTCCGACGACGCCAAGCCGATCTTCGGCGTGGTTGGCGTTACTGGCAAGACCGATGCCGACAGCGCCTCCGGCCAGGTCGTCGTTTCTGATATCAAGATGACCGAGATCAACTTCTCCGTCCTCGACCGGAAGGAACTGGCGGATCTGACGCTCGAGGTCGGCAAGCTGATGCCGGTCGGGACGATCACCATTTCGGAGGACAAGCTGACGGCGAGCCTCGCCGACTACCAGCGGCTCGGCAATGTCGAGGGGTTGAAGGCCGACGCGCCGCCGATCTTTATCAGCAAGAAGCCGGCGATCCTGGTGCAGACCGACGGCAAGGCCGTGTTTGCCCCGGTCAAGGGCGTCGAGGGGCTCTCCTTCACGGTCAACACCAATTGGGATCTGTTCAAGGTCGAGGCTGACGCCACTTATTACCTGCGCAACGACAAGTCATGGCTGCAATCGAAGGATCTCGCCTCGGGATGGCAGTCCGCCTCGTCGCTTCCCGACATACTCAGCAAACTGCCGGACGACGACAACTGGAAGGATGCCAAGGCGGCGATCCCGCCGCAGGCGGACAAGGTGATCGTGCCCGACGTCATCTATTCGGACAAGCCGTCGGAACTGCTCGCCTTCGACGGTGAGCCGAAACTCGAACAGGTGCCGGGCACCGGTCTCAAGGTTGCGACCAACACCGAGAGCGACGCCTTTTACCGTGACGTTGACTCAAGCTGGTACATCCTCGTATCCGGTCGCTGGTTCGCGAGTACCGCGCTCGACGGCCCCTGGACCTTCGCGACGCCCAAGCTGCCGCAGGACTTCCAGAACATTCCGCAGGATGCCGCCTATTACACGGTGCGCGCGTCCGTTCCCGGTACCTCCGAAAACGCAGAGGCGCGGCTGAAGGCGAGCATTCCCGAAAAGGCGCGTGTCTCGCTCGATGGCTCCGTCACGGTGGACGTCGCCTATAGCGGCGACCCGAAGTTCGAAACGATCGACGGGACGTCCCTGACCTACGCGGTCAACACCAACGAGACCGTCATCAAGGTCGGCGACAAGTATTTCGTGCTCAAGGACGGGGTCTGGTTCGTCGGCGATGCACCGACCGGGCCGTTCGCTGTGGCAAAGGCGGTGCCGGACGAGATCTATACCATCCCGCCGTCGTCGCCGATCTACAATGCCACCTATGTGCGCATCTACGATACCGAGCCCGACGCGGTCTGGTTCGGCTATACGATGGGTTACCTGGGTGCCTATCTCGCCTGGGACACCTTCGTCTACGGCACCGGCTGGTACTATGACGACTATTGGGATTACGGCTGGGCCGGTGGCGGTTACTGGCCCTATTATCCACGCCCGGTAACCTATGGGGTCGGCGCCTTCTATAATCCGGCCATCGGTACGTTCGGCCGCTATGGATATGCCTACGGGCCCTATCGCGGCATTGCTGCCGGTGCGGCCTACAATCCGCGCACGGGCACCTACGTTCGCGGCGCGGCCGGCTACGGACCGAACGGAGACCGCGGCTTCGTCGCCGCCTACAATCCGCGCACCGGCAACGCGGCGATGGCCCGCGGCGGACATAACGTCTACGGAAGCTGGGGCACCGCGGCCGTCAAGCACGGGTCCGATTTTGCCCGCATCAGCGGCGGCTCGACCGCCAATGGCGCCGGCGTCAATTGGCGCACGTCGGACGGGAACCATGGCTTTGTCGCCGGCGGCAAGGGCGGCGACGTCTATGCCGGCCGTGACGGAAACGTGTATCGTCGTGACGACGGACAATGGCAAAAGCGTACGCCCGACGGTTGGCAGCCAGTCCAGAAGCCTTTGATCCAGGATAGGACCAAGGTGGGCGAGCAATTCTCCGCCAATCATCCGGATGCGGCGGCGAACCTCAACCAGCGGATCGACACGCGCCAGCAAGCCGGTCAAGGCGCGGACCGCGCTCGTGCCCCCGATCATCTGGCGATCGACAATATCGGACGTCAACTTGGCAACCAGCGCTCCTTCGAACGACAGTCTTTCGATCAGCGGCCGTTGAATTTCCCGAGCAGTGGCGGAGGCGGCTTTGACCGACCCGGTGGCTTTAGCGGAGGTGGCTTCCATGGAGGCGGTGGGTTCCATGGCGGTGGTGGATTCCGTCGCCGTTGACCGCGACGCTCTTGACGTTGGCGCAACAGCCCGGTGGTATGTTAGCCTTTGTAATGATTGAGAGTCGTGCCGGTCGGGGGACGGGCATGTTCGTCGGGGGTGCTGAGAATGGGCTGTGTCGGGTCGTCGGGTCGCTTGCTTGTGGGGCCGGTCTTCGGTCTCGTGGCTTTTCTTTCCGTTGTTTTTGGGCTGGTTTCGCCAGGGCTGGCGCAGGAAGCCGCGCCGGCGGCTCCGCCCGCAAAGGTCCAGCAGCTGATCCAGCTTCTCGATGATCCGGAAGTGAAACAGTGGCTGTCGACGAAACAGGCCCCGCCCGCCACTGCGGCCGAAGCTCCGGCCGGAACGCCCGCAACCGGTGTCGTGGCGCGTTGGACCGCCGAAATCAGGCGTCATCTGACCGGCATCGGCAACGCCGTGCCGCGTGTCCTTCCGGAAATGCAGGCGGCGCGCCAGCGCCTTTCCGGCGACATGGAGAGCCATGGCGCCGCTCCCATCCTCAAAGGGTTTTTCCTGATCCTGGCGATCGGCTACGGCGCCGAATATCTCCTGCGCTGGCTGCTCGGACGCAGCCTGAAGGGGGCGGTGCTGACGGGGCCGGCCCGCACCATGCTCACACGGCTTCTGCCGCTTATCGTTTTTGCGGCTGCCAGCATGTCGGTGCTGGCGATCGCCGACTGGCCGACGCGGCTGGAAACGACGATCGCGCCGCTGCTCGGCGCCTGGATCGGAGCACGCCTTTTGATGATCATCGCCTCGGCGGTCCTGACGGGGGGACCGGTCAACGAGGGGAATGCGGACGGGCGAGGCGGTTACCTCTCGCTCACGCCCGATGAGGCCAGCTTCTGGCACCGGCATGCCCTATGGCTGATCGGTGGCGGGGCGCTCGTCTGGGGTGTCGGCGACGCGATGAGCGCGTTGTCGATTTCCGCGGACGTGCGCAATCTCATCACCGCGCTTCTTGGGCTCGTGGTCCTCGCGCTCGGGATCCTCACAGTCGTGCGGCGTCCGGTGGGGGCCGTCGTCGGTTCGCGCCGTATCGTCGGCAACGTGTTCCTGGTTGCCTTCCTGATCGTGCTTTGGCTGCTTTGGGTCGCCGGCATGGACGTGCTGTTCTGGATCGGCCTTTACGTGATCGGCTTGCCGCCGCTGCTGCGTTTCACGAGCGCCTTTACCAAGACGATGCTGGATAGCTCGGCAGAGGACGATCCGCGCGTGGTGCGCAACATCTTCATCGAGCGCGGGGCACGGCTGCTGGTCATCGCGCTTGCCGCCGGCTGGCTGGCGCTCGTCTTCAAGGTCAGCGCCACGTCGATGATGCAGGACGACGCCTTCAATCGGGTGTTCCGCGGCGTCCTGGCGGGTATCGTCATCCTGCTGGCTGCAGATCTGGTCTGGCAGCTCGTCAAGGGTTTCATCAACCTGCGCGTCAAGCAGGCCAATCACGCGACCGAAGACCCGGCCGAGCGCGCCCGCAACACCCGCCTGATGACGTTGCTGCCGATCCTGCGTAACTTTCTGGCAGCCTTCATCGCGATCGTGGCCGTGCTGATGGTGCTCTCCGGCCTTGGGGTGGAAATCGGCCCGCTGATTGCCGGCGCCGGTGTCTTCGGCGTGGCGATTGGCTTCGGCTCGCAGACGCTGGTCAAGGACGTCATCAGCGGCATCTTCTACATGATGGACGATGCCTTCCGCATCGGCGAATACATCCAGAGCGGCAGCTACAAGGGCACGGTCGAATCCTTCAGCATTCGCTCGGTCAAGCTCCGGCATCATCGCGGTCCCGTGTTCACGGTGCCTTTCGGCTCGCTCGGCGCGGTGCAGAACATGAGCCGCGACTGGGTGATCGACAAGTTCCTGATCAACGTTTCCTTCGATGCCGACGTCGCCAAGGTGAAGAAACTGGTGAAGGGCATCGGCGCCAAGCTGCTCGAAGATCCGGATATCGGGCCGCTGATCCTGGAAACGGTCAAGATGAAGGGTGTCGAGAACTTTGGCGACTACGGCATGACCTTGAGTTTCGCCATGAAGACGAAGCCGGGGGCACAGACCCAGGTCCGGCGCCGGGCGCAGGTGATGATCAAGGAATCCTTCAAGGAAAACGGCATCAACTTCGCCTCGCCGACCGTGCAGGTGGCGGGCGACGAGCAGCAGCAATCCGTCGCCGCGGCCGCCGCGACCCGCGACGCCATCGCCAAGAAGAATGCGGCCGCCGCGCTTGGCGAAGGCGGTCCGCCGCAGGAATAGCATTTCGGCAACAGGGTTCTCGGGCTGGGGGCTGACATGAAACGCGTTCTCTTGGGGCTGCTGCTTCTCGTGTTCTTCACGGGAAGCGGCGCCTTGGCACAGTCGAATGAGCAATTCCTTCGCTCGATGTTCGTCCCCCACAAGGACGACTTCGACGGAATGGAAAAGCGGCGCGTGATCCGCATCATCGTGCCTTTCAGCAAGACCATCTATTTCCTCGATCGCGGCCAGCAATTGGGCACGGCCGTCGACTTCGGAACGGCGCTCGAACACGAACTCAACAAGGGGAGGAAGAAGCAGATCGACAAGATCCGCGTCGGGTTCCTGCCGATGCCGCGGGCGCGTCTGCTCTCGGCGCTCGAAGAAGGGCTTGGCGATATCGTCATGGCCAATCTGACGATAACCGAGACGCGGCTTGCAAAGGTCGATTTCACCGCGCCGCTGTTCGACGAAGCCAAGGAGGTGCTGGTCACCGGCCCTTCGGCGCCGGCGATCACAAGCGTCGACGATTTGAGCGGGCAGGAACTGCATGTGCGCCGATCGAGCAGCTATTACGAGCACCTGGCGGCGCTCAGCGCCGGCTTCGAAAAGGCCGGTCGCGCGCCGATCACGCTGAAGGACATGGATGAGAACCTCGAGGACGAAGACGTCCTGGAGATGATCAATGCCGGCCTGCTGCCCTGGACGGTCGTCGACAAATACAAGGCGGACATCTGGGTGAAGGTGTTCACCGACCTCAAGGTGCGCGACGACATCGTCGTTTCCGACCACGGGGAGATCGCCTGGGCGATCCGCAAGGACAGCCCCAAGCTTAAAGGTGTGCTCGACGACTTCGTCAAGACCCACAAGGTCGGGACGACCTTCGGCAACATCCTGAGGAGCACCTATTACAAGGGCGACAAGATGCTGAAGCGCGCCTATGCGCCAGCCGATGTCGAACGTTTCAAGCAACTCGTGGAAATCTTCCGCACGCACGGGAAGACCTATTCCTTCGACCACCTGATGCTGATGGCGCAGGGCTACCAGGAATCGCAGCTCGATCAGTCCCGCCGCAGCCACAGGGGCGCGGTCGGCATCATGCAGTTGCTGCCATCGACCGCTGCGGACAAGGCCGTCAACATTCGCGGCATCGATAAGGACGAGAACCTCAACGTCGAAGCGGGCTCGAAATATCTGCGCTACCTTGTCGATACCTACATCGACGACCCGGCCGTCACGCCGAAAAACCAGATGCTGTTTGCCTTCGCGGCCTACAATGCCGGACCGGGAAACCTGCGCAAGTTCAGGGCCAAGGCCAAGGATATGGGGCTCGACCCGAACCTCTGGTTCGGCAATGTCGAGAATGCGGCGGCGGCGATCGTCGGGCGCGAGACGGTGCAATACGTCAGCAATATCTACAAATACTATGTCGCCTATAGCCTGCTCTCGGAGCATGATACGGAAACCACGGTCGAGAAGGCCGGCAGCACAGGGGTGGCTGCAACGCCTTAGCGAACGCGGCGGCGCGATCTGGCCGCGCTGGAAGAAGAGAAACGAAACAAGGAGTGGCAGGCACGGAGCGGTCCACGGACGGCGATGGGGCTGCCAGGTGATCATGGTGAAAAACATCCGCAGCCTTGGCGGGCTGTTTGGTCTGCTTGCTCTGTCCGCGGTGACGCTTGCGGGCTGCACGACGCCGGACCTGGAGCCGATCCCCGGCAGCATCACCTATGGCGGGCAGCCGCGCACGAAGCTGACGAAGGCGCCCGTCGGCAGCATCGTCCCGCACCGCTTCACGAGCGGCAACAGCTTCGTTCAGGAAACCTATGTCATCGAGCCGGACCGTTCGCTGAAACTGATCCGCCGGGACTACTACGATTTGCCGATCGACCGATGAACCGCTGGCGGTCGGGCCTGGTATCCCCTTGGCTGCAGACGGCGGCGCGGACGCATGCTTTCCTCTCCCGCGATCCCACCGGAAAGCGGCAAGCTCCCGGCGCGGTCGGTTGACAGGCCGCCGCGGAGAAACGATAGCTCGCTGCGGATGAAGATCGCCTTTTACGCACCGCTGAAATCCCCAGACCATCCCGTTCCTTCGGGTGATCGCCTGATGGCGCGCATGCTGGTTGCAGCACTCCGTGCGGGAGGGCACGAGGTCGCGGTCGTCTCGGACCTGCGCAGCTTCATGGCGGCCGCGTCGGACGTAGATTTTCGTGAACTGGAGCAAGCGGCGGCAGGCGAGATCATCCGCCTCCGGCAGGGGTGGATGCGCGACGGCGCCCCCGATCTATGGTTCTGCTACCATCCCTACTACAAGGCGCCGGACCTGCTCGGTCCTTCGCTTGCCGCCGAATTCACCATCCCCTACGTGACGGCAGAGGCCTCCTACTCGGCGCGGCGAAACGAGGGCGTGCGCGCGATCGCCCAACGCCACGTGCTCCAGGCCATCGAGCAGGCGGCAGTCAACATCTGCCTGACGCGCCGGGACCGGGATGGCCTGCTGGAGGCCGCGCCCGACTGCCGCCACGCGATGCTTGCCCCCTTCATCGATGCCGCCCCTTTCGTGCCGGGCGGCGGAAGCACGGATGACCTCTGCCGCATGGTCGCTGTCGCCATGATGCGCAGCGGCGACAAGCTGGACAGCTACCGCATGCTGGCGCAATCGCTGACACACATCGCCGATAGCCGCTGGACCCTGACGATCGTCGGCGACGGTCCGTGCCGCGACGAGGTGCAACAGGCCTTCTCGGCCTTGCCGTCCGACCGGCTGGACTGGCTCGGCGAAAGGAGCGCTGCCGATCTGCCGGCTATTCTTGCCGGCAGCGACCTCTACGTTTGGCCGGGCTGCGGCGAGGCCTATGGGCTTGCCTATCTCGAAGCTCAGGCGGCGGGCCTGCCAGTCGTTGCGCAGAATACCGCCGGCGTGCCGGAAGTGGTCAGGGACGGCGAGACAGGGATCCTTACGCCCGACGGCGATGCCACCGCCTTTGCGGCGGCGATGCGCGCGCTGATAGAGGATCCGGTCCTTCGGCGGAGATTGGGTACGGCTGCCGGACGGTTCGTCCACGACGAACGTTCCTTCCCTGCCGCGGCGCGGCGGCTGCGCACGATATTTGACGAGCATCTGGAGGCGACGGCATGAGACGACCCCATTGGCAGCAGCTTGCCGTCGCGCTCGACCGCGTGGCCGCGTCCGGTCGACAGGTTGATTTCTGGCTGCGGGACGACGACGCCGCCGAGCCGACGGCAGCACTCGACCGCCTGTTGTCGCTGGTTGACAAGCACCTGGTTCCGGTGGTCATCGCCGTGCCGCCCGCGCTGACGGGCGAGGCGCTTGCGCGCCGCCTCGATGGACATGCCGGCGTCAGCGTCGCGGTGCACGGCTGGGCGCACCGCAACCATGCTCCGCCCGAGGAAAAGAAACAGGAACTCGGCGCGCACCGGCCACGCTCAACGGTTCTCGATGAACTCACGGAGGGTTGCGCGCGTCTCCAGGCGCTGTTTCCGCGCAGCTTCGTGCCGATGCTGGTGCCGCCGTGGAACCGGATCGACGGCGCGCTTCTGGATGACCTGCCCGGGGTCGGTTTTGCGGCGCTGTCGGTCTTCGGTCCGGAAAAACCCTCGCTCTTCAAGCTCGTCAACACCCATGCCGATGTGATGGATTGGCAGGGAACACGCGGCTGCCGCGAGCACGCGGCGATTGTAGCAGACATCATCGCCAGGCTAAGGCAGATCTGCGGTGACGATGAAAAGAGGCGGGATCAGGCCGGGCGAACCATCGGAGTGCTCACCCATCATCTGGTTCACGACGCCGGCGTTTGGTCCTTCATGGAGGAGCTCTTCACGCTTACGGCCGCGCATCCGGCCTGTCGCTGGCGGACCGGAGCCGATCTCATAGCTTAATGATCCTTTCGCTGGCGGAAGCGTAGTTTGGCCAGCTGCCGCGACAAACAGTAGGGACGCTTGCCGCCATGTCAGGGAGGCGCGGCCGTCGGATGCGACGGCCCATGTTTTGCTGGAACACCACCTCAGCCGCTACCGGGTACGACAGTGTCGTCATCGTTGTCCGGCAGCAACCCTGAGCCGGGGGTCTTGGTCTTGTCGGTCAGTCGATCCTTTGCATGAGGACCTGCGGTTGGAAGATGCTGCCCACCCGACGGATCCTTGCCGGTTTCCTCGATCGCCTGCTGGGCCTTCTTGTCCTTGCTCATGCGGTGCTCCTTCTTTGGAAAGAAGGAATCCACGAGGCGTGAAATAGTTCCGGCCCGAATTTCGGGTAAAGGACATCCCGACGCGATTTCAGATGCTCAATCGAGCTCGACGATCTGTCCGTCGCGGGCGGCAAAGGCGCCGGGGAATGTCGCCTGGACATCGCGTTCCATGGCGGCCAACGCCTCATCGGTGCGCGACGGATCGTGGTGGAACATGGCGAGCTGCTTGACGCCGGCGGCCATCGCCAGTCGTGCGCCATGCATGCCGGTCGAGTGTCCGTAACCCTGAAAATGCTCCATCTCGCTTTCGAGATAGGTGCAGTCGTAGACGAACAGGTCGGCCCCGGCGATCAGTTCGAGCACGCCGGGATCGAGGACGCCCGGCTCGTGCTCGGTATCGTAGACGAGAGCGACGGCGCGGCCGTTCCATTCGATCCGATAGCCGACGCAGCCACCGGGATGGTTGAGGCTCGTCGTGCGGATGGTGACGCCGGCACGCGGGGTCAGCACGTCACCGGGTTTGAAGTCCATGCCGTCGAGGCTCGCTTGACAGATGTCGGGATCGACCGGGAACCATGGTGGGCGCATGAAATCGCGGATCATCTCCCGCGTGGTCATGGTGCCGTGCAGATGGCCAGACCAGAAGCGCACCGAATTGCGACATTTGTAGATGGGTTTGAAATAGGGAAGACCGATAATGTGGTCGTAGTGGCTGTGAGTGAAGAACAGATCGAACTCTTCGACGCCTTCGGCGATCAGCGCATAGCCAGCCTCGCGCAGGCCAGAGCCGGCATCGAACAGCAATACGTCCTTGCCGCATCGAATTTCGATGCAGGATGTATTTCCCCCATAGGCGACGTATTGTTGGCCGGAGACCGGCAAACTTCCTCTTACGCCCCAGAACCGCACTCGAAAGTTGTCGTCACGCATTCAGTTTCGGCTTCACTACGCACGCTTGGACCATTTTGATCCTTGTGTGACTGTTAAACAAGCACAGATGGCCACACCCCTGCAATGCCATGGGTTATTATTTGGAAACTAACCATCGCGTCGCCAAGTCCCCCTCCGGCCAAATCCGCTCCTCGCCTATCTTCTAGGCTGCAGAAACGGACTGAGGTGTCTCCTTGGTAACAGCCAATGAAACTTTTTGTTGCGCTCCCGCGTGAATTATCTGACGAACGTTAAGGGCGAGCGAAGATCGAGGCGCTGATGGTTGAGGCAATGGAAGGCCGATTTTACGATAGCGTGCCGTTGTTCGACGCCTTCGAAGGCGTCGCGGACGAAGCGAATTACCGGCCGTTGCCGGACGGCTGGCTGCTGGCCGTGGCCGATATCGTCAACTCGACCGGTGCGATTGCCGACGGCCGCTACAAGACGGTCAACATGGCCGGCGCCAGCGTCATATCCGCCCTGATGAACGTGCTCGAAGAAAAGACGATGCCCTTCGTATTCGGGGGGGATGGCGCCTTGGCGGCGCTGCCGGCATCAATGGCCGACAGGGCCCGCGACGCGCTGGCCGCGGTGAAGACCTGGGTGGCGGAGGAACTTGACCTTGAGTTGCGGACCGCGCTCGTTCCGGTCAGTGACATCCGCCAGCACGGGCTCGACATGCGCGTCGCCCGCTTCAAGGCCAGCGACGAGGTTTCCTACGCGATGTTTGCAGGCGGCGGCGCAAGCTGGGCCGAGGCGGCGATGAAGGCCGGGCGCTATCACGTCGCGGCGGCGCCTGCCGGCAGCCGGCCGGACCTGACCGGCCTTTCCTGTCGCTGGAACCCGATCGAGTCCCGCCACGGCACGATTGCCTCGATCATCGCGGTGCCGGGCGCGAAGGGCAACGGACCGGAATTCCAGGCGCTGATCGCCGACATCGTCGCGCTTGCCGACGAGGAAGGTCGCGGCGGTCACCCCGTTCCCGAGCTTGGTCCGACCGCGCGGTTCTCCTTCCAGGGGATCGACACCGAGACGCGCGCGGCCGCTCCGCGAGGGCGACGTTTCCTGAAGCGTTGCGTTATCACCGTGCAGACGCTGGCACTTTTCGTCTGCCTTCGGATGGGCTGGAACCTTGGGCCCTTCGATACGAACCGATACCGCCGCGACCTTGCCGACAACACCGACTTCCGTAAATTCGACGACGGCCTGAAAATGACGATCGATATCAGTGCCCCGTGCCTCGAACGGATCGAGGCGCGGCTGCAGCGGGCAGAGGCAGAGGGCGTCGGACACTATGGCCTGCACCGGCAGGATTCGGCGCTGATGACCTGCATCGTGCCGACGCCGATGACCCGCGACCACATACACTTCGTCGACGGCGCCTCTGGAGGCTATGCGGTGGCGGCGAGCAATCTCAAGGCCGCGCTGGCGCGCAACAAGGCTACTCAACCCTTTGCCGGTGGCGCCGGCTAGCTGTTGTGGCCACAGGGATGCGCACGACCGTTGCGCTATGCCTTGATAATGTGGCTGCCCGTCAGGCCGTTTCGATGGAAGACGTTGCGGGTATCGACGACGAGCGGCGCCCACTTGGCGAGGGCTGCGTAGTCCACCTGGTCGTGGTCGGTGGCGATCAGCACGGCGTCGAACGCCGCCACCGTGGGCTCGTCGAGCGTCACTGAACGCCGGCCCTTCAGAGCGGCATATTCGCGCGTCGGCGGGATCTCGGTAACGTAGGGGTCGTGATAGGCGGTGTGGCCGCCGCGCTCCTCGATCAGTTCGATCAGGCGCAACGATGGGCTCTCGCGAATATCGGGAACGTTCTTCTTGTAGGCGAGGCCGATGACGAGAACGGTGGAGCGGCTGAGCGCCTTGCCGGCGTGCCGGTCCAGCGCCTCGGCCAGTCGGCTGACGACGTGGCGCGGCATGGCCGAGTTGATCTCGCCGGCAAGCTCGATGAAACGCGTCGGCAGTTCGTATTCGCGCGACTTCCAGGTGAGGTAAAAAGGGTCGATCGGAATACAGTGGCCGCCGAGGCCGGGGCCGGGATAGAACGGCATATAGCCGAACGGCTTGGTTTTGGCGGCCTCGATCACTTCCCAGACGTCGATGCCCATCGCCTCGTAGACAATCTTCAATTCGTTGACGAGCGCGATGTTGACCGAGCGGAAGATGTTTTCGGTGAGTTTCACGGCTTCCGCCGTGGCGTTGGACGAGACCGGAACGACCGTCTTGACCACGGAAGCGTAGAACGCCTCCATCAGCTTTGCCGCCTCGGGGCCGTCGCCGGCGACGACCTTCGGAATGCTCACGGTCTCATAGACCGGGTTGCCCGGGTCTTCGCGCTCGGGTGAAAAGCCGACGAAAAATTCGGCGCCGGACTTGAACCCGGTTTCCTCGAGGATGCTGCGCACGATGCCATCGGTCGTACCGGGGTAGGTGGTCGATTCCAGGACGATGAGCTGCGCGGGACGCAGGGTTGCGGCGATCGCGCGCGACGTCTTTTCGACAAAGGAAAGGTCCGGGTCGCGATATTTGGTCAGGGGCGTCGGCACGCAGATGATGATGACGTCGCAGCCGGACAGTTCGAGGAAATCCGTCGTGGAACGGAAACGGCCAGCACCGCTCTCCCGGGCAAGGACAGCGTCCGAGACCGCCCCGATGTAGGACTTGCCCGCATCGAGCGCGACGATCTTGCCGGGATCAATGTCGAAACCGATGACGGAATAGCCCGCGCGCGCTGCCGCAATCGCCAATGGCAGGCCGACATAGCCGAGCCCGATGACGCCGGCCTTGGCGCTCCGGGCGGAGATGGACGACAGCAGGCTTTCGAAATGAGGTGAGGTCAAGTTTCGGTTCCGGATCTCGTGGACAGACAGGCGCGGCGCGCGAACATGTCGTGGTTTGTTGGAGAGAAACAAGCCCCAAGTCAAGCGAGGCCCGGCACCAGGGCCGCTGGCAGGCCGTTGAGCCGGCTATCAAATCTTCATGCTGCAACAGGTCGGAAAAATCTTCGTTCGCCTCTGGAAATTGGCGGCGCGCGTGAATATCTGCAACATATAAGTGCCGCATTCCGGGTGCCTGCACGTCATCGACGCCGGAATCGGTTGGAGCATTTTCTTAACGGGCACGGCTCATCATCATCCACCGCGAACATGAACCGGCAAATTGCCGGGGCGTTCGCCGTCTCCGGATGCTGACGCGGGACGGTCTGTCATGCGAGGACGCGAAATGGGCCCGACGAACGACAACGTATCCGAAATCCTCATCGACAAGGTCGCCGACTGGCTGATGCGCACATCGCTGAGCGACGCGCCGCTGGAGACGATCGTCAAAGGCTTCTGCGAGCGGCTGGCGGCCGCCGGCTTGCCGCTGATGCGCGTCCATCTTTCCTTCTCGATGCTGCACCCGCTTTACGATGCTCTGGGCTTCACCTGGGTGCGCGGCAAGGGCGTGGAGGTCAGCGGCCTTCGGCACGAGGAACTGGCGCTTAATCCCGAGCGGTTCCTGCAGAGCCCCTACTATTACCTGCTCAACAACAATCTCGAGCATGTCCGCCGGCGCATCTACCAGGATACCCCGTCCGAATTTCCGATCTTCGACGATCTGAAGGAGCAGGGTGCGACGGACTATCTCGCCTTCATGCAGTCTCTCGGCGCCGATTCCGGCCACGGCATGGTCGGATCCTGGACGACCGATCGGCACGGCGGCTTCACGGACGATGTCATTGGCGCGCTTTTGAAGCTGCAATACCATCTGGCAGTCGCCGCGAAGATGGCGGTGCTCGGCAAGCTCGCCGACAACATGCTGACGACCTA
The DNA here is from genome assembly GCF_014852035.1 of Ensifer sp. ENS03. Taxonomy (NCBI): domain Bacteria; kingdom Pseudomonadati; phylum Pseudomonadota; class Alphaproteobacteria; order Hyphomicrobiales; family Rhizobiaceae; genus Ensifer; species Ensifer sp. ENS03. Next base: position 281,717 of record NZ_JACVAV010000009.1, on the reverse strand, counting down.
TCTCGGCTCCAGCGCTGGCCGGCGTGTGATGAGCGGCCAGGTTCGCCGCGGCGACGGCGAGACCGTGCGCGCCGTCCTCGTCATGGGCGACATGCGCCGCTCGACGATGCTGGCGGAAAAGGAAGGGCGTCAGTCCTATATCGAGACCCTGAACACCTATTTCGATGCAATCGCAGCCCCCTTCAATCGCAACGGTGGCCATATTCTGAGCTTCGTCGGTGACGGCTTCATCGCCGTCTATCCCTGTGGGCGCCACAAGGAGCCCTCGGAATTTGCCGCCCGCGAGGCCTTTGCCGCCGTGCGCGCGGCAACCGCACGCATGGACATGCTGAACGGCGAGCGGCGCAAGCAGGCACGCGATCCGATCGGCTACGGCATCGGTCTGCATGTGGGCAACGTGATGTTCGGCAATGTGGGCCTGCGCGACCGGCTGACGTTCTCGGCCTTCGGCTCGGCCGTCAACGAAGTCCAGAGGTTGCAGAACCTGACCAAGAAATACGCCCACAGCGTCGTCGCGAGCGAAGCCTTCGTCAATTATTGCGGCGGCGACTGGACGGCCCTCGGCCAGGAAAAGCTCCGCGGCGTGCGGCAGAAATTCACGATCCTCTACCCCAACGACGCTGCCTTGCTCGCAAGGGCCGATGAACGATTCGACGACGTGTTGCAGGATGGACTTTCCGAGGCGGAGCATGTCATGCTGCTTCATCGCAATACGCGTCCGCTCCAGCCGCCGCGCGGCCTTATCGACAAGATGCTTCAATAGGGGGAAGAATGTTTCGCACCGTCCTTTTCGTCGCTTCCATCGTCATGGCCGGGAGCGCGATGGCGCAGCCATGGGAAACCAAGCTTTCCGACGACTTCGAGGGGCGGGATTTTGCGCCTGAGGGCGGGCTCTACTATCGCGAGAACTTCGAGCAGACCGCCGGCACGGTGGAGTTTCAGAACGAGGTCAAGCATAACGGTAATGGCGCGCTCAAGCTGAGCGTCGTTCCGACCTGTCCCGATTCGCTCGACGGTTGCAGCGAGCGGGCCGAGATCTGGGAAAAGACGGCGCTGCGCGTGCCATACGACCAGGGCGTCTGGTATGGTTTCGCGGTCAAGTTTGCCGACCCGATCCCGAATGAGGACCATCGTTATCTGATCGCCCAGTGGAAGCGCGAGATCGATCCGGGTGCCGAGGGCGATTTCAGCCCGTTCCTTGCCTTGAGGCTCGAGGCCGGCAAACTTTTCGCCACTGTGGAAACGAACTATATCGCGCCGCTCTGGGCCGGTCCTGAGGGGAAGCCGGCGAGCTGCAAACCGGGCGAGATCCCCGTATGGGGGCGGCCGGGCGTCAACCAGATGCGCATGCTGGTCGCCGCAGACAGCAACTGGGAGCTGATCGACGGCAGTCTCTTCAATGCATGCACCGATGCGATCAAGGTGACGAACCACGGCAATCCGTTGCCCGACCCGAAGTCCGGCTGGATCGATTTCGCGATCTACACGCTGCCGGGAGCCAATGGCACGGGTCGCATCGAACTCTTCGCCAACGACAAGCCGATCATCACGGTGACGGGCCATATCGGTCACGACGACAAGGGGCTCGGCAAGAACCAGTACTTCAAGTTCGGCCCCTACCGGGCGGCCGATAAAACCGACTGGACACTGTTTTACGACGACTTCCGACGCTCGGCCAATTGCGCCGACGTGTTGAAGGGCGGTGCCTGCCCTTCGTTCTAACCATCTGAAGATGCAGGTGGGTAGAGCCTCGTCTGCAACCGGGTGTGCTGGACAGCCCTTGGAAGCTGCGCTAGTCTTTTTTTAGAGGCGGCGGATAAAAAGCAATGAGGGAAGCGTGCTGCTATGACATCTGGGGCGGACCTGCTTCGAGTTGAAGGTCTGCGGATCACATTCTCGGTGCTCGGCGGCGAAGTTCAAGCCGTCAATAACGCGAATTTCAGAATTTTGCCCGGCAAGGTGACGGCGCTCGTCGGCGAGTCCGGATCGGGGAAATCCGCAATCAGCCAGGCGGTGATGGGCATCTTGCCCAACGTCGCCAAGGTTGGTGGCAAAATTTTGTTCAACGACCCGACGACGGCTGCAAAGCCGATCGACCTGCTCTCGCTGGAGCGGGAAGGGGAGGAGATCCGCAGCCTGCGCGGCACGCGCATCAGCAAGATCTTCCAGGAGCCGATGACATCGCTGTCGCCGCTCCACACGATCGGAAACCAGATTTCCGAAGTGCTGAAGATCCACACCGACGCGGAAAAGGCGGAACGTCGGGCGCGAACGGAAGAGCTGCTCGGCTATGTGGGCTTTGCCAATCCGAAGCGCGCCTACGACATGTATCCGTTCGAGCTTTCCGGCGGCATGCGGCAACGCGCGATGATTGCCATGGCATTGATCTGCCGGCCGGCGCTGTTGATCGCCGACGAGCCGACGACGGCGCTCGACGTGACCGTTCAGGCCCAGATCCTGAAACTCCTGCGCGAGCTTCAGGTCAAACTCAACATGGCCATGCTGCTGATCACCCATGACCTTGGCGTCGTCGCCAACATGGCCGACGAGGTTGTGGTGATCTATCACGGCCAGATCGTCGAAGCGGGTCCGGTCGAGGCGATCTTCCGCAACCCGCAGCATCCCTATCTCAAGGGCCTGATGGCCGCGGTTCCGCATTTCGACATGAAGCCCGGCGAGCGGCTGAAGGCACTGCGCGAAGTGCCGGTCAAGGCCGGAACGCTGCTCGGGACCTCGGCCGCCGACCGGCGCACCGGTCCCGACGTGCTTTTGTCCGTCCGCAATGTCTCGAAGACCTATGGAACGCGCAAATCGTCCTGGTTCGGTGGTGGCGAAGATACGCTGCATCGCGCCGTCGACGATGTCAGTTTCGATATCCGCCGTGGCGAGTGCCTCGGCCTCGTCGGGGAAAGCGGCTGCGGCAAGACCACCGTCAGCAAGATCCTGATGCGGGCCGTCACGCCCGACCAGGGCTCGGTGATCTTCGACAATGGCGAGGGGCCGGTCGATGTGCTGAAAGTGCAGGGCGACGACCTTAAGGCCATGCGGTCCAAGATCCAGATGGTCTTCCAGGATCCGGTCTCCTCGCTCTCGCCGCGCATGACGGTCAAGAACATCCTCAGCGAGCCGCTCGAGATCCACGGGCGCGGAACGGGCAAATCGCGCGAAGAAACGGTGCGTTCGCTGCTGCAGGCCGTCGGTCTCGACCAGCGCTTCATCAACCGCTACCCGCATTCCTTCTCGGGCGGTCAACGCCAGCGCATCGGGATCGCGCGCGCACTGGCGCTGGTGCCGGAGCTGCTAATCTGCGACGAGCCGGTGTCCGCGCTCGACGTCTCCGTCCAGGCGCAGATCCTCAATCTGCTGAAGGACCTGCAGAAGGAGCTGGGGCTGACCTGCCTGTTCATCTCGCACAATCTGGCTGTCGTCGACTATATGGCCGACCGCATCGCCGTGATGTGTGCAGGGCGTATCGTCGAGCTGGCGCCGCGCGAGGTGCTGATGCGCAATCCTGTTCATCCCTATACCAAGTCGCTGCTCGCGGCGGTTCCTTATCCGGATCTCGACCGGCCGCTGGATTTCGAACTGCTGAAGGACAGCGAAGGTTCGGACATGCGGCGTTGGGGAGCGCAGTTCCGGGACGATGATGCCGGCGACGCGCTGATCCCCGCGGATCTCGGTGGTGACCACATCGTGCTGGCGCGCCGATCCGTGGATGCAAGGGAGTTGCGGCCATGATCACCCGCCGAACTGTATTGGCATTGCTTGCGACTGTGGCTCTGCCGACGCGGCTCTTTGCAGCTGCAGGCGAGCCCGCATTCTGGGAAAAGCAGATTGCCGACGGCAAGCTGCCGCCGCTGGCCGAGCGCCTGCCGAAGACGCCGCGTGTCATCAACGTCGCGGCCATGGGGCGCCAGCCCGGCAAGTACGGCGGCGAGGTGCGGATGCTGATCGGCAGCGCCAAGGACATCCGCCTGATGACCATCTACGGCTATGCCCGTCTGGTCGGCTTCGACGAAGCGCTGAAGATCGAAGCGGACGTTCTCGAAAGCTTCGAAACGGTCGAGGACCGCATCTTCACCTTCCACATCCGTGAAGGCCACAAGTGGTCCGACGGCACGCCGCTGACGTCGGAGGATTTCCGCTATTGCTGGGACGACGTTCTCAACAACGAGAAGCTGAGTCCGGCCGGGCTGCCGACGGCGCTGGTCATGGATGGCGAGGCCGCCAAGTTCGAGATCATCGACGAACGCACGGTGCGCTATTCCTGGTCGACACCCAATCCTGACTTCCTGCAGAAGCTCGCCGCCCCCCAGCCGATGGTGGTGGTGATGCCGTCGGCCTACCTGAAACAGTTCCATGAGAAGTATCAGGAAGAAGACAAGCTCAAGGCGCTGATGAAGGAGGAGCGGGTGAAGAAATGGAGCCAGCTGCACATGCGCATGGCCCGTTCCTACCGCCCGGAAAACCCGGACCTGCCGACGCTGGACCCCTGGCGCAACACGACGCCGCTTCCGGCCGAACAATTCGTCTTCGAGCGCAATCCCTACTATCATCGCGTCGACGAGAACGGCCTGCAGCTACCTTATATCGACAAGTTCGTGCTTAGCGTCAGCTCCTCGGCGCTGATCCCGGCCAAGACCGGCACCGGCGAGAGCGACTTGCAGGCGACCAGTATCGACTTCGTCGACTACACCTTCCTCAAGGATTCCGAGAAGCGCTATCCGGTGAAGGTGCTTCTGTGGAAGAAGACGCAGGGCTCGCGCCTGGCGCTGCTTCCCAATCTCAACTGCTCGGATGAGGTCTGGCGGGCGCTGCTGCAGGATGTGCGCGTTCGCCGCGCGCTGTCGCTTGCGATCGACCGTACCGAAATCAACAAGGCGGTGTTCTACGGCCTGACGAAGGAAAGCGCCGATACGATTCTGCCGGACAGCCCGCTCTTCCGGCCCGAGTTTGCCAGTGCCTGGGTCGCCCACGATCCGGAACAGGCCAATGCGCTGCTCGACGAGGCAGGCCTTACGAACAAGGGCAGCGACGGCATCCGTATTCTCTCCGACGGCCGCGCAGCGCAGATCGTCGTGGAAACGGCCGGGGAAAGCACACTCGAGACGGACGTGCTGCAGCTCATCACCGACTACTGGCAGAAGGTTGGGATATCGCTCTTCATCCGGACCTCGCAACGCGACACGTTCCGCAGCCGCGCCGTCGGTGGCGAGATCATCATGTCGATGTGGTTCGGCATAGACAACGGCGTGCCGACGGCCAGCATGAACCCCGGCCAGCTTGCGCCGACCGCGGACGACCAGCTGCAATGGCCGGTCTGGGGGCTGAATTATCTTTCCCACGGCGAAATGGGCCAGGCCCCGGACCTTCCGGCAGCCGTCGAACTGACGGAACTGCTGCAGCGCTGGCGGCATTCGGCCGAGGATGCCGAGCGGACGGAGATTTGGAGCCGGATGCTCTCGATCTACACCGACCAGGTGTTCTCGATCGGCATCGTCAACGCCTCGCTCCAGCCGATCCTCGTGGCAAAGAAGCTGAGGAACGTGCCCGACACTGCGCTCTACGGCTTCGACCCCACGTGCTATTTCGGTGTCTACAAACCCGACACCTTCTGGATCGAACAGGAAGGCTGACATGCTGCGATATATTCTCTGGCGTATCGCGGCGATGGTTCCGACCCTCCTCATCATTTCCGCTCTTGTCTTCACCATCATCGAGCTGCCGCCGGGTGACTACTTCGAAAGCTATGTTGCCGAGATCAAGGCGCAGGGCGAAGGCGTCGACATGGAGCAGATCGAGGCGCTCCGGAAGGAGTACGGCTTCGATCAGCCGCCGGTGCTGCGCTACGTCTACTGGCTCGGCGGCATGCTGCAGGGCGATTTCGGCTATTCCTTCGAATACGAGCTTCCGGTGAGCGCCGTCGTCGGCGACCGCCTGTGGCTGACGATCCTCGTTTCCTTCGTCACCATCATCTTCACCTGGCTGATCGCTTTCCCGATCGGCATCTACTCGGCGACCCATCAGTACAGCTGGGGCGACTATGGCCTGTCGCTGATGGGCCTGATCGGCATCGCCATCCCCAACTTCATGCTGGCGCTGATCCTGATGTACTTCGCCAACATCTGGTTCGGGATTTCCATCGGCCACCTGATGGACCAGAAATATCTCGCTGAACCCATGAGTTGGGAAAAGGCGAAATCGATCCTCGAACACATCTGGATTCCGGTCATCATCGTCGGCGCGGCGGGAACCGCCGGCATGATCCGGCGCCTGCGCGCCAACCTGCTTGACGAGTTGCAGAAACAGTATGTGGTGACGGCACGCGCCAAGGGGCTTTCGCCGATGCGCACGCTGGTGAAATATCCGTTGCGCATGGCGCTGAACTTCTTCATCTCGGATATCGGTTCGATCCTGCCGGCGATCATCTCCGGCGCGGAAATCACCGCGATCGTGCTTTCGCTCGAGACCACCGGCCCGATGTTGATCAAGGCGTTGCAGAGCCAGGACATGTATCTTGCCGGGTCGTTCCTGATGTTCCTGGCCTTCCTGACGGTGATCGGCGTGTTGATCTCCGACATCGCGCTCGCCATTCTTGATCCTCGAATTCGGCTGCAAGGCAGGAGCACCAAGTGACGTCATTTCTTCCGGCGCCCGGCGAGCCCATGCCGCACTACGTATCGACGGCTCCGTTCGATCCCTATTCCGTCGAGGCGATGACGGACGAGCAGGTGCGCGTCAACCAGGCTTCGCAGCTGCGGCTGATGTGGTGGAAATTCCGCCGTCACAAGCTGGCGCTTGCGTCCGGCGTCTTTCTCGTCGCGCTCTACCTGATGATCGTCGTCTGCGAGTTTCTGGCGCCCTATAACCTGCACACCCGCAACATGGACTATATCTATGCGCCGCCGCAGGCGGTGCATCTCTTCCATGAGGGCAAGTTCGTCGGTCCCTTCGTCTATGGCCGCACGATGACGCTGGACATGGATACGCTGAAGCGCAACTACGCCGACGATACCAAGGATGTGCAGCCGCTTCGCTTCTTCTGCCGCGGCGACGGCTATCGCTTCTGGGGGCTGTTCGAAAGCAACGTGCATTTCGTCTGCCCGGCAACGGGCGGCGAGGCCTTCTTCCTCGGAACGGACCGCCTCGGGCGCGACGTGCTGTCGCGCATCATCTATGGCGCGCGGATTTCGCTGACGATCGGCCTTCTCGGCATTACCGTCAGCTTCGTGCTCGGTATCGTCATCGGCGGTCTTGCCGGCTACCACGGCGGCGTCTTCGATCTCATCGTCCAGCGTGTCATCGAGGTGCTGCAATCGATCCCGAGCATCCCGCTCTGGCTGTCGCTGGCGGCGATCATGCCGGCGACCTGGAGTCCGATCTTCATTTATCTGGCGATCACGATCATCCTCGGCCTGCTCGATTGGACCGGGCTTGCGCGCGCTGTCCGCTCGAAGCTGCTGGCCTTGCGTGAAGAAGACTATGTGCTTGCGGCCCAGCTCATGGGTGCAAGGAGCAGCCGCATCATCGGCCGGCACCTCGTGCCCGGTTTCATGTCGCATCTGATCGCCACCGCGACCATCTCTATTCCCGGCATGATCCTCGGGGAAACGGCGCTCAGCTTCCTTGGCCTCGGTCTCAGGCCGCCGATCACCAGCTGGGGCATTCTGCTGACGGAGGCGAAAAGCGTCAGCGTCATTGCCTTCTATCCCTGGCTCCTATTTCCCACAATTCCGGTCATTCTTGTGATTTTGGCGTTCAACTTCTTGGGAGATGGGTTGCGTGACGCGGCGGATCCCTACAAATGAAGCCCGGTTTGACGCAGCCATACGGCCCGCGTGAAACGGTTCATCGTACCCTGAGTGAAAGGTTTCTTGCATGATGCGGCGTTTTGAAGATGCCCGGATCCTCATGTATAGCCATGACACGTTCGGGCTCGGACACCTCAGGCGCTGCCGCACGATCGCGCATTCGCTGGTGGAAGACTATCGCGGCTTGAACATCCTGATCATTTCCGGGGCGACGATTGCCGGCGCGTTCGACTATCGCGCGCGCGTGGATTTCGTGAAGATCCCGAGCGTGATCAAGCTGCATAATGGCGACTACACCTCGCTCGACCGCCATATCGAACTCGATGAAACGCTGAAGATGCGCCAGGCGATCATTCGCCATACGGCAGAGACCTTCAAGCCGGACATCTTCATCGTCGACAAGGAGCCGATGGGCCTGCGCGGCGAGGTCGAGGAAACGCTGACCTATCTGAAAGCGCACGGCACGACGCTCGTCCTCGGCCTGCGTGAGGTCATGGATGCGCCGCACCTGCTCGAGGCAGAGTGGAAGCGGCGCGATACCATGCGCAAGATCGAGCAGTACTACGACACGATCTGGGTCTACGGCCCGCCTGATTTCTACGACCCCCTGACCGAACTCGACGTGCCGCCCGCGGTGCGCGAGCGCATGAACTTCGTCGGTTTTCTGCAGCGCAGCGTCCCGCGCGAGGAATTGCCGGGTCATAAGCCTCAGGGCGACTACATCCTCGTCACCACTGGCGGCGGCGGAGATGGGGCGGACCTGATCCACGACGTCATCCATGCCTATCAGCAGGATCCGGAGCTCACGCACAAGGCGCTGATCGTGCTAGGACCCTACATGCCGGTCAAGAAGCGGGAAAAGCTGATCCGCAAGGGCAGCAAGATCCCCTATATCAAGATCATCGAGTTCGACAATCGCATGGAAGAGCTCATTGCCGGCGCCAAGGGCGTCGTCGCCATGGGCGGCTACAACACCTATTGCGAAATCCTCTCCTTCGACAAGCCGGCGCTGATCGTGCCGCGCATCCAGCCGCGCGAGGAGCAACTGATCCGCGCGCGCCGGGCTGCCGAGCTGGGGCTGATCGAGATGCTCCTGCCGGACGAGGCGGAGGATCCGTTGCGGCTGGCGGCGGCGCTGAGGGCGCTGCCTTATCGTGAGCCACCGTCGAAAAGCAGCGCCAACGGCCTGCGGCTGGAAGGCCTCGTGCACATCTCCGAGATCGTCGGCAGATGGCTCGATCGGCCGTCGAGCGACCACCTGAACATCGTGAAGAAATCGAGCTGAAGCATTGCCGACAGACCGCAAGATTGCAGTCGTGCTGAAGGGCTACCCGCGTCTTTCGGAAACATTCATCGCCCAGGAACTGCTTGGCCTCGAGCGCGCCGGGATAGAACTCGTCCTGATCTCGCTTCGGCGTCCAACGGACGGCAAGCGCCACCCGGTGCATGACGAAATCCGCGCCGACGTCCACTATCTGCCGGAATATCTGCATGAGGAGCCGCTAAGGGTTCTGCGCGGGCTCGTGCGCTGTCTGCCGAAACCCGGATTCTGGCGCGTCCTGGGTCTGTTCCTCAAGGACCTGCCGCGCGATTTCAGCCGCAACCGCTTTCGCCGGCTCGGCCAGGCGCTGGTGCTCGCCTCCGAATGGCCTGGACAGCCGCGCTGGCTGCACGCGCACTTCATCCATACCCCTGCTTCGGTGACGGCCTATGCCAGCGTGATCGCTGGCACGCCCTGGACCTGTTCGGCGCATGCAAAGGACATCTGGACCTCGCCCGACTGGGAACTGTCCGAAAAGCTCGGCCTTGCGCGCTGGACGGTAACCTGCACACGCATGGGGTACGAGCATCTCCGCAGCCTTGCCAGCGACAAATCGAGAGTACATCTGAGCTATCATGGCCTCGACCTCGACCGCTTCCCGCATTTCGACGGCACGCATTCCAATCGCACCGGTTCCGATCCGGCCGATCCCGTCCGCATCGTCAGCGTCGGCCGTGCCGTTGGAAAAAAGGGCTACGACGTGTTGCTGAAGGCGCTGGCCAAGCTGCCGGCAGAGCTTCATTGGCGGTTCGAGCATATCGGCGCCGGCGAACTGACCGGCCAATTGAAGACGCTCGCCACGGAGCTCGGCGTCTCCGACCGTATTGTCTGGAAGGGCGCGCTCGACCAGACCGATGTGCTTGCGCACTATCGGGCAAGCGACATCTTTGCGCTTGCCTGCCGGATCACCGCGGACGGCGATCGGGACGGGTTGCCGAACGTGCTTGTCGAAGCATCGAGCCAGCGGCTGGCCTGCGTCTCGACGGCGATATCCGGCGTTCCGGAACTCCTCGAGGACGGCGAAAACGGCCGTGTCGTTCCGTCGGAGGATCCGCAGGCACTTGCGGCCGCGCTTGAGGAACTGATCCGCAATCCGGCACTTCGCCACAGGTTCGGCGATGCGGCCGAGCGGAAGGTTCGCGGCCAGTTCGACCACCACACCAGCATCGAACAACTCGCCGGCCTGTTCGCCAGCGAATGGAGAGCCGCCTGATGTCCGCACGTCGCGTCTTCTTCTACGTACAGCACCTGCTCGGCATCGGTCACCTGGCGCGGGCAAGCCGGATCGCGAGCGCCTTGGCGGCCAAAGGCTATGACGTGACCGTCGTGACGGGCGGCAGCCCGGTGCCGGGGTTCCCCGCAAACGATGTGAAACACGTGGCCCTGCCGCCGGTGCTGGCTGGCGACAAGGGGTTTAGCGGACTTGCCGATGGCGAGGGAAACCCGGTCAGCGAGGCTTTCAAGCAAGAGCGCCGCGACCTGCTGATCGAGGCATTTCTTGCCTGCAAGCCTGACATCGTCATCTTCGAAGCCTTCCCCTTTGGCCGCCGCCAGATGCGTTTCGAGTTGATGCCGCTGCTGGAGGTGATCGAGAAGCAGGAGCCGCGGCCCCTCGTTGCCGCATCGCTGCGCGATATCCTGCAGGAGCGGACGAAGCCCGGGCGCGCCGAAGAAACCCTCGACGTTGTCAGGGCGCATTTCGACCTCGTGCTCGTGCATGGCGATCCTGCCTTTGCGCGGCTAGAGGAGACCTATCCGTATACGGCGGAGATCGAAGACAAGATCGTCTATACCGGTCTTGTCGCCGGCCATGCCCCTGAACCTCCGGCTGAAAGGTTCGACGTGCTTGTTTCGGCTGGCGGCGGCGCGGTCGGCAAGGAGCTGATCGGCGCGGCACTACAGGCGGCCGGGCTGCTTGCGGGCGACCTGAAATGGTGCCTGATCACCGGGCCGAACCTGCCGCAGGACGACTATGATGGCTTTGCCGCCGCAGCGCCCGCAAACGTGCATCTGTTCCGCTTCCGCAAGGATTTTGCGAGCCTTCTGTCGGGTGCGCGGCTCTCGGTTTCCCAGGCCGGCTACAACACCGTCTGCGATATCTTCCGTGCCGGCTGTGCGTCGCTGCTCATTCCCTTCGTCGCCGGCGGCGAGACCGAGCAGTCGACGCGCGCCGAAAGGCTCGAAAAGCTCGGCCTTGCCGGCGTTCTGCCAGAAGCGGACGTGACACCGGAGAGGCTGGCCCGCGACGTCGAGACGATGCTGGCGCGGCCAAGGCCGGAGATCCCACCACTCGACCTGAACGGCGCCGCTAGAACGGCGGAGATACTGGGGCTTCAGACGGTCCGCTAGCCGTAGTCGGTGGTGCCCATCGGTCTCCGCTGAAGGCCGCCCTTGAGCGGAACCACCGAAATAGAAAAGTCGCTCGGCAAACCAATGGTCGGGCGACCATTCGACTATCTGCCAGTATGTACGGAGCCTGGATATTTTCCTCGCGTTCTGCGTGTCCCGGCTGGCTGTCTCCGGAATGGTATGTTAGTGAAATCAATAATACTGATTCTGAATATACGCAGTGCATTTCCACCGAACGATAACCTGGGTTCCTGTGTGCACTAAACTCAAGGTCTTGCCAGGACTGGGTCATACTCTTGGCGAAGAGTTTCCCGTACGGCTTTCCTGCCTTGTCTACCTCTCCAACATCCGCCGGCCTCTCGCGCACGGCATCGCCTGTGCGCTGCAGCGGCGCCGGCTGGCGAGCGTAGAGGCAGCGGGGCACCCGCGATGAACGGCGGCCGCAGAGCAATGCAAGGGGATTTCGGCGCGTCGAGCGCGTAAGGCAGGAGGGGCAGTTGAGAAATCTGATCGCGCTGTTGATCTCAGTGACCTTGGCATTGGGGGCCGGGGAGGTAATGCTGCGCATGTTCACGCCGTTTCCGATCGGAACGCAGTCGCACCGAAGCATCGACGAAAAGTATGGCTATCGTCTCGATCCTACCCTTTCCGGCGTTGACGAGGACGGCTTCCGCGACCCGGCAGGCGCACGGCAGGGCTTTCAAGTCGCCGCAATCGGCGACTCGATGACCTATGGCAACAACGTCGAAAGCGGTCAGACCTGGCCGGCCGTCTTCCAGGCCATCACCGGCGAACACACCTACAATTTTGGTGTCGGAAGTTACGGCATCTACACCTACCACGCGATCGTCCACGACGCGCTGGCAAATGGAGCCAAAGGCGCGATCGTCGCCATTTTCCCAGGCAACGACTTCGCGATCGTTTTTTCGGCATGCGATATCATGAACGCGCGTTCCGACTTCTGGCTTGCAGAGCAGGCACGGCTTCACCTGCAGGCTCTCTTCAGTCCGACCGGAAGCCATACGCAATGCACCAAGGCGCGATCGGCGAGCATCAAGACGAAGCTGTTCGAGAACGTCGCGCTTCTGAGCGCTTATCAATATGCGATAAAGGACCGTGTGACGAGCTTGTATGCGCGCTTCTTTGGCACGGGCAGCGATGAAGCGTCCGAATATTACCGGTTCCCGGACGGGATCCCACCGGTGTCGAGGCGCTATGTGGATGATGCCGGTCGCATGAGCGATTTGGCCTCGTCCGAGACAGCGGCGATGTTTGCGGACTTTGAACGTTTTGCGGCCGACTGGGCCGCGCAGGGACGGGGACGGGTAGGACTGTTGCTGATTCCGTCCAAGGAGCGTGTGGTTTTCGAACACCTTCGGCGCGGTGGCCAGCTGGCGGTTGCCGATCCCGCCTTCATCCGCAGTGTCGAGCGTCAGATCGCACTCGAGGACAAAATTCGGGAGGTCGCCGGCCGGCTTGATCTGCCGTATCGTAGTGCGGTGGATGCAACGACTGACGCCTTGCGGGATGCGATCCTGGCCGGGCAGCGCTTTTATCCTGATAACGACGGACATCCGTTTGAGGCAGGCTACAAGGCGTTCGCAGGAACCGCGTCGTCGCTCTGGAACGAGATGAAATCAAGGGTCGCCGAGACGCATGACTGAACGTCGGGGGGCGGCGGTACCCGTGGAGGCCGACGACAGACAACGGTGCCGGAGCGCACGGGTGCTGTCCCGGCAAACAAGTGCGATCTCGATCGGTTCAGACCGTGCCGATCAGCATGAAGCGGGTGTATTTTTTGGTCGGCAGCGCGCCGGCGAACTCCACGGTCGTCAGTGCCGCCTGCTTGGCGAATTCTTCGACCGAGGCCACGCAGTTGATATGCGTCGGCTCGCTGAAATAGTCGTTGGACTGGAGCAGCACCCGCGTACCGGCCGGAATGCGATCGAGCCATGCCTTGAGGTCTGCGATATGCTCGCAGCTCGTATTGATCACCACGTCTGCCGCGAGCGCCGCGTAGTCGATCGCATACATGTCCGCCGTCACGGCATGAAACTTGTCCGGAAAGGCCGCGTTCAGCGTCCGCGCCACCGCTTCGACGTCCGGATCGATGTCGAAGCTGTCGACTGCCGCCACATCGAAGCGCTGGTCTTCCAGCAGCATGGCGCCGAGAATGCCGTACCAGCCGCCGAGGATGGCGATCTTGCCGTAGGAGGGGCCGGCCACCTCAAAGAGCGTATCGCGCGCCCAGACCTTGCAGGCAACCTGCTTGTGGTTGAAGGCATTGGCGATGTGGGCGTCTGGATGTTTGGCGATCACCCGGCCGATCCCTTCGATCAGCGGACTGCGCGTATAGGCGGCGATGCCACGCGCGAGATCGAAGGCATGCTCGTACCAATCGTTGGTTTGGCAGGGGGGATGGCTGGTTTGTTTCATGCGGTCGTTGTAAGCTGCGCATCGAGCGAGTGCAATAACGGCGTGTGCTTTCGGGAGCGTCGACCTCTGCCGGTTGACTTCAAGGCCGCCTGTTGGAAACCGCGTCCATTGCAGATTTCCCTCGCACCTGCATAATCGATCAACCGGATTCGGCGCCGGGCGGAATATGCAGGCGTCCCTTCAGGAGCGTGCCTTAGGGTACCCGTCCGGAGGTGTCGCCGAAGAGTGATGCGTGCTGGGGACATATGGCAACCCGGCCCGCCAGCAGCAGTCGTGTTCAATAAGGTCCTATCGCCAGTAACATGGAACCACGCCTTTCCCGCTATATCTGGACCCACACGCGCAAGGACCAGCTTTGGATCCTGGTTGTCGTCGCGCTGTCGATGATCCCTTACTTCCTGTCGTTCGATCTGCCGAAGCAGATCGTCAACGGGCCGATCCAGGGCGATGGCTTCGACAGCCCGGAGGCCACCCAGGCCTTCCTGCCGATATCCTTCGACCTGCCGTATTTGGGCACGTTCAACGTCTTTGACGGCTTCCAGCTCGGCCGCGAAGGTATGCTGCTCGCCCTCAGCCTGGTGTTCCTGGCGCTGGTGGTGGTCAACGGCCTCTTCAAATTCTACATCAACACGTTCAAGGGCCGGCTCGGCGAGCGGCTCTTGCGCCGCATCCGTTTCGAACTCGTCGACCGGGTCCTGCGTTTTCCGCCCAGCCATTTCAAGCGGGTGAAGCCCGCCGAAATCGCGACGATGATCAAGGACGAGGTCGAGCCGCTCGGTGGTTTCACCGGTGATGCCTTCGTCTCGCCCGCCTTGCTCGGCGGCCAGGCCTTGACGGCGCTCGTGTTCATCCTGCTGCAGAGCTTCTGGCTCGGGCTGATCGCAACGCTGATCGTCGCGGTTCAGGCGGTCATCATTCCGCGCATGCGCAAGCGGCTGCTTGTGCTTGGGCGCGAACGGCAGTTGACGGCGCGCGAGCTTTCCGGCCGCGTCAGCGAAATCGTCGACGGCATCGGCGCGATCCGTGGCCACGATACGTCGAACTACGAGCGCGCCGACATCGCGGCGCGGCTCGGCCGGATCTTCAAGATCCGCTACGACCTCTACCAGTGGAAATTCCTCGTCAAGTTCATCAACAACTTCCTCGCGCAGGTCACGCCTTTCCTGTTTTACGCGATCGGCGGCTATTTCGCCCTGCAGGGCCGCCTCGACATCGGCCAGCTCGTTGCCGTCATCGGCGCCTACAAGGACCTGCCGGGTCCGCTGAAGGAACTGATCGACTGGGACCAGGCCCGTCAGGACGTCCAGGTGAAATATGCGCAGGTGGTCGAGCAGTTCAGCGTCGACACGCTGCTCGATCCCAAGGTCCAGGCGGTGGCAACCACCGCTGCCGTGCCGCTCGCAGGCCCGCTTGCCGCCGTCAATCTGACGGTGATCGACGATGGCGGCTCGACGCTGCTTGACCACGTCTCGCTGCAGGTCCAGCCCGGCGAGAAGGTGGCGCTGATGGGTGGTGGCGAAGTGCTCGCCGAGGCCTTCGGCCGGCTCGTCTGGCCGGCAAGCGGCAAGGTGCTCGTCGGGGGCCAGGACATCTTGGAACTGCCGGAATCGGTGACCGGCCGACGGATCGCCTACGCCTCGTCCGACGTCTACGTCTTCCAGGGCAGCCTCGGTGACAACATCCTTTACGGGCTGAAGCATGCGCCGCTCACGGACGAGATCTATGAGGGCGAGCGTGCGACGCACCGCAAATGGGAGGTGACCGAAGCCCGGCTGGCCGGAAACCCGTATCTCGACGTCAACAGCGACTGGATCGACTATGGATCCGCCGGGGCAAACGGGCCGGACGATCTGCTCGTGCAGATCCGGCCGGTTCTCGACGCGGTGCTTTTGACCAACGACGTCATGGCGCTGGCCGTGCGCTCGACCATCGATCCCCACGAGCATGCGGAGTTCGCCGCAGGCATCGTCGAGATGCGCAGCGCGCTCCGGCAGCGTCTCGAAAAGGAAAAGCTCAGCGACCTCGTCGTGTTCTTCGAGCCCGGGACCTACAATGTCGAGGCGACGATCGGCGAAAACATGCTCTTCGGCACCATCACCGATCAGGTGATGTGGGCAGATGCGCTGGAGAACCATCCGTTCTTCAAGACGATCCTGCAGCGGGTCGGCCTGCGCGACACCTTTTATGAGATGGGCATCGAGATCGCCGAGAACGTCGTCGAACTGTTCCGCGACTTGCCGCCGGATCACCCGTTCTTCCAACAGTTGACCTTCATGACCGCCGAGGAAATCCCGGTCTATGAGGCCATCCTCCAGAAGGTACGCACGAAGGGCAAGGGCGAGGTCTCCGAGGACGACCAGATCAAGGTGATCAGGCTGTGCTTCGATTACATCGAGCCGCGGCACCGTTTCGGTCTTTTGACCGATGAGGTCATGGCGAAGATCGTCGCCGCCCGGCGCGAGTTCGACGAAGGCCTGCCGGCCGATCTCGCCGGGATGATCGAGCACTACCGCCCGAACCGATTCATCGCGTCCGGCAGCATTATCGACAACGTGCTCTTTGGACGTATCGGTCACAAACACGCCGACGGCTCGGAGAAAATCCGCGCGATCGTCCGGGATCTCTTCGAGGCGGGCGGTCTCTACAACGAAGTGCTTGCTTTCGGCTTCGACTTCAATGTCGGCGCCGGCGGCAAGCGGCTGACGGCCGCGCAGCGGCAGAAGCTCGACCTTGCGCGCGCGCTGATCCGCAATTGCGATTACTACATCTTCAATCAACCGCTCCTGGCGCTCGACCAGCGCGTCCAGGAACAGGTCGTCCGCAACGTCTTTGCGATGCTCGATCAGGGCGGGCGCGATCCGGCGGTCATCTGGGTTCTCGCCAATCCGGCGCTGGCGGACCTCTTCGATCGCGTCGCCCGGTTCGAAAACGGGCGCCTACTGCACGACGCCAATGTGGATGAACGACCTGACTACAAGGAAATGGCATCTTGATGTAATATTAATGTCAGGGCACGAGCATATGGTCCCGCCGCGATGCGGGAGGCAAGTTGCCCCCGACGGGAACTCGGAGACACGGATTGTGATGTTGCTCAAAGATGAAGTCGAAATGCTGCGCCGAATAACCCTGTTCTCGGGATTGCCGCCGGCAAAGCTGAAACTTCTGGCCTTCACGTCCGACAGGGTCATGTACAGCGCTGGTGAAGCGCTGTTCTATCAGGGTGACATCGGCGACGCGGCCTATGTCATTCTTTCCGGCAAGGCGGAGGTGCTCATCAATACGGCGGGTGGGCCTTTCAAGATCGCCGAAGTCGAGCAGAATTCGATCGTCGGCGAAATCGCCATTCTCTGCAACACGCCACGCACCGCGACGGTGCGCACCAGCACGCCGCTCGAGGCCCTGCGCATCCGCAAGGACGATTTCCTCAAGCTTCTGGCCGATTTCCCCGAGATGGCGGTGGAAATCATGCGCGTTCTCGCCGACCGCCTCGCGCAAACGACGGCGGAGCTCAGCGAGGCCCGCGGCTCGATGGAGCCGGTGGACGCCTGACGGCGGCACCTCTCTTGTACGGGCGAACCTTCACGAAAATGCAGGCGGCGATGTGCCGGGGCAGCCATTCGCCTCGGTCATATGAGCCCTTCGCAAAATCCATTCCGCTTCGTCCGGATATGGGTTAGAGAAACGCCATGCGTTCGATCACCTATTTCCACAAGACCGTTCAGTTTCCCGACAAGCCGGAAAAGAAGCACTTTTTCGCGCGGCTGCAGAACGGCGACTGGGAGCCTTGCACGTTCCAGAACATCGCGCGCCTGGTCGACGCCAAGACGACTTTCATCGACATCGGCGGCTGGATCGGCGTGACGCCCTATTGGGCGGCGCAGATTGCCGACAACGTCATCACGGTCGAGCCCGATCCTGTCTGTTTCGGCATCCTCAAGGAAATGCAGCCGGAGAATTGCGGCGAAGTGCGGGTCATCAATGCAGCGCTATCGGAGGATGACGTTCTCGTGCTGCATTCCGTCGGTGGCGGTTTCGGCAGCTCCGAAACATCGGCCCTGATCGCCGACGACGACGGCGAGGCGATCCGTGCGCGCACCGTGACGATCGCAGCCCTTCAGGACATGGCGCGGACCGAAAGGCTCTGTTTCAAGATCGACATCGAAGGTTACGAGTATCGCGCGCTGGACCAGTTCCGCACGATCGATCGGATGCGGACGGCCGGCGTGCTGCTGGCGGTTCATCCGCAGATCCTGTTTGCGTCGCTGACGGGCTCCAGGCTGTCGCGCGTCCTTCGCACCATGACCGCCACTATCGGATTGATCCGTAGTCTGAAGGGCTTCCGCCTCGACAATCCCTCGGCAATCTGGACGGCGCTACGCAAATCGATCGCGCGCCGGGAGTTTCGCGGTTTCGACCTGCTGTTCGTGGCGCGCGAGGGTAGCCGCTAAGGAGCCTTTGGCGGCTCAAGTCCTTTCATGCATGAGGACAAGGACGGTAATGTCCGGGCATCCGCCGAGAACCGAAACGATCCTCGGTTCGGTTAACCATGCCCCCGCTTAAAGTTAACTCTTCGTTTCAAAATGTTACTTCCGGTGGTATAGGTTCGCTGCTGCTATTTCCTGGTTTTGGTTGTGGCGCGTCGCGGAGGGCGGTTGCATGTCCTGGTTATACGTTGCCGGTGTCGCCTATGGCCTGACGGCGTTTTTTCTCGTGGGGATGACCTACCTTGAAGGATTGCAGGCGCATGCACCTTGGAACATGTACCGCGTGGCCGGGCTTCTGGTCTGCGTTTTCTGGCCGATTCTGTTTCTGTATCTGATGCTCAGGATGGCATCGAAAAGACGAATTCCGGAGCGCTGACGGCAAGGGCCAGCGGCGCTTATCCTCAACGCGGCGCCTGAACGGCGGTATTTACCATACAACTAGAAAATGCCGGAGATTAACCCATGATTCCGTCATGCGGTTTATGGTCCGGCAGTGATCGAACGGTGTGAAAGTATCTCGGCATGTGCGGTTACGGTGGCTATTTCGGGTCGGTCCCGGATGCGGAAATCCTTCTCAAAAGGATGGCCTCTGCGATCGCGCATCGTGGCCCGGACGAAAACGGCGTTCTTGCCGCACCGGAGGCCGGGCTCGCCCATGTACGGCTGTCGATTGTCGGTCTCGGCGACGGCCAGCAGCCGATGTCCGACGAAACCGGCGACCTTTCGATCGCCTTCAACGGCGAGATCTTCAACTACGTCGAATTGCGCGAGGAACTGCGCGCCAAGGGGCGACGGTTCCGCACTGCGAGTGACACCGAGGTCATCCTGCATCTCTACGCCGTGATGGGCGAGGACTGCCTGTCCGTCCTCAACGGCGATTTCTCCTTCGCGATCTGGGATAGACGCCGTCAGCGCATGGTGTTGGCGCGCGACCGCATGGGCGTGCGCCCGTTGTTTTACACGACCCATGCCGGGACGTTCTATTTCGCCTCCGAAATCAAGGCGCTGCTCCAGGTTCCCGGCATTTCCGCCGAACTCGATCCCGTTGCGCTCGACCAGATTTTTACCCTTTGGGCGCCGATCGCGCCGCGGACCGGCTTTCGTGGCATTCACGAGCTCGAGCCGGCTCACCTGATGATCGTCGAGAAGGGCAAGACGTCGATCCGCCCCTATTGGCAACTCGACTATCCGGACCACGACGCGCCGCCGCTGTTTGCCGATGAGCGCAGCGCGGCCGAGGAACTACGCGCGCTTCTTACCGATGCGACCCGGATCCGCATGCGGGCCGACGTGACCGTCGGATCCTATCTCTCGGGCGGGCTCGACAGCTCCATCGTCTCGGCGCTTGCGGCCGGAATGGCGCCGCAGGGTCTGCGCACGTTTTCCGTGACGTTTGATAGCGTCGAACACGACGAGAGCGCCTTCCAGATGGAAATGGCGAAGGCGCTCGGCACGCATCATAGCGCGGTCGCCTGTCGTGCCGGCGACATCGCGAAGGTCTTTCCGCAGGTCGTCCGTTTCGCCGAACGTCCGATTATCCGCACGGCACCCGCCCCGCTTTACCAGCTCTCGGGTCTCGTGCGCGAGCAGGGATTGAAGGTCGTGCTGACGGGCGAGGGCGCCGACGAGGTCTTCGCCGGATACGATATCTTCAAGGAGGCGCGGGTGCGCCGCTTCTGCGGCCGCCAGCCCGGTTCGCGAATCCGGCCGCACCTGTTCCGCAAGCTCTACCCCTATCTGCCGGGCCTGCAGCAGCAATCGGCGGAATATCTCGCCGCTTTCTTCGGCGCCGGCGACGTGCCGCTCAACGACCCGCTGTTCTCGCACCGCCCGCGGTTCAAAAGCACGGCCGCGACCAAGATTTTCTTTTCTCCCGACCTGCGCGCCACGCTGAAGGACTACGACGCGGCCGAAGATCTGGCGAGCCGGCTTCCTGCTGCCTTCGGTCGCTGGCATCCGCTGCACCAGGCGCAGTATCTGGAAAGCCGTTTCCTTCTGCCCGGCTACATTCTCTCCAGCCAGGGCGACCGCATGGCCATGGCGCACGGGATCGAAGGACGCTTCCCGTTCCTGGACCACCGCCTCGTCGAGTTCGCGACGCGCCTGCCGCCGGAAATGAAACTGAAGGGGTTGGTGGAAAAACACATCCTGCGCGAAGCGACGAAGGACCTGCTTCCGCCGACCATCGGTCAGCGCACCAAGCAGCCCTACCGCGCGCCCGACAGCCATTCCTTCACCGGCGCCGGCGAACTGGAATACGTTCGCGATGCCATGAGCGAGACACGCATCGGTGACAGCGGTCTGTTCAATGCCAAGGCCGTGAGCAAGCTCTACGAGAAATGCCAGTCGCAACCGACCACCGGCTTTAGGGACAATGCCGCCTTCGTCGGCATCCTGTCGACGCAGCTCTGGCTGCAGACCTTTACCGGCACCAGCATCCGCGCCGCTCAAGCGGCCTGAAACCCATTGGGAAAGGAAATGAAATGACGGAAACCATCAAGGACAAGGTCAGGGCCTTTGTCATCGAGAACTTCCTGTTTGGCGATACCTCGTACGATCTCGCCGACGGCGCCTCTCTGATCGAGAACGATATCATCGACTCGACCGGCGTTCTCGAACTCGTCGCCTTTATCGAAGACCAGTTCGGCATCGCCATGGCCGACGCAGACATCGTGCCGGCGAACCTCGATTCGCTCGCGCGCATCTCGGCCTTCATCGAGGCAAAGGCCGGAGTGCCGGCCACGGCCTAACCAAGACCCGAGGGCGTTCCATGCGGTTCGAGCAGTTTCTCATCGGCAATGCGGCAAGGCATGCGGCCAAGACGGCGCTGGTCACCGATCGCAAGCGCCTCAGCTACGGCGAGTTCGACGATCTGTCGAGCCGGCTGGCGGCCGCGTTGGCAAAGGCAGGCGTCAAGCGCAACGACCGCGTCCTCGTGTTCATGGACAATTGCTGGGAGGCGGCCGTCTCGATCTTTGCGATCCTGAAGGCGGGCGCGACCTTCAGTCCGATCAACGCCTCGACCAAGGCCGACAAGCTCGCCTACATCATCGACGACTGCGAGGCGGCTGCGATCCTGACGCAGGCCAAGTTGATGCCGGTGGTGGCGGACGCCCGGGCGCAGAGCAGCGGCAAGGCGGATATCTTCGTCGCATCGACCGCGGCGCCCAATGGCCAGTCGCCTGCCGGAGCGGTGCCCTTCGAGGGCTGCCTGTCGGCGGAGGCGACGCCGGTGCCGCATGGCGGCATTGACGTCGATCTGGCGATGCTCATCTACACATCGGGGTCGACCGGCCGCCCGAAGGGCGTGATGATGACCCACCGCAACATCGATGCGGCGTCGGAATCGATCACCACCTATCTGCGCAACGAGCACGACGATATCATCCTCAACGTGCTGCCGCTCGCCTTCGACTATGGGCTCTACCAGTTGCTGATGGCGATCAGGCTCGGGGCGACGCTGGTGCTCGAAAAGTCCTTCGCGTTCCCGCATGCGATCTTCGAGCGTATTCGCGAGGAGGGCGTCACCGGCTTCCCGCTGGTGCCGACGATGGCGGCGATGATCCTGCAGATGCGCGACCTTGAGCCGGGTTTCCTGCCGAGCCTGCGCTACCTCTCCAACACCGCCGCCGCCCTGCCGCCGCCGCATATCGCCCGCCTGCGCGAGCTTTTCCCGGGCGCACGACTCTATTCGATGTACGGGCTGACAGAGTGCAAGCGCTGTACCTACCTGCCGCCGGAGGAACTGGATCGCCGGCCGGGCTCCGTCGGCATTGCCATCCCCAACACGGAAGCCTTCGTCGTCGACGACGAGGGCAGCCGCGTGCCGCCGGGCGTTCCCGGCGAACTCGTCATCCGCGGGCCGCATGTAATGCAGGGCTACTGGCGCAACGACGTGGCGACCGAGCGCATGCTGCGGCCCGGGCCGAACCCTTGGGAGAAGGTGCTCTATACGGGCGACCTTTTCCAGACGGACGAAGAGGGCTTTCTCTATTTCGTCGGCCGCAAGGACGATATCATCAAGACCCGCGGCGAGAAGGTCGCGCCCAAGGAAGTCGAGACCGTGCTCCATGCCCATCCCGGCATTGCCGAGGCCGTCGTCATCGGCATGCCGGATCCGGTTCTCGGCCACGCGATCGCTGCCCTTGTGGTGCGCACGGATCCTGACTTGACCGACAAGGACATCATCCGCCACTGCACCCGCCACCTCGAAGATTTCATGGTGCCGAAGATCATCGAATTCCGCACCGAACTGCCGAAGACGGATACCGGCAAGGTCAGCCGCCGACTTGCCGCCGAGACGATGGAGCCTGCACAATGAACATCAGAACAACCGGGGGCAATGGCCCGTTTTCGGCCGAAACCCTGACAATCGACCACGCGGCCGAGACCGATCGCATCGTTTCCGCCTTGCGCGGACAGTTGCGCTCCATGAAGAAGCGCGGTCTGGTGCTCGGGCTTTCGGGCGGCATCGACTCCAGCGTTTCCGTGGCGCTTGCGGTGCGCGCGGTCGGCGCCAAGAACGTCTTCTGCCTGTTCATGCCGGAAAACGATTCCGATCCGGAAAGCCTGCGCTTCGGCCGGTTGGTCGCTGAAACCTTCGGCGTCGAGGCGATCGTCGAAGACATCGGGCCGATCCTCAAGGCCATGGGCTGCTACGAGCGCCGCGACGCCTTCATCCGGGAACTGGTTCCGGACTATGGCGACGGGTGGGCCTCGAAGGTCGTCATCGCCAACGCGCTTGAGGGAGAAGGCTACAACATCTCCTCGCTGGTCGTTCAGAGCCCGGAAGGCGTGCAATCGAAACATCGCATGCCGCCCTCGGTCTATCTCGGCGTCGTTGCGGCCACCAACATGAAGCAACGCACTCGCAAGCAGGTCGAGTACTATCATGCCGACCGGTTGAACTTTGCCGTACTCGGCACGCCCAACCGGCTGGAATACGACCAGGGATTCTTCGTCAAGAACGGCGACGGCGCCGCCGACGTAAAGCCGATCGCCCATCTCTATAAGTCGCAGGTCTATGCGCTTGCCGCCCATCTCGGCGTTCCCGCGGAAGTTTGCCGTCGCCCGCCGACGACCGACACCTATTCGCTGGAACAGACGCAGGAGGAGTTCTATTTCTCCCTGCCTTACGACCGCATGGACCTCTGCCTTTATGGCCTCAATCACGGGATCGAGATCGAGGCCGTCGCCAAGGCGGCCGGCTTGACCGTGGTCCAGGTCGAAAGGGTCTGGGCGGATATCGCCGCCAAGCGCAAGGCGACGCGCTACCTGCATCTCGGGCCGCAACTGGTGCAGCCCGTGGAGGAAATTGCCGGCTATTGAGGCCTGGCCGCACCGCCGCCCATCGTCAATCGAAGCTGCCGCCGATCAGCCGGCTCCAGTATTCGCCGGAAATGCCGTTGAAGAAGCCCTGTCCGTCGCGGCAGGCTTCGACGATGGTCTGGTCGCGCGAATGCACAACGGTCGAGGCGACGTGCACGAAGGCGATGCGTCGGCCGAGCATGGCTTCCATCAGCGCCGGTTGCGTGCGCCCGCGCAAACCCGCAAGCCCACGTCTCGACGCCTCGTCGACCAGGCAGTCAATGACCGGCCCGGCCTGCCCTGGCCGCGCCAGGATCTGCAGTACCCGACCGATTTCACCGGCTTTGACGTAGTAGGCGAATGCACCGACCACGGCGCCCGTGCGCGCCGTCACCAGCGCGTAGGCGAGTTCGCCCTGCTCGGGCTTCTTTTCGGCATCGGCAAGGATGTGGTCGAGCTGCCCGTCGCTCCATTCGGGGCGAAGCGGAAACGGCGCGGTGAACTGGTCGACGACGGCGGCAAAGCCGCTGCGGTCCGTCTCGGTCGCGGTGAAGCCGGCCGGTGCCGCCCCCGCCTCGGGCAGGGCGGACCAGCGCTGCTCGCCCTGGCCCATGCGCTTGCGATAGAACCTGTCGAGTGCGCGCGCGAAGGGGGCGGCGAGCCGGGCGGGCTTGATGCGGTTCGAGGCGACGCTCAGGCTAAAGGTCGCCGGACGGATGACGCGCACCCAGTCGAGGCTGTATTGCGGCAGGACCACGCCCCGAAGCCGCGTCCACATCTGCACAGAGACTTCGCTTGCTGTCTCACTGAAGGATAGATCCTGCGGACCGGCGAGGAAGGCCTTCATGAGGCGCGCTCCGGCCAAGGGGTCGCTTTCCCGGTCTTCCGCCATCAGCGATCCGCAGATCGCGGCGCGCAAGTGCCGGCCGTTCAGTGTCATCGGCAGCGCATTGACGCCGACGAAGCCGGTAATCCGACCCTCGTCGTTCACATGCACGAGAGGTCTGATTTCCGGATCGCAGCCTGGCCCGTCGAGATAGAGTTGCCGCATATAGTCGGCAAGTGCTGGCGAAGCGGTCCGCTCGTCACGGAACACCCGCTGGAACATTCCGGCGACCGCTGGAACGTCCGCGTGGTCTAGCGAACGGATTTCGCTCATCGGGCCTGCTCTCCGGCGCCGGCCTCTGCCGGGCCGGCGATTTTCTGGACGATGGCGACGCGCGGCTTGCCGTCACGGTCGGATGCGAAGGTGACCGGTGCATAGGCTTTCGCCCGTGAGAGAAGTGCAGCCGCCTGCCGCTCCTGGCCCTCGCCGAACTCGAACAACAGCCAGCCTCCCGGTTTCAGGAAGGCAAGGGCGTCCCGGATCAGGCGCTGGTGTATGGAAATGCCGTAGGGGCCTCCGTCGAATGCCTCGCGCGGCTCGTTGTCGAGCAGATGCGCGCGGTCCCCCTCCAGCCGGCCGGTCGAGATATAGGGTGGATTGCAGACCACCATGTCGATCTTGCCCTGGAGATCGTCGCTTTCGAGCGCCGCAAAAAGATCGCCCTGCCGGACAAAGACGCGCGACCCGAGGCCGAGCCGATCGACGTTGCGGCGGGCAAGCGCCACGGTGCTGTCCGTCAGGTCAGCGCCCCAGACACGCGCCGACGGGATCTCTCTGGCGATACCAACGGCGAGGTTGCCGGAACCGCAGCACATGTCGATGATGGTGACGTCGAGGGGGGCGCCTTCAAGGATTGAGACGGCTCTTTTTCCAAGAAGCTCTGTTTCTTCCCGTGGAACCAGGACGTCGGGCGCAAGTTCCAGTTCGACACCCATGAAGCGGTGCAGTGTTGCGGCCCGGTCTTCGGTCGGTCGGTCGGTCTGATTGCTGTCGTTTTGCGCCACAGCCACTCCTCATGTCGCTGGAAAACTCTGTAGACGTGCGGACCGCAGCCTAGTGCAATTGAGTAAACGGAAGCTGAAATACAATTGCCGCGAGCACGTTAACCGCGCAATCATTTCTGCCTGTTACCTTGCGCGTGATCAGAGGCGGGTGCTCGCTGTCATTGAACGCATCTTGCGCGTAACAATGACGGGTTGAGATCAAGGGCAGATCGGAATGGCTTCGGAAGGTGTGAAGGAACGCGCGCACAAACCGTTCCTCTCGATGATCATATCCTATGCTGCATCCGGCGGCAGCCTTGTCATTGGCTCGGCTGCGCAGCTTCTGACCTTTGCGATCCTCGCGCGCTTTCTCGGCGTGCATGAATTCAGTGTCTTCGTCGCAATCACGGCCGTTGCCAACATCGCGGTTCACCTTTGTGGTCTCGGCGCGATGGAGTGCCTGGTGCGCCGTGTCGCGCGCGACCGGGGCATGTACCCGCAGATGCTCGGCCACAACATCATTCTGACCTCGATCAGTGGCGTGCTGCTGGTGTTGCTCGGCGCA
Organism: Ensifer sp. ENS03; assembly: GCF_014852035.1. NCBI lineage: Bacteria > Pseudomonadati > Pseudomonadota > Alphaproteobacteria > Hyphomicrobiales > Rhizobiaceae > Ensifer > Ensifer sp. ENS03. The sequence continues at coordinate 255,575 of NZ_JACVAV010000009.1, read as the reverse complement.
GCGGTGTTGCCGTTCTTCTTCACGCTTTCGCCCGATCCCGCGGCCAATGTCGCGGTGATCACCTTGATGCTCGTGACCAACATCATCTTCGTGCGGGTCATCGTGCTGGCGGAGCAGATCTTTCTTGCGCATTCGAATTTTGCCTCGGCCAACAAGGTGGTCGTCGGTTTCGCCCTGGCGCGCACCATAGCTGCAGCGCTCGCCTGCATCGCCTTCGGGGTCGCGACGGTGGCCTCCTGGGCTGTATGGCAGTTCGTATGCCATGTAATCGTGGCCCTCGGCTGCTGGCGGGCGGTCAAGGGGTTGGGACGCCCGACCTATGGCATCGTGCGGGAAGAGCTGCCGCTCGGTCTCTATTTCAGCATCCCGTTCATCCTGCGCGCCGTCCGGCAGAACGCCGACCTTCTGGTCCTGAGCCTCGTGGCGAGCGCCGAGGTCATGTCCAGCTACAGCGTCGCGCGGCGCATGCTGGAGAGCAGCTATCTGTCGGTTGAGGCCTTGAACCGGCTGATCTATCCGGGTTCGGCAAAGGCAACGGCAGCCGGCCTGCACCACGCCTTCGAGCGCGTGCGCAAAGTGCTGTTCGCGGCCACCTCGATCAGCATTGCCGCGGCCGTTGCCGTTTTCGTGCTGGCGCCGGTGCTGCCCTATCTCTTCGGCAAGGACTACGTCTCCCTCGTTTCCTTCGTTCGCATCCTGTGCTGGGTTGTGGTGCCGCTCGCCATGTGGTCGGTGGCGATGGAGGCCCTTGGTGCGTCCGGCCACCATCCGGCGCGCGCTTCGGTCATGGGCCTTGGCAGCGTGCTTGGTGCGGCACTCACCGCCTGGGCGACCTGGTACGCACCGCCGACAGGCACGTTCATTTCCTTCTACGTGATCGAGACCGCGATGGTGATCGTCTCATGGGCGGTCTTCCTGCGCTTCGTGCGGCGCGATCGGGAACAGGCCGGCGCGGCCTCCCTGTCGACGGGGGTGGTGCATGGAGGTTGAGCTCGGGAAGATCCAGGCCGCACGGTCGTCCGGACGGGAAATGCCCCGGATGGGCAACGTGCGCGCCATGGAACCCCGGGATATCCCAGCCGTCAGCAGCATGTTCACCCGGATCTTTCGCAAGCGGGAGCAAGAGGCGAGCGCGGAGCTTCAGAACTATGTCGAGACCATCTTCTTCGGCAGCCCGCTTTATGCGCCGGAACACGGCAGCATCGTCTACGACGACGGGACCGGCGGCATCGGCAGCGCCATTCTAGCGATTCCCATGGAGTTCACGGTCAACGGCCGCCGAACGGTGGCGAAACTTCTCTGCGCCTTCATGTCCGAGGGCAAGGCCGGTGCGGTCGGCGCCGCCTGCCTGGCGCGCGCCATGCGGGCGACACGGCAAGACATGTGTTTTTCCGACAACTCGTCTCCGGTCAGCGCCGATCACTGGGTCGCTGGCGGTGGCGTCGTGCTGCCGATCCAGAGCCTCGACTGGCGCCGCTCCTTCCGTCCGTTCAGAGCCTGGGGGCTAACGGTTGGCAGGCAAGTGCGCCTGCTCAGATCCCCGATACTTTCCAAGCCGCTTGCGCTTGCGGACCGGCTTTTGCGCCGCCGCCGCCCGCGCACGAAACCCGATCCGGTGGCCGGCTGCACGACGCACGCCATTGATCCCGCTGCCTTCGTCGATCTCGCAGAACCCATGCTGCAGCGTTTTTCCGTCAGGCCGGTCTGGTCGCGCAGCGAATTCGACTGGCTGGTAACGGTCGCGCGACTGAACACGCCGCTCGGCGAGCTTCTCTGCCGCGAGGTCCGGGATGAAAGCGGGCGCGTCATCGGCGCTTATCTCTACTTCGGCAAGGCCGGCGAGCGGGCAACGGTGCTCAACGTCGTCTGCGAGGCCGGCCGTGAGTTCGCCGTCACCGCACAGATGTTCCATGCGCTTGACGCCGAGGGTTACGCGCTCGCCGTCGGCAGCTCGCAGCCGTTCCTCATGAATGCGATCTCGCGCCAGAGATGGCTGTCCTTCCACCATCGCGGCTATTTCTGCATGGTGACGCGGCATGCGGATCTGAAAGACGCGGCCCAGCGCAACGATATCTATGTGGGCGGTCTGGCATCGGAGAGCTGGAGCCGGTTGTTGACCGACTTCTGAAGCGACGGGTTAAGCGGCAATCCTGCCGTTTAACGGAATATTCACCGTACAACCTTAATTCTGCGCTAGAAGGCGGCTCGCGGGGTCACGATCTTCGCGTCTTGATGGGCGTGCGTGAGGGATGCTTATGTATAGGCCGGACGAGGCCGGAAAACAGGGGGCCAGCCAACCGGCACGCGAGCAGCGTGCACCGGTCGAAAGAGGCTCGCTGCTCGATCTGCTCTCGTCAGACCTTCACGAAGCGAAGTCTGGCGCTGACGGTTCGGCAACAGACCGGCCCGCCGAAGTCCAGCATCAATCCAGAGATATTCCGAAAGCCTCGCCCCATCCGGCTGACTTGGTACCGCCCGTGTCCAGTGCGGCCGGCGCGCCTCGCGATAGCTATTTTCCCGGGTTGAGCGGCCTCAGCCGGATCGGCGTCGACGATATCATCGGCTGGTTGCGCGACGGGCTCATCTGGATCGTGCTGGCGCTCGTCCTGTGTGTGGGTGCCGCGCTCGCCTATGCGATGACGGCGACGCCCCGCTATACGGTCTACACCGATATCGTCGTCGATCCGTCCAACCTCAATGTCGTCAGCGATGACGTCTTCACCACCAATCCGCAGCGCGATGCGCAGTTGCTGGAAGTGGAAAGCAAGCTGCGTATCCTGACGTCGCGCAATGTGCTGTCGCGGGTGATCACCCAGATGCGCCTCACCGAGGACCCGGAATTCGTGAAGCCCTCGGCCTTCAGTTCGCTGAAGAACCTCTTCTCGACGAAGGCGGAGCAGCAGGCCGGAAACGAGCTTGCTGCCATGCGGGCCTTGTCGGAGCGGGTGGAAGCCCGGCGCGAAGAGCGGTCCTTCGTGGTGGTGATGAAGGTCTGGAGCGAAGAGCCTGCGAAAGCGGTGACGCTGTCGGATGCGATCGTCGCGGCTTTCGAGCAGGAGCTGTTTCAGTCCGCCGCCGAGAGCGCCGGTCGCGTCGCGCAGAGCCTCAACGCCCGGCTCGACGAGTTGCGCCACAACGTCACCGAATCCGAACGCGCGGTCGAGGATTTCCGCCGCAAGAACGGGCTGCAGTCGACCAATGACGGTCAGCTCGTGAGCAATCAGCTTTCGAACGAACTCAACACCCAGGTTCTCGACGCCCAACAGCGCTTCATCCAGGCCGATACCCGCTACCGGCAGATGAACGACGCGATAACACAGGGGCGGACCGCAAGTGCATCCGAGTTTGAATCCGTCAACATGACGAACCTGCGAGAGCAGTATAACGTGCTGCAGCAGCAGATCGCCTCCATGCAGCGCACCTATGGGGAGCGCCATCCCCGCCTCGTCAATGCGCGCTCGGAGCGTGCGAACCTGGAATCGGCCATGGCCGATGAGGCGCGCCGCATCCTCGATCGCGCCAAGGCGGACATGGACCGGGAGCAGCAGGCCTTTTCGGCCTTGCGCGCCAAGGCGAGCGACGAGAAGTCGAACGTGTTCTCCGACAACGAAGCCCAGGTGCAGCTGCGAGACCTCGAAAGGGACGCGCGCGCCAAGGCTGCCATCTATGAGACCCACCTGGCGCGCGCCCAGCAGATCACCGAACGCCAGCAGATCGACACGACTAATGTTCGCGTGATCTCGCGCGCCTTGCCGCCGAATGCGCGCAGCTGGCCGCCGCGCACCGTGGTTCTGGTCGCCGGCGGCGGTTTCCTGGGGACTATTCTCGGCATATCCCTCGCGCTTGCCCTCGGTCTGTGGAGATACATCCGTCGTCCGCAGCCCCTGGCGCCGTGAGAGGGCGGCCATCGTGCCCGATCTCAGCGGCAGCCCGGCCAATTCTGCAGAAACCTTGAGGGTCCGCGTCGGGACCTTCCTGTTCCTGGCCATTTCCATCTACTACTGGATCCCCTTTCATTCCTTCGTCGACCTGACCAAGGAAAGTCTGTTGGAACCGGGCGGCGACAATTCCAGCCGGCTGAACCAGATCGTGGCACTGCTGCTGTTTGCGGGCGCCTCCTGCTACGGTGTGCTGCATCCGATGCGGCGTGGGCTTATGCAGCCGCGGGTGCTGCTTGCGATCCTGCTTTTGTGGGTGCTCTTTGCCTGCCTGGTCTCCGCTCATCCGGCCAACGGCATCAAGGCGATCATCCTGACGACGATGGTTGCGGTCAACGCCAACGTCTATCTGCTGCTGCCGGCCAACGAGCGGCACTTCGCCAAGATGCTGGCGGTCTCGACGCTCGTCATGCTCGCGGTTGCCTATTACGGCGTCCTGTTCAAACCGCTTCTGTCCATTCACCAGGCCAACGAAGTGCTGGAGCCGATGCATGCAGGGCTGTGGCGCGGCCATTTCCGTCACAAGAACGAAGCGGCGGTCGCCATGGTGCTTGCCTCGTTTCTCGGCCTGTACGTCCTGCGCCGGTGGTCGAAGCTTGTCGGCCTGACCATCGTTAGTCTGGCCTTCTTCTTCCTCATCCATACGGGAGGAAAGACCTCGACGGCGATGTTGCCGGGCATTCTGCTTCTGGCGTGGCTCTTCGAACATGTGCGCTTGCTGCGCATCCCGATCGCGATCGGCGGCGTGGCCCTGTTCAACCTTTTCGCCGTCGGGTCGGCCGTCTTCCGACCGCTCGGCGAATTCGTCTCGTCGCTCGGCATCGACGCGACCTTCACGAACCGGGCCGATGTCTGGCGCTTCGCCTTTTCGGTGATCGCCGAACAGCCGTTTATCGGGCGAGGCTTCAAGGCCTTCTGGCAGACCGAGGAAGTGGTGTTCAGCGGCGGTGGCATCGAGACCTGGGCGGTTCGTGCGGCCCATGCGCACAATTCCTATCTCGAGACGCTTCTCGTCATCGGCATTCCGGGGTTGATCCTCACGCTGCTTTGGCTGGTGGTGCTCCCGCTCTATCATATCTCGCGCATTCCGCCGGCCCGGCAGCACAGCGACCTCACGCGGCTGTTCCTGCGGATCTGGCTCTATTCGATCTACAGCGCCAGCCTTGAGGCCTTCTTCTTCGATGGTCCGAATGTGCTGTGGTTTACCTTGCTTTTCGCGATTTGCGGTTTGCGCCTGCAGTCCTCGGCAGCGCTTGCAACCGAACCACGCCCGCTTGCACAAAGGATGGTGGCGCATGCCTAGTTTTTCACAGGCTCTGTCGAGGGTCGACGGCCTTGTCGACCGCGTCGCCAACCGGCTGATCTGGCGTCTCGCGTCGAAACCCCGTGACGTCATAACCGACGCGCCGCTCGTGTCCTTCACCTTCGACGACGTGCCGGACACAGCACTTCACAATGGCGCCGCTATTCTCGAACGTCACGGCGTGCGCGGCACGTTCTACATCGCCGGGGGGCTTGCGGGGCGCGTCGAAACGGATCGCACCCTGATCTCGCCCGAGGGCTGCGCGGATCTCGCCCACCGGGGTCACGAGGTCGGCTGCCACACCTATTCCCATAGCAAGATCAGGCGTTTGGGCGGAAGTGGGCTTGCCCGGGATCTCGACCGCAATGCCGCCTATCTCAGGCAAAGCGGCGTCGGCCCGGCCGCGACCAACTTTGCCTTTCCCTACAACGCCGCCTGGCCGCCGGCGCGCCGGGAGTTGGCGCGCCGCTACCGCACCTGCCGCGCGGCCGGCGAGGGCATCAACCGCACGGCCGTCGATCCGCTGATGCTGAAGGCCGTCGAGATCCGGCAGCCGGAGACGGACGCGCAGGCGCTCACGGGCTGGATCGAAGATGTCGTCGATCGGCCTGGCTGGCTCGTGTTTTTCACCCACGACATCGCCCCGCGCCCGACGCCCTATGGCTGCACGCCCGAGACCTTCGAGAACCTGGTTCGCTACGCGGTTGAGAAGGGCTGTGTCGTGTTGCCGGTCGAGCAGGCGCTCGACAGGCTCGGCTGGTAGGAGGACGCATGTCGCGGCAGGGAAACGGCGGCAACAGGCTGCTCGCCATCAACAATTACTTCTATCGCCGTGGCGGCGCGGAGGCGGTCTTTTTCGACCACATGAAGATGTTCTCGGACATCGGCTGGGACGTGGTGCCCTTCGCCATGCAGCACGAGGATAACGAAGCCTCTCCATGGTCCGAGTATTTCGTCTCCGAGATCGAGTATGGTCGGCGTACCAACCTCCTGCGTAAGGTGGTGCAGGCGGCGAGCGTCATCTACTCGCGCGAAGCGCAGAAGAACGTCAGCCGGCTGATCGAGCGCGCTCGGCCCTCCGTCGCCCATGCGCACAACGTCTACCATCATCTTTCGCCCGCGATCTTCTCGACGCTGAAGGCGGCCGGCATTCCGGTCGTCATGACCGCCCACGATCTGAAGCTCGCATGTCCCTCCTACAAGATGCTGCGTGACGGTGCCGTCTGCGAGGACTGTCGCGGCGGGCATATTTACAACGTCTTGCGTCATCGCTGCATCAAGGGGGAGACGACGCTGAGCGCGGTCGTGCTCGCTGAAACCATGGTCCACCGTGCGCTCGGTCTCTACCGCAACAAGGTGGACCGCATCGTCGTGCCGAGCAAATTCTATGTCGAGAAGCTGGTCGAGTGGGGCTGGCCGCGCGAACAGATGGTCCATATCCCGAACTTCGTCGATGTCGACGTCTATTCGGCCGACTGGGTCGAGGGCGACTATTTCGTCTTTGCCGGACGCCTGGCCCCGGAGAAGGGGTTGGCGACGCTGATCCGCGCGGCGGCCACATCAGGCCAACGGCTGGTGATCGCCGGAACCGGCCCCGAGGAAGCGATGCTGCGCCAGTTGGTTGCGCAAACCGGCGCCGACGTGACCTTTGCCGGCTATCTCTCAGGCCAGTCCCTGCATCGTCTGATCGGAGAATCCTGGGCGCTGGTTCTGCCTTCCGAATGGTACGAGAACGCGCCGATCAGCGTGCTTGAAGCCTATGCTTTGGGGCGACCGGTAATCGGCGCCTCGATCGGCGGCATTCCTGAAATGATCCGCGAGGGTGAGACGGGCATGACCGCGATTTCGGGCGACGCCGATGATCTCGCCCGCGTGCTCTCGACGATGGCCGGTCTGCCAGTTGCCGAACGCGCTGCGATGGGTGCTTCGGGCCGACACTGGATCGCCAGTGAGTTCTCCGCGGCCGCCTATCGTGAAAGAACGGTCGACCTCTACTCCAGGCTGGGAGCGGTCTGATCTCGTCCGGCATTAACGTTACGATACAATTTGTAGTAACCTGGGCTCGCCCTATGGTTTTCGGTCATTTATATAAGGGGTGAATGAAATATCTTGGCGATGATTAAGTATATCGCCCTAGTAAACGGAACGGGCAACCTTCGAGGCGACACATGAGCAGAAAGCCTGATGTTTCGCGAAGTCATCGCCAGCAACAGCCGGTGATTGCGCAGGAGATGGTGCAGACCGGACTGTCGGACGGAGCCGGCCGGTTGCCTCGGCATAGCGCCGCGCTCGCAGGCCGGCAGCATGGCCACCCCGTTCAGAGCGGCGCGCTGGCCGCGCGCGGCGAGCGCAAACGCGTGATGATGCTGGGCTTGCGCGGCATCCCCAACGTTCAGGGCGGCGTCGAGAAACACGTCGAAATGCTGGCGAGCAAGCTGCTCGGATACGGCTGGGACGTCGAGGTGGTCGGACGTCGTCGCTATCTGGAGGATCGCAACGCCTACGCCTGGAACGGCGTCGACGTCGTCCCTCTCTGGGCACCGCGCCGGATGGCGTTGGAAGCCATTGTACATACCTTCCTCGGTGTCTGGCTCGCCGCCTGGCGGCGCCCGGATGTCCTGCACATTCATGCCATCGGCCCCGCGCTGATGACGCCGCTTGCGCGCATGCTTGGGCTCAAGGTCGTGGTGACCCACCATGGCTACGACTATGACCGGCAGAAATGGGGCGGTTTCGCCAGGCGCACGCTGAAGCTCGGAGAGCGCCTCGGCATGCGGTTCTCGAACGGACGCGTGGCGATCTCGAAGGACATCGCCGAGACGATGCATGCCCGGCACCATGTCTCCATGACGCTGGTCCCGAACGGCGTCCAGGTCACTCCGCCGACCGGCGAGGCCGGCATTCTCGCGGAGTTCGGCCTGGAACGGCGGCGCTATATCCTGCTCGCTGCCCGGCTGGTTCCGGAAAAGCGACAGCTTGATCTCATCCGCGCTTTTGCCAAGTGCGACTTGGCCGATATGAAGCTCGTTATTGCCGGCGGCGCTGAATTCGAAACGCCCTACGTCAAGGAGGTGAGGGCGCTTGCGTGCGACGTGCCCGGCGTCGTGCTCACAGGTTTTCAGACAGGCGACAGACTGGCGGAACTCTTCGACAATGCCGCCCTTTTCGTTCTGCCGTCCAGCCACGAAGGCATGCCGATTGCGCTGCTTGAGGCGATGGCCTACGGGCTGCCGGTCCTCGCAAGCGATATCGTCGCCAATCAGGAGATGGAACTGGCGCCCGACGAGTATTTCCCGTTGGGCGACATCGACGCGTTGGCGTCCGGTATCGTGGAAAAACTCGCAGCCCCGCTCAGCGACGAGGAGGTGCGCGAGCGTGCGGCGCACGCGGAAGCCGCCTATAGCTGGACAAATGTGGCAGAAAGGACCGCGGCGGTGTATAGCGCGTTGCTGGCGAAATAGCCGGACGTTCGCGTCCACCGTGTCGCCGGCCGGAGCTTGCCCCGTGCGTTCACCGCGCACCGCTCTCCTCAAAAATGCGGCCGCGCCCCCGCAACGCGATGAACGCGCAGGCGCCGTCGCCGATCGTTCGATGATTGCCGTGCCTCGCACGCCTCCTGGAAGACAAGCCGACAATGACTATCAAACGCGCCGCCAGCCTCTTCGCATGGATCCTCTTTGCCGTGATCGCCTATTCGACGATGTCGCCGCTCGACCTGCGGCCCCGCATCGGGCACCTGGTCCATCTCGAACGGTTCGGTGCCTTCGGCCTGCTGGGCCTGCTTTTCGCGATCGCCTATCCGAGGCGGCTGGGGCTCGTGCTGGTTCTGGTCTTTGCGACGGCCATCGGCTTCGAGCTGCTGCAGATGGTTTCGGCCGATCGCCACGCACGCGTGACGGATGTGATGGTCAAGCTTCTTGGCGGCGCCTGCGGCGTCTTTGGCGGCTGGTTCCTTCATCGCTTTCGCTTGCCGCTGCTGCGACTGCTGGGGCGGTAAACCAAAACGCAAAATATCGCCGCTAAGATCGGCGGCAACCGGAGCAGGTCTGCGCTCCGTCGAGACTGGGGGATCGCGTGGCAGTATCCGTCATCATCAAGACGCTGAACGAAGAAAAGCGCATCGCCGCGACCATTGAAAGCGCGCTGAAGGCGCTCGAAACCGTTGGCGGCGAGGTCATCGTCGCCGACAGCGGCTCCAGGGACAGGACGGTGGAGATCGCCGCGCGCTATCCGGTCGTGATCGCACAGATCAGCCCGCCGGCACTTCCGAGCTGCGGCATCGGCCCGCAACTCGGCTTCCAATACTCGCGCCACGCGCATATCTGCCTGCTCGACGGCGACATGTTGCTGGACGACGATTTTCTCGAAGTGGCGGAAGCGTTCCTCGCCGACGACCCCGATGTGGCTGGTGTCACCGGCCATGTCCAGGAGATGCTGACCTCAAACCTCGAATTCTCCCGCCGGGTCACACGCAATTCACCAGAAAACCGGATCGGCGCGATCGACCGCATGAATGGCGGCGGCCTCTATCGCCGGGCGGCGATCGAGGCGGTCGGTTACCTCTCGGACCGTAATCTGCACGGTTATGAGGAGTTCGACCTCGGCATCCGGCTCAGAAGTGCCGGCTTTAAGCTGCATCGCCTCGACCGACGCTTCGTCCAGCATTTCGGCCACACCGACAATTCCTATCGCCTGCTCGTACGCCGCTGGAAGAGCAAGTATCTGTTCGGCATCGGAGAACTGCTGCGCGCCTCGCTCGGCCAGCCCTATTTCCTCCAGCTCATCAGAGAGCTGCCGGAGCTCAAGCTTTGGGCGCTGGTCTATCTCTGGTGGGCGGCGTCGCTTGCGATCCTGCTCTTCGTGCCCGACAAACTCCTTGCGCTCGGCATCGTTCTTGCGATCCTTGCCGGCGTGGTGGGACTGATGAGCCTGCGCAAAGGCGGTTTCAGCATGGGGCTTTATACCGTCGTCGCCTGGTTCTTCCATGCAGCGGCGCTGCCGGTCGGCTTCGTCCGGGCGCGCCGAAAGCCTGACGCGCCGATCGAAAGCAAGCTGCTCGGGGCCCCGGCATGATGCGGCGGCCATTGCTGGCAGCCGCGGCAGCGCTTGCTGCTGTCTGCTCGCCGGCGCAGGCATCGGACCAGTGGCTTGCCGTGCGGGAAATTTCCCTCGAGTTCGAGGCTGGCAGCCCTCTCGATTTTTCGTCTTTCCTGCCGAACGGCACGATCGATGCGGATCACCGCCTGGTCGCCGGTGCCGGCGGGCGGCTTGCCTTCGCGAAGTCGCCGGACAAGCCGGAGCGCATGCTCTGCGCATCGCTTGCCTGGAGCCCAGCCTCCGGCGGGTTTCCGGATCACGAAACGGCTGACCGCTACGCCCGGCAGCTGGCGATGCGCGGCTACAATCTCGCCCGGCTGCATTTCGTTGATGGCAGCCTGATGTTCGGCCGGGACCGGGATTTCGATTTCGACCCCGAGACGCTCGACCGTATCCACTACCTGCTGGCGGTGCTGAAGAAGAACGGCATCTACTGGATGATGGATGGCCTGTCGTCGCTGCGCGGCGTTTATGGCGGTTTTGACGATCGCTGGGACGATGGCGGAAACCTCAAGCTCGAGCTGTTTGTCGACGAGCGGGCGTCCGACCACTGGAAGCGCATGCAGGAGACGATCCTCGGGCGCGTGAACCCCTACACGGGCGTGGCGCCAATCCGCGACGATGCGCTCGCGGTCGTCATTCTCGCCAACGAGAACGGCATGGAGTTCGACACCGTCGTGCACGATCGGCCGGGCAAGCCGCCCTATGATCCGCAGCTTGCCAAGCCGTTCAACGTGTGGCTCGCCAAACGCTACGGATCGACCGAGGCGCTTGCCAAGGCGTGGCCTGACCTCCGCCCGGACGAGACGATCGAGGCGAGATCCGTGGCGCTGCCGGCGGACCGCTACATCCCTGCTCCGCGGCTGCGCGACCTGCAGGCCTTCTTCACCGAGACGGAAGAGGCCACGACCGCGCGCATGAGCGAGGTGCTCCGCAGGCTCGGCTACCGCGGCTTGATCAGCAACTACAACAACTGGCCGACGGTGCAGGCGTCGCTCAGCCGCCGCGGCCTCGAAGCCGTGACCATGAATACATATCACGACTGGGTCAGCGGCTACGCCCCGGGAAGCAAGACGACGCAGGTCAGCTCGATCGCCGACGGTGTTAATTATATCCGCATGATCGCGGCAACGCGCTGGCTCGACCGGCCGTTCCTCGTCAGCGAATATGATCATCTGTTCTGGAACCGCTACCGCTACGAGGCCGGGCTGGCGATGCCGGCCTATGCGGCGCTGCAAGGCTGGGACGCGCTTTGCCGACATGGCCATGGCCCGATCGTTCTTTCCTATGGCGAGCCGTTCCCGCACAAGAAGGCGATGCTGCCTTATGCCATCGCGCTCGATCCCGTCGCGCGCGCCGGCGAGACGCTGTCGGCGCTTCTCTACCGGCGCGGCGACGTGGCGACCTCAGCCGTCACCGTCCCGTTTGCGGTACGTGGCGAGGAGGATCTTTCCGACGACATGCAGGCCCGCGAACCGGAACGCCTGACGGACCTGGCGTTGGTCGGGCGGATCGGTCTTGAAGACGTAAACCGGCTCGGCGATGTGCCTGCGGTGAAGCAACCGCGCCAGCAAGACAGCGAAGGGATACTCGGCAGCCTGCGCCAAAGCGGCGCGCTTTCTGATGAAAACGGTACCAGCATCGATACCGGCATTTACCAGAGCAGCACCGGCGAGATCCTGTTGAATCGCTTTGCCGGACAATTGCGCGTCGTCACCGACAAAACGGAGGCAGCCGCCTTCTCGACGCTGCGAGAGCCGATCGATCTCGGCCTGCTCAGGGTCGAGCGGGCCGATGGCAATGGGCTCGTTGCGCTCTCGGCGCTCGATGCGGATGGAGGGCTCGCAAGGGGCCGGCACCTACTGCTGATCTTTGCGACCGATGCGCAAAACACCGGCATGGCGTTTCGCGACACCGAGGAGAAGGTGATCGAGGACTTTGGGCGGCTGCCGGTTCGGCTGCGTGAAGGCTATGTCGATCTGACGTTGGCGCGAACCGCAAAGAACTGGAGCGTTTCGCCCGTGGGCCTCGACGGCAAGGTGCATGCGCCGGTGGCGCAAGGCACGGGCGACGTCGCCTTCCGGCTCTCCAACAATGGGCCCTTCGGCCCAACCACCTATTTCCTCCTCGAATTGCGGTAAGGAGTGGCGCGGCACATCGCTGGATCAATGAATGGCCACGATGTCAGTCTATGCTCCGCCCCTTTCACGTACAGGAGGTTGAGATGAGAATATCGGAAGCCATGCATCCCGGCGCTCGCTGGATCTCTCCCGAAACCGATCTGAAGACAATCGCGCGTATCATGCGCGACGAGGACATCGGTGCGCTGCCGGTCGGCGAAAACGACCGCCTGATCGGCATGGTCACGGACCGCGACATTGCCTTGCGCGCCTTTGCCAACGGGCGGGACCCGGCGTCGATGACGGCGCGGGACGTGATGACGAGGGATATCGTCTATTGCCGCACGGACGAGACGATCGAACATGCCGTTCATCTGATGGAGGCGAAGCAGGTGCGGCGTCTGCCGGTGATCGACCAGGACAAGCGCATGGTCGGTATGCTGTCGCTGGGGGACGTCTCCCATGCGGGCAGCCAGCAATTGTCGGGCGAACTCGCCAGAGCCGTCACGGCCCACCACGTCTAAGGTCGGGCTCTACAGGGTGCGGCGCCTTTAAGAGGGCGCCGCAAGCCGTTTCGTTTGGGGTCATCAGAACCGGTAGCTGATACCGGTGCCGATGAGCCACGGATCGAGCTTGACCTTGCCGCTGACAGCACCGGCGCCGGGCAGGGTGGCGTTGACCTCCGGTTCCAGGAACAGCTTCTTCACGTCGAAGTTCAGGCCCCAGTGGTCGTCGAGCTTGATGTCGACGCCCGCCTGCAGCGCCACGCCAAAGGTGTTCTTCAGGTTGAAGCTGGAGAAATCGCCGCGGGGCTTCTCGTTGTAGAACATCGTGTAGTTCACGCCTGCGCCGACATAGGGCTTGATCTCGTCGGTGACGTTGAAGTGGTACTGTAGCGTGAGCGTCGGTGGCAGCAGCCAGGCCTTGCCGATCTCGCCGAGGCCGGCGATCGAGCCGCTGCCGCGTGCCGTGTGTGGCGTCGTGCCGAGGATCAGTTCGGCGGCGATGTTGTCGGTGAAGAAATAGGTGATGTCGAGTTCCGGCACCACGGAATTGCTGACGCCGACCTTTTCGCCGTCGAGCGCGCTGCCGTTGAGATAGAGCGTGCCCTTGTCGTCAGGCAGGACAGCCAGTGCGCGGCCGCGGATCATCCACGGGCCTGGCTCGCTTGCGAGAGGCATTTCCGGTGCCGCGACCGCGCCCGGCTCGGAGAGATCTGCCGCCGTCGCGAGCGCGAGCGGCGCCGCAAGCGCGGCGAAAAGGACGGCAGATGGCAGAATGGCGCGAGTAGGCATGATTTTCCGGACCCCCAGAAGAAGTTGAACATCGCCGGTCAGGGCGTTAGCGGCAGGGATTCTGCGGCCGACGGCACTATGCTCAACAGGGCGTCTCAGCGGTTGTCTTGGATCAATGCGCGCGCGAATCACCAAGCCCTTGGGGATAAAGGTGGATTCGGCTGAAGATGCGATATCCGCGCCAATCCCCTGTCAGGCGGGCATGCGCGGAATGCTGGCAAGAAGACGCTGTGTGTATGGGTGCTTCGGGGCGGCCAATATGTCGCGGGTCTTGCCGCTTTCGACCACCTTGCCGCGCTCCAGAATGACCATCTCCTCGCAGAGGGCCGCGACGACGCCGAGATCGTGCGAGACGAAAACCAGCGTCAGCTTCTCAGCGAGTGTCTTGAACAGCTCGACGATGCGGATGCGGGTGGAAAGGTCGAGCGCGCTGACCGCCTCGTCGGCGAGTACGATCTGCGGTCGCGCGACGATGGCGCGGGCAATGGCGATGCGCTGGCGCTGGCCGCCGGAAAACTCGTGCGGGTAGCGGTGGAGTGCATCGGCAGGAAGCCCGACCGCTTCGAGCGCCGCGGTGACCGCCTGCGTCCGGTCACCCGGGATCCGCAGCGACCGCAGCGGCTCGCAGATAATGTCGATCACTCGCTGGCGCGGGTCGAGAGAGGAATAGGGGTCCTGGAAAACCGGCTGCACGGCACGACGATAGCGCTGCATGAAGGCGCTGCTGCCGGTGTCGAGGATCTCCTCGCCGAAGCGAATGCTACCGCTCGTCGGGCGAATGAGCCCGAGCATCAGTCGCAGCAGCGTCGTCTTGCCCGATCCGGATTCGCCGACGAGACCGACGCTCACTCCCGGTCGCACCGATATCGAGACGTTGTCGAGGGTGGTCTGCTGGCGGGAATAGCCGAAGCTGACGTTTTGAAGATCGAGCATCATGATCCGGTTGCTCCCAGCGCTTCGTCGAAGAGACGGGCGGCCTCGACCAGCGTCCTGGTATAGTCGTGCTGCGGCTTGCCGAAGACCGAGCCGACCAGTCCCTCCTCGACAGCGATACCGTTCTTCAGCACGAGGACGCGCTCCACCACCTGGGCAACCACGGGCAGGTCGTGGCTGATGAACAGAAGCGCCATGCCGGTCTCGCGCACCAGCTGGTCCAGCAGCTTCAGGATCTCCGCCTGGGTCGTGACGTCGAGCGCGGTCGTCGGCTCGTCGGCAATCAGGAGCTTCGGGCGGCAGGCGAGCGCCATGGCGATGGCGACGCGCTGGCGCTGGCCGCCGGACACTTCGTGCGGGTAGGAATTGATGATGCGGTCGGGCTGCGGCAACGCCACCTTGTCGATGAGGTCGCGGACTTCGCGTTGGACCGCCTCCTTCGTTGCCTTGCCGCCGTCCCGTTCCAGACGCCGGCGAACGGGCTCGGCGATCTGTCGGCCAATCTTCATCAGCGGATCGAGCGCGGTCAGCGGCTCCTGGAAGACGACCGCTGCGGCCACGCCGCGCAGCCGGTTCATCACCCGATCTGTGGCGCCGACCACCTGTTGCCCGTCGAGCGTGATCGAGCCGGCGACAGTGATCGACGGCGGCAGCAGGCCGGTCGCTGCCATTGCCGTCATCGATTTGCCGGAACCGGACTCACCGATCAGGCCGATGCGTTCGCCGGGCCGGATTGAGAGGGAAAGGTCAGAGACCAGCGGCTTGTCGCCGGCGCGGATGTCGAGACCCTTGATGTCGAGAAGCGGCGTCATCGCGATCTCCCCCGTGTCGGATCGGCGATATCGCGCAGGCCGTCGGCTAGGAGGTTCATGCCGATGACGAGTGCGACGAGGGCGATGCCCGGCGCGATCGCGCCGATCGGCGCCGTATAGACGGTCCCTTGCGCTTCCTGCAGTAGCCGTCCCCAGGAGGCGTTCGGGGGCGGCGCACCGAGCCCGAGATAGGAGAGCGACGCCTCGGCGATAACGGCCAGGCCGAACTGCAGGGCGAAGTTGACCGAGAGTGTCGGCCAGATGTTGGGAAGCACATGGCGGAAGACGACTCCGGCCCAGGAGGTTCCCGATGTGCGCGAGGCGACGATGTAATCCTGCCGCAGCACCCGCTTGGCAAGGATGCGGGTCAGCCGCGCGACGATCGCCGAGATGGCAAGCCCGAGTGCCAGGATCGCCGACCAGAGACTGGCGCTGTCGCTTGCCGCCACCACCAGCATGGCAAGCAGCAGGGTCGGAAAGGCGATCAGGATATCGAGCGTCGCGGCCATCACGTCGTCGGCAAGGCGCGTGGCGAAGGCTGCGAGAACGCCGAGGCTGACGCCGATCGCAGCCCCGATCACAACCGCACCGGTGCCGACCAGCAGCGCTGTGCGAGCGCCGATCATCAGCTGGGTAAGCAGGTCGCGGCCCAAGCGGTCAGTGCCGAGCCAGTGCAAAAGCGACGGCGCTTCCAGTCGTCCGCCTGAGGCGTTCAATGGATCATAGGGCGTCCAGAAGAGCGTCAGTACCGCAACGGCGACGTTGAGGCCGACGAGCGCAAGGCCGACGGTAAGCGCCAGCGAGCGCCGGCGTTTCGGCGCAGAAACGGATGTACCGATCGAGGTCATGCGTTGCCTCCGACGGCCCGTTCGCGCAGGCGTGGATCGATCAGCCGTTGGGTGAGGTCGGCGGCAAAGCCGATCAGCAGCACCAGCAGGGTGGAGATGAACAGCACGCCCTGAACGTTCGGATAGTCGCGCTGCTCGATCGCAAGCAGCAGCATCGAGCCAAGGCCTGGCAGCGCGAAGACGCGCTCGACGACGACCGCGCCGAGCAAGGTCGTCGCAAGCTCGATGCCGAGGATGGAAACGATCGGCACGGCGCCATTGCGGATGCCGTGGCGAATGAGCGCTTCGGGGAAGCTGGCGCCGAGGGCGCGCGCCGTTCGCAAGTAATCGCTACCGAGAACGTCCTGCGTCGCCGAGCGCACATAGCGCAGCAGTGACGCGCCCATGACGAGGCCGATCGTCATGACGGGCAGGGCGAGCGCATAGAGCACCTGCCCCTCATTCTGCCAGCCGCGGCGGGGAAAGCCGCCCGAAGGGAACAGCCGGAAGGTGACGGCGAACAGCGTGACCAGCAGAATGCCGACCCAGAAGACGGGGATGGCGATGCCGAGCTGCGAAACTGTCGAGATCAGTCCGCCATACCAGCGATCGGCCTTGACGGCCGAGAGGATGCCGAGCGGAACGGCGATCAGGATAGCGAGCACAAAACCCATCAGCGCCAACGGCACGGTGACCGTCAACCGCGCGGCGATCTCCTCGATCACCGGCTTGCCGCTGACGAAGGACGTGCCGAGATCGAAGCGGGCGAGGCTGCCGGCAAAGCGCAGAAACTGCTGCCAGAGCGGCAGGTTCGAGCCGACCTGTTCGCGCGCCTTCTCGATCTGCACGGCATCGGCGCCGACGGAGAGAAGCGCATTGGCGGGGTCGCCCGGCAAAAGGCGCAACAGCACGAACAGCACCACCGCTGCGATCAGCAGCGACAGAAGCAGAATGGCAAAGCGGCGGACGAGATAGGTGAGAATGGCTGCATTCCTTTCTTCTCACGGGATCCGTGATCAGAGAGCTGGCTTTTGCACCAAAAAGAAGAGGGAGGCTAGAGCGTCTCTCGTCTTTGGGAGTGCCTGTGGAAGGCCTGAGAGGTGCTCGGACGAATTGGCGCGAAACGCAATCAGCCCCCGGAACGGATCCAGGGGCTGTCGTTTACGCATCCGGCGCGGATGCGCGCGGGATGGCGATGCCGCTTACTGCTCGCTCTTCTTGATGCCGAAGGCGAAGAACTGCGAGTTCAGGCCGTTCACGGGATAACCGGTGACGGCCGAGCTCGAGACGACGATCTGCGGGTAGAGGTAGAGCCAGTTGCTGGCGGCATCCTCGGCGATGATCGTGTTGGCTTCTTTGAGCTGTGCGGTCTGCTCGTCGGTGTTGGCCGCTGCCTCCGACGCTTTGATCAGGTCGACGACTTTGGGATTGTTGTAGCCCCAGTAGAAGTCCGGATTGCCGTAGAAGACGATGTCGCGGTGATTGACGTGCTCCTGCAAAGTCGCCTGGAAGTCATGTGCTTTGTAGACCTTCGTGTACCACTCGTTGGCGGTGATCACGTTGATCTCGACCTTGATGTTGACCTTGGCGAGTTCGCTCTGGATGAACTGGGCGACGATCGGATGAGGGTCGTAGTTCGGCGTGTCGAGCTTGAAGGTGAAGCCATCGGCAAAGCCCGCTTCCTTCAGCAGCGCCTTGGCGCTCTCGACGTCATAGGCATCGACGGCGGTGAGGTCCACGTACCAGGGGTCCGTCGGCGGAACGAAGGAGCCGATCAGCGTGCCGTATTCGCCCCAGATCGACGTCAGCAGCTTCTTGTCGTCGATGGCGCGGGCGATCGCTTTGCGGACCTTGACGTTGTCGAAGGGGGCGACGCGGTCGTTGAAGGCGAGCAGTTCCTTGGTCGTCGACTGGCCGGCGGTGACGGTGAAGTCAGGATTGTCCTTGAACTGGGCGATCGAGTCCGGGCTCTGGACGCTGGTGATGATGTCGACGGCGCCGGTCAGGAGCGCATTGTTGAGCGCGGTCGCGTCGGTGAAGTACTGGAAGACGACTTCGCCATTGGTCGGCGCGGTGCCCCAGTATTTGTCGTTGCGGATCAGGGCCAGCGACGAGCCGCGGCGCCATTCGTCGAGGCGGTAGGGGCCCGTGCCATCTTCGCTGGCGTTCAGGTCCTTGGCCGCATCGTTGACGATCCAGACATAGCTCAGATTGTAGGGCAGCGAGATCGAGCGGGCAGACAGCTTGACGACCACCGTCTGGTCATCGGGCGCCTCGATGGCGCTGATGGTTGCAAGGCTCTTCTTGCGCGAGCTCTTGGATTGCTCTGCCGTCACGCGTTCGATGCTGTACTTGACGTCTGTCGCCGTCAGCGGATCGCCGGAGTGGAAGGTGACGCCGGGGCGAAGCTTGAAAGTGTAGGTGAGGCCATCGTCGCTGACGCTCTGCTCGGCCACGAGGCCCGGCTGAACGTCGCCGGCATCGGTCAGCGTGAACAGCGCTTCATAGACATTGCCGTTGAAGGCTTCGTTGATGCCCTGGCCGGCGCCGGCGGTGTTGTCGAGGTTCTGCGGCTCATAGAGCGAGCCGATGGTGATCGAGGCGTTGGGATCGAATTTCGCGTCCTCGGCAAGAACGGCCGTGCTCGACGAAAGAGCCAGCGCCAGCGTGGTAGCTGCCAAGGTTGCGCCGCGCGCCCGGCGGGTTTGTCCCGCGGTCTTGCCAAAGCCGATGATAGTGCCAGTCATGTCCCAAACTCCTGCTTATGCCTGTTGTGCGGATCGCACCGCCGCCCGAATTCTAGCCATCGGACGATTGCCGTGCATCATACTTATTCCCTAGTAATTTAGTGGGAAAATTGATTTCTTTTGTCAGGCGAAGTTGAAATTTGTACCCGCGATTGCGGCGGTTGGGCAGATGCGTGTTTCGCTTTTCATCGCTCGGTGTCGGCGGAGATATATCAGGCAGACTTTGGACGGCCCGTTGGTGCTTGAGGAATTGACGTGAACTCCTTCCGCTGATTGTGAACGCCAGGCGCCAAGCGGAAATCGATTGTTGTTCGCAAATCTTTTCCCTCGAAAATTGCAAAATGCAACGAGTCGACAAAAGGATTCGACAGTCGGAAGATTCTGATATATCGGCTGATTAATCGTTTAATCACGCGATAGCGGAAACCACTGATTTGGCGCGTTCCGGACCAAAACTGACGAGGATTGCCAGAACGCTGGGCGTCTCCGCGGCGACGGTTTCAAACGCGCTCTCGGGCAAGGGGCGCGTCTCCGCCGAGATGGTGGAAAAGATCCGCGCGACCGCTGCCGAGCTCGGCTATGTGCCGAGCCAGGCGGGCAGGGCGCTGCGCACCGGCCGCACGGGTGTTCTCGGCCTCGTGCTTCCCGATATCGCCAATCCGCTCTTCCCGCAGATCGCCCAGGCAATCGAGCTTGCGGCTTCGTCCTCGGGCTATGGCGTGCTGATCGCCGACTCGCGCGGCGACGTCTCGACCCAGACCAAGGCGATCGAGCGCCTGATCGATCGCGACGTTGATGGCCTGGTGATCGTGCCCAGGCGCGGCACGCGCATTGCCGATGTCGGCTGTCCGGTCGCCGTCATCGATACGCCCTCGACGCCGGGCAACACGGTCGCCGCCGACCATTGGGGTGGCGGCCGGCAGATTGGCGAACACCTCAAGGCTCTCGGCCACCGCCGCGTGCTGATCATCGGCAACAATCCCGCCTCGAACGTGCAGAACGACCGCGCCGGCGGTATTCGCTCGGTCTTCGGCGAGGGCACCCATACCGATACGCTCTGGATCGAGCCGTTGGAAAAGGCGGCCGGCAAGGGCTGTCCGCTCGGCCTCGCCGATAAGGTGGCGGAAGGCTACACGGCCTTTGCTTGCATCTCCGATCTCCATGCGCTGCGGGCGCTCACCGAATTGCAGCGCGCCGGCATCAACGTGCCGGAAAAGGCGAGCGTCACCGGTTTCGACGACCTGATCTGGTCGCCGGTCATCACGCCGGCGCTGACGACCGCGCGCATGGACATGACCGAGATCGCGGCGATCGCCGTCGCAGCGCTCGTGAAGGCGATCAGCGAGCGCGACCCGTCCGATCCCGAGATCGGCGCACCGGTTACGGCGGCGACCTCCAAGGTGCCGATGCATCTGGTCGTCCGGCAATCGGCCGCGGCACCGTCCGCGTCTCAACCCGTTCTTACCACTGCCACCGCAGCTACATCCGTCACCGAAGGAGGACACCAGCCATGAAGAAGTTCTTGCTTGCCTCGAGCGCGCTCTTGCTCGTTACCGCCCCTGTCGCATCCGCTCAGGAAAAGACGCTCACCATTTCCGTCTACGGCTTTGCCCAGGACGCATTCAAGGAACTGGTCTACACTCCGTTCGAACAGAAGTGCGGCTGCAAGCTCGTCGTCGAAACCGGCAACAGCGTCGAGCGCCTCGCCAAGATGGAAGCCAACAAGGCGAGCCCGGTCGTCGACATGGCCGTCGTCTCGATGGCCGACGCGCTTTCGGCCACCCGCGCCGATCTCATCGAAAAGATCGACACCTCGAAGCTCCAGAACTTCAACAAGCTCTACGACCTTGCCAAGGACCCGAACGGCGACGGCATGAGCGTCGGCTACACCTTCTATGCCACTTCGATCGTCTATCGCTCGGACAAGATGGAAGTGAACTCCTGGGCCGATCTTCTGAGCGACAAGAACGCCAGCCACGTCGCCTTCCCGAACGTCACCACCAACCAGGGCCCGCCGGCGCTCTACATGGTCGGCGAAGCCATCGGCAAGAACACGCCTGACCTCAAGGAAGCGATTGCCGCCGTCGGCGCCAAGAAGGACGATATCGTCACCTTCTACGTCAAGTCCTCCCAGCTCGTTCAGCTGATGCAGCAGGAAGAAATCTGGGCCGCTCCGATCGGTCGCTTCTCCTGGGAAGGTTTCACCAAGCTCGGCCTGCCGATCAAGTGGGCAACGCCCAAGGAAGGCCAGACCGGCGGCATGAACGTCATGGTGCTGACCAAGGGCAGCAAGAACCAGGATCTGGCGCTTCAGTTCATGGACTTCTGGCTCTCGACCGAAATTCAGACCGCGCTTGCCGAAAAGCTGGTCGACAGCCCGGCCAACAAGGACGTGAAGGTTTCGCCTGAGATCGCCGAAAACCTCACCTACGGCGAAGAGACCGTGAAGAATCTGAAGCTGATCCCGTCGGCCGTTGCCCTCGACAACCGCGAAGCGTGGCTGTCGGAGTGGAACGCCCAGGTCGGCCAGTAAGACCAAGCCATTGCGACCTCCACCGGCGGATCGTGATCGCCGGTGGAGACCTGATGCGACGGGCGCGATGAGACGCGCCCCGGAATGCCTTGAAAGGAAGAAGGATGTTCCAGAACCGCGCCGAAGCCCTGGCGCTCGCTCTGCCCGCAGCGGTCTTTGCGGCGATCGTCTTTCTGGCGCCGGTGGTGATCCTGCTGGCGGAAGGCTTTCGCAGCGCCGACAGCTGGTCGCTGTCGGCCTATACGACCTTCTTTTCCGATCCGCTGAACCGCACCGTCTTCCTGCGCACCTTCCGGCTCGGCCTGATGGTTACCGTCGTTTCGGCGGTCATCGGCTATGCCGCCGCCTTTGCGATCGTCAATCTGACGCCGCGCAACAAGGGACAGATGATCGGCCTTGTCGTGCTGCCGCTGATGATCTCGTCGGTTGCCCGCACCTATGCCTGGATCGTCATTCTCGGCCGCACCGGCATCGTCAACCAGGCGCTCCAGCTTGTCGGCCTCTCGGATGAGCCGATCCGCTTCCTCTTTACCGAGACCGCCGTGTTCATCGGTCTCTTGCAGCTTTTCCTGCCGCTGATGATCCTGTCGCTGATCAGCGCGCTTGAAAACATGCCGAAGGATGCGATCCCGGCTGCCCGCGTACTCGGCGCCAACTGGTTCCAGGTGTTTTTCAAGGTGATCCTGCCGCTGACCAAGGAAGGCCTGGTGATCGGCGGCACGCTGGTCTTCACCGGCTCGCTCACGGCCTACATCACACCGGCGATCCTCGGTGGCTCCAAGGTGCTGATGCTCGAAACGCTGCTCTATCAGCGCGTCACCGTCGCCAACGATTTCGTCGCGGCCAGCGTCATCGCCTTCATCCTGATCGTCATGAGCTTTGCCGCCAATCTTCTTTTGAAACGGCTTGCCACCGCGAGGAACAAGCGATGACACCTCGTATCTTTACTCCGCTCGTCCTCTTCCTGGTGATCGGCTTCCTGATCGGGCCGTTCTTCATCATCGTCGCCGCGTCGCTCTCCGGCGGCGAGACGCTGGCCTTCCCGCCACAGGGCTTCTCGCTCAAGTGGGTCGCCAAGGTGTTCACGGTCGAGAGCTTCCAGGAAAGTTTCGCGATCTCGATGCTGCTGGCGATCGGCGGAACGGCGGCCGCTCTCGTGCTCGGCGTTCCCGCCTCCTACGCCCTCTCGCGCTACAAGCTGCCTTTTGGCGAAACTATCCGCACGATCGTGTCGCTGCCAATCATCGTGCCCGGTATCATCGTCGGCCTGGCGCTCTTGCGTTACATCGTCGTGCCCTTTGGCCTCAACATCACGCTGACGCTGTTCCTCGCCCACACCGCGCTGGTTCTGCCCTATGCGGTCCGGGTCGTCTCGGCGAGCCTCAACAACCTGCGCTCCGATATCGAGGAGGCAGCTGTGCTGCTCGGCTCCTCGCGCGCCGGCGCCTTCTTCCGCGTGGTGATGCCGAACATCCGCAGCGGCATCCTCGCCGCCTTCATCCTCGGCTTCGTCACGAGCTTCAACCAGGTGCCGGTATCGCTCTTCCTCTCCGGTCCGGGTGTGCGCACCCTGCCGATCGACATGCTCTCCTACATGGAGATCACCTACGATCCGTCGGTCGCCGCCCTCTCCGCGCTGCTCGCCTTCATGTCCATCGGCATCGTCTTCCTTGCCGAACGCTTCCTGGGATTCTCTCGCTATGTCTGACGCCCCCTTCCTCAGCCTTGAAAAACTGACGCTCGCCTATGGCGATACCGTTGCGGTGAAGGACCTCGACCTTTCGATCCGCAAGGGCGAACTGGTGGCCTTCCTTGGGCCCTCCGGTTGCGGCAAGACGACGACGATGCGCTCGATCGCCGGCCTGCTGTCGCCCGCGTCCGGCGCGATCAAGCTCGATGGTGCCGACATCACCCGCGTGTCCGCCAACAAGCGCTCGGTCGGCCTGGTCTTTCAGTCCTATGCGCTGTTTCCGCACCTGACTGTGTTCGAAAACGTCGCCTTCGGCCTGCGGCTGAAGAAGCTGCCGGCCAACGAGATCGAGAGCAAGGTGACCGCCGGTCTCAAGTCGGTCGGGCTTTCGAAGTTTTCCGCCCGCAAGCCGGGCGAACTCTCCGGTGGCCAGCAGCAGCGTGTCGCGCTGGCGCGTTCCATGGTCATGGAGCCGAAGGTGCTGCTGCTCGACGAGCCGCTGTCGAACCTCGACGCTCGTCTGCGCCTCGAAATGCGCACGGAACTGCAGCGGGTGCAGAAGGAAACCGGCGTCACGATGATCTTCGTCACCCACGACCAGGGCGAGGCCCTGTCGCTGGCGGACCGCATCGTCGTCATGCTGAACGGCGCGATCGAGCAGATCGGCACGCCCGAGGATATCTACAACCGCCCGATCTCGCGCTTCGTCGCCGACTTCGTCGGTTTCGAAAACATCTTTGCCGTCGAGGGCGGCAAGCTGAAGGCCGAGAACGGCCCGATCGATCTCTCCGGATCCCTGCCGCCTGACACGGCAGGGCTTGCGTGGCGTCCGCGCATGGTGACCCTTGGTTCAGGTCCTTTCCAAGGCACCGTGCGCGGAGCCTCTTTCTCCGGCAGCACGCGCGAGTACCTGCTCGATACGCCGCTCGGCGCCATCAAGGCGGAAGAGGATGCAGCACTTGCAGCCCGTGAAACCGGTTCTGCCATTGCCTTCGACCTGCCGGTCGAGAAGGCCGCACGCCTCAAGAAGTTCGGGTAAGGTCCGATGGGTGTCTGGATCGATACGGACATGGGGTTCGACGACATTGCCGCAGTGCTTGTCGTCCTTCATGCCGGTGAAGAGATCGACGGCGTTTCGCTGGTTTTCGGTAACACGCCGCTTGACCAGGTGAAGCGCAACGCTGCCGGCGCCGCGCGCGCTTTCGGCTGGGCTTTCCCCATCCATGAGGGGCGCGCCCTGCCGGTGCTCGGCAAGCTCGAAACTGCCGAACGCATCCTTGGCGAAGCCGGCATGCCGACAGCGGGATTGACGCTGCCGGAGGCCGACGCCTTGCCGGTAAGCGAAGCCTTTGCGGCACTTTGCGCCTGGCTGGAGCAGGAGGGGCCGAAGCGGATTCTGGCGCTCGGGCCGCTCACCAATCTCGCTGCCCTTTGCCTTGCCCGTCCGGACTTGGCGAGCCGGATCACCGACCTCACCTGGATGGGGGGCGGCGTCACCAGCGGCAACCATACGGCATCTGCCGAATTCAACGCCTTCGCCGATCCGGAAGCGCTGGCGATCGTGATCGCTCATGGCCTGCCGCTGCGCATGGTCGATCTCGATCTCTGCCGCAAGGTCTTTGCCTACCCCGATGACGTCGCGCCGATCCGCTCGGCGGGTGGCGTCCATGCCGCCCTCATCGCCGATCTGCTTGCCGGCTTCATTTCGATCGGCACCAGTCGCGGCCGGCCGGGCATGGCGATCTACGACCCTTGCGCTGCCGTTGCCTTCGTCAATCCGGGCGCAATCTCGTTTCGCAAGGCGCGCATCGATGTCGAACTCGGAGGGACGCTGGCCCGGGGGCGCACCGTCGTCGAAACGCGCGAAAGCCATGCGATCTTCAATGCCGAATATGCCGTCGATGCCCATGTCGAGACGACCAGGGCTCAGATCCTGGGCGCTTTGATGAAGGAAGCGCAGAAGTGAGTTCCATAGAGCAGCCTCAGGACTTGATGGATGCGGCGCTCCGTAGCCGGGCAGTGGCGGCAGCGCGTGGTGCTGAACCGTTCGACGTTCTGATTTCGGCCGGTACGCTCGTCGACGTGGTGACGGGCGAGCTTCGCCCGGCTGATATCGGCCTTGTTGGATCGTTGATCGCAAGTGTCCACGAACCGGGCACGCGCTCCGATGCGGCAACCATGATCGATGCGACGGGCGCTTACGTTTCGCCCGGTCTGATCGACACCCATATGCACGTCGAAAGCTCGATGGTGACGCCGGCGACCTATGCCAATGCGGTGCTGCCGCGTGGCGTGACGACCGTCGTCTGGGATCCGCATGAGTTTGGTAATGTCAACGGTGTGGCCGGCGTGCGCTGGGCCGCAAACGCCAGTCGCGATCTGCCGCTGCGCACGATGCTGCTGGCACCGTCGAGCGTGCCGTCAGCACCCGGCCTGGAGCTGGCCGGTGCCGATTTCGACGCTGATGTGATCGCCGACATTTTGAGCTGGCCGGAAATCGGCGGCATCGCCGAAATGATGAACATGCGCGGCGTCATCGACGGTGAGGCGCGCATCACCGGGATCGTTCAGGCGGGGCTTGCCGCCGGCAAGCCAGTCAATGGCCATGCGCGCAGCCTTGCGGGGCCTGATCTCCAGGCCTTCGTGACCGCCGGCGTCAGCTCCGACCATGAACTCGTTTCCGGCGACGATCTGCTGGCAAAACTCAGGGCAGGGCTTTCGATCGAACTGCGCGGTTCGCACGATCACCTGCTGCCGGAATTCGTCAAAACGATCAAGGCTCTGGGCCATCTTCCTCAGACGGTAACGCTCTGCACCGACGACGTTTTCCCGGACGATCTTGCCCATGCCGGCGGTCTCGACGATGTCGTTCGCCGGCTGGTGCGCTATGGCCTGCCCGCCGAATGGGCGCTTCGGGCGGCAACGCTGAATGGCGCGGTCCGCCTGGGCCGGCATGATCTTGGACTTGTGGCGCCAGGGCGTCGGGCGGACATCGTGGTCTTCGAAGATCTCGCTGATTTCCGTGCGCGCACGGTCATCGTCGACGGCAAGACGATTGCAGACGCCGGACGGATGATCGAGCCGCTCAGCGGCATTGCCGCCGAGACCCTGCACGGAACGATGAAGATCGCGCCGCTGTCGGAGAACGACTTCCGCATTCCAGCAGATGGCACGAAGGTCCGCGTCGCGACCATCGACCGGCCGCGTTTTACCCAATGGGGCGATGCCGTTGCCGCGGTTGAGGGCGGCTTCGTCGTTCCGCCCGAGGGGACGACTCTGATCGCCGTGGCGCATCGTCACGGGCGCGCCGATAGCCGACCGGCTGTGGGTCTGCTGTCGAGTTGGGGCGCCTGGCGCGGCGCCTTTGCAACCACGGTATCGCATGACAGCCACAACCTCACGGTTTTCGGCGGCAATGCGCAGGATATGGCGGTCGCTGCAAATGCGGTGATTGCTGCCGGTGGCGGCATGGCCGCTGTGTCCGGCGGCAAGGTCAATGCACTCCTGCCTCTGCCACTCGCGGGGCTGGTTTCCGAGGAGCCGCTGGAAGAGGTGGCGGATAGCTTTGCAGCACTCCGCGAAGCAGTCGGCCGCATCGTCGATTGGCAGCCGCCTTATCTGGTCTTCAAGGCCTGCTTCGGCGCGACGCTCGCCTGCAACGCCGGACCGCACCAGACCGATCGCGGCATTGCCGACGTGGCGACGGGCAAGGTCATGGAAAGCCCGATCCTGGAGATCCTTGAAGCCTGACATTCAAAGGCCGCTAAGGCAGAGCGGCCGTTGAAGTCCGACGTCATTTCCGTATGACAGCTTGCCTCGCCCTTCAAGCGCAGGTTCTAAATCCTTGAGATCGCACGCTCCCGCCTGCTTCTTCGCGATCAAAGCGTTACTCGGCGCGTGCCAGTTCCTGTTCCACGAGGGTCGACCAGAAGGTGGCGCCCGGACCGATCGCGTCGTCGTTGAAATCATAGGCAGTGTTGTGGTGCAGCGCGCCGTCGACGGCGGGGCCGTTGCCGAGCCAGACGTAACAGCCGGGCGCTTCCAGCCCGAAGAAGGCGAAATCGTCGCCGGCGGTCGACGGCGGAAATGACGTCCGGGTCTTCTTGCCGAACACCGCCTGAGCGGCGCTCAACGCCCGGGCAGTGGCATCGGCGTCGTTGACGACGGGCGGAATGCGGCGTTCGAATTCGTAGTCGACGGAAATCCCATACATCTCGGCGGTACCACGCGCGAGCCGGCCGATCTCGGTTTCGAGCTGATCGCGCACTTCGGGCGTATAGGCGCGGGCGGTGCCGCCGATTTCCACCGTATCGGGGATGACGTTGAGCGCCTTCGGGTCGCCGGCGCGCACGGAGCAGGCGCTGACGACGGCTGGCTGTAAGGGATCGACGACGCGGCCGACGATCGACTGCAGCGAGGCAAGGAAGGTGCCGGCGGCCGTCACCGGATCGCGGCCGAGATGCGGCTTGGCGCCATGGGTGCCGACGCCGCGAAAGGTGAGCCGCCAGCTATCCGAAGAGGCAAGCTGCGGACCGGCGACGACGGCCATCTCGTCCGGGTCAAGGCCCGGCATGTTGTGCAGGCCGTAAACCGCGTCGCAAGGGAACAGCTCAAAGAGGCCGTCTTCGACCATACGTTTCGCACCGCCACGCCCTTCCTCGGCCGGCTGGAAGATGAAGTGCACCGTGCCGGAGAAATTACGGGTCTTCGACAGATGGCGGGCGGCGCCGAGCAACATGGTGGTGTGACCATCATGGCCGCAGGCATGCATCTTGCCGGCCTCGCGGGATTTGTAGGGACGGTCGGCGATCTCCGGCATGGCGAGCGCGTCCATATCGGCGCGAAGGCCGATCGAGCGTGTGCCGTTGCCGACCTGCAGCGTGCCGACGACGCCGGTTTTTCCCAAGCCTCGGTGGACCTTTAGACCCGCTTCCTCAAGCCACTTGGCAACGAGATCGCTGGTGCGTACCTCCTCGAAGCCGAGTTCCGGATGGGCATGCAGGTCGCGACGGAAGTCGGTGAGGAAGGTGAGGTCGTCGGCTATTCCGTCTGGCAGGCGCATCGTCAGGCATTCCCATGTTTCATTGCGCGAAGGGCTTGTGAATTCCGCGTGCTTTGCTTGAGCCGCAGCGCCCTTTCGGTTTGATCGAAGTCGCAAACGGTATAGACGAAAACGGCCGGAACCAGAACAGCAAGCCGGCCTTTTTGATCGCCTTTCATTTCGGGCGAAAGCGCGCAGACGAGGACCGGACCGATGCAGCCCCACGACTTCTGGCAGGAAATCTACCCGCCGAAAAGCTTCGATATTCAGGCGGGTTATCGCGATTTCTTCCCGGCGTCCCTCGGCGATGGCAGGCAGATTCTCCTGCCGATCCGTCAACTCGCCGACGGCAAACATGCGCTGGCCTCGCTGATCGTCAATCAGGCGAGCTTTGCTGTTGAGGACGCACTGGCAACGGAACTTGCGGCGAAGCTCGCACCCTATGAGCCCGAAGTCGTCGCCGGTCTGCCGACGCTCGGCCTCACGCTTGCGTCTGCCGTTGCCCGCAAGCTCGGCCATAGCCGCTACGTGCCACTCGGAACGTCCAAGAAGTTCTGGTATGTCGACGATCTCTCCGTGCCGCTCTCCTCGATCACCACGCCCGACCAGAAGAAGCGTCTCTACGTCGATCCGCGCATGTTGCCGTTGCTTGAGGGTAAGCGCGTGGCTCTGATCGATGACGTCATTTCCAGCGGTACGTCGATCCTTGCCGGGCTGACGCTGATGGAAGCCTGCGGCATCGAGCCGGTCGCGATCGGCGCGGCCATGCTGCAGACCGAGCGCTGGCACCAGCCGCTTGCGGACCGTGCACCGCATTGGGCGGAGCGTGTCGTCGGAGTGTTTCAAACGCCCTTGCTTCAGCGGGGTGAAGACGACAGCTGGCGCGCCGCCTGAATTTCTTGGCTTCCGCGCGGCAGCGAAGATAGATTTGTCTATCTGCTCGGGACGTTACGAAAGGACTTGCATGCGGTTCATCAATCCGATCCCTTTCGTCCGCGACATCGATCACTCCCGGGAATTCTACGAGAAGATTGTTGGCCTGACGGTTCGCGAGGATTTCGGAAACTTCGTCCTCTTCGAAGGCGGCTTCGCGATCCATGAAGGACGTTCGCTGGAGCGGACCGTCTGGCGAACAGAGTTTGGTTCGGATGAGCCTTACGGGCGGCGAAATCTGCTGCATTATTTCGAGCACGAGGATGTCGATGCGGCCTTCGCGCGCATTGCGCCGCATGTGGACCTGATCCATCCGGTCGAGCGTCAGGCATGGGGCCAGCGTGTGTTCCGCTTCAGTGACCTGGACGGGCATGCGGTTGAGATCGGAGAGCCGCAGGTGCTGGAATCGCCAATCGACCCGGAGAACCCCTAACTTATTCAGGCGCTGGCTTCATTGAAAGCCAAGGCGCCCTCGCCGTCGCGAAGGCGTCTTGGATTGTGTGCTCTCCTTTAGAGGGCGAAGCGCGGCTTAGTTCGCCGGCCTGACCTGATAATAAACCGTCGACTTCGCGCCGCCCGCCTTGGCGATGGTGTAGACATCGTACGAGGCCTGCGGATCGTTGCCCATGCCGAGCGAGCCTGAAGGCATGCCGGGAACCGCGATGCCGGCGACATCCGGCTTTTCGGCCAGCAGCTTCTTTACCGCTTCGAGCGGTACATGGCCCTCGATGACATAGCCGTCGATGACGGCGGTATGGCAGCCCTCCATGTCGGCCGGAACCGCAAAGCGCGTCTTGATCACCGACATGTCGGCCTCATCGCGCACCTCGACCTTGTAGCCGGCCGCTTCCATTGCGTCGGCCCATTGTTCGCAGCAGCCGCATTGCGGATCCTTGTAGACGGCCATGGTGCCGGTTGCCGCGACGGCGCCCGTCGCAAAGAGGGTGATGCCCGCGATCGTGCCCGCCACGAAATGCCTGCGTAATACGTTCATCGAACATTCCTTTCCATTCTTGCCTGATCTCAGGATTGTGGCGCCCGGGCCGCGCAAAGTCGACCCGGGCAGTTTGTCGCTGCTACTTGATCTCGGTCACGGTCAGCTTGCCGTTGACACGGTCGGCGACGAATTCGATCGACGCGCCTTCCTTGAGCTTGGCAAGCACCGCGTCATCGACGCGGAACACCATGGTCATGGCCGGCATGTCGAGGTTCTTCAGATCCTCATGGTCGATCGTCACCTTCTTGGCCTTGGTGTCGATCTTCTTGACCACGCCCTTGGTGAACTCCGCGGCCTGGGCGGGTAGGGAGAACGTGGCGGTGGAAACAGCCAATGCGAGCGCTGCGAGGAGTTTGCCTACGGTTTTCATGGTTTCATCCTTTCCTGTTTTCTCGGGTTACTTCTTCACTACGTCGAGTGGGCCGTGCATGCCGGCGTCGTAATGGCCCGGCACCAGGCAGGCGAATTCGAAGGTGCCGTCGTTGGTGAACGTCCAGTAGATGTCGCCGGACTTGCCCGGCTCGAGCCGGATGGCGTTCGGGTCGTCGTGCTCCATGTCGGGGAACTTCTCCATGGTGATCTTGTGTTCCTGGATCGTCGCCTTGTCGTCGAGCACGAATTCGTGGGCGAGTTCGCCGGCGTTCCTGATGGCGAAATGGACCGTCTGGCCCTGGCGAACCTTGATGGTTGCCGGGGTGAAGATCATCTTGCCGTCGTCGGTTTCCTTCATGGTGACGCGGATCGTCTGCGTCGACTTCTTGCTGTCGCCGGGCTCGCCGATCGACACCTTGTCGTGGCCGCCGGCGTGGCTGCCGCTGGCGAGCGCCTGGGAGGAAAGGGCGGAGGCGATAACGAGCGCCAGAGCGAGTGCTGATTTCTTCATCGTAATGTTCCTGATGGATTTGAAAGAGGTCATTGCAGTCGGCCGCCCTCTCACGGTTTGGGCGTGAGCACGGTCTTGGCATCCTTGGCCCGCGTCGGTTCCGGCAATGCGCCGGTCCATTCCCAGGCCTGTGTTCCCGGCGGGTTTTCGTACCAGCCGGGATCGCTGTAATCGCCGGCGGAGATGCCTTCGCGCACCTTCACCACCGAGAACATGCCGCCCATCTCCAACGCGCCGTGCGGACCCCAGCCGGTCATCATCGGGATCGTGTTGTCGGGGAGCGGCATTTCCATTTCGCCCATGTCGGCCATGCCGGCCGTACCCATGGGCATGTAGTCGGGCTTCACCTTGCGGATCTTTTCCGCGACCGATTTCTTGTCGGCGCCGATGAAGGTCGGGATATCGTGGCCCATCGCGTTCATCGTGTGGTGCGACTTGTGGCAATGGATCGCCCAGTCGCCCTCGTACTTGGCGTCGAATTCGTAGGCGCGCATGGCGCCGACGGGAATGTCGATCGACACTTCCGGCCAGCGTGCCTCCGGCCGCACCCAGCCGCCATCGGTGCAGGTCACCTCGAAGTCGTAGCCGTGCATGTGGATCGGATGGTTGGTCATGGTGAGGTTGCCGACCCTGACCCGCACGCGGTCGTTCTTGGACACGACCAGCGGGTCGATGTCCGGGAAGATCCGGCTGTTCCAGCACCACATGTTGAAGTCGGTCATTTCCATGATGCGCGGCACATAGGTGCCGGGATCGATGTCATAGGCATTGAGCAGGAACACGAAATCCCGATCGACACGCATGAAGTTCGGATCCTTCGGGTGCACCACGAAGAAGCCCATCATGCCCATGGCCATCTGTACCATTTCGTCGGCATGGGGGTGGTACATGAAGGTTCCGGACTTCACGAGGTCGAACTCGTAGACGTAGGTCTTGCCGGCCGGAATATGCGGCTGCGACAGGCCGCCGACGCCATCCATGCCCGAAGGCAGGATCATGCCGTGCCAGTGAATGGTGGTGTGTTCCGGCAGTTTGTTGGTGACGAAGATCCGCACGCGGTCGCCTTCGACCGCCTCGATTGTCGGGCCTGGCGACTGGCCGTTATAGCCCCAGAGATAGGCGGTCATGCCGTCGGCCATCTCGCGTTCGACCGGCTCCGCGACAAGGTGGAATTCCTTGACGCCGTTGTTCACACGGTGCGGCAATGTCCAGCCGTTGAGGGTGACGACCGGGCTGTAGTCCGGTCCGCTCGTCGGCACGAGCGGCTTCTGGGTCGAGGCATTGTCCATGCTTGCCGCTTCGGGCAGGCCGGAATTTGAGGTTTGGGCCCAGGCGGCGGTCGAAACGAGAGCAGCACCGGCGCCGAGGAAGTTTCTTCTGTTGAACATATCTGATCCTTTTTTGAGTTAGGGCGGGATGCGTACGGAAAACCGCACACACTTTTCCTGCTCCCGCCCTAGTGTCCGGCGCCGGCTTCCGCTGCCGCGGGCGCTGCCGCGCCTCCAGCCGAGCCGCCCGATCCGCCGCCGTGGATTGCGGTCATCAGATCGGCATCGGCCAGCCAGAAATCGCGCTTCGCGTTGACGGAGAGCACGGTCGAATTGACCTTGGCCCTGACGTCGGCAAGCAGCTCGAAGGTGCTGGTGATCATGCCGTTGTAGCTGAGCGTCGCTTCTTCCTCGATCTTGGTGCGCAGCGGCACGACGTTGTTGCGGTAGTGCCGGGCGATGTCGTAGCGCGAGCGATAGGCCTCGTAGGCTGAGCGTGCTTCCGAGCGGATGTTGACCGCCTTTTCCGCCAACAGGTTCGCCGAGCGCATATGGGCAAGCTCGGCCTTGCGCATGCGCGCATTGCCGCTGTCGAAGATCGGGATCACGAATTCGAACTCGAACTGGCCGGTCGTCTCGACCTTGGTGCCATGATCCTCCTTCTCCCGTTCCGCCTCCGCACCGGCGACGAGTTCCAGGTCGGTCACGTAGCGGGTCGCCTCGGTGAGGCTGTAGGACTTGGCCACGGCTTCGAGGTCGAGGCGGGCGATCTGCAGGTCGACGCGGCGCTTCAGCGCTTCGGCCTCGATGCTGTCCTTGCGGGCCAGCGTCTTCGGCATGTTCGGCAGGCGGTTCGGCACCTGGTAGTCGACATCGCTACCCCAGAGACCCATCAGTCGCGTCAGATTTTCCTTGGCAAGACGGGCTGCAAGCCGGGCTTCGGCTGCCTGGCCGGCGAGTTCGGCGTTGAAGACGTGCTCGCGCGCCTGGTTGCCCTTGCCCATGGCGCCGGTCTCACCCAGTTTTGCGGCGAGTTCCGAGGAGGCGTCCGCAGCCGCCTGGGCCTGGTTCAGTTGCGCGACTGTTTCCCATGCGGCAACCGCTTCGATCCAGGCGCGGCGGGTTTCGGCGGCCAGCTGCAGCGTGCTGAGCGCGGCGTTGAGCTGCGCCTGGCGGAAACGCGCGTCGGCGACCGCGATGGTCTTGTCGCGGGTCAGGAGCGCCAGGATGTTGGTGGTGACCAGCCCCTCGATCGCCTTGTAGGCCTGCAGTTCCGGTGTGCCGATCCCGGTGGTGCCGATCGAGACAGTCGGGTTGAGAAACAACGTCGCCTGCCAGGCATCCGCCGACGCGTCGCCGAGATCGGCATAGGCGGCCTGCAGGCCCTTGTTGTTGAGGAGTGCGACCTGAACGGCGGTGTCGGCGTCGATTGTCTTGCGCTTCAGGAGCGCCTTGACCTCGGCATTGACCTTGTCTGCCTGTTCGCGGTTCTGGATCCAGACGCTTTTCTTGGTCGCGGCCGTCGAGACCTTGGCATCCACGGTGGTGAAGCCCGCGTCCTTGGCCGAGTATTCGGTCACGCAGCCGGCGAGCACGAGGGGCAGACCGATGGCTGCCGCGAGGTTGAGCTTGCGAAGCCTCATGACGCGTCTCCCTTGGCGGTCGACTGTTTTTCGTTGAGGGGGCCCCAGGCCTTGGGGCCGGTGGGTTCGCGGTGGGTGTAGCCCGAAATGGGGCTGCGATACTGCGTGCTTCGAATACCGCTCGTGCTATTGGCGGGATCGCCAAGGCTTGAGACCTCGGCAGGCAATGTGGCAGCGCATCCGCCCAGGATGATGGGCAGGAGCGCCATGGAAAACAAACGTTTCATGGTCAAACCTGAAATGTGAATGGCAGAGGCCGGCGATCGACCGGATGAAACCGGGCGGGCCTTGTCGCGGACGGCGCTAGAGGTGGTCGAGCGTCACATCGGACACGCGGAAACCACGGCAACGCTTCGCACCACTGCAGATCCTTCCGTCGGCCAAGACCAACGGAGACCCGCAGCAGCGGTCACGGATTCACGAAATCAGGCTCTTGGGGGACGATGAAGGCCGTCGAGCTCACCGGGGGTGAGCTGCGGGTGCGGGCCGAAATTGCGGATGGAGCGCGGGAAAGCCGGATGGCTTCCGTCGACATCGCCGAGCACCGCCACGGCGGCGCAGAAGGTCTTGCAGCAATCCTTCTTGTCCGACTTGCCGTTTTCCTGTGCCGGCTTCACCTTGCCCTTTTCTAGGCTCGGGCAATGCTCGGTCGCAGCTTGCATCGGATTGGCGGCTGCCTCGATCTGCATCGAGCCGTGCGCGGCCGCATGCATCATGCCGGAGGCGGTGGAAAAAGGCAGCACGGCCAGCGACAAAGCGATCGCCAGCTTCAGCACTATCAGCAAACGCAGATATGTGGTTCGCACCTTCTCCATGATCGATCCGTAGAAACGCCTTTGATTCCTGTCAATGATGCTTGCGCCTGGCGCCGTCACGAATGCGTGAGGCTCCAGGATGCGCACTCGTCGTCACCCGTGCCGCCGGTTGCGGACCGGATCGATGCCGGCCGTACCGAAGCGGGCGGGCTCGGTTGCCTTCGTCGGCGCGTTCGTGGCGTCTGCGAGATCTTCGAGAATGGGACAGTCCGGGCGGCCGTCGCCATGGCAATGGGCGGCGAGATGTTTCAGCGTCCGGCTCATCGCCTTCAGCTCCTCGGCCTTGCGCTCCAGGATCTCGACATGTTCGAGCGCGATCTTCTTGACCTCGCCGCTGGCGCGCTCACGGTCGCGCCAGAGCGCCAAGAGGTCCGCCATCTGCTCGACAGTGAAACCGAGATCGCGCGAGCGGCGGATGAAGCGCAGCGTATGGACGTCGTTGTCGCCATAGTTGCGATAGCCGGCTTCGCTGCGGTCGGCCTGCGGGATGAGGCCGATTGTCTCGTAGTAGCGGATCATTTTCGTCGAGACGCCGGAGGCGCGGGAAGCTTCGCCGATATTCATGATGTCATCCTTTTTACCGCCGTGCGGCCATTCCCTTGAGAATATAAGGGCTCTCCCCGGCTTCCGCCATGCTGGCGAGAGCCGGGGAGACGATCGAACCTAGGCCGCCTGTGCTGCGGCAACCGGGCGAAAGGCCCGAAGCCGCAGGGCATTGCCCAGCACGAAGACGCTCGACAGCGCCATGGCACCGGCCGCAAAGATCGGCGACAGCAAGAGGCCGTAGACCGGGTAGAGCGCGCCGGCGGCAACCGGGATCAGTACCGCGTTATAGGCAAAGGCCCAGAACAGGTTCTCCTTGATGTTGCGGATCGTCGCCTTGGACAGCGCGATCGCATTCGGCACACCCAGGAGATCGCCGGACATCAGCACCACGTCGGCGCTCTCGATGGCGACGTCCGTACCGGTGCCGATCGCCAGGCCGACATCGGCTTCGGCGAGCGCCGGCGCATCGTTGATCCCGTCGCCGACGAAGGCGACCGCGCGTCCGCCTTGCTTCAGCTTCTTCAGAGCCGCGACCTTGCCATCTGGAAGCACTTCGGCGATTACCTCGTCGATGCCGAGCTTGGCCGCGATCGCCTCTGCGGTGCGGCGGTTGTCGCCGGTGATCATCGCGACCTTCAGGCCGAGATCGTGCAGCATGCGGATCGCCTGATGCGTCGTCTCCTTGATCGGGTCGGCAACGGCGATGATCGCCGCCAGCTTGCCGTCGATCGCGGCATAGAGCGGGCTCTTGCCTCCCGAGCCAAGGCGGGCCGCCTGGTCGGCGAAGGCCGACACGTCGAGCTTCAGCTGCGTCATCAGGCGGTCGGCACCGACATGGACGGTCCGGCCCGAGACTTCGGCGCTGGCGCCGAACCCGGGGATTGCTTCGAACCTGGCCGGTTCGGCGATCGCCAGTCCCTTTGCTTTGGCTGCGTCGACGATTGCTTCGGCGATCGGGTGCTCGGAGCGGGTCTCCACGGCGGCGACCAGCGTCAGCACGGTATCACGATCGAAGCCTTCGGCGGTTTCGAGGTCGGTCAGTTCCGGGCGGCCCTTGGTCAGCGTACCAGTCTTGTCGACGGCGATGACGGCGGCGTTGCGCAGCGTCTGCAGTGCCTCGCCCTTGCGGAAGAGCACACCCATTTCGGCGGCGCGGCCGGTGCCGACCATGATCGAGGTCGGGGTGGCAAGGCCCATGGCGCAAGGGCAGGCGATGATCAGCACGGCGACGCCGTTGACGAGCGCGAAGGTGAGCGCCGGATCCGGACCGAAGACCAGCCAGACGCCGAAGGTCAAAAGCGCAATCGCGATGACGGCTGGCACGAACCAGGCGGTGACGCGGTCGACCAGCGACTGGATCGGCAGCTTGGCGCCCTGGGCCTGCTCGACCATCTTGATGATCTGCGCCAGCACCGTATCGGCGCCGACCTTGGTGGCCCGGAAGGTGAAGGAGCCGGTTTTGTTGATCGTGCCGCCGACGACTTCGCTGCCGGCCACCTTTTCGACCGGAACCGGCTCGCCGGTGATCATCGATTCGTCGACATAGGAGTTTCCGTCGAGGACGCTGCCGTCGACAGGAACCCGGTCGCCCGGGCGCACGACGACGGTGTCGCCAGTCTGCACGTCGGACAGCGGCACCTCGACCGTCTCGCCGTTGCGGATGACGCGGGCGGTCTTTGCCTGCAGGCCCATCAGATGCTTGATCGCCTCGGAGGTCCGGCCCTTGGCGCGCGCCTCCAGGAACCGGCCGAGCAGGATCAAGGTGACGATGACTGCAGCTGCCTCGTAATAGACGTTGGCCGTACCGTCTGGCAGAAGCTCGGGCGCGAATGTGGCGACGACCGAATAGATCCAGGCGGCGGAGGTGCCGATCGCGACCAATGAGTTCATGTCCGGCGCCAGGCGGAAGAGGGCGGGGACACCCTTCTGGTAGAAACGCAGGCCCGGGCCGAAGAGCACCAGCGTCGTCAGCGCGAACTGCAGATACCAGCTTTCCTGCATGCCGATATTGTTCATGACGAATTCGTGCACGCCCGGGATGAAGTGCGAGCCCATTTCAAGCACGAAGATCGGCAGCGTCAGGACGCCGGCAATCAGCAACGCGCGCCCAAGCTTTCGCGTCTCCTGTTCGCGCTTCTCGCCTTCGCGGTCGACGCTTTCGTCGCCGGTGATGCGCTTGGCGGCATAGCCGGCAACGCGAACCGCCTCTTCGAGTGCGGCGGCGGTGGCGATGCCCCTGGTTATGCGCACCGACGCGCGCTCGGTCGCCAGATTGACGTTGGCTTCGGTGACGCCCGGCACGGTCTTCAGCGCCTTTTCAATGCGGGCGACGCAGGACGCGCAGGTCATGCCTTCGATGGTGAGCTCGACCGTGTCTTCGGCCGCACCATATCCGGCATTCTCGATCGCCTTGACGATGTCGGCCGACTTGGTGCTGGCATCGAAGCGGACGTCAGCGCGTTCCGTTGCAAGGTTGACCGAGGCTTCGGTCACACCAGGCACAGCGCGAATAGCCTTTTCGACGCGCGCCACGCAGGATGCGCAGGTCATGCCCTCGACGGGAATGCTGGCGCTCAATGCGGCGGCGGACATCGCTTCGAGGTCGTTTGTTCTAATGGGGGTCACAGATCCCATGATCGTGCTCCTTTCTCTGTCTTTTGTCACAACATGGGGCTTCCAACGATGGGAAGGTCAAGGGCGCAAAAGAGATTTCTGCACGCCATCTTCAGAGCGGCTGGGAGAGGTCTGCCACCGCAGCGATAATGGCCCGCGATGCACGATGAAGCCGCCTCGACCAAGTTCAGCCGCGAGGCCCGGCAGGTTTGTCAAAGCGCAGTTCGAATGGCTCCCGGTTTGCCGGCGATCGCAAGGCTGCGACCGTGCTTCGCCTGCCTCTTGCGAGTGAACTGCATCGGATCCATCCTGTAGAAGTTGCGTCCCATAGGGAGGTTAGGATGACGGCTTATAATTGTGTCCGTTTCCGCGTGAGACCCGGTCAAGAGGAACGGTTTGAGCAGCTGTTTCGCAGCGCTGGTCGCGACTTTGAAGGCTTGAGGAAGATGGCGCTCAGCAAGTCAGCGGATGGATCGTATTTCTCAATTGCCGAATGGGAAAGCCTTGAGGCGATCGCCGCGGCACGGCCCATGATGAAGGCGAACCTCGACACGTTCCGCGATACGCTCCTGGAACTCAGCCAGGATCTCGGGGTCACGGACCCGATTTCCGGCGAGGCGATCTTCGAAATGACGCGTTAGAGCAATATGCTGCGCAAGGCGTGACGGCAACAGCTCCGTCGGTTGGTTGACGGGGAGGTCGGCCTTGGCTGCTAAGGTCGCGGACCTGATGACAGTGATGTCGTCGGCTTGCGAACGCGTGGGGCAGCATCAGGACGGGCACGACATCTAGCGCCGGATTTTGGATAGCTTGAGGGCAGAACACTGCGACGAAGGCGCGATGACGGGTTGAGGTCACCGCGGGCAATGGCTATGTCGTGCCGCACACACGCGTCACGAACCATAAGGCCATTCGGAATGATCCCAGACTTTCTCGTTACCCATTCCGGTGGTTTCCACGCCGACGAGCTGCTTTCCAGCGTCATCCTTACGCGGCTTTTCCCTGAGGCTCGCCTCGTTCGCAGCCGGGCGTCGGAATGGCTGAAGCCCGGGGCGGACCGCATCATTTATGATGTTGGTGGCCAGTATGATGCCGGGGCCGGGCTGTTCGATCATCATCAGCGCGGGGCGCCGGTTAGAGAGGATGGCCAGCCCTACAGTTCGTTCGGCTTGATCTGGAAGCATTACGGTCGCGCCTATCTGGCAGCGTTCGGCGTTCCTGAGGCCCATGTGGAGGCGGTCCATGCGGCCTTCGATGCGCGCTTCGTGCTGCCGGTGGATCTGGTCGATAACGGCGCGCTCGACCCCTCCGTGGCCGGCCCCTTGGCGGGGCTGACGCTGTCGGCGCTGCTGGAAACCTTGAAGCCTGTCTTCGACGAATCCGGCCAGGAGGCCGAGGACCGCAGCTTCCATCAGGCCCTTTCGATCGCGCGCGCCTTCGTCGAGGCTGGCGTGTCGCAACGCGCCGCCAAGCTTCGGGCCGAGGCGCTCGTGCTGCAGCAGATCGCCCTTGCCGGTGAGAGCCGAGTGCTCGAACTGCCGCGGGGCATGCCGTTCCGCCCGGCGATCGTGAAAGCTGGCGCCGACCACCTGTTGTTCGTCGTTCATCCGCGCGAGAATGACTGGTGCCTGACGGGCATTCGCAAGGCCGATGAAGGGTTTGAGCTGCGCGCCGATCTGCCGGCTGCCTGGGCCGGCCTGACGAACGGCGAGCTGGAGGCGGCTTGCGGCGTGGCTGGCGCGCGGTTCTGCCACAACGGCCGCTTCATCGCGGCGGCAGCGACGCGGGAGGCAGCACTGGCCATGGCCGAGCTCGCCGTCAAGGAAGCAGTATCGGCGGGCAGCGGTCAGGCCTGAGGAAACTGATGAGCCGACGGCGGCGGCTATGGCCAGTGCGCTGTCGGCAGGATCGCCTGTGACGGGTCACGCCGAAAGCGTGGCCCTGAACTTGCTCGGCGATTGACCGTAGGTTTTTGCAAAAATCCGCGAGAAGTGGCCGGCGTTCTCGAACCCGACTTCGAGCGCGATGTCGATCAACGGCGCCTTCGTCTGCGTCAGCAGATGCTTGGCGCGTTCCAGCCGAAACTTCCGATAGACGAGCGCCGGCGACATTTTCGCCTTGTCCATGAACAGGCGTTCGAGCTGCCGTCGGGACAAGCCGACGGATGCGGCCAGCTCCGGGATCGACAGCGTGTTGTCCGTGTGCTGCTCCATGATGATGAGAGCGGCATTCAGGCGTGGGTCGTTGCTCTCGATCGCCAGCGGTTTTCTCGGCTGGACATGAAGATGCGAGCGGGCCTTGTCGATCTGCAGCACTTCGAGCGCATTTCGCTCGGCTTCCTTGCTGATATGCAGGCGCACGATATGGGCCGCCATGTCGGCGGCACTGCTGCCGCCAGCGCAGGATCCACGGGTGCGATCGAGATTGAAGAGACGGTCCGAACGAACCTTGAGATCGGGGAACCGCTCGCGGAACGCCTGATAATGAAGCCAGCTCACGCAGACGGTGTGCCCCGTCATCAGGCCCGCTTCGGCAAGGACGAATGTCCCAGTACAGAGACCGATCAGAGGCACCTTGCGCGCCGCCGCCTTCTGGAGGAAGCGGACGGTGTCGTCGTCGATCGGCTGTTTGCTGTTGAGCAGGCCGCCGACCACGACGATGTAGTTGAACCCCGCTGGATCAACGAGGTCGGATGTCGGCGCCACCTGCACGCCGCAACTGGAGGCGATGAGATGCCGCGTGTTGCCCAGCACCTGCCAGTCGGCACGGATGCGGCCGGACTTGTCGAGCTCGTCGCTCGCAAGTCGCAGCGTGTCGATGAAGAGCGCGAATGCCGAAAGGGTGAAGGACCGCGCCAGAACGAAGCCGATCTTGAGACGTTCGGGCTGTGTCTCGTTGGATTTGATGGTCGTCGTCATGTGCCCTTCATGCTCGTGCCGCCAAGACCTCCCGTTCCCTATCGAGCATGCTCGGACATATCAGGAGAGGTAGCCGCTGGCGGCCGAGACTTGCCTTTCGCTGTCCATGGGGAGCCTGGGTTCCGTTCTTCCGGCACCCCATGGTGTGGCGCGGGAGGTCGACGCCCGGATGAAGGCGTCTTCGTCCGCATCATAACGAAGAGGACGGGCTCAAATTGCTCTCGTCACGACCTGCGCCGCTACGGTTACGAACATTGCGGCCAGTGTCAGCGCCGCACTGAACCGTGCGACCTTCATCCGCCGTTCGCGCGAGCCGCTCCAATCATACCCCATCACTTCCCTCCCTCCCGACCGGGCCAGAACGCGTTTGCTCGGTCTTCCGACGAACTGCAGGTCTCGCCAAGTCACGGCTTTGAGTTACCCCTCATGCTGCCGCGATGCCGCCGATCGTGTCAAGTTTGCCTCGGCGCGAGCAATGTTCAGGTGCCCGTCATAGCTCTGCGCAAAGGCGGCTGCGCAAAGGAATTTGCTGTTCGAGGGCGCAAACCCCCTAGTTGTGCGGGGAGCCTCTTTCCGCCGTTGTGATAGTTTTCTCTTTGGTGTGATTTTTTAAAGGGAGGGCGAAGAATGCCCGGCACATTCTCTACCGCCGACATGGACGTGATCAAACAGCAGCACGAGGATTGGTGTCGCGCGAACGACACCGACCCGAACAGTCCCGCGGGAATAGAGAAAGCCATGCAGATGCTGGTGAATTATGGCGGCAGCGCCAGCCAGCAACCGTCCGCGCAGCCGCAGAAGGTGCGCGCCAAAGCGCGCGCCTGATCTCCGCATCCACCCACGTCATTTAGCGGTCCGCGCCTGTCCTCGATCGCCTTGAACGAAGGCGCCTGGTCATAGTCGGGTGCGTGGGGCGGGCCTCCTCACGCGCCTGTCGGCGGCGCCGTCGCGATCAGGCGTTGCCCCATCTGCTTGGGGTGCGCACGTCAAAGATGCACTCTCCGAGGGTCAGAGGTTCTCCTTGAGGAGGACCTCTATTCTGATCTTGTCCTGTGCGGCGTGCGGTTCGCGAAAATCCGTTCGCGCGCGCATGATGCGGATGGCACTGCGCACCGCGTGTCCCGGGTCCTGGGCGATGACGGCGTCAACGCTGGCGTCGCGCAGGCCACGTTCGCTGAAGGGGGTGCGTTCGTGGACGACCACCGTGATCTTTTGCAGATCGGTGAAAGATGCGGCGCCCTCGAGCGGGATCCGGGCCTCGGAACTCAACACGTAGATCGCCGCAACCTCTTGATTGTTTTCAAGGACTCGCTGGAGGATCTGGGTGGCCCTGCGCTCGTCGCCGTGGGTTTCGACCGAGGGCAGACATTGCAGGTGAGGGAACTGTGAGTTGACGATATCGTCGAAGCCGAAGCGTCGCTGGATGCTGTCGAGCGACTGCATCGTCTCGGCCACGATCAGGACCTTTCCCGCCCTCTTGCCGACAAACCGGCCGATGATCTTGGCCGCCGTCGCGCCGGCGGCGTAGTTGTCGACGCCGACGAAATCGGCGGTCGGGAGCTTTTCCTGGCCGGACAGAAACTGCACGAACTTGACGCCGCGTTCGATCAGACGGCCGATCGCGTCGCGCACTTGCGGCGATTCCGGCGCCATCATCGCGATCCCGTCGAATTCGTTCTCGTCTATATCTGCGAGGTATTTGGCAACCTTGTGCGGGTCGTCGATCGGGATCTGGACGACGTCAAGGTCGATGAGATCCCCCTTCATCGACACCCGCGCCTCTTCCACCCGGTGGATGAGTTCCGCCAGATAGAGATCGCCGCTCGTCGGCAGCACGAACCGGAACCGGTAGCTCTTGTTGCGGGCAAGGCTGACGGCTGCCGGGTTTCGAATAAATCCAATGCGCTCAATGGCTTCGTTAACACTGCGAACGGCCTTCGGGCTGACATTCGGCCTGTCGTTCAGCACGCGGTCGACGGTTGCGAGGCTCAAGCCCGCTGCCTCAGCAAGATCTTTGGCTGTTGGCCGCATGCGGAACTCCCAGTGTGTATCGTTCCCAATCTACTCCACCAAAATCGCCGCGAAATCAAGAATTGATGTGCGCACCTCAAAAATCGCTTGCGTTGAGGTGCGCACCTCAGTTATGAATCCTTCAGCGAAGAACGCAGGCCCTGAATGCGGCCGCGCCCACCGCTAGTGCCAAGAGGATTTAGGTACGCCAACCGCCCGGTCAGGGCGCTTTCCTTCTGATGGAGGTCAGAAGGTACAAGGGGGAGGAACCCAATGATGAAACGGATTCTGTTGAGCTCGACAGTCATGGTCGGAGCGTATTTTGCCATTGCGGGTGCGTCCGGTACGCACGCTTCCGCAGCCGAACTGACCCTTTGCTGGGCCGCCTG
Organism: Ensifer sp. ENS03; assembly: GCF_014852035.1. Taxonomy (NCBI): domain Bacteria; kingdom Pseudomonadati; phylum Pseudomonadota; class Alphaproteobacteria; order Hyphomicrobiales; family Rhizobiaceae; genus Ensifer; species Ensifer sp. ENS03. Next base: position 212,224 of record NZ_JACVAV010000009.1, on the reverse strand, counting down.
GGATCCGGCCAATGCGCTCGTCGAGCTCAGCAAGGATTTCGAAGCAAAGAGCGGCAACACGATGAAGTTCGAATTCGTGCCGTGGCCGAACTTCGCCGACCGGATGCTGAACGAGCTGAATTCCGGCGGCAAGCTCTGCGATCTGATGATCGGCGACAGCCAGTGGATTGGCGGCGCCGCCGAGAATGGCCAGTACATCAAGCTCAATGATTTCTTCGACAAGGAAGGGATCAAGATGGACGACTTCATTCCCGCAACCGTCATCGGTTACGCGGAATGGCCGAAGAATTCGCCGAACTACTGGGCTCTGCCGGCGTTCGGTGACGTGGTCGGTTGGACCTATCGCAAGGACTGGTTCTCGCGTCCCGAACTCCAGGCGGAGTTCAAGCAGAAATACGGCCGGGATCTCGCCGTGCCGAAGACCTTCGCCGAACTCAAGGACATCGCCGAATTCTTCCAGAAGCGCCAGGTCGACGGCAAGACCGTCTATGGCGCTGCCATCTATACGGAGCGCGGCTCAGAAGGCATTACCATGGGCGTGATGGACGTGCTCTACAGCTACGGCTTCGAGTACGGAAATCCGAAGAAAGCCTATGAGCTCGACGGCTTCGTCAACTCGGCGGACGCGGTCAAGGGTCTGGAATTCTACAAGGCGCTCTACGATTGCTGCACACCGCCCGGCCATTCCGACGCCTACATGTCGGAGGATATCGACGCCTACAAGTCCGGCCAGGTCGCCCTGCAGATGAACTTTGCCTTCACCTGGCCCGGCATCCATGCCGACGCCAATGTCGGCGGCGACAAGTCCGGCTACTTCCCCAATCCTGCTGGTCCGACCGGTGTGCAGTTCGCCCAGCTGGGCGGCCAGGGCATCTCGGTCGTCGCAGCGTCCGACAAGCAGAAGGAAGCGCTGGATTACATCAAGTGGTTCGCGCAGCCTGAAATCCAGAAAAAGTGGTGGGCGCTCGGCGGATACTCCGCGCTGCGCTCGGTGGTCGAGGACCCGAGCTTCGCCACGAGCCAGCCCTATGCGCAGACCTTCCTGGATTCGATGGCAATCGTGAAGGACTTCTGGGCCGAGCCGTCCTACGCCTCGCTGCTGCAGGCCTCGCAGAAGCGCTTCCACGATTACGTCGTTGCCAACCAGGGCACGGCGAAGGATGCGCTCGATGGTCTCTCTGAGGACTGGAAGGACATCTTCGAAGACGAAGGCAAGTATTGACGCAAACACCCGCCGCCTCCCGGCGGAAGCGTCCATGCGGGGCCGGCCGGCCGATCTCTCGCGCCGGCCCCGCATGCCCATTCGTCAATGCCTTAGGGGAATACCATGCTCCATTCTTCGATCGATCGCGCTGCGCACGCGACGCCGCCCGTGCTTGCACGGCGCATCAGAGGGTTGTCGGACCGCGCGATCGCCTGGATCTTCGTCGCACCGTCCATTGTGCTTTTGCTTGCGATCAACATCTTTCCGCTGATCTGGACCGTCCGGCTGAGCTTCACCAATTTTCGCGTGAACCGCCCGAATGAACCTGTTCAGTTCGTCGGTCTGCGCAACTACCTGAACATACTGACCGACAAGGATATCTGGCTGACGATGCAGGCGACGGCCCATTTCCTGATCTGGACGATCGTCCTGCAGGTGCTGATCGGCTTTGCTCTCGCCTATCTCATCAACAAGAAGTTCCGCGGCAATGACCTGTGGACGACCATCATCGTGCTCCCGATGATGCTGAGCCCGGCCGTCGTCGGAAACTTCTGGACCTTTCTCTACCAGCCGCAGATCGGCCTGTTCAATTACGCGATCGGGTTCCTGACCGGAGCAGACCCGTCCAGCTTCTCGATGATCGGCGACACGTCGCTGGCGCCCTGGGCGATCATCATCGTCGACACCTGGATGTGGACGCCGTTCGTCATGCTCATCTGCCTTGCCGGGCTGCGCTCCATTCCGAGCAGCATCTATGAGGCGGCGGAGTGCGACCGGGCCAGCAGCTGGCGCCAGTTCTGGACCATCACCATCCCGATGGTGCTGCCGTTCCTGATGCTGGCCATCCTTTTCCGCGGCATCGAGAACTTCAAGATGTTCGACCTGGTCGTGCAGCTGACGGGCGGTGGCCCGGGCTCGATCACGGAGCTGACGTCGATCAACCTGAAGCGTGAAGCCTTCGAGAAATGGCGCACCGGATACGCGTCCGCCTATGCCGTCATCCTCTTCGTGACCGTCTTCGGCCTTGCGTCGATCTATGTCAAAGCACTCAACAAGGTGAAGCAAAGATGAGCAGCTTTTCTGTAACGGAGCCATCCGCACGGCAGAAGTGGTTCGCAGGCGCCCTGGTCGTGCTTTATGCGGTGATCACCATTCTCCCGTTGCTCTGGATCATCGGAACGGGTTTCAAATCGCCCTCTGACGCGATCGCCTATCCGCCGAAGACCTTCTTCGAGCCGACGCTCGAAGGCTATGTGAACCTCTTCACGACGCGCACTCGCGTTTCGGAAGAACAACTGAAGGAAATGGGCGAACCGAAGACCTGGTACGAGCGTCTCGTTCGCAAGGATGGGCTGATCATCGCCGGCCCGTCGCGGTTCCCGGAGCGCTTCTACAATTCCGTCATCATCGGGTTCGGCTCGACGGTGCTGTGCATCGTGCTCGGAACGGCCGCGGCCTATGCCTTCTCGCGCTTCAAGGTGCCGCTCAAGGACGACCTGCTGTTCTTCATCCTTTCCACGCGCATGATGCCGCCGATCGCGGTCGCCATTCCGATCTTCCTGATGTTCCGCTCGCTCGGGCTGAACGACACCCATGCCGGCATGATCCTGCTCTATACGGCAGTCAACCTGTCGCTCTCGGTCTGGCTGCTCAAGGGCTTCATCGACGAGATCCCGATCGAGTATGAAGAGGCAGCGCTGATCGACGGCTACACTCGCTTCCAGGCTTTCTACAAGGTCGTGCTGCCCCAGGCGGCGACCGGCATCGCGTCGACGGCTATCTTCTGCCTGATCTTCGCCTGGAACGAATACGCCTTCGCCGTGCTGCTCACGTCGGGCACCGCGCAGACCGCACCGCCCTTCATCCCGACGATCATCGGCGTCGGTGGGCAGGACTGGCCGGCGGTAGCGGCCGGTGCGACCCTCTTCCTCGTCCCCGTGATGGTGTTCACGATCCTGCTTCGCAAACACCTCCTGCGCGGCATCACCTTCGGAGCGGTAAGAAAATGACAGCTTTCCTCAACCAGTTGCTCCGCCTTCGCCGTGGCGCATGGGAAATGGTGGCATCGGTGCTCATCGCGCTCGGCGTGGTCATGCTCATGCAGCCAGTGTCGCTCACGCTCTACTCCTTCTCCTTCCTCGTGACGCTGCTTGGAACAGTCATGTTCATCATCGTCAGCCATTTTCCGGAGTGACCCATGGCACAGATCAGAATTGAAAATGTGCGCAAGGAGTTCGGAGCGTTCACGGCTGTTCAGTCTTCGAGCTTCACGGTGGAAGACGGCGAGTTCTTCATGCTGCTCGGCCCATCGGGATGCGGCAAGACGACTACGCTTCGGATGATGGCGGGACTGGAGCTGCCGACGAGCGGCCAGATCTATATCGGCGGCGAAGAGGTCGGCATGAAGCGGGCGAGGGAGCGCGATATCGCCTTCGTCTTCCAGATGTTCGCCCTCTATCCCCACATGAACGTACGCAAGAACATCTCCTATCCGCTCGTCAGCCAGGGGATGAAAAAGGCGGATGTCGCGGCGCGTGTCGCCGAGGTGGCAAAGATCCTCAGAATTGAAGGCATTCTCGACAAGCCGGTCGGCGGGCTCTCGGGCGGTGACCGCCAGCGTGTTGCGCTCGGCCGGGCGATTGTCCGCAACCCGAAGGCCTTCTTCATGGACGAGCCGCTCGGCGCGCTCGACGCGGAGTTCCGCGAACATATGGCGGGGGAACTGCGGGCGCTGCACGATCGCATGGGCGCCACCACCGTCTATGTGACCCACGACCAGCTGGAAGCGATGCAGATGGGTGACAAGATCGTCGTCATGAACCACGGCGTCATCGAGCAATTCGGCCGGCCGCAGCAGATCTACGACTGGCCGGCGACGAAGTTCGTCGCCAAGTTCATCGGCTCCCCGTCCATGAACTTTCTGGAGTTCGAGGGCATGATCGGTATCGGCGGCGACAGCATCGATCTCGGTGGGAAAAAGGTGGCGGTGCCGGCGTCGCGTGAGGGCAGGGCCGGCACGCTGTCGCTCGGTGTGCGTCCCGAGCATGTCCGTTTCGTCGACGACTCCAGCTACAGAGGCCGCGTGATCGCCGTCGAGTATCTCGGCACGACACAGATCGTCACGATCGAAACGCCCAACGGCGAGATCAAGGCGCGCACGCCCTCCAGTCAGGCAGCCCGTACCGACGAGCTTCTCGGTCTCGATTTCAACGCGCGGACCTTGACGCTCTTCAATGCGGAGACGGGTCGTGCTCTTGTCTCCGAAGCCAACGAGGGAGTGCTGCGCCGTGGCTGAAGTCATCCTAAGAAACGTGACGAAGACATTCGGCACCCACACAGCGCTGGACGATGTCTCGATGACGATCCCGGACGGGTCGTTCGTGGTTCTCCTGGGCCCGACAGGCGCCGGAAAGACGACGACGTTGCGCATGGTCTCGGGGCTCGACACGCCTAATAGCGGCGAGATCTTTATCGGCGGGATGTCCGTGCAAGGACTGACGCCGGCGCAGCGCAACGTGGCGATGGTATTCCAGCAATATTCGCTCTATCCGCATCTATCCGTCCGGCAGAACCTGGAATTTCCGCTGAAATCCCCGCTCTTGAAAACGCCGCAGAAGACGATCGACGAAAAGGTGAACGCCATCGCCGAGGTCTTGCAGATTTCGCATAAGCTCGACAACAAGGCGACCGCCTTGTCCGGTGGCGAAATGCAGCGCGTGTCGATCGGGCGTGCGCTTGTCAGAAACCCGCAGATATACCTGATGGACGAGCCCTTGAGTTCGCTCGACGCGAAGCTTCGAGCCGATCTGCGCGTCGAACTGAAGAACATTCAGGCAAAGTCCGGGGCGACGCTTCTTTACGTCACCCACGACCAGATCGAAGCGATGACCATGGCAACGCATATCGGTGTGCTCGAAGAGGGCAGGCTTGTTCAGTTCGGATCACCAAGAGAGGTGTACGAAGCGCCGGTCAGCGTTTACGCCGCGACCCGCCTCGGCCAGCCGCGCATCAACGTCCTGCCTGCCAAGCTTTTTGCGGGCGCGCCGGACAAGGCGCAGTCGATCGGCCTTCGCCCCGAAAATATCGTCCAGGGCGCCGGAGAAGATGCACTCGTGACCCGTGTCGAACATCTGGGCGACCAGACGCGCCTGCATCTCACGTTCAAGCAGCACAACCTCGTGACGGTCACGGACCCCCATACTGGGTTCCGCGGCGGCGAGACTATCAAGATCCAGCCAGACAAGCCGCTCTTCTTCGACGCGGCCGGAATGCGCATCGCTTAGGAGGCGAACATGAATCAGTTTATCAACCGCAAGGAAAATGCGGTTACGGAAGCGATCGACGGGGTTCTTGCCGCATCCGGCGGCGCGCTCAGCCGCCTCGACGGATATCCGCACATTCGCGTCGTCCTGCGCTCCGACTGGGACAAGGGCAAGGTCGCGCTCGTCTCCGGTGGCGGCTCGGGACACGAGCCCGCGCATATCGGCTTCGTCGGCAAGGGCATGCTGACGGCCGCCGTCTGCGGCGACGTCTTCGCATCGCCGAGCGTGGACGCGATCCTCGCCGGTATCCTGGCGGTGACGGGACCTGCCGGCTGCCTGCTGATCGTCAAGAACTACACCGGTGACCGGCTGAACTTCGGCCTCGCGGCCGAACGCGCCCGCGCCTACGGCCTCAATGTGAGCATGGTCATCGTCGATGACGACATCGCGCTGCCGGACCTTCCGCAGGCGCGCGGTGTCGCCGGTACCCTTTTCGTCCACAAGATCGCCGGAGCGCTCGCAGAAAGCGGGGCGGACCTCGATACGATCGCCAATGCGGCGCGCAAGGTCATATCGGGCACGAGCACCATCGGCATGTCGCTCGATACCTGCACCGTTCCGGGTTCGCCGAAGGAACATCGCATCCCCGAGGGCCATGCGGAACTCGGCCTCGGCATCCATGGCGAAGCTGGCGTCGAACAGATTGTGCATTCCGATGCGAGAAGCGCTGTTGCCGCTATGGTCGAGCGCCTGCAGGCGGCGATGGAGGACAAGCCGCACGTGGTGCTCGTCAATAATCTCGGCGGAACGTCTATCCTGGAAATGTCTATTCTCATGCACGAACTCGCCCAGTCGGCGATCGCCGATCGGATCGTGCATCTCGTCGGACCTGCGCCGATGATGACGTCGCTGGACATGCGCGGCTTTTCCGTCTCCGTCTACCCGGCCGACAAGGCCGAGCTGGAGCTGTTGTCCCGGCCCGTGGCGCTTCCGGCCTGGCCAGGCGTGACCGCCGTCAGGCCGGTGAATGTTCTCGCCCTGCCTGATGGCCTGACGCCGATTTCACCTCTGCCTTCGCGGCACGATGCGACGCGGCAGTTCCTGCTTGCCTGCTGCAACCTGCTGATCGATGCGGAAAAGGACCTGAATGCACTCGATGCCAAGTCCGGAGACGGAGACACCGGCTCGACACTCGCCGGCGCCGCACGGGCACTCATTCAGGCCCTCGATCGCCTGCCGCTATCCGACCACACGCAGCTCTTCCGCGCCATCGGGCAGGAGTTGAGCCAGACGATGGGCGGCTCTTCGGGCGTGCTTCTGGCGATCTTCTTTGCCGCCGCCGGGGATGGCGCCTCGAGCGGGCTTTCGATCCGCGAAGCGCTGAAAGCCGGGTTGGCGCGCATGCAGGAAATCGGCGGGGCGCAGATCGGCGACCGCACCATGGTCGACGCGCTTTCTCCGGCACTGGACGCGCTCGACGCGAGCATCGGCGCGGCCTCCAAGGCGGCGCGCGACGGCGCCAATCTGACCGCGACGCTGGTGCGGGCAAGGGCAGGGCGTGCCGCTTACATCAATGCCAAGCAACTCGAAGGGCACATCGATCCCGGCGCCGAAGCGGTCGCTCGCCTGTTCGAGCACCTGGCACGGCATCCGGATATGCTCGGGCGCCAGCCGGAGGGGGCTGCAGCCGTCGCCGGCTGACGGTGACCGAAACATTGCCCTGACAACAAAACGCCCCGGAAAGCCGGGGCGTTTCGTGACGGGAGGTGTCGGAGGGGAGCGTGCGCTCAGAGCGCGCGGCTCTCGTATCCGGCCGCCTTCAGGGCGTCTGCGATCGGCCCTGCCGCTGCGGCGGTCTCGACGCTGACTTCCCGATTGCCGAGATCGACCTTGATCGTTGCCTGCGGGTCGACGCTCAGGATCGCCTTCTGGACGACGCCGGCGCAGTGGCCACAGGTCATGTTGTCGATCTTGTAGTTCTGCATGCTTGTCTCCTTGGTTCGGTTGTGAGACAAACATGGCGTCTCCCACCGTTGGAAGGTCAATAGGCCTTCAAGATATTTGTTCACGGCATTTCCAGTCGCGCGAACGGTGGAAAATACCCCCGCAAGCGTAGGCCAGCAGCCTCTCAAATTCTCCGAAAAATTTGAAAGTCTTTCCTCATCGATCCCGGGAATGGACGGCTAGCGGTCTGCGTCCGGAAGTCGCACAATCCAAAGGCTGTGCAAGAGGCATTCGCGTCGTCCGAAAGAGGGCGGACGATCGCCAGCCGGCACGAAGCCTAAAGCGAAGCGATCGTTCCGGGAACATCCGGGCGTTCGAAATGCACTGGTCGGGAACTGGAGGAGACGGTTTCCCGCTCACTGTCGTTCGGCTGCGTCGTGGTGACGCCGCCAAGGGAGGAAAGATGTTTGAACGACTATTCAAGCTGAAAGAGCATCAGACGACGGCGCGCACCGAGGTGATCGCCGGTATCACGACATTCCTGACGATGTCCTACATCATCTTCGTCAACCCCGACATCCTGTCGAGCACGGGCATGGATAGGGATGCCGTCTTCGTCGCAACCTGTATTGCCGCGGCACTCGGCTCTGCGGTCATGGCGCTCGTCGCCAACTGGCCAATCGGCATGGCGCCGGGCATGGGCCTCAACGCCTTCTTCGCCTTCACCGTCGTTGCGGCGCTTGGCTTCACCTGGCAGCAGGCGCTGGGTGCTGTCTTCATCTCGGGCGTGATCTTCCTGATCCTGACCGTGACGGGGGTCCGAAGCTGGCTGATCGCCGGCATTCCGCATTCGCTTCGAAGCGCGATCGCCACCGGTATCGGCCTCTTCCTTGGCATCATCGCCCTGAAGAACGCCGGCATCGTCGTCGACAACCCGGCAACGCTCGTCGGTCTCGGCGACCTCAAGCAGACTGGCCCGCTACTCGCGATCCTCGGCTTCTTCGTGATTGCCGTTCTGGACTCGCTAAAAGTTCGCGGCTCGATCCTGATCGGCATCCTGGTCGTCACCGTCCTGTCGATGATCCTCGGCGTCAGCGAGTTCAAGGGCATCGTCTCGGCACCGCCGAGCATCGCGCCGACCTTCTTGCAGCTCGACATCATGGGCGCCCTGCACGGCGGCCTGCTGCATGTCATCCTCGTCTTCGTGCTCGTCGAAGTCTTCGACGCTACCGGCACGCTGATCGGTGTCGCCAAGCGCGCCAAACTGGTGGAAGAAGGCAAGCCGAACCGTCTGGGCCGCGCGCTTCTCGCCGACAGCACCGCGATCGTCGCCGGCTCGCTGATCGGTACCAGCAGCACGACCGCCTATGTCGAAAGTGCCTCGGGCGTCCAGGCCGGCGGCCGCACGGGTCTGACCGCGCTCACCGTCTGCGTGCTCTTCCTGGCCGCGCTGTTCTTCTCGCCGCTGGCAGCTGCCGTTCCGTCCTATGCGACGGCCCCGGCTCTGCTCTACGTTGCCGGCCTGATGATGCGCGAACTGACGGAAGTCGAGTGGGACGACCTGACGGAAGCGGCTCCGGCAGCGCTTACAGCACTCGCCATGCCCTTCACTTACTCGATCGCCAACGGCCTCGCCTTCGGCTTCGTCAGCTATGTCGTCTTGAAGGTCTTCACCGGTAAGTGGAGCGTCATCCACCCGGCAACCCAGCTCGTGGCAGCGCTCTTCATCGTGCGCTTCGCGTTCTTCGCCGAATAACGAAAATCGGCCGGGGCATGCCGCCTCGGCCGATCAGAACTTCCCCGTAAGTGCTGGCCGGAGCAACGAAATGTTGCTTCGGCCTTTTTGCCTCGATCTGGCTTAAAGAGCGCAAATCCGAACGGAAAGCCGCTTCACACTTTTCCTGGATTTGCTCAGTATTGCCCGGCGGGCAGATGCACCACAAGGCCGTCGAGTTCAGCCGACACCGTGATTTGACAGCTCAGGCGGCTGCGCTCGTTCGGATTGACGACGCACTCGATCATGTCCTGTTCCTGGAACTCGGGCGCCGGCAGGCGGTCGCTCCATTCGCCGTCGATGTAACAGTGACAGGTGCCGCAGGCGCAGGAGCCGCCGCATTCGGCGGCAATGGCGTCGATGCCGTTCTGCACGGCGGCTGACATCAGCGATTGGCCGATCTCCGCATGAATTTCTTTCGTCGTGCCGTCCGCGTCGATGAAGACGATCTTGGGCATGGGTATTCTCCGATTGCGTATGTTGGTGTCGAGGATATGGGATCAGGCCGGCCGGATGGCGATCTTCAGCCGCTTGGGTCCACGGACAGAAAGACCGCGCTTGTATTCCGGCTCCCGGTCGACGAGTTCGATGGTTGGGAAACGGCGAAGCAGGGTGCTGAAGATGATATCCATGTCGAGGCGCGCGAGGTGGTTGCCGAGACAGAAATGCACGCCGCCGCCAAAGGCGAGATGACGGTTGGGCGTCCGGCCGATGTCGAACGTGTCGGCATTCTCGAACTGCTTGGGGTCGCGGTTGGCGGCGCCATAGAGCAGGCCGAACTTGGTGCCGCGCTCGAAGCGACGGCCGAAGATCTCGATGTCCTCGACGCAATGGCGGTGGAAGAACGGAAGCGGCGACTCGTAGCGGAACATCTCCTGCACGCCGGTCTGGATCAGGCCGGGTTCGCTCCGCAGCCGCGCCATCTGCTCGGGGAAGCGCAAGAGTGCATGCATGCCGCTGCCAAGCACATCGATAGTGGAACCGTGGCCGGCCATCAGGATCAGCATGCAGGTGGAGATGAATTCGTCGAAGTTCATGGCGCCGGTGCGCTCCGCCTCGATCAGCACCGAGATGAGGTCATCCTTCGGCGCCCGCTCACGTTCGGCCTTCAAGGCCGTCAGGTATTCGTAGAACTCGGTCGTATTGCGCTCGGCGAGCTCCTTGCGCGCGTCGGATCGGTCGACGTCGAAGAACTGCACGATGTTTTCCGACCAGATCCGCAACTGCGGACAGTCCTCGTCCGGCACGCCGAGCAGGCGGCCGATGATATGGCCGGGAACATGGGCGGCCAGATCATCGACAAAGTCGATCTCGCCGCGATCGGCGAGGCTATCGATCAGCCGATCGACATAGGCCTGGATCTGGTCGCGGAGCTTCGCAATCATCGCAGGCGTGAATAGTTTGAAGACCTGCTTGCGCAAGCGGTCATGCACGGCACCGTCGCTGTCGAGCAGGCTGAACTGCACGAAACGCTCGTGGTGTGGCATGTCGTGCCAATTGGCGGCGCGCTGCAGTTTTGAGAGCTCTTCCTTGGTCGCGAGGTCTTCGAGCGAGCGCACCATGCGCTTGTCCATGACGATCGCCGAGACGTCCTCGAAGCGCGAGGCAAGCCAGATGTCGAAATCCGCAAAGTAGTGCAGCCCCTCCTTTTCGCGCAGCGCGCGATAGGTCGGATAGGGATCGCGAGCAAAATCCGGGGACAGCGGCGCGAAGGTGAAATTCGCGCCATCGCCATTCGGCGCGGCTTCGGTCATGGGCAATTCTCCGTGCATAAAGCTGCATGATAACGTCACTGCCGTAGCTCTGTGAATGGCGCCTTGTCGCAAGATGATGGACAAAACTCGCATCGGATGCCAGAAAATGGCATGCTGACTGAAAGCGAAGAGATCCATTTCCACACCCCGGCAAAATTCGCAGGTGCGTTTCCCTATCTGGCGCTGGTGGCCGGAAGCCGGACGGCGCGCCCTGACGAGGCGCCGATCCGCAAACGGTTCCACCAGCACGTCTTCGTCTACACAACAGGCGGACGCGGGTTGATCGAGGTGCACGGTCAACGTTTCCCGGCCGAAACCGGCAGTGTTGCCTGGCTCGATACCTCTCAGGCCTATGCGCATAGCTGCGCTGCCGACAGCGAAAGCTGGCGTTATCTCTGGATGGGGATCGAGGGACACGGGCTTGATGCGCTCTACCAGTTTCTCGGCGTGCAGCAGTCGCCATTGTTCGTGCCGAGAGACCCGCGGAGGGCACAGGCGGCGTTCGAAAGTGTGAGCGGATTTCTTGCCGAACGCTCGCCGGCGACGGACGCCCTGTCGAGCGCCGCGATCGCGGGGCTGATGGCGGACATGATCGCGCCACGGCTGATCGGAGCCGAACCGGCCGAGGACAGGTCTGGTGAAGACCGTTTGCTTCAGGTGCTGTCGGTGATGCGCGGCGATCTCGCCAGGCGCTGGACGATCGACGATCTTGCGGCGCTTGCGCGGCTGAGCCCGTCGCAACTCTTTCGTCGCTTTCGCGACATGGTGGGAACGACGCCGATGGACTGGCTGCGCCACGAGCGGATCAACCAAGCGAAACGCCTGCTGGTTGGGCCCGATGCCAAGGTCTCGGCGGTGGCCGCCGTCTGCGGCTATCCGGATCCCTATCATTTCTCGCGCGATTTTCGCCGCGTGACCGGATACACGCCGACGAAATTCCGGCGGGATGGCGGCTATTGAGGCCGCAGCCTTCGTCCGATTTCGGCGGCCAGCGAGGCCCTGGCGCACCGATAACCCGACCGGACGACCGGGTCATGCATTCATTCACACGATCAGGAACGGCTCCTTGAAGAAATGTTCCTCGAGATTGACGCCTTCGCCGCCGCGATCGACCACCGCGAAATCCGAGACGTCATCGAGCGGCGTCAGGATGCCGTGCCAGACATTGCGGGCGATGTTGACGCCCTGGCCCGGGGTGGTCTTGAAGGCGATCGGTTCACTCGGGCCTTCGTCGGTTTCCCGGGAGACGACGATCAGAAACGGATTGTCGCTCAAGGGGATGAAGGCCTGGCTGCCGAGGGGATGACGCTCGACCATGGTGAGTTTCAGCGGCAGAGGATAGGGTACGCCGCGCACCAGGCTGATCATGGGCCGGGCCTTTTCGCCTGTTGTATCGATCTTGGCGAGGTCGTGGTAGCGGGTTGCATTGCCCCCGTTGATGGGGAAGTTGTTGGCATTCTCCGTTTCGATCACGTCACCGAAAGGCGCAAAGGCCTCCCGGGTCAACGGCTGTATGACGATCTCCTTCATGTGACGCTCCTCCGTCCAATGTTGATGGGTTGCCTGGAAGTTTGATCGCTTCGCCTCCTCGGCGAAACGATCTAGATGCCGGCTTTCGCAATACGCCCGAAGACACGCAGCCGGCTGACGCCGCCGTCGGGGAAGATGTTGAAGCGCACGTGGGTTACCGGACCCGCGATCGCGAGTGCGCTTGCTTCATAGGTGTGGATGCTGTCGGCGGCGAGTTTCTGCGGCGGCAGGACCTCGCGCCAGAACATCGACGATGCCGTAATGGATGCGGTCACTTCGCAAGCGTTCGCTCCAAGGTCTGCCGCCTGCAGCGAACAGGCGTCCGGGTAGTTGCCCTTGAAGTGGGCGGTATCGACCACGATCCGGTCGATCTCGCCGCGCGCGGCGAGTTTCACCACGATCCAGTCGTTGCCGGGCTCGCGCCGCCGGCGGGTCTCCCAACCGTCGCCCATGTTGATGCCGCGTCCGGGCGCAAGCAGCCGCTGGTGGCCGTAGTGTCCGTTGGAATAGGCGATGATGCGCCCGCCGAGCAATGATGAGGCCAGATCGACCACCGTGTCGCCGATCGCTGCCCGGTCTAGCGCAGGCGCGCCGTAAACCCGAAGGCGGGCGACGCCGCCGTCGGGATAGATGCGCAAGCGCACATGGCTCCAGACAGAATCCGACCGCGCTTCGAAGTGATGCAGCGCGCTCGGGCCAAGCGGCCGAGGGCAGACCAGCTCCGTCCAGACCGTCCGATCGTCCGGGCCATCCGGTGCCAGGCAGGCGTCGATGGCGCAAGCGCTCGGGTAGTTGCCGGTGAAATGAGCGGTATCAACCTCGAAGCCCCGGATGAGGCCGTTCGTCGCGAGTGCCACGATGGCGTGGTCGTTGCCGGGGCCGCGGCGTCGCCGCGTCTCCCAGCCGTCCATCCACTTGCCGTTCTCGTCATAGACACCGGGATGATAGACCGGCGGCGCGTCCTGCAGCATGCGTTCGAGCGGCGCGAAGAACTCGTCGGTTGCAAAGACCGGCCGCGCGCCGAGACCGGCGGAGGCAAGGTTGATCGCGTTCAGCGCGAATTCGGGCGGGTTCACGCCGTCGATCGTCATCGCGAGACCCTCAGCTCGGCAGCATGTCCTTGAGGCGCAGATAGGCGATCCGCTCCACCTGCCGGCACGCGGTCTCGAACTCCGTATCGCGATCGTTGCCGATCCGGCTTTCGAAGGCGGCGAGGATCTCGTCCTTGCTGCGGCCCTTGACCGCCATGATGAACGGGAACTTGAACTTCTCGACATAGGCGGCGTTGAGCGTGGTGAAGCGTTCACGCTCGGCATCGGTCAGCGCATCGAGGCCGGCACCGGCCTGCTCGTTGGTCGAGCTTTCGGTCAGGCGCTTGGCCTGCGCCAGCTTGCCGGCGAGATCGGGGTGGGCGATCAGAACAGCAAGCCGCTCCTCGGCCGAAGCTTCGCGGAAGACTGCGGAAAGGGCGGCGGCAAGGCCGATCGCGGTGTCGTTGGCCGGCGAAAGTTCGCCCTGGAAGGCGCGCTTCGCGATCCACTTCGAATGTTCGAAGACGCCGCCGAACCTGGCGACGAACGCCTCTTCGCCAAGCCGCGACGGACGATCGTCCCAGGCCTTGTACGGGTAGTTTTCGGCCCAGTGGCGGGCGATATCGACGCGTTTTGCGAGCCACACCTTCTCGTGGCCCTGCACATAATCGAGGAAGCGGGCGAGTGCCGCGGCGCGGCCGGGCCGGCCGACGAGGCGGCAGTGCAGCCCGATGCTCAGCATCTTCGGCGCACCGGCCGTACCTTCGGCGTAGAGCACGTCGAAGCTGTCCTTGAGGTAGCTGAAGAACTGGTCGCCGCTGTTGAAACCCTGCGGCGTGGCAAAACGCATGTCGTTGCTGTCGAGCGTGTAGGGGATGACCAGCTGATGGCGCCCCGCATGCTCATGCCAATAGGGCAGGTCGTCGGCATAGGCGTCCGATACATAGTCGAAGCCGCCGGCTTCCGTCACGAGGTCGAGCGTGTTGTCGGAACAGCGCCCCGTATACCAGCCGCGCGGGCGCTCGCCGGTGACGATGGTGTGCAGCCGGATCGCCTCGGCGATCTCCTGGCGCTCGCGCTCCGGCGAAAAGTCCTTGTGTTCGATCCATTTCAGGCCGTGCGAGGCGATTTCCCAGCCGGCGTCCTGCATGGCGGCGACCTGTTCCGGCGAGCGCTTCAGCGCGGTTGCGACGCCATAGACGGTCGCCGGCACGCCGCGCTCGGTGAACATGCGATGCAGCCGCCAGAAGCCGGCGCGTGCGCCATATTCGTAGATCGATTCCATGTTCCAGTGGCGCTGGCCCTGCCAGGCCTGCGCACCGACGATTTCCGACAGGAATGCTTCGGAGGCTGCGTCGCCATGCAGCACGCAGTTCTCGCCGCCTTCCTCGTAATTGATGACGAATTGCACGGCGATCCGCGCGCCGTCGGGCCATGTGATCTTGAAGTTCGGGCCGTGGCCGTGAAGATCGCGGGGGTATCTCATCTAAGCAGCTCCTCCAGACATTTTCGTCTCTGCATCCAATTTCTAGCGGCTTTTGTTTCGAGCCATTCCCCTCAAAAAATTTGAAAGTCTCGAATGATCCGGTCGCTACCAAGCGGGTGGGAATGCCGGAATACTGCGAGGTGGAAAGCTGACTTCGGGAGGAGCGAAAACTATGCAATCTCAGGGTGGAAACGCCGGCCGTTTGACGACGCACGTGCTGGATACGGCCAGCGGCAAACCGGCCGAAGGGCTGCGCATCGAGCTCTACCGGGTCGATGGCGATCGCCAGACGCATATCAAGTCCGTCAAGACCAATGACGACGGCCGCTGTGACGAGCCGCTTTTGAGCGGCGAGCGCATGCAGACCGGCACCTACGAGCTGCAGTTCCATGCGGGCGATTATCTCGGCGGCGCAGCCAAGCGCGGTGACAACCCGTTCCTCGACGTGATCCCAATCCGCTTCGGCATCGATAACCAGGGCGCGCACTATCACGTGCCGCTATTGCTTTCGCCCTATGGCTACTCCACCTATCGCGGGAGCTGAGCAATGACGATCCAAATCCGCAACACCATCCGCTTCATCCTGAACCACCGCCTCGTCCAACTTGCCGATGTTTCGCCGGTTCAGACTCTGCTCGATTTTCTGCGCATCGACCGCAATCTGAAGGGCACGAAAGAAGGCTGCGCCGAGGGCGACTGCGGTGCCTGCACCGTGCTTATCGGCCGCCTGCTCGACGGCAAGCTCAAGTATGAATCCGTCAATGCCTGCATCCGTTTCGTCGGCTCGCTCGACGGCTGTCATATCGTGACGGTGGATAGTTTGGCGCAGCCGGCTGGCCCGTTGCATCCGGTGCAGCAGGCAATGGTCGACACGCATGCCTCGCAGTGCGGTTTCTGCACGCCGGGCTTCGTGATGTCGCTCTATGGCCTCTGGATGGAGAACTCGAAGCCGTCGATCGCCGAAATCGAAAAGGCGCTGCAGGGCAATCTTTGTCGCTGCACCGGCTATGCCGCGATCATCCGCGCCGCCGAGGCGATCTCGACGATCGGCGACATCGGCAAGGATCCGCTGGTTGCCGAACGCGACCGGATCGCAGGCGAACTGGCAGCACTTCAGGATGGCCGTCGCGTGGAAATCGGCTCCGAGACTGAGCGCTTCATCCTGCCGGGCTCGGTCGATGATTTCGCCGCCGTGCTCGAAGCCAACCCGAAGGCGACGATCGTTGCCGGTTCGACCGATGTCGGCCTCTGGGTCACCAAATTCATGCGCGACATCTCACCGGTCATTCACCTGACCCATCTTGAAGAACTGCGCCGCATCACGGTCGATGCCGACGGCGTGACGCTCGGCGCCGGCGTCAGCTACGCCGAAGCCTACCCCGTTATCGTCGCGCACTTCCCTGAACTGACCGAGCTTTGGGATCGCATCGGCGGCCAGCAGGTCCGCAACATGGGCACCGTGGGCGGCAACATTGCCAACGGCTCGCCGATCGGCGACACCCCGCCGGCGCTGATTGCGCTTGGCGCCGCGATCACGCTGCGCAAGGGCGATCGCCGCCGCACGGTGGTGCTCGAGGACTTCTTCATCGCCTACGGCAAGCAGGACCGCGAGCCGGGCGAGTTCGTGGAAAGCGTGCGCATTCCTTTCGTTTCGGATAAGGCGCGCGTGGCCGTCTACAAGGTGACGAAGCGTCTGGATGAGGACATTACCGCCGTCTGCGGCGGCTTCAACATCGCCTTCGAGGCAGGTCGGGTCAGCGACGCCATCATCGCCTTCGGCGGCATGGCCGCTACGCCGAAGCGAGCCGCTCATGTGGAGGCGGTGCTAAAAGGCGCCGAGTGGAACGAGGAGACGGTCGAGCGCGCTGTCGCAGCCTTCGATCAGGACTTCACGCCGCTCACCGATTGGCGCGCCTCGGCGGAGTACCGCCAACTGGTGGCGAAGAACCTGCTTCGCCGCTTCTATCTCGAAACGCAGTCGAGTGGCGGCCAGCTCCGTCTCGATCGCACCATTGCTGTCGCGGTTTAAGGGAGGAAGCCATGAACGTGATGCAGCCCATCGACCGCATCCGCGGCGGCGTACACGAAAACGAACGGCACGAGTCCGGCCACAAGCATGTGTCCGGAACGGCCGAATATATCGACGATATTCCTGAGCCCCAGGGCACCCTGCACGGCTATCTCGGCCTCTCGCAGCGGGCGCACGCCGACATCCTGTCGATTGACTTTGAGGCCGTGAACGCCAGCGAAGGCGTGATCGGCGTTCTGACGGCCGCCGACATTCCCGGTGAAAACGACATCAGCCCGGCGCACAAGCACGACGAACCGATCTTCGTCACCGACAAGGTGGAGTTCCACGGCCAGCCGATCTTCGCAGTCATTGCCACTTCACGCGAGGCCGCCCGCCGTGCCGCAGCCAAGGTCAAGATCGAATATCGCGATCTGCCGCATGTGACCGACGTGCTCGAAGCGGCTGCCGCCAACTATCCGCTGGTCATCGATCCCTTGAAGCTCGAGCGTGGCGACATCGACGCCGGCTTTGCCAAGGCGAAGAACATTCTCGAAGGCGAGATGCGCATCGGCGGCCAGGACCACTTCTATCTGGAAGGCCAGATCTCGTTTGCCATTCCCGGTGAGGACGACGAGGTGCTCGTCTATTCCTCGACCCAGCACCCGGCCGAGACGCAACACATGGTCGCGACCGTGCTTGGCGTTCCGTCGAACGCGGTCACCGTGAATGTGCGCCGCATGGGCGGCGGTTTCGGCGGCAAGGAAACCCAGGCCAACATTTTCGCCGCCGTTGCGGCCGTCGCGGCCAAGAAATACCGCTGCCCGGTCAAGGTCCGGCCGGACCGCGACGACGACATGAGCGCCACCGGCAAGCGTCACGACTTCCACGTGGACTACAAGCTCGGCTTCGACGACGAGGGGCGCATCGAGGCGGTGGACGCCGTTTTCTCGGCACGCTGCGGTTACTCGGCTGATCTCTCGGGTCCGGTCACCGACCGCGCGCTCTTCCATGCCGACAACTGCTATTTCTATCCGAACGTGCGCCTGCGCTCGCGTCCGCTGAAGACCAACACCGTTTCCAACACCGCGTTCCGCGGTTTCGGCGGCCCTCAAGGGATGGTCGGTGGCGAACGAATGATCGAGGACATCGCCTATGCCGTCGGCAAGGACCCGCTGGAAATCCGCAAGCTGAACTTCTACGGCGGCGAGGGCCGAAACCTCACGCCCTATCACCAGACCGTGGAAGACAACATCATCGGCCGCATTATCGAGGAACTGGAAACCTCCGCGGATTATGCCAAGCGTCGCGAAGCGGTGATCGCGTTTAACCGCGAGAACAATGTGGTGAAGCGCGGCATCGCGCTGACGCCGGTAAAGTTCGGCATCTCCTTCACCAAGACCGAGTACAACCAGGCCGGCGCGCTGGTGCATGTCTATACGGATGGCTCGATCCATTTGAACCATGGCGGCACCGAGATGGGGCAGGGGCTTTATACCAAGGTCGCCCAAGTGGTGGCCGACGAGTTCCAGGTCGATCTCGACCGGATCAAGGTGACGGCGACGACGACCGGCAAGGTGCCGAACACGTCTGCAACCGCGGCGTCCTCCGGCTCCGATCTCAACGGCATGGCCGCTGCCAATGCCGCCCAACAGATCAAGGAACGGCTGGTCAAGTTTGCTGCCGAGCGCTGGAACGTCGCCGAGGCCGATGTCGCCTTCGAACCGAACGTGGTGCGGATCGGAGCGGAACGCTTGAGCTTCAACGAGTTCATCAAGATCGCCTATGGCGCCCGCATCCAGCTTTCGGCCGCCGGTTTCTACAAGACGCCGAAGATCCACTGGAACCGCGCCGAAGGCCGGGGTCGCCCGTTCTTCTACTACGCCTATGGCGCCTCGTGCTCCGAGGTCAGCGTCGATACGCTGACCGGTGAATATCAGGTCGACCGCACCGACATCCTGCACGATGTCGGCCGCTCGCTGAATCCGGCGCTCGATCTTGGTCAGGTCGAAGGCGCCTTCGTTCAGGGCATGGGCTGGCTGACGACGGAAGAGCTCTGGTGGGATGCCAAGGGCCGGCTGCGCACGCACGCGCCCTCGACCTACAAGATCCCGCTGGCTTCGGATCGGCCACGCGTCTTCAACACCCGGCTTGCCGAGTGGTCGGTCAACCGCGAAGAAACGATTCGCCGCTCGAAGGCTGTCGGCGAACCGCCTTTCATGCTCGGCATCTCCGTGCTGGAAGCCTTGTCGATGGCGGCCGCGAGTGTTGCGGAGTATCGTATAGCACCGCGCCTCGATGCGCCGGCAACGCCGGAAAGGGTGCTGATGGCGATCGAGCGGCTGCGGGCGGCCGCACGGCAGAAAGGGTAAGAGGGGCTGATTGTCATGGTGGCGAGCCGCGAGGATATCAGGGACTTTCTCCGACGCGAGCGCGACTGCGTGCTTGTGGAGGTGACCGGTGCCGCCGGTTCGACGCCACGCGATACCGACGCCTGGATGCTCGTCGCCGCCGATAGCCTGTTCGGCACGATCGGCGGCGGGCAACTCGAATACATGGCGATCGACCATGGCCGGCGGGCGCTGAAGCGCGGCGACGCGCCGGAGGCGATGACGATCCCGCTCGGACCGGAGATCGGCCAGTGTTGCGGCGGGCGCGTGGCGCTTGCCTTTACACGAATCGATCGGGAGAAAGCCGCCATGCTGATTGAACGCAGCGACCTGGAAATCGCCAGCCGGCCGCATGTCTATGTCTTCGGCGCGGGCCATGTCGGCGATGCACTGGCGATGGCGCTCTCCCTGGTGCCGGTGCGCACCGTTCTCGTCGATACCCGCGAGAACGAGCTTTCGGCCGTTGCCGACATTCCCGGCATCGAGACCTGCCTGACGGCGATGCCGGAGGCAGTGGTGCGCGACGCGCCTCCCGGCAGCGCCTTCGTCATCCTCACCCATGACCACGCGCTCGACTTCCTGATCGCGTCAGAAGCGCTTCGCCGCGACGATGCCTCCTATGTCGGCATGATCGGCTCGAAGACGAAGCGCTCCACTTTCAAGAACTGGCTGTCGCGCGAGATCGGTCGACCGGACCTCTTCGACCGGCTGGTCTGCCCGATCGGCGGCACGACGGTGAAGGACAAGCGGCCAGCGGTGATCGCTGCGCTTGCCGCCGCCGAAGTCATGGCGGCTGCGCTCAATTTTCGCCAGCCGGTGCAAGCGGACATCTCGCGTCGGCCGGCTGCCGCCAAGCTTGCTCGCTAGCAAATCCGCCCGTCAGCGGAGCGCCGTTTCGCCCCGGTGCGCACCGTTGAGGTGGAGCGCAAAGCCGTTGATGCGCGGGTCGCCGACCTCCGGTCGGAGTTCAAGCGTCGGGATCGCATAGTCCCCGCCGTTCTGCCGGCGATAGGGAATGGGCGCAGTTGTCGCGAGCGTGTGCATTCTTTCTTTCAGTTGATCCGCTGTGGCTTGAAAACCAGCGTCGTCAAGGCTGTCGACGCGGTAGGCGACGAACGGCGGGAGCACGTCGTAACCGGGATAGAAGAGGATCCCGTGGTTGATCGGGAAGAGCAGGTCGTCGATCGGCCCGTTCACGCCCCGCGGCGAATAGTGCTCCTCCCAGCCGCCCGTCGTCACGACAAGCATGGCGCGTTTGCCGGCCAGCGTTCCCTCGCCGAAGCGCCTGCCCCAATATTTGTCGCTGTGCTCGCCGACGCCATAGGCAAAGCCGTAGGCATAGACGCGATCGACCCAGCCTTTCAGGATCGCCGGCATTGAATACCACCACAGCGGAAACTGCAGAATCAGCGCGTCGGCCCAGAGCAGCTTTTCCTGCTCGGTCTTGACGTCGGCGGTCAGCGTATCGGTGGCAAAGGCCTCCTTCGACGCGCGGCTCGGCTTGAACCGGGCATCGGGGGCAAGGGCCGGAAAATCGGCGCGACCGATCTCGGACTTCCATCCCTCGGCATAGAGATCGGTGACACGAACCTCATGGCCTTCCGCCTCAAGCGTCTTGACGGCGATATCGCGCAGCGCGCCGTTCAGTGAACGCGGTTCGGGGTGGGCATAAACAAGCAGAACTTTCATGGTCGATATCCTCGGTGCCATCAACTGAGACTCTAGGTAGACCGCCCCATCCCTATGCGGTAGATATTCGAAATGCATAGGATCATGCCGAAAAATGGATAAATCTGATGTTACGCTTGAACGCATGCGCACCTTCGTGCGCGTCGCCGAGCGGGGCAGTCTTTCGGCTGTTGCGCGTGAGTTCGGCATCGGCCAGTCGACGGTGACGCGGCAGCTGCGAGAGCTCGAGGAAGCGATCGGCGTGCCGCTGCTTAGCCGCACCACCCGTCGCGTCACGGTGACCGACGAAGGCAGCCGTTACTACGCCGATAGCGTCCAGATCCTGCGACTGGTAGAACAGGCCGGCGACGAAGCGCGCGGTGCGCGTGGGGCTGCTGCCGGTACCATTCGTGTGTCCTGCACGTCCGCATTCGGAGTGCTGCATGTTACCCGGCTGATCTTTGCTTTCCAGGACAGGCATCCCGACATCGGCGTCGATCTGAGCCTGACCGACGAGCGCATCGACCTCGTGCGGGAAGGCATCGACGTCGCGTTGCGGCTCGGGCCGCTTAGCGACAGCTCCATGAAGCTTAGGCCGCTTGGGCGGAGCCGGCGTCTTCTGGTGGCTGCTCCGGCCTACCTGGCCGCGCGCGGATTTCCGCGCGCCCCAAGCGACCTCTCGGCGCATGAGGGGATCCGCATGTCGAACATTGCCGGCAGTGACAGGCTCAACTTCGAAGCCACAGACGGGCGGCATCTGTCCGTGCCCTTCGGTGGACGCCTTCGCATCGATCATGGGCTTGCTGCACGTGAGGCCCTCGTCGCCGGCCGGGGCATCGCGCCTGCCCACCGATGGCTCGTCGACGATCTGATCGAGGCCGGCCTGTTGGTGCCGCTGCTTCCGGACTATTCATTGCCTGCGGTGCCGCTCAGCCTGCTGATCGTGCCGGAACGCTCTGGCATCGCCCGTGTTCGTCTGTTGGTTGATTTCCTGGTCGAGGCGATCGGCAACCTTCCGGGGATCGAGAGGTCCAGGGCCTAGCGGCCTCGGCCGTCCGCCAGCTGCGACAGCGTGATCCCTAACCCGAATGGATCGGTCGCATGACCCGTGCGCCGTAAGCCATACCACAAATGTGTCGCTTACCCTTTGCTTCCGGATCTGTCTATCATCAGTAGTTTCTAAAATAAGGTTGACGCTGAGGTCGACCTTAGCGGAAGTAACGCGTCCAGGATTTTCTTTAGTGCTTTTCAGACGAATCGCGTTTTACGCAATTGCACAGAGACGGGGACGCATCAGATCGGGAGACGACTATGAAGAAACTGACGCGTGCTCTGCTCTTGTCCACGGCATTCGCGGTGCTGACGCACTATAGCGCGCCGTTCATGATCGGCGTTGCCCACGCCGATGGGGGTACTACCGGTGGTGAAGGCAGCACGGGCGGCACCGGTGGCGACGGCGGGACTGGCGGCACCGGAGGAACCGGTGGTGATGGTGGTACGGGCGGTGATGGCGGTACGGGTGGTACCGGCGGTGACGGTGGAACGGGGGGCGATGGCGGCACGGGCGGCACCGGTGGTGATGGCGGCACGGGCGGCGATGGTGGTGGCACCGGCGGCGATGGCGGTGGCACCGGTGGTGACGGTGGTGGCACGGGCGGTGATGGCGGCGGCACCGGTGGCGATGGCGGCGGCACGGGCGGTGACGGTGGTGGTACGGGCGGCGATGGCGGCGGCACTGGTGGCGATGGCGGCGGCACCGGTGGCGACGGCGGTGGTACCGGCGGCGATGGCGGCGGCACGGGTGGTGATGGTGGCGGCACCGGTGGCGATGGCGGCGGCACCGGCGGTGACGGCGGCGGTGGCGGCAAGCCCAAGCACGCCAACAACGGCTTCGGCAACGGCGGCGGTGACGGCGTTCCCGGCAAGTCGAAGCACAGCGACGTGAAACGCTGATCTCTGAAAAATATTGAGGGCGCGCCGCATCGGCGCGCCTTCTTTCTTTTGCAAACTACTTTGAGATCGCCCCGTGCCGGGCGAAAGAATCGGCTCTCCGTCGATAGGAGCCGCCGGCAGCCCCCGGCGATGCCTAGGGCGGGCAGTCTTGCTCCTTGGTCCAGGCCGAAACGGCCGGAAGACGAATGGTCAGGCCAGCATTCCGTTGATCAGGCGCTGACAGCGCTCGGCCATGTAATCGATCATCAGTCGCACCTTCGGGTCCTGGAACCGCTTGTGCGGATAGATCGCCGCAAGCTGCACGCTGAGCGGCGGCGTGTCGACGAGGATCGGCACGAGTGCGCCGGAATTGATATGCGCCTTCACCTCGAACAGCGGCTTGTTGATAATGCCGCGGCCGTCGAGCGCCCACTGCGTCAGCACGTCGCCGTCGTCGGAATCATAGGGTCCGGTGACTTCGAGCTTGCGCACGCCTTCCATGGTCTGGAGCGTCCAGAAATACTCTTTCGAACCGGGATACCTGAGCAGCAGACAGTCGTGCTTGTCGGCGATGAGTGCGTCGGGCGTCTGAGGGATGCCCCGCTTCTCGAAATAGGCAGGCGCACCGCAGACAACGCGCTCGCAATTCATGATGCCGCGCATGCGCAGGTTCGAATCTTCGAGGATGCCGAGCTTGAAGGCGACGTCGACGCCTTCCGACAGGATATCGACATTGTGGTCCGACAGGCGAAGCCGCACTTCGATGTCGGGATACTTGTCGTGAAACTCCGGAATGCCGGATGCAATCAGCCGCCGACCTATCCCCAAAGGAGCGGTAATCTTCAGCGCGCCCTTCGGATTGCGCGAGAGATCGGCGATCGCATTTTCTGCTTCGTTGACAGCCTCGAGGATCTTCACCGCGCCGTCGTAAAAGACGCGACCGTGCTCCGTCGGGGTCAGCTTGCGCGTCGTCCGATTGAACAGGCGAACGCCCATATGACGTTCCAACTCTTTGATTCTATTGCTTGCAACCGCCGGCGTCACGCGCTGGTCGCGACCCGCTGCCGACAGGGTTCCAAGCTCTACGACGCGTACGAAGACGCGCACATTGTCCAGATAAGACATGCCTCCGTCCCACTCCTTCAGGCTCTCTCTAGCCTATCCATTCCGTCGCTATTTTATAGATTTTTTTGAAAGTGTTGGTGAAGCAGCGACGTTCCCGCGACCTCCAGCAATGACACATAATGGTCCGAGGAGAAATGGGAGAATTTCATGTACGACTATGCCATCGCCTGGGATTGGCTGACCTTTGCCGTGAGATGGCTGCACGTCATCACCGCCATTGCATGGATCGGTTCGTCCTTTTACTTCGTCGCCCTCGACCTCGGTCTGAAGAAACATCCCGGCCTGCCGGCCGGCGCCTATGGCGAAGAATGGCAGGTGCACGGTGGTGGCTTCTACCACATCCAGAAATACCTGGTTGCCCCGGCCAACATGCCGGAGCACCTGATCTGGTTCAAATGGGAGTCCTATGTCACCTGGCTCTCCGGCTTCGGCATGCTCTGCCTGGTCTACTACGCCGGCGCCGACCTCTATCTGATCGACCCGAACGTGCTCGACGTCTCGAAGCCGGTGGCAATCGCCATCTCGCTCGGCTCGATTGCCTTCGGCTGGCTCGCCTATGATACGATCTGCAAGTCGCCCTTCGGTCGCGACAACACCCGACTGATGGTGCTGCTCTACTTCATTCTGGTCGGCATGGCCTGGGGCTACACGCAGCTCTTCACCGGCCGCGCAGCCTTCCTGCATCTCGGTGCGTTTACCGCAACGATCATGTCGGCCAACGTCTTCTTCATCATCATTCCGAACCAGAAGGTGGTCGTCGGCGACCTGATCGCTGGCCGCACGCCCGACGCCAAGTATGGCGTGATCGCCAAGCAGCGCTCGACCCACAACAACTACCTGACGCTGCCGGTTCTCTTCCTGATGCTGTCGAACCACTATCCGCTGGCGTTCGGTACCCAGTACAACTGGATCATCGCCTCGCTGGTCTTCCTGATGGGCGTGACCATCCGCCACTATTTCAACACCCGTCACGCGAACAAGGGCAACCCGACCTGGACCTGGCTGGTCACTGCGCTGCTCTTCGTCGTCATCATGTGGCTGTCGACCGTGCCGAAGATTCTTACCGGCGGCGAGGAGGCGAAGATTTCCGCCGCGCAACAGCCGTTCGTCACCGCGGAAGCCTTTCCGAAGGTCCGCGACACGGTGCTTGGCCGCTGTTCCATGTGCCATGCCAAGGAGCCGGGCTGGGAGGGCATCGTCGTCCCGCCGAAAGGCGTGATGCTCGAGACCGACACTGAGATCGCCAATCACGCGCGTGAAATCTACCTGCAGGCCGGCCGCAGCCACGCGATGCCGCCCGCCAATGTCACCGGCGTATCGGACGAGGAGCGGCAGCTGCTCGTCGCCTGGTACGAATCCGTCGTGAATGGAGGAAAGACCCAATGACCGATCTGCTGATCCGCGGCCGTGTGCTGACCTTCGTCGAGGAACCAAAGGGCATCGACGACACCACCTCCTATCGCTACTTCGAAGACGGCGCCGTGCTCGTGCGCGGCGGCAAGGTCGCCGATATCGGCGATCATGCCGATGTCGCCCGTCGTGCCGGTGCCGGCGTCAAGGTCGCCGACCATCGCCCTCATCTGGTGTTGCCAGGCCTGATCGATACGCATCTGCATTTCCCGCAGACGCAGGCGATCGCCTCCTACGGCGCCCAGCTTCTCGAATGGCTGAACACCTACATTTTCGTCGAGGAGCAGAAGTTCCGCAAACCGGAGCATGCCGACTTCATCGCCGGCCGTTTCCTGGATGAGCTTCTGGCGAACGGCACGACGACGGCGGCCGCCTATTGCTCGGTGCATCCGGAGAGCGTCGACGCCTATTTCGGGGCCGCTGAAGCGCGCGGCATGCTGATGATCGGCGGCAAGGTGATGATGGACCGCAATGCGCCCGATGCGCTGCGCGACACGGCGCAGCAGGGCTATGACGAGACGAAGGCGCTGATTGCCAAGTGGCACGGCCGTGGCCGCGCGCACTACGCTATCAGCCCGCGCTTTGCCATCACCTCGACGCCGGAGCAGATGGAGGCGAGCCGCACGCTCGTCGCCGAGCATCCGGAGTGCTACGTCCAGACGCATCTCTCTGAAAACAGGGACGAAATCGCCTTCGCCACGTCGCTCTATCCGGAAGCGAAGGACTATACCGACATTTACGCGCGCTACGATCTGCTGACGCGCAAGACCTTGCTCGGCCACTGCATCTATCTGAGCGACCGCGAGATTTCGGTACTCGCCGAAACCGGTGCCGTCGGCAATTTCTGCCCGACCTCGAACCTGTTCCTCGGCTCGGGTCTCTTCGATCGCGATCGCTTCGACAAGCTCGGCGCCCGCTGGTCGGTCGCGACCGATGTCGGCGCCGGCACCAGCTTCTCGATGCTGGAGACGATGGACGAGGCCTACAAGGTTCTGCACCTGCAGGGCCAGCGGCTGACGCCATTCAACTCCTTCTACCGCATGACACTCGGCAACGCCCGGGCGCTCGATCTCGACGACCGTATCGGCTCGCTGCATGTCGGCGCCGATGCCGATATCGTGGTGCTTGATAGCCGCGCCAAGCCGTCGATGGACTTGCGCATGCGGGTTGCCGGTTCGCTTGTCGAGGAACTCTTCATCCTGCAGACGATGGGTGACGACCGATGCGTGGCCGAGACCTATGTCGCCGGCAAGCCGATGAAGGGAGCTGCACGCGCTGCGAAGGACGCAGCCACCTCGGCAGTAAAGAGCCTCGAAACGGCCTAAGGCGCGTCCGCCCCTGCTGGCTCGCCAGCATTGCTTATTATAACGCCGCGTGTCCGGATCGGACGCGCGGCGTTTCAGTTGGTCGGGGTTTAAAGCTCTTCCGGTCGCTTGCCGCCCATCGCCTTGGTCAGCGCATCCGCGCGTTCGCGCACGATGGGGCCGAAGGTTGAGAGCTTCTGATCGCTGACGCGGACCGACGGGCCCGAGATGGATATGCCGGCGATCGTTTCGCCATATTCGTTGAAGATCGGAGCGGCGACGCAGCGCATGCCGAGCGTGTGCTCCTCGTCGTCGACCGACCAGCCGCGGTGGCGGATCTCCTGGATATCCTTCAGCAGCGCCGGCAGCGTATCGCGCGTCTTGTCGGTGAAATGCGCGAGTTCGCGACCGTGGAGCAGTTGGGCGATCTCCTTGTCGGACCAGGTGGACAGGATGGCCTTGCCGATGCCGGAGGCATGAACCGGACCGCGGCGGCCGGGACGGAAGAAAGCGCGCATCGGCGCGTGGCTTTCGACCTGCGAAATGAAGACGACGTCGCCGCCTTCCTCGATGCCGATATTCGCCGTCTCGCCGCTTTCCTCCATCAGTCCTTTTAGAAACGGCCGACTGATGGTGCCGAGCTTGCGGAAGCGCAGATAGGCGTTGCCGATCTCGAACGCCTTCAAACCGACTGTCCAGGCGCCCGTGTCCGGGTCGTGCATCACCATGCCGTGGCCGGCAAGCGTTGCCAGCAGCCGGTGCACGGTCGACGGCGCCATGCCGGTCTCGTCGGCGAGCTGGGTGAGGGTTGAGCCGTCGCCTTCGGCCACGACCGTCAAAAGGGCGAGACTGCGATCAAGCACCTGGACGGATGAAGGGGCGGCGTTCTCGCCCGCCTTGCGTCCGCGTTTTCCCCTGCCGTTGCCGTCCATAAAAGCCTCTCTGCAAATCACGTGTCTCGCCCATCATCCTCTATCAGGCCATGCCGCGATTTTCTCCGAATTATTGAAAATCTTTATTTCCACATGATGGAAATGAATTCCATTTGCGTGTTGCGTATCGACGATAATGGATTATTGTTTCAGGAAATTGGAGGAGTTCCCATGGCTAAGATGCGTGCCGTTGACGCGGCTGTTATTGTTCTGGAAAAGGAAGGCATCGACTGTGCCTTCGGCGTACCGGGTGCCGCCATTAATCCGTTCTACTCGGCGCTGAAGGCGCGCGGCTCGGTTCGTCATATCCTGGCGCGCCACGTCGAAGGCGCTTCCCACATGGCCGAAGGCTATACGCGCGCCAAGCACGGCAATATCGGAGTCTGCATCGGCACGTCGGGCCCGGCCGGCACCGACATGATCACCGGCCTCTATTCGGCCTCGGCGGATTCGATCCCGATCCTCTGCATCACCGGCCAGGCGCCGCGCGCCCGTCTCGACAAGGAAGATTTCCAGGCTGTCGATATCGCCAAGATCGCAGCACCGGTCACCAAGTGGGCGGTTACCGTCATGGAGCCGGCGCTCGTTCCCTTCGTCTTCCAGAAGGCGTTTCACATCATGCGCTCCGGCCGTCCCGGCCCGGTGCTGATCGACCTGCCGGTCGACGTCCAGCTTGCCGAGATCGAATTCGATCCGGACACCTACCAGCCGCTTGAAGCCTACAAGCCGAAGGCGACGCGGGCCCAGGCCGAGAAGGCGATCGCGATGCTGAACGAAGCGGAACGCCCGCTGATCGTTGCCGGCGGCGGCATCATCAACGCCGATGCATCGGACCTTCTGACAGAATTTGCCGAAATCACCGGAATTCCGGTTATTCCGACGCTGATGGGCTGGGGCACGATCCCGGATGACCATCCGCTGATGGCCGGCATGTGCGGCCTGCAGACCTCGCATCGCTACGGCAATGCCAACATGCTCGCCTCCGACTTCGTGCTCGGCGTCGGCAACCGCTGGGCAAACCGCCACACCGGCAACGTTCCGACCTACACGGAAGGCCGCAAGTTCGTTCACGTCGACATTGAGCCGACGCAGATCGGCCGCGTTTTCGCGCCCGATTTCGGTATCGTCTCGGATGCCGGCGCTGCGCTGAAGCTCTTCCTCGATGTCGCGACGGAATGGAAGACGGCGGGCAAGCTGCGTGACTGGTCCGCCTGGGCGGAAGAGTGCCGCGAGCGCAAGCGCACCATGCTGCGCAAGACCCACTTCGACCAGACGCCGCTGAAACCGCAGCGCGTCTATGAAGAGATGAACAAGGCCTTCGGCCGCGACACCTGCTACGTTTCGACCATCGGCCTCAGCCAGATCGCCGGCGCCCAGTTCCTGCACGTCTACAAGCCGCGCAACTGGATCAATTGCGGCCAGGCCGGACCGCTCGGCTGGACCTTGCCTGCGGCCCTCGGTGTTCGCGCTGCCGATCCGGACCGGACGATCGTGGCACTCTCAGGCGACTACGACTTCCAATTCCTGATCGAGGAACTGGCTGTCGGCGCCCAGCACAAGCTGCCTTACCTGCATGTGGTCGTGAACAATTCCTATCTCGGCCTCATCCGCCAGGCGCAGCGCGGTCTCAACATGGACTTCGAAGTCAGCCTCGCCTTCGACAACATCAACGCGTCGGGCGATGCGGAGAAGGGTTACGGCGTCGACCACGTCGCGGTTGCCGAAGGTCTCGGCTGCAAGGCGATCCGGGTGCGCAGTCCGAACGAGTTCCAGGAAGCCTTCGACCGGGCGCGCGCGCTGATGGACGAGCACCAGGTTCCCGTCGTCATCGAGTTCATCCTCGAGCGCGTCACCAACATCTCCATGGGCGCCGACATCAATGCAGTCGTCGAGTTCGAGGAACTGGCGCTGCGCGGCGAGGACGTGCCGACCGCGATCACGGCCCTGCTCGACTGAGCCTTGAATGACTGAGGAGATGCGGGCGCTCCGCCGCCCGCATCGCTCACAAGACAAACACAAGGAGGAAACATCGCATGGCGAAGTTCGCTGCGAACCTGACAATGCTGTTCAACGAGGTGCCGTTCCTCGATCGTTTCGCCCTTGCTGCCAAGGCCGGCTTCGAGGGCGTGGAATATCTGTTTCCCTACGAATTCGAAAAGGTGAGCCTGCGCGCAGAGCTTCAGCGCCATGGCCTGACCCAAGTTCTGCACAACCTGCCGGCCGGCAACTGGGCGAGCGGCGAACGCGGCATCGCCATCCTGCCTAACCGGGTCGACGAGTTCCGCAAAGGCGTGGCGAGCGCCATCGACTACGCGACGGCGCTCGACTGCAAGCAGGTCAACTGCCTGGTTGGCATCGCGCCTCACGGTGTCTCTGAACAGGTGCTGCGCGACACGCTGGTCGCCAATCTCAAGCTTGCTGCAAGCGAACTCGGCAAGCAGGGCATTCGCCTGCTCATCGAACCGATCAACGACTTCGATATTCCGGGCTTCTATCTCAACACGGTCGAGCAGGCGGCTTCGATCATTGAGGAGGTCGGCAGCGACAACCTGTTCATCCAGTACGACCTCTACCACCAGCAGCGCACGCAGGGCGAGTTGATCGGCACCTACAAACGCTTTGCCGATCGCATCGTTCATGTCCAACTTGCCGACAATCCGGGCCGCAACGAGCCGGGCACCGGCGAGATCAACTATCCCTTCGTCTTCGACGCGCTGGAAGCGGCCGGCTACGACGGCTGGATCGGTTGCGAATATAAGCCGCGCACCACGACTGCCGAGGGCCTTGGCTGGCTCGGCGCCGAGCGCCAGCGCACCCAATCCGCAGACATCATCAAGATCAGGAGCTAAACACCATGGCAACAATCGGTTTCATTGGACTGGGTATCATGGGCACGCCGATGGCGCGCCACCTGCAGGATGCCGGCCACACCATCGTCACCTCGAAGTTCGTCATCCCGCCGCGCCAGGAGCTGCTCGACAACGGCCTCAAGTTCGTCGACTCGCCGAAGGCGTTGGCCGAAACCGTCGACACCATCATCCTGATGCTGCCGGATACCCCTGAGGTCAAGGATGTTCTCTTCGGCGAAAACGGCGTCGCCTACGGTCTTTCCAAGGGCAAGCTCGTCATCGACATGAGCTCGATCTCGCCGATCGAGACGAAGGAATTCGCCAAGAAAGTTCGCGAGACCGGTGCCGAATACATCGACGCCCCGGTTTCCGGCGGCGAAGTCGGCGCCAAGAATGCTTCGCTCTCGATCATGGCGGGCGGCGCCCAGGAGAGCTTCGACCGCGCCCTGCCGCTCTTGAAGTTGATGGGCAAGAACATCACGCTCGTCGGTGATTGCGGCGACGGCCAGGTCACCAAGGTCGCCAACCAGATCATCGTTGCGCTGACGATCGAAGCGGTCTCGGAAGCGCTTGTCTTCGCCTCCAAGGCGGGTGCTGATCCGGCGCGCGTCCGCGAAGCGCTGATGGGCGGCTTTGCCTCCTCGCGCATTCTCGAAGTTCACGGCGAGCGCATGATCAAGCGCACCTTCGATCCGGGCTTCCGCATCTCGCTGCACCAGAAGGACCTCAACCTGGCTCTCCAGGGTGCCAAGTCGCTCGGCATCTCGCTGCCGAACACGGCGGCAACGCAGGAACTCTTCAACAACTGCGCAGCCAACGGCGACAGCGGCCTAGACCACTCCGGCCTCGTCCGGGCGCTGGAGCGCATGGCGAACCACCAGGTTGCCTAAGCAATTCCAGGGAACGTGCGAAGCGGTTTTCCGTTAGGAATTGCGCCGCTTTGAAAAGATCAGGCGACGACCTTAAATGCGCATGACTCGTCCGGCGTCCCATTGTGCCGGACCGGTCATGCGTCCGGGCGGCGGTTGGAGGAACCGCCGCCCGAGACTTTCATGCAGTTCCAACCGCGATTTGCGCTGGGATGACATATAAGGATGGAGCGACGCGACATCCTCCAGGGGGAGACCAATGCCAACCATCACCGATCCACGCCGTTTCCTCGAAGCGCTGTTCACCTCGGCCGTTGCCGCGGCTGATCCGGAGAAAGTGATCGCGGCCAACCTGCCGGCGCGACCGAAGGGGCGGACGGTGGTGGTTGGGGCCGGCAAGGGTGCGGCCCAGATGGCAGCCGCCTTCGAACGCCATTGGGATGGTCCGCTCTCGGGCGTGATCGTCACCCGCTATGGCTATGCTGCCCCATGCGAGACGATCGAGGTGCTGGAAGCGTCGCACCCCCTGCCTGATGAAAACGGTTTACTGGCCTCGAAGCGCTTGCTCGCCGAAGTCGGCGGCCTGACGGCGGACGATCTTGTCGTCGCGCTCGTCTGCGGCGGTGGCTCGGCGCTTTTGCCCTCGCCACCACCCGGCTTGACGCTGGAAGACGAGATCGCCGTCAACCGGGCGTTGCTTGCCTCCGGCGCGCCGATCAGCGCCATGAATGCCGTGCGCAAGCACGTCTCGATGATCAAGGGCGGTCGGCTGGCTGCCGCGGCCTATCCGGCCAAGGTCGTTTCGCTGATCGTTTCCGATATTCCGGGCGACGATCCGGCGCTGGTCGCCTCCGGCCCGACACTGGCGGACGCCAGCACGCGCGAGGATGCGCTGACGCTGATCGAGCGCTACAGTCTGAACCTGCCGGCAAAGGTTATGGCGTGGATCAATAGCCCGGAAAGCGCCGCGCCATCTCCTGATGACCCGCGTTTTGCCCGTAACGAAGTCCGGCTGATCGCATCCGCATCCGTCTCGCTCGAGGCCGCGGCTGCAGAGGCGCGTGCCGCCGGCATCGACGCGATCATTCTTTCCGATGCGATCGAGGGCGAGGCGCGCGACGTTGGCGGTGTGCATGCGGCGATCGCCCGGGAAGTCGTCGGCCGCGGTCGACCGTTCACCAAACCGGTCGTCGTTCTCTCGGGCGGCGAGACGACCGTCACCATCCGCGGCAAGGGCAAGGGCGGACGCAACAGCGAATTCCTGCTGGCGCTGGCGCTCGGCATCGACGGTGCCAAAGGGGTCTCGGCGCTGGCCGCAGACACCGACGGCATCGACGGCTCCGAGGACAACGCCGGCGCTTTCGCCGACGACACCACCATCGCCCGCCTCGCGGCGCAACGGCTGGATGCCGCGACATTCCTGCAGAAGAACGACAGCTGGTCGGCGTTCGATGCGCTCGGCGATCTCTTCAAGCCGGGGCCAACGGGCACCAACGTCAACGACTTCCGCGCCATCCTGGTGCAGTGATATCCGCGCGGCGGGTGTGTAGCCTGCCTGTCGTTATACACTTCACGCGAAGTGGCAACTGACCGAGCCATAAGCGCCGAAATCGGCGACGATCGTGTCGCCGTTCCTGGCTTCGAGCGTGCGGATGAAAGAGCCTGAGAGAACGATCTGGCCGGGCTCGATCGCGTCGCCGCATTGCGCGAGACGATTGGCGAGCCAGGCGATGCCGCGCGCCGGATGGTTGAGCACACCGGCCGCAAGTCCCGTTTCCTCGATCACCGCATTGCGCGAGACGATCGCCCCCATCCAGCGCATGTCGACCGTATCGGGGCGCACGGCGCGGCCGCCGAGGATGAGGCCGCCATTGGCGGCATTGTCGGCGATCGCATCGACGAGGATGCGCGCCTTCTTTGTTTTCGGATCCGTGCGGACGATCCGGCTGTCGAGAATTTCCAGCGCCGGCATGACATAATCCGTGGCGTTCAGGACCTGGACGATGTTGACCCGCGGGCCTTTGAGCCCGGTTTTCATGATGAACGCGATCTCCGCTTCGACCCGTGGCTGGATGAAGCGATCGGCGGGTATGCTTGCGCCGTCGTCGAACAGCATGTTGTCGAAGAGCACGCCGGAATCGGGCGTGTCGATGCCGAGCGCCTGCTGCATGGCATTGGACGTCAGCCCGATCTTCCAGCCGATGATGCGGTGGCCGTCGTCGCGTTTGCGCCGGACCAGAGCCGCCTGGATCGCATAGGCGTCGTCGACCGTCATTTCGGGATGCTTGAGCGACAGGAGCCCGATCTGTTTTCGATCGCGTTCGGCCTGATGCAGGCTTTCGGCGGCCTTGGCGATCTCGGTTGCATTCAGCATGGCGCCCCCCGACTTCAGCGCCCTTAAGGATACACCAAGGTCGGACCCGGCGCGCGCACCGTCTTTGGGCGATCAGATCGGCTGACTTGCCAGCATCAGGCCGAGGCCGATGAGGATCGAACCGCAGGTGCGCGGAACAAGATTGCCGGCGCCACCAACCAGCCGACCGAGCGTGAAGGAGGCGAGGAAGACGGCCGCGATATCGGCGACCGACAGGGCAAGGTTCACCAGCAGGCCGAACATCAGGAACTGCAGCGACATCGGCATCGCCACGGCCGGATCCACGAACTGCGGCAGGAAGGTCACGAAGAACAAGGCGGTCTTGGGATTGAGGACCTCCACCACGATGCTGTCGCGCAGGACGCCGGGTTTCGCAGCCTCGGCGTGGGCGGCATGTTTGCCGACCCCGAGCAGCATGGTCGCGCCGAGCCAGACCAGATAGACGGCGCCGGCAAGCTTGATCGCCCCATAGAGAAGCGGTGCATGGTGAAGCAGGGCGGCAAGCCCGAGCGCCGCGGCGGCGATGTGGATGTAGCAGCCGATATGAATGCCGAGCGCCGCCAGGAGGCCGGCCTTGCGGCCATGCGCCAACGTCTGCGCCGTCATATAGAGAATGGCAGGACCCGGCATGAAGGCGAAAATCGCCGTTGCCAGTGCGAACGAAATCCAATGCTCCAGCGACGGCATGGGGGCTCCTCCCGAAATAGCCGGAACGCCCCCGGGCCGACGTCTTGGCGTCGAACCATCTCGGTGGCGCGATAGAGCGGGAGAACTACGCTTGGTTGTATCCGATTGACATACGGCAGGTGCCGTATTTCGGCGTTGTGGCAGGATCGCCTGTTTTGCCGTGGTTAAGGGAAGGTGACTTCCGGAAAGACCGGCGAGGACTGCGATATCAACCGATCGGCAGGCCGATGCGCAGCGCATAGGCCGCGATCTCTGCCGTGTTGTGCAGACTGAGCTTGCGCATCAGGTTCTCGCGATGCTTGCGGGCCGTGAGCGGGCTGATACCGAGGCGATCGGCGGTCTCGCGCGCGGTCAGCCCCTGGGCGGCGAGAGAGAGGATCTGCATTTCGCGGCGGGTGAGGGGGATGGGGGAGAGCGCCGTATCGGTTGTCGGCGGCGGCTGGTGGCTGCGGGGATCGTCGATGGCGAAACGAACCGATTGGCTGAGATAAATTTCGTTTCGCAGCATTGCGTCGAGTGCTGCATTCAGTTCGGCCGGGTCGCCGGTCTTCGTCAGGTAACCGCTGGCCCCGGCGGCGATCACGGCCCGCACGGTTCGCGGCTCGATGTTTGCGGTCAGCGCCAGGATCTTCATGCGCGGCGCGACCGCCCGGAGTTCGTTGATGAACTGCACGCCGGCAACCCCCGGCATGCCGAGGTCGAGGATCACCAGATCAGGACTGCTGGCGCGAACGATGGTCGTCAGCGTCTCGCCGTCGGCCGCTTCCGCAACCACCGATACGTGGTCCATGGTGGAGAGCAGCAGCTTCAGGCCCTCGCGAACGATGGCGTGATCGTCTGCCACCACGATCGTCAGCAGTTTGCGCATGTAAGCAATCCTTCATCGAAATCGGCAATTCTCCGCGGACATGGCGTTGCATCGAGACAGGAGCGGCAATGGAGACTCGCGAACACCTGCAACCTCTCCTGATAGGCTTATTATTTCGTCAATCTTACGCGGTGCTTTTTGCCAATTTCGCAATTCCACTGCTGGTTGCTTATGTCCTGCGCGATCTTGTGTCGCGGGATCTGCTGTTTTCATGGGGTGCCGCACTCTATCTGCTGACGTTCGCGCGCATTCTTCTCGACTGGCGATATCGGCGTCAGACCGATGAAGGGCGGACGCGGGACTGGCGGCGATGGGCCTGGCGCTTCACGCTGCTTTCGTGGGTTTCCAGCGGTCTCTGGGGCGCGCTTGGCTGGTTTGCCTTCCATCCGGACGAGCCGCAGACGCTTGCCTTCGTCTGCATCGTGATCACAGGCATTGCCAGCGGTGCGGTGCCGTCGCTGTCTGCCTTTCCGCTCGCCTATGCCGGCTCGCTGGTTGCGATCCTCCTGCCCTTCGCGATCCGCTGCTTCCTCGGCGAAGGGCCGATCTACGACACCTATCTGATTTTCACCATCTGCCTCTTCGGCGTCGACCTCTACTACAGCCGCGTCACCCACAGGACGCTTGCCGAAACGGTGCGGCTGCGTTTCGAGAATCTGTCGCTGATCACCAGCCTTGAGGCAGAGCGCGACAAGGCGCAGAGCGCCGATCGCTCCAAGTCGCGGTTCCTCGCTGCCGCAAGCCACGACCTGCGTCAGCCGATCCACGCCCTCAGCCTTTTCACCTCGACGCTCGCAGCACTCGGTCGCAACGGTGACGTTCCGGCCAAGAACGCCCGCGACCTCGCCGATCGCGCGCGCTCGGTTATCGGCAATCTCGGCGGTCTGCTCGACGCGTTGCTCGACATTTCCAAGCTTGACGCGGGAATCGTGACCGTCGCGCGAGAACCGGTGTCCCTACGGCGACTGTTCCACGACCTCAAGGCGGAGTTCTCCGGCATTGCGAAGGACCAGGGCCTCGGATGGCGCGTGGTGATGACGGATGTCTGGGTCGATACCGACCCGATGATGCTGAAGCGTGTCCTCGACAACCTCATTTCCAATGCGTTCCGTTACACACGGACCGGCAAGGTGCTGATCGGTTGCCGACGCCGCGGTGCGGCGGTGGAGGTGCAGGTCTGGGACACCGGTGTCGGCATCCCCGATTCAGAGCAGGAAGCGATCTTCGAGGAGTTCGTGCAACTGCAAAATCCTGCACGCAACCGGGCGCAGGGGCTCGGGCTCGGCCTTGCCATCGTGCAGCGTACCGCCGCTCTGCTCGGCCACCCGATCAAGGTAGTCTCGACGGAGGGTCGCGGTTCGATGTTTTCCATCACTTTGCCGGTGGTCGCGCCGCCTTCGCTGGCAAAGCCCGGACGCGCCCATCCGACCGCTGCGACGCAGCAAGGGGGTATCGTCGTCATCGACGACGAGCGCGACGCGCTGGATGCGACGGCGCTGTTGCTCCGCACGCTCGGCTATGCGGTCTATGCCGGGCGTTCGGCTGCCACGGCCCGAAAGGAGCTGGCGAAGGCTGCGCGCCTGGGAGAGGCGCCGGTCGATCTTGTCATCACCGATTACCGTCTCGAGGCCGGCAAGACCGGGATCGATGCGATCCGGGAGATCAGGGCCCATCTCGGGCGGGAGGTGCCGGCGCTGATCCTTTCCGGCGATACGTCGCCGACACGGCTGAAGGAAGTGACCGCAAGCGGCCACCGTCTTCTCCACAAGCCGCTCGATGCGGTGCGGTTGGAGGAGGAGATCGAAGCGCTCCTCGCCGAGCGGGCTGAAGACGCGGCACGCGAGATCCGCACTGTTACTCGATGAAGACGCGCACGCTGGCGGCGCGGCCGACGGAATCGATCACCGTCAGCGTCGAATAGCCGGCACCATCCGGTTGCCACTGCGTGACCCGCCGGCGGGTGAGCTCCGGCAGAGGCTTGCCATTGGCAAGCCAGCGGAACGGCGCGCGTCCGCCCTGGAGCTTGAGTGTCAGCGGCGAAAGCGCCTGATGGTTCGCACTGAGCTCGACGCGTGCGCCCTCGGGCGGAAACACGATCTGCGGTGCCGGCTCGCGGGCCGAAGCGTTGACGAGGCCGCTTGCCGTCAGCGAGAAGCGGCGCTGGCTGATCGGCAGTTCGGCTTGAGAAATGCGGATCGCGCCGGCCGGCGCATCGGGCAGCGGCGTGATGCCGAAGCCGGATTTGGCGAAGCCTTCGAAGAGAATGGGGGCGGCGCTGCCATAGCCGGTGAGGCCGGGAACCGCCCCATTGTCGGGCCGTCCGACCCAGACCCCGAGCACATGGCGGCCGTCATAGCCGACCGACCAGGCATCACGGTAGCCATAGCTGGTGCCGGTCTTATAGGCGATGCCGCGCTGGCGACTGCCAGCGGGCGGCAACACGCCGGAGAGCGCGTCGGAGACATTCCAGACGGCGACCGGCGAAAGCACCGGTTCCGCTTCGATCAGGCCCGCCTTGCCCTCAACGCCGTCGCCGAGCCGGAGGGGGAAGCCGCGATTGGCAAGCGCCGCATAGAGCTGCACGAGATCGCGCAGGGAAAGTCCGACGCCGCCAAGACCGATCGCAAGGCCGGGTGCTTCGCCGGCAGGAAGTGCCGGCTTCACCTCGCCGCGGCGAAAGCGCATCATCAGCTCGGCCGGGCCGACCGCGTCGAGCAGGCGGATCGCCGGAACGTTCAGAGACAATTGCAGCGCCTCGCGCACGCTGACATCGCCCTGGTAGCTCATGTCGAAGTTGCGTGGGCGGTAGCCGAAGAAGTCCGCCGGCCGGTCCTCGATGATCGTCTCCTGGCTGACGAGCCCTTCTTCGAAGGCAAGGCCATAGATGAAGGGCTTGAGGGTAGAGCCCGGTGAACGCGTGATGCGCGTCATGTCGATCCAGCCGGAGCGGCTCGCATCGAAATAGTCGGCCGATCCGACCGAAGCGACGATCTCTCCGGTCTTCGCATCGGCCATCACCATGGCGACCGAAACCTTCGGTCCGAGCTTGGCTGCCCCTTCCTTTGCCACGGCTTCGAGGTTGCGCTGGACGGCAAGGCGCAAGCTCGTCTCATGCCGAACCGCCTTCGGATCTTTGCGCAACGCCCGTTCGGCGAGGTGCGCGGCATAGGCCGGGAGTTGCAGCCGGCGCGACGGAACGGACGTGGCGATCGCGCGTTCCGCTTCGCCGTCGCCAATCACGTCAGCAACGGCGAGACGCGTCAGCACCCGTTCGCGGGCGGCGACAGCGGCGGCATGGTTGCGGTCCGGGCGGCGCTTCTCCGGCAATTGCGGTAGTGCCACGAGCAGGGCCGCTTCGCCGGCCGTCAGCCGTTTCGGCTCCTTGCCGAGCCAGGAGAGGCTCGCGGCGCGCACGCCCTCGATATTGCCGCCATAAGGCGCATGGGTGAGATAGAGATTGAGGATCTGGTCCTTCGATAGCCGTCGCTCGATCTGGATCGCGCGTGCGATTTGCAACAGCTTGGCGGTTATCGAGCGCTGCTGCCGCGGCTCGATCAGCCGGGCGACCTGCATGGAAAGCGTCGAGGCGCCCGAGACGATCCGGCCATTGCTGACGAATTGAAGCGCGGCGCGGCCAAGCGCCAGGATATCGACGCCGGAATGCTCCTCAAAACGCTGGTCTTCGTAGGCGATCAGCATCTTCAGGAACTGCGGATCGACATCGTCGACCGTGGTCTTCAGTCGCCAGAGGCCATCCGGCGTTGCGAAGGCGCGCAAGAGCTGTCCGTTGGCGTCGTCCACCTCGCGCGAGACGACGTCCGCCTCCGCAAGCGGCGGCGGGAAGGCCTCGTCAGCCTTTTCGATCGCAAAGCCCGTCAGCCCCGTCACCAGCAGGCAGACGGGCAAGGCGATCAGCAGTTTGCGCCCAATCGACATGATCTTGCCTATTGCGCGGCCAGCACCTCCATGCGCCCGGTCGCGGTGCGGGCCGAAAGCTGCGGCCGGTACATGTCCTCGACAGTTGCGGCCGGATGGTCATAGGTGCCCGGCGTTACCGCGCGCACGACATAGGCCAGCGTGACCTCGCGGCCGGCGCCGATGCTGCGGTCGAGTGCTGCGACGAAGCGGTCGTTACGGAACTCCGTATGGGTCGCGGTGATTTCGCCGAGCCACTCGAAATTGCTGAGCTGGGCACTGTCGACGAGGCTCGGATTGTCGATCTGGAAACCGGCCGGCAGCAGGTCGGTGACCAGCACGCGCGACGGCCAGTCGTTGGCCTCCGTGACTTTCAGCACGACGACGTAGCGTTCGTTCTGCCGCGCTTCCATGACGTTCGCCTCGGCTCCGTCGAGCGTGTAGTAGGTGCGCTCGATGGTGAAGCCGTCGCCGCCGGCCGAAAGCGGCTGGGCGGGGGCGGCGACCGTGGTGACCACGGCCGAAACCGGATCGGCACCCTGGTTGCGGATCACCACCGGGTGGGTGATGAGCGCGTCGCCGGTCATCTGGGCGGCATAGCTGCCGGACTTCGATGCGCCGTTGACGTCGAGCGCCATGTCCTCGTCGCCATTCTGGATGGCGCGGGCGGCAAGCAGCATCCAGGCCTGTTCCTGGGTGCTGGTATAGGTCTTCTGTTCCCATTCGCGGGCGACCATTTTTGATAGCTCTGGAACGATCGGCGGGACCGGTCGGCTTTCGGCCGCAAGCGCCAGCACCGCCGCGCCGTCACGCAGCGACGAGCCGTAGTCGGAGCGCGACAGGCTGACATTGACGAGGCCCGTCGACATGTTCGCCGCGTTGGCAAACGTGTCCTGCGCCCCTTGAGCATCGCCATACAGCGAAAGCGCTGCGGCGATATGAGCCTTGGCGAGCGGCGTCGGGAAATCGTTGATCAGCGTGTTTGCGTAATAACGCAGGTCGTTGATCGCCGCCTTGCGATTGCGGGCAAGCACGTAGAGCGCATAGGCGATCTCGTTGCCGCGATCCTTGGCGTTGGTGTCGTAGCTGACGCCGTTCTGCAGGTTTTCCAGCGCCTGAACCATTGCGGCCTCGGGCACGTCATATTTCTGCTCGCGGGCGCGGGTCAGGAAGTCGGTGACATAGGCGTCGAGCCAGAGGTCGCCGTAGCCCGGCCCCCAAAGCCCGAAGCTGCCCGACGAGGACTGGTTGGAGAGCACGCGGTAGATCGCCTCCTGCACCCGTTTCGTCACGCCCTCGTCATCGGCAAGGCCGGACTGCTTGGCGAGTTCGCTCAGGTAGAGCAGCGGCAGCGCGCGGCTGGTCGTTTGCTCCGTGCAGCCATAGGGATAGCGATCGAGGGTCATCAGCAGTGCCGGCATATCGAAGGCGGCAGAGCGGGTGACGCTGAGGTTGACGGAAGCGCCCTGCAGGATGCTGTCGGCGAGCAACTGCCCGTCGACCGTCAGGCTGCTTCCTGGCGCGATCGAAACCACTTGTCGCTGTGTCACCGGCAGGGTTGCCGGACGCACGAGCAGGTCGAGCGACTGCTCGAGCGAAAGGCCGTTGGCGCCGGTCAGCGCCACGGTGACGACGCCGTTGCCGGGATATTGCCCGACGACCGGCAAGGTGATGGAGGAGCGACCGCCCTGGTCCAGGGTGACCGTGCTGCCCGTCCCCGGTTGCTCGACCGTGGCTTGGCCACTGGTCGTCACATGGATCTGGTAATCGCCGGCCGGTGCGTCGGTATTGGCGATATCGAGCCTCAGGTCTGACCGGTCTCCGGGCGCCAGGAACCGCGGCAGGCTGGCGGTAACGACGACGGGGTCGCGGATCACCACGTCGCGCGTGGCGTGGCCGACACCGGATTTCGTCCAGGCAACGGCCATCAGTCGCGCCGTTCCGTTGAACTGCGGGATGTCGAAGCTGACGGTTGCCTTGCCGTCGCCGTCGAGCTGTACCGGTCCTTCGAAGAAGGCGACCAGCTTTTCCGTGGGCGGGCTGCCCTGAAGCGCGACCTGGCCGCCATCGCCGCCGGTGCGCAGTTTTCCGGTCGCGCCGAGCGAGCCGTCGATCAGGCGACCGTAAAGGTCGCGGATTTCAAGGCCGAGCTGTCTCTGGCCGAAATACCAGGCTTCCGGGTTCGGCGGCTCGTAGCGGGTGAGATTGAGAATGCCGACATCGACGGCGGCGATCGTCACATAGGCTTCCTCATTGGCACCGGCACCGGCGACCTGGAGGCTGATGTCGAGCGGCTGGCGCGGCTCCATCTTTTCGGGCGCGTTAAGCGTGACGGCGAGCTTGCGCTCGGCCGGATCGACGGTGAGCCATTTGATGCCGATGGCGCGCATCGGCATGCGGCTTTCCTGGGCATCGCCCGGCCGGTAGAGCGTGGCGGTGACATAGGCGCCGGCGCCCCAGGCGTCGGTGACCGGCAATTCGACTTCGCCGCCTTCAGCCGCAATCGATACCGTCTCGGTCGTGATCAGGTTCTCTGTGCCGACGGTGACCAGCAGTTCGCCGGCAAAACGCGGCGAGACCTTCAGCTTGGCCGTGTCGCCGACCGCATATTTTTTCTTGTCGAGCGCGATTTCCAGGCCGTCAGGCGTTTCCGTCGAGGTGGCGGCGACATACCAGCCGGCGTCGAATTCCACGCTCGAAGTCGGGCCATCGACCGCGGCCGTCTCGACTTCCAGGCGATAGCGCCCCCAGCCGACGGGCACGGAGATATCGCCGCCGTCTTCCGTCAGGTCGACGCTGCCGTTGGCCACCTGTTTGGTGGTAACGACGGGCTCGTATTTCCAGGCGCTGCCGTCGCGATACCAGTGATAGTTCCGTTCGACGCTGATCAGCTTCCAGAGGAGCCCCTGCATGGCGACCTTGCTGCCGGCCGGATCGACGGCGATGACGCGGAACTTGCCGACGGAGTTTTCGGCGAGCTCACCCTCGAATTCCGGCTTGATGCCGAGCATCGGGCCCTCGGCGCGCACCGGCAGTTTCAGCGAGCGCTCGACGGCGCGGCCGCCGGCTTCACGCATGCGAACGGTCACGGTGGCATTTAGCAGCTGCGTGGTCGAGGGCACTTCGTCGATGAGGACGTCGAAGCTGGATTTGCCTTCCTCGTCGAGCGACGAAAGCTCTTCGAGCGGCAGGCGCGTGTCTTCGCTCGCCTCTTCGTCGGCAAGACCGAAGGAATAGCCCTTGAAGGCGGCGTTTTCGCGCGTCGGCTTGATCGTCACTTCGCCTTCAAGTTCGAGGCCGGCAGCCGGTGCGCCATAGAGATAGCGCCCGTCGACTGCCACGCTTGCCGTCTCACCGACGGCGATTTCCTTGGCGTCGCTGGTGAGATCGAATTCGGTGCGATCCGGCACGAAGTCATCGATCAGGAACTGCTTCTCGCCGATCGCAGGCGACTTCGGGTCAGTGAAGATCTGCATCGTCCAGGTGCCGCGCATGGCGTTTGCCTGGGTGTCGAGGTCGAGCGTATGGCCGCCGAGCTTGCCGCCGGCACTGGTCATGCGGCGATATTCGACACCATCCGGGCGGAGGAAGACGAAGGTCAGCGGCAGGTTCTCGATCGCCATGCCGTCAACGTCACGGGCAAGCGCTGCCGCATGCACGGTTTCGCCGGCACGATAGATGCCGCGCTCGGTCCAGGCGAGAATGTCGATGGCGCCAGGAGCCGCGCGCCCGGTGACGCCACGATCCGAAAGGTCGAAGCCGGCGCGGCTCATGTCGAGGAAGACATAGTCGTCCTCGCCCTTCTTGGCGGTGATGACGGCGGGCGTGAGCCCGGCCGTGCCGCGGATCAGGCCAGCTGTGAAGGTCACGCGGCCGTCATCATCGCTCACCGCCGTGCCGAGGATCTCGTTGTTTTTGGCGACGAGCTGCAGTTCGACGCCTTCGATCGGCTCGGCAGTCGCAAGCGAGCGCACGAAGACGTTCAGCCCGTCTGTG
The DNA here is from genome assembly GCF_014852035.1 of Ensifer sp. ENS03. Classification (NCBI taxonomy): domain Bacteria; kingdom Pseudomonadati; phylum Pseudomonadota; class Alphaproteobacteria; order Hyphomicrobiales; family Rhizobiaceae; genus Ensifer; species Ensifer sp. ENS03. Next base: position 168,912 of record NZ_JACVAV010000009.1, on the reverse strand, counting down.
CCGGCATAGGTGGAGATGCCGATATCGGAAACGACGAACCATTGCGTCGCGCGCGCATCCCATTCCTGGCTGATACCGGTGGTCGGTGCGGCGGTGAGGACGTAGACGCCGGGCTTGCGTTGAGGCAGTGCCTCGTCGACCGGGAAGCTTGTGACGACCTCTTTGTTGACGTCGCGCTCGATGTCGATCGAGCCCTGCCAGACGAGTTCGCCGATCTCATCCTCGATGCGCTGGGCGCTGTAGCCGTCGAGCTGGGTCAGGAACTGCGAGCTCTGCAGCACCTGGGCGATGCTGCGATCGCCGACGCGGTAGAGTTTCAGCTTGGCGCTGTCGGTGTTGACGGAAACGAGCGGGATGCCGCGGCGCGCGGTCGACGGCAGCACGAAGCTGTCGCCGGTGAAGCGCACCATTTGGGCGCGGTCCGCGACATAGATATCGAGGGTGACGGGCGCTTCGAGCATTTCGTCGACGGTGGACGGCAGGCCGGCGCGAAGGGTCAGCTTGTAGCGCTCGCCATGCGATAGGCCTTCGATGCAGATCTGGTCGCCCTTCGCCTCAAGCGCCTTTGGCGCAGCACCATTGACGGTGACGAAGGAGGCATAGTCGGCGCCGCTCTTCAAAAGCTGCTCGGAGAACTGCACGCAGGCGCGCGGCGTCGCAGCGTCGGAATCGATCGTATGTTCGACGACGCGGAACCCCTTGCGCTGCTTAAGGTCGAGATAGGCTGCCTCGACCGATTTTGCCTTCACCAGTTCCAGGCTCGCCTTGTAGGCGTTCAGTGCGGCGCGGAAATTCTCGGCGCCTTCCAGCGATTTGGCCATGACGGCAAGCGCATGCGCCCGGCTCTCGGTGGTGCGGGTCAGCTCGTAGCCGTTGATCGCGGCGATCGCCGCCTGGATCGATACGCTTGAATTGTTGGTGATGCGGTTCGCGGTTCGCGCCGCCTCCAGCCAGAGTTCGGCGTCATCAGGATTGATCGCCAACGCGCCCTGGAAGGCCTTCAGCGCATTTTCGATATTGCCCATGCCGGCCTGGCCGCGTGCCATGTCGATGAGCGTATTGACGCCCATGCCCTGCTGATCGTCGGCAAGGGTAAGATTGGCCTTGGTGTTGCGGGCGTCCTGCAGCAACTGATCCGACAGGAATTTCAGGCGCGGCGGCGCCCCGATGTCGGCTTGTGTGACCTGCGGCTGCACGACCTTGCCGGCGATGGCGCCGGGGAAGGTGTTGAGCTGGTTATAGTCGGACTTGAGGAAGCACCACTTCACCTTGGGATTGTAGGTGAAGGCGCGGCAGGCCTGGTCCGCGATGCATGTCTGCTGGCATTCGTCGAGCGAGACGTTCTGTTCGGTCCTGAGGTCGAAACCGAAATAATCGCCGTCCTGAGTGATCTCGATCTGCCGTCCACTCTCCTGGGCAACGGCGGGGATGCCGGCGGTCAAAAGCGACAGGAAGAGGGTGGAAAGGCCGAAAAACGCGCGCACAGACATCAAGTCCTCCCAACGCTGCCGGTCTCGATAGAGGCTTCACTTTTCAGGCTTCCGCCCCGCTTGTCAACCGGAGAGCAGTCGACGTGCGGCGCAATTTCAGCGGGAGCACTGCTGTGAAGGATCGAACATCGATCCGGAATGAAACACGATAAAACGATATGTAAATCAAACTATTATGACGGTCGGCCAAAGCCGCGGGAGAAACCGCGCCGCTAGCCTCGTTGTTCTCTCAGGAAGACGGTCAGCGAGCGACCGGCATCGAGGATATGATCGCGCGTCAAGGCGCTGGCCCGCTCGGCGTCGCGCGCCACACAGGCATCCAGGATCGCCTTGTGTTCGCGGCGCGCGCGCGCAACGCCCGAGGTTAGCGTCAGCTGCGCCCGCAGGTAACGGTCGATGCGATCGAGAGAGGCGCGAACGATCTGTAGGTAATAGGGGCGACGTGCTGCCTCGTAGAGGCTGTAGTGGAAGTTGCGGTTGATTTCGCCCCAGCGGTCGGAATTTTCCTCCTGCTCGAATTCCTCGCAATGCTGGCGTGCAAGGTCCAGCGTACGGCGGTCGAGACTGGGTACGGCAAGCCGAATGACCTCCGCCTCGATCAGTGCGCGGAACTCGAAAATCTCCTCGATTTCCTCAATCGAGAGGCCGGCGACAACGGCGCCCTTATAGCGCTCGGTGGTAATCAGCCCATGCTGCTCCAGCCGTGAAAGCGCCTCGCGCACCGGAATGCGGCTGGTGTTGAACATCTGGGCGATGTGGTCCTGGCGCAGGTTCTCGCCTTCGGCGAGGTCGCCTTCGATGATCGCCTTGCGCAAGGCCTCATAGACGATATCGGCCGCTGAGGCGGCTTGCCTGACATCGACGGCGTCGAGTTTCATCCTGTTCAAACCCCGCTGGCCAAGCCCCTCGGCACGGCGAATTCGGAAGCGTTTTCGCGCTGTTGGTCAACGGTCATAGGTCCAATCCGGGCGCCGGGCAACAGAGCTTTGGAAAGTAGGCGCGACGATCTCGTCGCCGGAACCGGAAATCGTCTGACGGAGGAAAGGTCTCTGATGAAGCGGAGCGGCAGAGCGTGATATGGTCGAGCTGCGAAGCCAGCCTTGTCTTGGAAACCTCTCGTGGTGTTACCAATGCCGCTCGTTTACAGGCCCGCTCGAGCCGACGAATTGGCTGCGACCGATGCACTGGTCGTCTCAAGCATCAACGATCTTACCATTCGGCACGGCTTCGGCCCGATGGCGGCGACAAGCCCTCCCAATTTTCAGCTTTTTTGCCTTAGGGACGATCCGGACGGCCTCTGGGTGGCCGAAGAGGGCGGGGGCATCGTCGGATGCGCCTGGAGTTGGACTTGCGGGGATCTCTGGTTTCTCGCCCAGTTGTTCGTCGATCCCGCTCAACAGGGCCGGGGCATCGGAAATTCGCTGCTGGAACGAACTCTGGAACATTCGCGCAAGTCAGGCGCAGCCCACAAGGCGCTGATCACCTTCACCTTCAATCGGGTGTCGCAGGGGCTCTACATGCGGCACGGCTTCTTTCCGCGCACGCCGATCTATTTTTTCGATGCCAGGCGAGAGGCAATGCGGATGTTGCCGGAGACGGTCCTGCGCGCCGTGCCGATCGAACCCGATGCAGCGACCATGGAGACGCTGGCGACGGTCGATCGCTGCGCCATCGGCGTATCGCGGGACAAGCATCATCGCTACCTGCTTGGCGATCTGGCAACCCGAGGGTTTCTGTTTTACGCCGGCAGCGATCCTGCCGGATACGGCTATATCGGCGCCAACGGGCACATCGGCCCACTCGCCGTCCTGTGGCCCGACCATGTTCAAGATGCCTTCGCGGCCGCGTTGCGATTGGCCGCCGCGGGCACGTCTGAGAGGATTTGGGCCTTCTTGCCCGGGGCATGCGACGGCGCTTTGAGCCTTGCGGTCAATCAGGGGATGCGGATCACGTTTCCAATGCTGCTGATGGCGTCTCCCGGTTATGGCGACTGGACGCGCTATCTGCCCCGCAATCCGGGGTTCATGTGAGCTCTTGAGGTGTGCTCGAGGCGCTTCCATGTCGCTGATCGAACTCAAAGCGCAGCTATTTCGACGTCGCTGCCGACAAGCCGGTCGGCGGACTGTCACGGCGTACGTTTGCAGGCCTCTCTGGCCGGATTTGGATTATGAGTATTTTCAGATTGTATATTGGATCCAATTTTTCTAATAGTCGTTTCGTCGACGGGCGACGCCATCGCGTCACCCGGTGAAATGGGGGAGCGGCCGCAAGTGAAGGGCGCGCCCGGGTGGCGTCCGTCCACCGTCACGGAAGGAGAAAGCGCATGCGCAGCAACAAGGTCGTTCATATCGTTTCCTGCCACGCGGAAGGGGAAGTCGGCGACGTCATCGTCGGCGGTGTCGCGCCGCCGCCTGGAAACACGCTCTGGGAACAGCGCCGCTTCATCGCCGAAGACCAGACGCTGCGCAATTTCGTGCTCAACGAGCCGCGCGGTGGCGTCTTCCGCCACATCAATCTGCTTGTGCCGCCGAAGGACCCGCGCGCGACCATGGGCTTCATCATCATGGAGCCCGAAGATACGCCGCCGATGTCCGGTTCGAATTCGATCTGCGTCTCCACCGTTCTGCTCGACAGCGGCATCGTACCGATGCAGGAGCCGGAAACGCGCATGGTGCTGGAAGCGCCCGGTGGACTGGTCAACGTCGTTGCCGAGTGCCGCAACGGCAAGGCCGAGCGCATCACCGTCACCAACGTGCCGTCCTTTGCCGACAAGCTCGACGCCAAGCTTGAAGTCGAGGGTCTGGGCACGTTGACGGTCGATACCGCCTATGGCGGCGACAGCTTCGTCATCACCGACGCTCGCGCTCTTGGTTTCTCGGTGACGCCAGACGAGGCGCGCGAGCTTGCCGAAACCGGTATCAAGATCACCCGCGCGGCCAACGAACAGCTCGGCTTCACCCATCCGGAAAATCCGGAATGGGATCATATCTCCTTCTGCCAGCTGACGATGCCGGTCGAAGAAAAGGACGGCATTCTGCATGGCCGCAACACGGTGGTCATCCAGCCGGCCAAGCTCGACCGCTCGCCGACAGGCACCGGCTGCTCGGCGCGCATGGCGGTGCTGCACGCGCGTGGGCTGATGAAGGTCGGCCAGCGCTTCAGCGGCCACTCCATCATCGACTCGACCTTCAATTGCCGCATCGTCGGCGAAACGACGGTCGGCGGACGCCCAGCGATCGTGCCTGAGATCTCCGGACGTGCCTGGATCACCGGCACGCACCAGGTGATGCTCGACCCGGCCGATCCGTGGCCAGCCGGCTACCGCCTTGCCGACACCTGGCCGCGCAAGCAGTAAGGTCTGCCTTTGCGGGCCGCCTCGTTGCGGCCCGTACCTTTCGGCCCAGGCCTTTGGATTGTTCTGCCGGTTCAGTCTTCCTTGATGATCCGGGTGGTGCCGACCCAGAGTTCGCGGGCCGGTCCCGCGCCGACATTGCGGGCGCGGTGCGGCAGCGAGGCGGGGAAGTGCAGCGTGTCGCCGGCCTTCAGCAGATAGTCCTTGCCATCGATCTGGTAGAGCATCTCGCCCTCGATCAGGTAAAGGAAGTCCTCGCCCTCGTGGCTGGTCAGTTCCGACGCATAGCCCGGCGGCATATGGGTGATGCAGCCGTTGAGCGCCGCGCCCGGAAAGCCGCGTTCGATCAGTTCGTAGACGCGCTCCTTGGTCTCGACATTGTAGCCGGGGCGTTCCCCTGCGTGCGAGACCATCGAATGCGAATGCTGCGGCGGCTGCGACAGGAAGGTGTCGACGCTAGTGCCGAGCGCATTGGCGACGTTGTACAGCGAGATTAGCGACGGGGTGGAAATGCCGCGCTCGATCTGGCTGATGAAGCCTTCCGTCAGCCCGGCCTCGCGCGCCACGTCCTTCATGGTCTTGCCGATTTCCTTGCGGCGGGCTCTGAGCATTTGCCCGAGCGAGGCGGGTGTCGAGGCTTCCGGGAGGGAGGCGCCTTCATGGGCTCCGGGCGCCTCTTCGATCTTCAGGGGCATGACTTTCTTTCCGCTTGACTCACGTCTATCGATGTACTTTAGTCCAGCTAAAGTTGGTTCGGCAAGCCGATCAGATCGTATGCCAGCCTTCTTGAAAAGGGGAACTACAAGAACGTCTTCGCGGCAATCCGTCGGCGGCAAAAAATACTAAGAAAAATTGGATCCAATATCCAATAAACGTGTTCAGCGCGCGATCGATGTCGGCTGCGGTCAAAAGGAGGAGTGAGATGAAACCTATATTGCCTATTCTGCTCGGCACGACGCTGGGTCTGCTTGCGGCCACCTCGGCGTTTGCGATCGAACGCGGTGGCGCGATGACATTCGCCCGCTACGACGACTCGACCGTCATCGATCCCGTTTACGCCGACCGCAATCCCGATCTCTGGATGGTGAACGGTCTCTACGAAACGCTGCTCCGCAACGGTCCTGATGGTTCGATCGTGCCGGGTCTCGCCGAGGCTCACGAGGTTTCGGCAGATGGCAAGACCATCACCCTGACGCTTCGAAGCGGCCTCAAGTTTTCCGACGGCTCCGACCTTACCGGCGCCGACGTCGTCTTCTCGCTGGATCGGGCACGCAATGCCGAACTCGGCCCCTGGGCGGGGCTGCTCGGCGCAGTCGACGCGGTCACGGCCGATGGCAACAAGATCACTGTGTCGCTGAAAAATCCCGACCCGACGATCATCTCGATCCTTGCAACTTTCAACACCGGCATCATGCCAAAGGCAGCCTTCGAAAAGGCGGCCGGCGCGACCGACCAGGAAAAGGCGCGCGCCTTCTTCTCGGCTGGTCCGGTGACATCGGGGCCCTTCGTCATGAAGAGCCATGTGCAGGGCTCGAGCATGAGCTTCGAACGCAACCCGAACTACTGGCGCCAGGGCGAAGACGGCAAGCCGCTGCCCTATCTCGACCGGGTGGAATTCCTCGTCATTCCAGATGACGCGACCCGCATCCTCAAGCTTCAGGCCGGCGAAGTCGACGCCGCCGAGTTCATTCCGTTTGCCCGTGTCGGCGAGCTCGGCGCCGATCCGAACCTGAAGATGGAGCTCTTCCCCTCGACCCGCATCGTCTACGCGCCGATCAATACGCGCGAGGCGAAGAAGGACGGCGCGAAGAACCCGCTTGCCGACGTCAAGGTGCGCCAGGCGCTGAACTATGCGACCGACAAGAGCGTGCTGATCAAGCTCGTGACCTTCGATACCGGCAAGCCGATGACCTCGCTGATGTCGGCTGCGACGCAGCTGCATTACGGTCCGGCGCCGCTTTACCCCTACGATCCGGAAAAGGCCAAGCAGTTGCTGTCGGAAGCCGGCCTCAGCGGCGGCTTCGAGGTTAAGCTCACCACGCTTGCCGGCAGCGCCGACGATGCAACATTGTTTACCGCACTTCAGCAGATGTGGGCGCCACTCGGCGTCAACCTCAAGGTCGAGCAGGTCGACAACCCGACCCGCGGCGAGAAGAACCGGTCCGGCGATTTCGACATCCATACGTATGGCTGGGCGAACGACGTCAACGACCCGGCGCAGGTGACCGGCTGGCTCGGCTATTACAAGCAGCGTCAGGCCGTCGGCACCGGCTGGAACAACCAGGAATTCAACACGCTGTTCGAGGCCTCCAACGTCGAGACCGATCCGGCCAAGCGCAAGGACGAATACAAGCGCATGCAGGAGATCTACGCGGCCGAGGCACCGTTGCTCTTCCTGTTCGAAACGCCGTTTGCCGTCGCCGTCTCGAAATCGATCGAAGGCTACGTCCAGACGCCGCTCGGCGCCAATGACTTCTCTGAAGCCTGGCGCGCCGACTGATAGCGGAACGATCTGCGAAAACCGGGCGGCAAGCCGCCCGGTTCTCCGTTGAAGGTTGGAACCATGCCCCCACTTTCCTATCTCGTGGCACGGCTGCTGCAGATCATCCCGACGTTCCTGTTGGTGATGATCTTCATCTTCCTGCTCGTGCGCCTTTTGCCGGGAGATCCGGCCATCGCCATGGCCGAGGCCAAGGCGACCGATGCGCAGCTTGAACAGATCCGGCACAATCTCGGTCTCGATGAGCCGTTGCCGGTGCAGTTCCTCGTCTTCGTCAAGAACACGCTGACCGGCGATCTCGGCCGCTCGATCATGTTGAAGGCCCCGGTGACCGAGGTCATTCTCAGCCGGTTGCCGACGACGATCTTCCTGGCGCTCTATGCGGTCGTGCTCGCTGTGTTCCTCGCCGGGCCGCTCGCCTTCCTTGCGGCAGCGCGCGTCAACAGCCCTGTCGATGTCGCCATCCGCAGCGTCTTTCAGGTCGGTCTTTCCATGCCCGTCTTTTACATCGGGCTCCTGCTGCTCACCGTGCTTGCGGCGCAGTTGCGCTGGTTTCCGGTCGGCGGCTACGGCAAGACCTTTTTCGCCAATCTCTATCACCTGATCCTGCCCGCACTCAGCGTCGCGCTCTATACGTCGGCGATCATCCTGCGCAATCTGCGCGCCTCGCTGATCGAGGTGCTCGACGCCGACTATGTGCAGTTCGCGCGGGCCAAGGGCCTGTCGCCGCGCATCATCATGACCCGGCACGTGTTGCGCAATGCGCTCGTTTCGACGGTCACTCTGCTGGGGTTGTCGATCGGCAACCTGATGAGCGGCACGCTGGTGACCGAGACGGTTTTTGCCATTCCTGGTGTCGGCCGGCTGATGCTGGAGGCGATCTTTGCCCGCGACTATCCGCTGATCCAGGGCCTGACGCTCACCTTCGCCGTGCTCGTCTCCGTCGTCTTCCTCTTGACGGATGTCGTGCAATCCTGGCTCGATCCGAGGCTTCGCCAATCATGACGGTCCTGACTCTCACCCATTCGCGGACACGGGGACGGCTCGCCGCCTTTCTGGCACGCGCCTTCGCCCGTCCTTCTTTCGTGATCGGCATTGTCATTCTCGGCCTGTCGCTGGCGCTTGCGGTGTTCCCTCAGCTCTTTGCTCCTTACGACCCGCTTGCCTTCGACCTCCAGGCGATCCAGCAGGGGCCGAGCCTTGCGCATCCCTTCGGCACCGACAATTTCGGCCGCGATGTGCTCTCGCGCGTCATCTGGGCCTATCGCGTCGACATGCAGATGGCCTTCTTCGCGACGATCTTCGCGCTTTTGATCGGCCTCACCGTTGGCGCCTTCGTCGGTTACTACGGCGGCATTGCCGACGTGATCTTCGGCCGTTGCGTCGACGCGATCATCACCTTTCCCTTCCTGGTGCTGGTGATCGCGATCGTCGCGGTGCTGGGCCCTGGCCTCGTCAACATGTATGTGGCGATCACCGCGGTGAACTGGGTCTATTACGCCCGGCTGACGCGCGCCGAAATCATGGCGCAGAAGGCCAACGACTATGCCGCGGCCGGCCGGGTTCTCGGCTACTCCGATCGCCGCATCATCTTCCGCCATCTGCTGCCGAACGCGATCTCGCCAATCCTCGTCTATTGGATGACCGATATGGCGCTCGCGATCCTGCTCGGCTCGTCGCTCGGCTATCTCGGCCTCGGCGCACAGCCGCCGGCTGCCGAATGGGGCGTCTTGATCGCGGAGGGCCGCAACTTCCTGATGACGGCCTGGTGGATGAGCCTGATGCCCGGCATCGCCATCGTTCTGACCGGGCTCGGCTTCAGCCTCGTCGGCGACGCGCTGGCCGATCTGCTTCGGCCGAAGGGGCGCTGAGATGAAAAGCACAGAAAAACCGGTCGTGCTCGACGTCAGGCACCTTCGAACCGAGTTCGGCCCGCAAGATCGCCCACTGGTCGCGGTGGACGACGTCTCGTTCCAGGTGGGGCAGGGCGAGATCCTTGGGCTGGTCGGCGAATCCGGCTCGGGCAAGAGCATCACGCTGCGCTCGATCCTCGGCATCATCCGGCCGCGCGGCCGGGTCGCCGGCGAAATCCTCTGGAACGGCCGCGACCTCGTTCCGCTCGACGAGGCGCGTCTCCGGCGCATCCGCGGCCGCGAGATTGCGATGATCTTCCAGGAGCCGATGTCGTCGCTCAATCCACTGCTGACGGTCGGCCTGCAGATCCAGGAAAACCTCGTGGCGCATACGAACCTCGACGCAAAAGCGCGGAAGGCACGCGCGATCGAACTGCTCGACCTCGTCGGCATCCCCGGCGCCCGCAATCGTCTCGACGATTTCCCGCACGAGTTCTCCGGCGGCATGCGCCAGCGGGTGATGATCGCCATTGCGCTTGCCTCCAATCCGAAGCTGCTGTTGGCCGACGAGCCGACGACGGCGCTCGATGTCACCATCCAGGACCAGATCCTCAGGCTCATCCAGTCGCTGAGCCGCGATCTCGGCATGGCGGTGATCCTCGTCACCCATGACATGGGTGTCGTCGCCGAGACCTGCGATCGCGTGGCCGTCATGTATGGTGGCAGGCTTTGCGAAGTCGGTACGACGACGGATGTGATCGCCGACGCGCGCCATCCCTATTCCTTGGGGTTGTTGCGCTCGATCCCGCGCGACGTTGCGCCGCGAACGCCGCTCTATTCGATCCCCGGCGCGCCGCCGGCGTTGAACGCGCTTCCAGGCGGCTGCGCCTTCAGCGCCCGCTGTCCGGTCGCAGGACGCGAATGTCCTGACATTCGGCCAGCGCTCGAAGTGATTGGTTCGTCGCGGCTCGTTGCCTGCCATCATCTTGAAGATGCCCAAGCGCATTTCGGACCGCGGGAGGCGGCGCAATGATCATGCCCACTTCAGCAAGCACAACGCCTTTGCTTTCGCTGCGTGCGCTGTCGATCCAGTTCGAGAAACGGCGCTCGCTGTCCGACACGCTCGCCCGCCGTCCGCAGCAGGTCGTCTCGGCGGTCAACGGCATCGATCTCGATGTGATGCCCGGCGAGACGCTCGGGATCGTCGGTGAATCCGGCTGCGGCAAGTCCACGCTTGCGCGCCTGATCGCCGGCCTGCACCGGCCGACATCAGGCGATATCCTGTTCGAGGGCGAGAGCGTCGTCGGCCTCAAGGGGGCACGGCGGCGCGCCTATAACCGGCGCGTCCAGATGATGTTTCAGGACCCCTATACCTCGCTTAACCCCCGCATGACCGTGCGCGATACCTTGCGAGAGGCGATCACGGTGCATCGCATGCGCGATGGAGCGGCGATCGATCGTCGCGTCGACGAGCTGCTGGATCTGGTGCGGCTGCCCGAAGGGGCCGCGGATAAGTTCCCGCACGAGTTCTCCGGCGGCCAGCGCCAGCGCATCGGCATTGCGCGGGCGCTGTCGCTGGAACCGACTTGCCTGGTCGCCGACGAACTCGTTTCCGCGCTCGACGTTTCGGTGCAGGCGCAGGTCGTCAATCTCCTGATCGAGCTTCAGGACGAGTTGGGGCTGACAGTGCTGTTCGTTGCCCACGACCTTCGTCTCGTACGCCATGTCTCGCACCGCGTCGCCGTCATCTATCTCGGCGCCATCGTCGAAATCGGCCCGTCGGAGGCGCTGTTTTCGAAGCCGATGCATCCCTATTCCAAGGGACTGCTTGCTGCCGCACCGTCGCTTGACCCGGGCGCCAGGCGTCGCACGCCGGCACTGTCGGGTGAGCTGCCGAGCCCGCTCGCCATCCCGCCCGGCTGCCCCTTCCACGTGCGCTGCCCGCACGCGACCGAACGCTGCCGCCGCGAAAAGCCGGCGTTGCGCCCGGTCGGATCGGGCATGACCGCCTGCCATTTCGCCGAGACGATCGGCGGCGCCTCAAACTCCACTCGATAGGAAAGACATCATGGATACGAGAGCAAGGCCGGATATCTCCGGCCGCATCGGCGCGCTGCGGCGCAAACTTGCGGAAGCGGGGCTCGACGGCTACGTCGTGCCGCGCTTCGACGAACATCAGGGCGAATACTGCGCGCCACACGACCATCGACTGGCCTTTGTCACCGGCTTCACTGGCTCGGCCGGCGTGGCGATCGTCATGCGCGACCGCGCCGCGATCTTCGTCGATGGTCGCTATCAGGTGCAGGTGCGCGACGAAGTGGATCTCGGCACCTTCGCGATCGAACACTTCTATGACGCACCGCTCAAGGATTGGCTGAAGAACAATCTGCGCAACGGCGAACGCGTCGGCTTCAATGCGATGCTGCTGCCGTCCACCTGGGATGCGGATTGCAGCCGCTCGGTCGAGCTGGCGGGTGGCGTCTGGACGCCTGTCGACGGGGATCTTGTCGACGCGATCTGGACCGACCAGCCGGAAAAACCGCTCGGCAAGATTACCGCCTTCCCGGTCGCCAATGCCGGCGAAAGTGTTGGAGAGAAGAGGCGCCGCATCGCCGCCATGCTGGCGGAGCAGGGGGCCGATCTTTTGATCGAGGCGCAGCCGGACAATATCGCGTGGTTCCTCAATGTCCGCGGCCGCGACGTCGCCTTCAACCCGATGCCGCAGTCCTTCCTGATCTTCGACCGCGCCGGGCAAACGGAGTGGCTGGTCGATCATCGCAAGCTTCCGAACGACCTCTCGGACTTCGAGCTTGACGATGTTGCCATTGCCGAGCCTGGCAAGCTGCTCGACCGCGTCAGGGCGATGGCGGCCGGACGCACGGCGCTGATTGATCCCGGATTTGCCCCGTCGGCCACGGCCCATGCCACACGTGCCGCAGGTGGCACCGTGCAGCTCGCGAAGAGCCCGATCACGCTCGCCAAGATGCACAAGAACGCGACCGAGCTCTCGGGCTTCCGCGATTGTCACCGTCTGGACGGCGCCGCCTGGGTTCGCTTCTTTGCCTGGCTCGAGCGGCACGCCGCCGAACGGGAGGCGAGCGGCAAACCGGTGACCGAACTGGAAGCGGAAGAGCGTATCCTCGCCTATCGCCAGATGGCCGAAAGTTTCGTCGAGCCGAGCTTCCGCTCGATTTCGGCAGCCGGCGGTCATGCCGCCATGTGTCACTATGCAGCCACCGAGGCGAGCAACGGGCTGATCCGCAAGGACGGTGTCTATCTGCTCGATTCTGGCGGGCAGTATCTGACCGGCACCACCGATGCCACGCGCACGACGGCGATCGGTCCGGTCAGCGACGAGATCCGGCGGGCCTACACGGCCGTCCTTAAGGGGTTGATCTCTATGGCATCGCTGAAATTCCCCAGGGGAAGCTTCGGCCACCAGCTCGACGCCTTTGCCCGCCGCCCGCTCTGGGATCTTGGTCTCGACTATGACCACGGCACCGGCCATGGGGTCGGTCACTTTCTCTCGGTCCACGAACAGCCGCAGCGCTTCGATCGCCGCGTCAACGAGATCGAGTTGAAGCCGGGCATGGTGACGACGATCGAGCCGGGCTACTACAAGGCCGGCGCCTACGGCATCCGCATCGAAAACCAGGTGGAGGTGGTCGACGACGGCGACGGTTTCCTGAGCTTCCGCAGCCTGACGCTGGTGCCGATCGATCTGCGGCTGGCCGATTTCGGCTTGCTCACGGCGGCTGAGCGGACCTGGATCGATGCCTATCACCGTCGCGTCGCGCAGGAACTGGACGGCTTGCTTGAACCGGAGACGGTGGGCTGGCTTTCCGACCGGACGGCTCCGATCAGCGCGTGATAGCGCCTCGTCCGCTTCTTCTCGCGGATTAATATGACGACAGTGGAGCGGCGGGCCGGTAGGTCCGCCGTTGTCATTTCTTGGCGATGGGCTCCCCGGCCGCGATCAGGTCGCTTTCAATCAATGTGACTCCTCTTGCTTGGGGGAGATAGTTTGTGATATTTTTCACAAAACCTGTTCACGCCATGAACGGCTGCAGAACTCGTCGGACACGGAAGAAATCATGGTCAGCCGCAAGACAGCCCGCATCATCCAGCTCGCCGATGCCCTTTCAGGACGGAGAGTCTTGCACTTGCGCGACGCCGCGGCCCTGCTCGGCGTCTCTGAAATGACGATCCGTCGTGACGTTGCCGACAATCCCGGCCAGTTTGCTTTTCTCGGCGGACATATCGTGCCGGCGTCGGAGATCGAAGGCGATGTGCCCTACGAGCTGGCACGCGAGGCCGACAGCCACGCTGCCGCCAAGCGCGAGGCCTGTGTCCACGCGGCGCGCCATATCCGCCCGGACGAGACGATCTTCATCGATTGCGGCACCACACTCGAATATCTCGTCGACCTCGTTCCCGAGAATTATTCAATAACAGCAGTATGTTATTCCCTGAACGTGGCAGAGAAGCTGACCCATAAGCCGAATGTCCGGATCGTCATGCTTGGTGGCGTCTATCACCCTTCGTCTGCGTCTTTTTCCGGCAACTCCGGTCTGGAGACTCTCGATTCGCTCGGCATCAACGTCGCATTCCTGTCGGCCGCCGGCATCGATCCGGCGCGTGGTGCGACCTGCGTGCATTTCCACGAAGTGTCGGTGAAGCAGAAGGTCATCTCGCTGGCGCGCGAGAGCCATCTGGTCGTCGACCTCAGCAAGATCGGCAAGCTGAAGCCGGCTTTTTTCGCGCCAATCGGCGTTTTTCGCTCTATCATCACCGAAGAGGGTGAAACGCAGCTGCCGGGCCTGTGAAGGCGGCATCCGCAAAAATATTACGAAATCGTCAAAACGGCGGTGTCTCGCTTGACACTCTCTGTTCTTGATGGAATAGTCACAAAAATTCGATAGAAAAATAACAAAAATGAGTTCTCGGCGGCTGTGCTCGAGTGCGGCTGGTCGTGACAGGGAGTTCAAGGAGCCATCGCTTGGAAGACCTTGCTGTGAAAACTGGCGCGCCGAAGGCCGCGCATTCGCCGGCGGCGGGCCATAACTGGCCGCGCAACAACGGCATCGATCTCGATCTTGGCTGGGTGCTGGACCAGCGCGTCAACCTGTCTGCCGCTGAGCGCCGTGTTGCGACGCTTCCCGGCCGCCGGACGGTCAAGAAGGACGCGCAGGCCGCCTGGCTTTTGAAGGCGGTTACCTGCATCGATCTGACGACCCTCAACGGCGACGATACGACCGAGCGCGTCAAGCGCCTCTGCGCCAAGGCCCGCCAGCCGGTGCGCCAGGATCTGCTCGATGCGATCGGCATGGGCAGTCGCGGTATCACGACCGGTGCCGTGTGCGTCTATCATCGTTTCGTTTCCACCGCCGTCGAGGCGCTCGAAGGTTCCGGTATCCCGGTGGCAGCCGTCTCCACCGGTTTTCCTGCCGGCCTGATCCCGCATGACGTGAAGCTGCGCGAGATCGAAGCCTCTGTCGCCGATGGCGCCAAGGAAATCGATATCGTCATCACCCGCGAGCATGTGCTGACGGGCAACTGGCAGGCACTCTATGATGAGATGCGCGATTTCCGTGCCGCCTGCGGTGACGCTCATGTGAAGGCTATTCTTGCGACCGGCGACCTGAAGACGCTGCGCAACGTCGCGCGCGCTTCGCTCGTCTGCATGATGGCTGGCGCCGATTTCATCAAGACCTCGACTGGCAAGGAAGGCGTCAACGCCACGCTGCTGGTGACGCTCATCATGCTGCGCATGATTAGGGCCTATCAGGAGCAGACCGGCCTCAAGGTCGGCTACAAGCCGGCGGGCGGCATTTCTGCGGCAAAGGACATCCTGAACTACCAGTTCCTGATGAAGGACGAGCTCGGGCGCGAATGGCTCGAGCCGGATCTCTTCCGCATCGGCGCATCGAGCCTGCTTGCTGATATCGAGCGCCAGCTCGAACACCACGTTACCGGCGCCTACTCGGCCCTCAACCGTCACCCGATTGGATGATCCCGATGACTGTCGCAAGGTATTTTGACGAAATGTCCTATGGTCCAGCACCGGAAGCCGACACGGAAGCCCGCCAGTGGCTGGCGCGCCACAAGGGCGAATTCGGCCACTTCATCAACGGCGCCTTCGTCGCCTCCGCGTCCGGCAAGACCTTCGAGACGAACGAGCCGGCAACCGGCAAGCTGCTCGCAAAGATCGCGCTCGGCGGTGCCAAGGATGTTGACGATGCCGTCGCCGCTGCCCGCAAGGCGCAAGCCGCCTGGGCGAAGCTGCCGGGCCATGCCCGCGCCCGCCATCTCTATGCGCTCGCCCGCGTGATCCAGCGCCATGCGCGCCTGATCGCCGTGGTCGAGGCGATCGACAACGGCAAGCCGATCCGCGAAACCCGCGACATCGACGTGCCGCTGGCCGCCCGCCACTTCTATCACCATGCCGGCTGGGCGCAGCTGCAGGAAACCGAATTTGCCGATCAGGTTCCGGTCGGCGCCGTCGGCCAGATCATTCCCTGGAACTTCCCGTTCCTGATGCTCGCCTGGAAGGTCGCGCCCGCTCTGGCGCTCGGTAACACGGTGATCCTGAAACCGGCGGAATTCACGCCGCTGACGGCGCTGCTCTTTGCCGAACTGGCCGCTGCAGCAGGTCTTCCGGCCGGCGTGCTCAACGTCGTTACCGGCGAAGGTGAAACCGGCGCGCTGATTGTCGAGCATGCGGACATCGACAAGATCGCTTTTACCGGCTCGACCGAAGTCGGCCGCCTCATCCGTGAGCGCACCGCCGGCACCGGCAAGTCGCTGACGCTCGAACTCGGCGGCAAGTCACCCTTCATCGTCTTTGACGACGCTGATATCGACGGCGCCGTCGAAGGCGTGGTTGACGCCATCTGGTTCAACCAGGGCCAGGTCTGCTGCGCCGGCTCGCGCATCCTCGTGCAGGAAGGCGTGGCACCGCTGTTCTACGAGCGCCTGAAGCGCCGCATGCAGACGCTGCGCGTCGGCCATCCGCTCGACAAGGCGATCGACATGGCAGCGATCGTCGCGCCGGTGCAGTTGCAGCGGATCGAAGACCTGGTCGCCAAGGGCGTCTCCGAAGGAGCAGCGCTGCATCAGCCGAAGATCGAACTGCCGCAGGGCGGCAGCTTCTATCCGCCGACCCTGCTCACCGGCGTGCAGCCGACCTCGATCGTTGCGACGGAAGAGATCTTCGGCCCCGTCGCCGTCTCCATGACCTTCCGCACCCCGGAAGAGGCGATCCAGCTTGCCAACCATACGCGCTACGGCCTTGCCGCCAGCGTCTGGAGCGAGACCATCGGCCTGGCATTGCATGTCGCGGCCAAGCTCGCCGCCGGTGTGGTTTGGGTCAATGCGACTAACCTCTTCGATGCGTCTGCCGGTTTCGGCGGCAAGCGCGAATCCGGCTTCGGCCGCGAGGGTGGTCGCGAGGGCTGCTACGAATATCTGAAGCCGAAGGCTTGGGCCGGCCGCAAGCCGCGTCCCGCCGCCGTCGAACCGGCATTGAAGCCCGTGGCTGGCGATTTCGCCATGCCTGACGTCGACCGTACCGCCAAGCTTTTCATCGGCGGCAAGCAGGCACGGCCGGATGGCAACTATAACCGCAACGTGCTCTCGCCCAAGGGCAAGGTGCTTGGCGAGGTCGGCGAGGGCAACCGCAAGGACATCCGCAACGCAGTCGTCGCAGCGCAAGCCGCATCCGGCTGGTCGTCGGCAACGACGCACAACCGCGCGCAAATCCTCTACTACATCGCCGAAAACCTGAGTGGCCGTGCGGGCGAATTCGCCGATCGGATCGCCGACATGACCGGCGCGTCTGCGGCCAACGCCAAGGCGGAAGTCGAAGCCTCGATCGCACGCCTCTTCACCTATGGCGCCTGGGCCGACAAGTACGAAGGCGCGATCCACCAGCCGCCGCTTCGCGGCGTAGCACTTGCGATCCCCGAGGCGATCGGTGTCGTCGGCGTCGTTTGCCCGCCGGAAGCGCCGCTGCTTGGCATGATCAGTCTGGTCGCGCCGCTGATCGCCACCGGCAACCGTGTCGTCGTGGTGCCGAGCGAACAGCATCCGCTGGCGGCCACCGATTTCTATACGGTGCTCGAAACATCAGACGTCCCGGCCGGTGTCGTCAACATCGTCACCGGTTCGACGATCGAACTGGCAAAGACGCTCGCAAGCCACAACGACGTGGATGCGCTCTGGGCTTTCGGCTCGGCGGAACTTTCGACCCTCGTGGAGAGGCTCTCGGTCGGCAACCTGAAGCGCACCTTTGTCGACTACGGAAAGGCGACGAACTGGCTCGATCGCGAGGCGGCAGAAGGCCCGGCCTATCTGCGCCGCGCGACGGACGTCAAGAACATCTGGATCCCCTACGGCGAGTAGGAGAGCCACCACGCGCGGGGCGGGGGGAGCCGGCCCGCGCTGTGGGACAAGTGAACAGTAGGGAGACGCGTTCGCCTGCAAGGGGGAATGCATTGCGCGCCACGGAAACCGGAGCGCGCCAGGAGGAGGACTGTATGCTGAAGAATATCGATCCGGCGCTGAACGCCGATGTGCTGCACGCGCTCAGGTCCATGGGACACGGCGACACGCTGGTCATTTCCGACACCAACTTCCCGTCCGACGCCATTGCCCGCAAGACCACGCTGGGCACGCTGTTGCGCATCGACAACGTCTCGGCCGCGCGTGCCGTCGAAGCGGTGCTTTCCGTGCTGCCGCTCGATACGCCGCTGCAGCCTTCGGCCGGGCGCATGGAGGTGATGGGTGCGCCCGACGAAGTGCTGCCCGTGCAGCAGGAAGTGCAGGCGGTAATCGATCGCGCTGAGGGTAAATCGGCGCCGATGTACGGCATCGAGCGCTTCAAGTTCTACGAGGAAGCCAAGAAGGCCTATTGCGTCATCACCACGGGCGAGACGCGCTTCTATGGCTGCTTCCTCTTCACCAAGGGCGTCATTCCGCCCAAGACCTGACGGACCGCGCGGTCGCCGCGCGGCACGAGACGACAGATGAAATCGCGAGAGATTGCCTGGGCACGCCGCTTTGCTTGCGGTGCGGTCGCAGGGGGAGGCTTGAATGAAGACTGGTGTTTCGATCCTTGGCATCTTCGTGGCCGACACGGCCTATCTGGCGCGGCGCATGCCGGTTGTCGGTGAAACGATTACCGGCAGCGGCTTTTCCGTCGGGCCGGGAGGCAAGGGCTCGAACCAGGCGGTCGCCTGTGCTCGGGCGGGAAGTCCCGTTTCCTTCATCTCCAAGCTCGGCCGCGACACCTTTGGCGAGATGGCGCTGCGCACCTATGCCGAGGCCGGCGTGACGCCGAAGATCGTTGAGATGGACGATCTGCCTACGGGGGCTGCCTTCATCTATGTCAACGACCAGAACGGCGAAAACGCTATCATCGTCTATCCGGGAGCCGCCGGCTCGATCGGGATCGACGATGTCGAGGCCGCGCGCGAGACGATCGAAGGTTCGCGCATCTTCGTCACCCAATTGGAGCAGCCGGTGGCCGCCGCTCGGCGGGCGCTCGAAATTGCCCATGCGGCCGGCGTCATCACCGTCTTCAACCCGGCACCGGCCGAAGCCTTTCCGGATGCGATCTATCCGCTCTGCGATTATCTTGTGCCGAACGAGACGGAAGCCGCAGCCATCGTCGGTTTTGCGCTCGCCACGGAAGACGACGTTCGTCGTGCCGGTGACGCGATCCTGAAGAAGGGTGCGAAAACGGCGCTGATCACGCTCGGTGAACGCGGCGTGCTCTATCACAACCACGAGCAGTCGGTGCTGGTGCCGGCGATCGCCAGCGGGCCGGTAATCGACACGACCGGGGCGGGGGACGCTTTTGTCGGAGGCTTCTCCGCAGCGCTCGCCCGCGACCTTTCACCGGTTGACGCTGTACGCTTCGGCTGCGCCACCGCCGGCATCGCGGTCACCCGCCGCGGCACCGCGCCCGCCATGCCGACGCTTGCCGAGATCGAGGCGCTGCTTGCGCGCGGGGCGTCCGCATGACGCGCAACGACCCGATCAAGCACTTCTTCATCTGGCCGGCGCTGATCATCGTGCTGATGATCTCGATCTTCCCGCTCGTCTATTCGCTGACGACCAGCTTCATGAGCATGCGGCTGGTGCCGCCGACGCCGGCCCGCTTCGTCGGCTTCGGCAACTATCTCGATCTCCTGCAGAACCCGCGGTTCTGGCATGTGGCGGGAACGACGACGCTGATCGCCTTCATCTCCGTCGGGCTGCAATATGTGATCGGCCTTTCGGTGGCGTTGGCGTTGAATTCAAGAGTGCCGGGAGAGGGCATCTTCCGCGTCAGCTTCCTGCTGCCGATGCTGGTGGCGCCGGTCGCCGTCGCGCTGATCGCCCGCCAGGTGCTGAACCCGACGATGGGCCCGCTCAACGAGCTGATGACGGCAATCGGGTTCCCCAACCTGCCGTTCCTCACCCAGACCAGCTGGGCGCTCGGCTCGATCATTGCCGTCGAGGTCTGGCAATGGACGCCTTTCGTCATCCTCATGCTGCTTGCCGGGCTACAGACCTTGCCCGACGACGTCTACGAGGCGGCCGCGCTCGAAAATGCCACGCCCTGGCAGCAGTTCCGCGACATCACCTTTCCTATGCTCCTGCCGATCTCGGTTGCCGTCGTCTTCATCCGGCTGATCGAGAGCTACAAGATCATCGACACGGTCTTCGTCATGACCGGCGGCGGGCCGGGGATATCGACCGAGACGCTGACGCTGTTTGCCTATCAGGAAGGCTTCAAGAAGTTCAACCTCGGCTACACCTCGGCGCTTTCGTTCCTGTTCCTGATTGTCATCACAGTCATCGGTCTCGTCTATCTCGCCATCCTCAAGCCCTATCTGGAGAAGCACAAATGAGCGTGCGCACTCTCAAAGGGAAACGGCGCTGGCTGGCGCTCGGCGGCTGCCTCGTCTGGCTCGCCATCACCTTCTTTCCGCTCTATTGGGTGCTGATCACCTCGTTCAAGACGCCGATCGCCGTCGTCGGCGGGCCGACCTATCTGCCCTTCGTTGATTTCGAACCGAGCTTGACGGCCTGGAGCGAGCTGTTGTCGGGCCAGCGTGGCCAGTTCTTCAACACCTTCCTGGCCTCGACAATCATCGGCCTTTCGGCGTCGATCGCCGCGACCTTCATCGGCGCCATGGCAGCCTATGCGCTGGTGCGCTTCACCTTCCGCTTTCGCCTGCTCTCGGCACTGATCTTCGTGGTGATCGCCTTCGGCGGCTTCCTGCTCGGCCGCCATGTGCTTGGCTACGGCCAGGGCATCTCGCTGGTCTATGCCTTTGTCGCAGCGCTCGCGCTTGCGGTGATCTCGAGCCGCTTTCGCCTTCCGGGGCCGGAACTTGGCAACAACGACATCGTCTTCTGGTTCGTCAGCCAGCGCATGTTCCCGCCGATCGTCGCTGCCTTTGCGCTCTACCTGATGTACACCGAGATGGGCAAACTCGGCTTCAAGCTGGTCGACAGCTATATCGGCCTCACTTTCGCCTATATCGCTTTCTCGCTGCCGATCGTCATCTGGCTGATGCGCGACTTCTTCGAGGCGCTGCCGGTGGAGGTCGAGGAGGCGGCGATGGTCGACAACGTGCCGTCGTGGCGGATCTTCTTCGGCATTGTGCTGCCGATGTCGAAGCCGGGTCTGATCGCCACCTTCATGATCACGCTCGCCTTCGTCTGGAACGAGTTCCTGTTCGCGCTGTTCCTGACCAACTCCAAATGGCAGACGCTGCCCATTCTCGTTGCCGGCCAGAACAGCCAGCGCGGCGACGAATGGTGGGCGATTTCCGCTGCCGCCCTCGTTGCCATCATTCCGATGATGGTCATGGCCGGGCTTTTGAGCCGGCTCATGCGCTCCGGCCTGCTTCTTGGAGCGATCAAGTAACCAACCGCTTTGGCATGCATTCATTCACAGGGAGGATAGAATGAGGAAATTGCTACTGGCATCTGCATCTCTCGCCGCACTCGCATCGGGGAGCGCGGGAACGGCGCTCGCCTGCGACCCGGACTACACCGGCGTCGAGCTGACGGCGACCACACAGACCGGTCCTTACATTGCCTCGGCGCTGCAGCTTGCGGCCAAGGGCTGGGAGGAAAAGACCTGCGGCAAGGTCAAGGTCGTCGAGTTCCCGTGGTCGGAGCTCTATCCGAAGATCGTGACCTCGCTGACCTCTGGCGAAGACGCTTTCGACGTGATCGCCTTTGCACCGGCCTGGGCCCCTGATTTCACCGACTTCCTGTCGGAAATGCCGGCCGACATGCAGAAGGGCGCCGACTGGGACGATATCGCGCCCGTCTACCGCGAACAGCTGATGGTCTGGAACGGCAAGGTGCTGTCGCAGACGATGGACGGCGACGCCCATACCTACAGCTACCGCATCGACCTCTTCGAGAACGCCGACAACCAGAAGGCCTTCAAGGAAAAGTACGGTTACGATCTGGCGCCGCCCAAGACCTGGAAGCAGTATCTGGACATCGCCGAATACTTCAACCAGCCCTCGAACAACCTCTGGGGCACGGCGGAAGCCTTCCGGCGTGGCGGCCAGCAATTCTGGTTCCTGTTCAGCCACGTCGCCGGTTATACCAGCCACCCGGACAACCCGGGCGCCATGTTCTTCAACCCGGAAACAATGGATGCGCAGGTCAACAATCCCGGCTGGGTCCGTGGCCTCGAGGAATACATCCGCGCCTCAAAGCTCGCGCCGCCGAACGCGCTGAACTTCTCCTTCGGCGAAGTGAACGCCGCTTTTGCCGGCGGCCAGGTGGCGGAATCGATCGGCTGGGGTGATACCGGCGTCATCGGCGCCGACCCGAAGCAGTCGAAGGTGGCCGGCAATGTCGGCTCGGCATCGCTGCCGGGATCGGACGAGATCTGGAACTACAAGACCAAGGAGTGGGACAAGTTCGACCACGTCGTCCAGACCTCCTTCATGGCCTTCGGCGGTTGGCAGGCCGCGGTTCCCGCGACCTCGACCAAGCAGGAAGCGGCCTGGAACTACATCCAGTATCTGACGAGCCCGGCCGTCTCGGGCCAGGCGGCGATTGCCGGCGGTACCGGTGTGAACCCTTACCGCATCTCGCACACGACCAATCTCGATCTCTGGTCGAAGATCTTCTCCGAGCGTGAGGCGAAGGAATATCTTGGTGCGCAGAAGGAGGCGGTGACCGCCAAGAACATCGCGCTCGACATGCGCCTTCCCGGCTACTTCTCCTATACCGAAGTGCTGGAGATCGAGCTTTCCAAGGCGCTTGCCGGCGAAGTGACGCCGCAAGAGGCGCTCGATAGCGTCGCGGAACAGTGGAACAAGCTGACCGACGAGTTCGGCCGCGACAAGCAGCTTGCCGCCTATCGCGCCTCGATGGGCCTGCCGCAGCAGTAACGAACCCACGCCCGCCCCGAAACGATCGGGGCGGGCGCCACCGTCCCCGGCGAGACCGGGCACAGACAGCATCAGAGGCTACAGCATGTCACAGGTCCGATTGCAGCAGATCACCAAGTCCTTCGGGAGCGTCACCGTCATTTCGCCGCTCGATCTCGACATTGCCGATCGTGAGTTCGTCGTGCTCGTCGGTCCCTCCGGCTGCGGCAAGACGACGACGCTCAGGATGATTGCCGGCCTCGAAACTGCGACTTCGGGTTCGATCCGGATTGGCGATCGCGACGTGACCGATCTCAGACCGGGCCTGCGCAATTGCTCCATGGTGTTTCAGAATTACGCGCTCTATCCGCACATGACGGTCGCCGAGAACATCGGCTACGGCATGAAGGTGCGCGGCACGCCGAAGGCGGAGATCGAAAAGGCGGTAACGGATGCCGCTCGCATCCTCAACCTCGGCGCCTATCTCAATCGCAAGCCGAGCGCACTTTCGGGCGGCCAGCGCCAGCGCGTGGCGATCGGCCGGGCGATCGTACGCCAGCCGGATGTCTTCCTCTTCGACGAGCCGTTGTCGAACCTAGATGCCAAACTTCGCATCGAAATGCGCACCGAAATCAAGCTCTTGCACCGGCGTCTTCAGACGACTGCCGTTTACGTGACCCACGATCAGGTGGAAGCCATGACCATGGCCGACCGCGTCGTCGTCATGAACCAGGGCCGCATCGAGCAGGCGGCCGATCCGATCACGCTCTATGAGGCCCCCGCCAATCTTTTCGTCGCCGCCTTCATCGGTGCGCCGAGCATGAATTTCCTCGAGGGGCGGCTGGAGCGCGGCGATGGAGGGATGCAGTTCATAGCGGATGGGGACGTGGCCGTGGCTATCCCGGAAAACCGCGCCGAAAAACTCGGCGCCTACGTCGGAAAAGCGGTCGTGCTCGGCATCCGGCCGGAACATACGATGGCGACGGACGCCAATGCGCCAACAGTCAGGCTGATCGTGCGCGATATCGAACCGCTCGGCCCGCATACGCTGGCTCTTGGCCGGGTCGGGCCTGCCGCTTTCACGGCGCAGGTTCACGCCGCGTCACGCATCGGCCCCGACGATCAGATCGCGGTGCCGATCGAGACGGAGAAAATGCATTTCTTCCTGAAGGAAACCGGTGGGGCGATCGGCCGCTGAGCGGATGGATGGCCGAAGGCGATGACGCCTCCGGCCTGCTGTCTTACTTCTTCTCGGCGCGTGCTGCGGCGAGGAAGGCGAGCTTCGCCGGCAGCTCCAGGTGCTTTGAGAGTGCCACGCGCTCCAGCGTGTAGTGATGCTCGACGTCGAGGCAGTTGACGGTGCCGAGCAGCTCGCCGCCGACAACGACCGGGATGTTGGCAACCGAGCCGCAGCCGAGCGACCAGATCGTCTCGTGGTCCGGGAAAACCTTGGCGATATCGGCGATGGTGTTGGCGACGAAGGTCTGGTGCGCCTTGTGCACGATGTCGAACCAGCTGTCGTAGCGGATCGGCTTGGTGCCCGAGGTCGGGTACTCCGCGGGGTGCGAGGTGTAGGCGCGGCGCGCGACTTCGTTGACCATATCTACGGTCATGATGGTGAAGAGCTTGGCGCCGATCACCTGGCGGCTAAGCGTCTGCAATGCGGTCCATACCGCATCGGCATCGGTGGTCTTGGCAATGGCCGCGTCGAATTCCGCCAGCGCGGCAGCGATCTGTTCACTGTTCATGCTATGTCCTTGGGGTTACTCGATATCTTAGAAGGGGACAGACGATAAATCGTCGGTGTTGTCCCATCCTAGTTGGCATGCGCGGCGCTGATCTGCATCAGCTCGCGCGAATAGGGATCCTTGAGGTCACCGCGCTTGAGGTCGGCGACATCGGCAATCTCGACGATCCGGCCCTGGCGCATGACAGCGAGGCGATCGCAGAGGAAGGAGACGACCGCCAGGTTGTGGGTGACCATCAGGAAGGTGAGGTTCTGCTCGCGCCGGAGGCGCTTCAACAGGTTGAGGATTTCGGCCTGGACCGAAACGTCGAGCGCGGATGTCGGCTCGTCGAGTAAGAGCACCTTCGGCTTCAGCATCAGCGCCCGGGCGATTGCCACGCGCTGGCGCTGGCCGCCCGAGAGCTGGTGCGGAAAGCGGAAGCGGAACTTGCGATCGAGGCCGACCGAGGTCATGACCTCCTCGATGCGGGCGTTGCGGTCGCCGATGCCGTGGATCGTCAGCGCTTCGCCGAGCGTGGCGTCGACCGTCTTTCGCGGATGCAGCGAGCCGTAGGGATCCTGGAACACCATCTGGCACTGACGCGAAAAGGCGCGGTCGATGCCGTGGCCGCGGGGCGAGCCGAGCACGGTGATCTCGCCGGTCCATTCCGGCGCGAGACCTGCGATTGCCTTCAGCACCGTCGATTTTCCCGAGCCGCTTTCGCCGACAAGGGCAAAGCTCTCGCCGTCGGCGATATCGAGATTGACGTTGTGGGTGATCTGCACGTCGCCGTACGAGATGTCGAGGTTCTTCAGAGAGAGCGCGGTCATGCCTTGGCCCATGCGCTGCGGTCGAGCACCGGCAGCTCGTCCCGTGTTTCATCGAGGCGCGGAATGGAGGCGATCAGCCCGCGCGTATAGGGGTGCTTGGCCGCCATCAGTTCGCCGGCCTTGCATTCCTCGACCACCTCGCCGGTGTTCATCACGAGGATGCGGTCGCAATAGCTGGAGACGAGATTGAGGTCGTGGCTGATGAAGATCAGGCCCATGCCCTTGCGTTTCACCAGTTCGTCGATGATGTCGAGCACCTGGGCCTGGACGGAAACGTCGAGCGCCGAGGTCGGCTCGTCGGCGATCAGAAGGTCCGGCTCGGGGATCAGCATCATCGCGATCATCACGCGTTGGCCCATGCCACCGGAGACTTCGTGCGGGTAGAGCTTGGCGACGCGTTCCGGATCTGCAATGCGCACCGATTCCAGCATCGTAAGCACGCGCGCGTTGACCTCGCGGCGCGGCAGCTTCTGGTGCGTCAGCAACGCTTCGGCGATCTGCTCGCCGATGGTCATGACCGGGTTCAGCGAGAACTTCGGGTCTTGCATCACCATGGAAATGCGGGCGCCGCGGATGGCGCGCATCTGCCGCTCGGACTGCTTCAGGAGGTCGACGCCGTCGAAGACGAGCTTGTCGGCGGTGACCCGACCCGGTGCCCGGATCAGCTGCAGGATCGAGCGACCGGTCATCGACTTGCCCGAGCCGCTCTCGCCGACGATGCCGAGGCGTTCGCGGCCGAGGGTGAAGGAGATGCCGCGCACGACTTCGAGATCACCGCGGGGCGTCGGGAAGGTGACGCGCAGGTTTTCGACTTCGAGAAGATTGCTCATCAGCGCTGCTCCCCGCTCTTCGGATCGAGCACGTCGCGCAGGCCATCACCGAGGAAGCAGAAGCCGAGGCTAACGAGAATGATGGCAAAGCCGGGCATGGTCGCGACCCACCACTGATCGAGAATGAAGGAGCGACCGCGCGAGATCATCGCGCCCCATTCGGGAAGTGGCGGCTGAGCGCCAAGTCCGATGAAGCCGAGACCGGCAGCCGTCAGGATGATGCCGGCCATGTCGAGCGTGACGCGGACAATCATCGATGAGGTGCAGAGCGGGAGCACGTGGCCGAGATTGACCCGGAGGCTCGACGCGCCGAGCAGACGCACCGCCGAAATGAATTCGGAGTTCTTGAAGGTCAGCGTCTCCGCACGAGCGACACGGGCATAGCCGGGCCAGGAGGTGATCGCGATGGCGATGATCGCGTTCTCGATGCCGGGGCCAAGGGCTGCAACGAAGGCAAGCGCCAGGATGAGCTTCGGCAGCGACAGGAAGATATCGGTAATGCCCATCAGGATACGGTCGACCCAGCCACCGAAATAACCGGCGGCCACGCCGATCACCAGGCCGGCGGGGGCTGCGAGCACTGCAACCAGCGTGACGATGGCCAGCGTGATGCGTGAACCGTAGACAACGCGGGACCAGATGTCGCGGCCGAGTTCGTCGGTTCCCATCCAGTGGGCAGCACTCGGCGGCAGCAGGCGTTCGCTCAGCGACTGGCGCAGCGGATCATGGGTGGCGAGCCACGGCGCAAAGAGCGCGGTCAGCACCAGAACGAGGATGATGACGGCGCCGACAACGGCGAGCGGATTGCGCATCAGCGCGCCGAAGATGCGATAGAAGCGCCCGAGGCGCGCCTGCATCGGCGAGGCGGGGCTGTCGTCGATCAGCCAGTCGCGAAGTGTGGTCATGGTCGCTCCTCCCTTAGCGTGCACGCGGATCGAGCACGCGGTAGAGCACGTCCGAAATCTTGTTGATGCCGATGAAGACCGCGCCGATGACGAGGGTCGAGCCGAGCACGGCCGACATGTCGGCATTGAGCAGAGCGACGGTCAGGTAGTTGCCGATGCCGGGCCAGGAGAAGATCGTCTCGATCATCACGGAGCCTTCGAGCAGGCCGGCATAGGACAGGCCGATAACGGTGATCAGCGGCACGCGGATCGGCCGGAAGGCATGGCGCCAGATGACCAGGCGCTCCGGCACGCCTTTGACCCGGGCGGTCGTCACATATTCCTGGCTCAGCTGGTCGAGCATGAAGGAGCGCGTCATGCGGGCGATATAGGCGAGCGAGAAGAAGCCGAGGCAGGACGCCGGCAGGATCAGGTGCCAGACGGCGTTGCGGAAGATCTCCCATTCGCCAGCAATGATGCTGTCGACAAGGATCAGGCCCGTGACCGGCGACACCATGCCGTCGTAAAAGATGTCGACACGGCCGGGGCCGCCGACCCATTTCAGCTTCGCGTAGAAAATCGCCAGGCCGACGAGACCGAGCCAGAAGGCAGGCACCGAATAACCGAGCAGACCGATGACGCGGATGCCCTGATCGAGCCAGGAGCCACGGCGGGCGGCGGCAAAAACACCGAGCGGCACGCCGATCAGCACGCCGAGCATGATGCCGAGCGTCGCCATTTCGAGTGTTGCCGGGAAGACGCGAGCGAGGTCCTCGATAACCGGCTTGCCCGTCGAAACCGATGTTCCGAAATTGAAGGTGGCGACGTCACGTACGTAGCTGACGAACTGCGTGATCAGCGGCTGGTCGAGCCCCATTTCCTGGCGCACGCGCTCATAGACGGCGACGGGTGCGCGGTCGCCGACGACAGCCAGAACCGGGTCGATCGGCACGATGCGGCCGATGAAGAAGGTGATTGCGAGCAGGCCGAGGAAGGTTATCGCAAGCGTTACCAGGAAGCCTGCCAGTGAAAGAAGGCGCTGCCGTCCCCGACTGGGTCTGGCGGCGCGGCGCGCCGGCGCTGCTGCTGTCGTGCTGTCGTTTGCCACGTGGCGTCACCATCCCTCTTCGCTTGCGGTCTCACTTGTCGATACCGCAAAAATTTGCTTGGAGTATATAAATAAGTTTGCTTAAATCAAAAAAATTTTACTGGGGCGGAAACGGGAGGAATAACCGCTGTGAGCGATCCGTCAGAGGATACGCAGGCCGCTTCGGGCAAATCGGCCGGGGCAGGGCAGCCGAAGGTGGGCGCGCTGGTGCGTGCGCGCCGCCGGCAGATGCATATGACCCTGCAGACGCTCAGCGACGCAGCGGGCGTTTCGGTCGGCTATTTGAGCCAGATCGAGCGCGATCTTGCCATGCCCTCGCTCGGCACACTGGCCCAGATTGCGCAAGGCCTGGGCGCCGAACTCAACCATTTCATCCTGGCACCGGCGATCGACACCGGGCTTTCGCGCGCCGAGGGGCGCATGGTGTTTTCGGTCGGCGGCTCGCCTGTTTCCTATGAGCGCATTGGCGCGGATTTCGCCGGCAACCAGCTTTCGAGTTTCGTCATCACCATTCCGCCGGGGCATCGCTCCGAGGTCTTCAGCCATGAGGGCGAAGAGCTCGTCTACATGCTCGAAGGCGAGATCCTCTTCGGGCTCGATGGCGACGACACCATGCTTTCGCCTGGCGACGGCCTGCACTTCCGCGGCATCCAGCCCCACTACTGGTGGAACAAGACAGACGCACCCGTGCGGTTGATCTGGACCGGCACCCTGCCGCTCTTCCGGCCCCGCGCTTCCCAATCCAACGAGACCGGTCAGCCGCAATCGGCGCTGAAGCCGGCACCGACAAAAACCAAGCCTCATCGAAAATAGGAGAATGATGATGAGAATGTTCAAGGCCGCGGTCTTCGCGGCGTCCCTGATGATGAGCGTGGCGCCGGCCGCACTCGCCGAAACGCCAGCCGATGTGTTGGTCGTTGCCCAGAATATCGACGACATCGTCAGCATCGACCCGGCCGAGGCCTACGAGTTCTCCTCGGGCGAATACGTCACCCAGACCTATGACCGCCTGGTGCAGTACGATGCGCCCGACGTGAAGAAGCTGGCGCCGGGTCTTGCCTCCGAATGGACGGTCGACGATGCGGCAAAGACGATCACCTTCACGCTGCGTGATGGCGTTACCTTTTCCTCCGGCAATCCGCTGCGTGGCGAAGACGTCGTCTACTCCTTCAAGCGCGTCGTCGTTCTCAACAAGGCGCCGGCCTTCATCCTGACGCAGCTCGGCTGGACGCCCGAAAACATCGACAAGATGGTGACCGCCGAAGGTAACAAGGTCACGGTCAAGTATGACGGCGACTTCTCGTCGGCCTTCGTTCTCAACGTTCTCGCCGCTCGCCCGGCTTCGGTGATCGACGCGGAAACCGTCAAGGCCAACGAGGCCGATGGCGACTTCGGCAATGCGTGGCTCAAGGCCAATTCGGCCGGCACCGGCCCGTTCGTGCTCAAGGCCTTCCGCGCCGGCGAGCTGCTCAACCTTGCGAGCAACCCGAACTACTTCGGCGGCGCTCCTGTTATCAAGGGCGTCATCATCCGTCACGTGGCCGAAGCCGCAACCCAGCAGCTGATGCTGCAGACCGGCGACGTCGACATGGCGAAGAACCTGACCCCGGACCAGGTTTCGGGTCTTGAAGGCAAGGACGGCGTGAAGGTCGAATCCTATCCGCAGGCCGCCGTACACTTCCTGTCGTTCAACCAGAAGGACGCGGCACTGCAGCCGGAAGCCGTCTGGGAAGCCGCCCGCTACCTGGTCGACTACAAGGGCATGACCGACAGCTTCCTCAAGGGCCAGATGGAAGTTCACCAGGCCTTCTGGCCGAAGGGCTTCCCGGGCTCGCTCGACGAGACCCCCTACAGCTACGACGTCGAGAAGGCGAAGAAGATCCTGGCCGATGCCGGCATCAAGACGCCGATCAAGGTGACCCTCGACGTCATCAACTCGACGCCGTTCACCGACATGGCGCAGTCACTGCAGGCGTCCTTCGCCGAAGCCGGGATCAACTTCGAGATCATCCCGGGCACCGGTAGCCAGGTCATCACCAAGTACCGCGCGCGCACCCACGAAGCGATGCTGCTCTATTGGGGCCCGGACTTCATGGACCCGCATTCGAACGCCAAGGCCTTCGCCTATAACGAAGACAACGCCGACGACAAGTATCAGTCGACGACCACCTGGCGTAACGGCTGGGCGGTTCCGGCGGAACTCAACGAAGCGACCAAGGCAGCCCTCAAGGAAGCCGATCCGGCCAAGCGCGACGCGCTTTATGTCGACCTGCAGCGCAAGGTGCAGGAAAAGTCGCCGATCGTGATCATGTTCCAGGCCGCGACCCAGGTCGCGATGAAGGACAAGGTCGAAGGCTACGTCAATGGCGCCATCTCGGACTATGTCTTCTACCGCCTGGTGAAGAAGAACTGATCCGCCAGCGATCGCCCTTGCGCCGATGAGAAAAAGGCGCACATATCAAAACGCCCTGGGCCTTCCGGCCCGGGGCGACGTGTTTCTACCGATCGGTTTGATAAGTTCTGGGAAGGTTTTACGACATGGCGGATGTGAAGGTGAGAACGCGGGAAACCGGTGCGACGGCTGTGGTCGGCAAGACCGGCTTTCCGCATGTGACCTCGGTCACCGGTGGTGAACTCGATATCGTCACCGGCCCGTCGCAGGCGGGCTACGGCCCGCTCGATCTGCTCTATGCGTCGCTCGCAAGCTGCCTGGTGCTGAGCGCCCGCATCGCCGCCAGCCGTTTTGGCGTGCTCGACCGGCTGACGGAAGTGAGTGCCAAGGTGACGGGCGAGAAAGCCCATGACGAGCCGTCCCGCGTCGCAAAATTCAACATCGTCTTCGACATCAAGGGTGATTTTGACGACACGGTCCGCCATGCGATCGCGGAAGCCGCCGAAAACGAGATCTGCACCGTTAGCAATACGATCCGCGGCAATCCGGAATTCGTGACCGAGTTTGCCCACTGACGTTCATTGGGTCTCAGCGTCCAACAAAAGGGCGGGCTGCCATTGGCAGCCCGCCCTTTTCGATGCAACTGGCAGAAGGACTCAGGCCGGTTGCGGCGTAAGCGCCTCCGGTTGACGCCGACCGATCGTCAGCACCAGCAGGGCCGCGACAATGCAGAGCATCCCGGCGGCAATCAGCGCCGGCGTATAGGTTTCAAGCGACGTCCGGCTGGCGCCTGCGAGGAAGGTCGCACTGGCCGCACCCAGCTGGTGACCGGTGAAGACCCAGCCGAAGACGAGGGCGGCGCGTTCCGGACCGAAGCGTTCGGCCGAAAGTTTCACCGTCGGCGGTACCGTCGCGACCCAATCCAGGCCGTAGAAGATCGCAAAGATCGACAGCGTGTAGATGTTGAAGCCGCTGAACGGCAGGAACATCAGCGACAGGCCGCGAAGGCCGTAGAACCAGAAGAGCAGCCAGCGGTTGTCATAACGGTCCGAGAGCCAGCCGGAACCGATGGTGCCGATCAGATCGAATACGCCGATCAGCGCCAGCAGGCTGGCTGCTGCGACGGGGGCAATACCAACATCGCCGCAGATCGAAACCCAATGGGTCTGGATCAGCCCGTTGGTGCTGAAGCCGCAGACGAAGAAGGTCGCAAACAGCACCCAGAAGGTGTTGGTCTTGGCGGCGTCGGAAAGCGCCCGGATCGGTGCCATCAGCAGTTCCCCGAAGCTCTTCGCCTTCGGCGGCGCCGCCACCATTTGCTTGCCGCCGAAGGGCGCAAGGCCAAGGTCCCCAGGGCGATCCTGCATCAGAAGCAGGACCAGGGTGAAGGCCGCAAGCAGGATGACGATGATCAGCGTCAGCGCCGAGCGCCAGCCGATCGTTTCGGTGAGAGAAGCGAGCAACGGCAGGAAGACCAGCTGGCCGGTGGCGTTGCTGGCGGTCATCAGCCCGACGACGAGCCCGCGCCGTTTGTCGAACCAGCGCGTTGCGACCGTCGCGCCGAGCACCAGCGCCGTCATGCCGGTACCCACGCCGAGCACGACGCCCCAGATCGCCACCAGGTGCCAGAGTTCCGTCATGTAGAACGAGGCGGCGATGCCGGAGATGATCAGGATCAGCGCCGTAGACACGACCGGGCGCACGCCGAAATGGTTCATGAACGAGGCTGCGAACGGACCGAGCAGACCGAAAAGGCAAAGCCGGATGGCGAGCGCCAGCGAGATTTGCGCATTGGTCCAGCCGAATTCGGTCTCGAGCGGTTTGATGAGCACGCCGGCCGAGCCCATGGCGCCCGCTGTCGAAAGCATGACCAGGAAGGTGACGGCGGCGACAGCCCAGCCGTAGTGGATATTGCGTCTGGCAAGATAACGCGCAAGCGCCGGACCGAGCATCGTCGACTTCCTTTCGTCGGTGTTTTTAGGGCGTGCGACAGCGCTGCGCGGGCTTTCGGAGCGCAGGTCGCAGATTGAACTGTTGTTTGGCAGTTTTCTGCCGGTTCCTGGCAGCTTAGGCTGCCCGGATTCTTCTGGCCTCAAGTCGCAGACTGCGACCAGAAAGTTGGTCTGGAAACGAGGCGCTAGAGCGCCAGCAGCAGGTCCTCCAGCTGGGCGGCGGCGTCGGCTCCCAGCCGCGCCTCGATCTTGTCCTGAGCGGCCTGCCAGAGCGGCGCGCCGTCAGCCAGTATCCGGTGGCCGCTCTCCGTAAGCTCGACAATGGCCTCCCGCTGATCCTTTCCGCTTCCAGTTGCGGTCAATCCCATTCCCTCCAGCACTTTGACGTTGCGGCTGACCGTCGATCGCTCGAGTTCGATCTTGCGGCCAAGCTCGGTCATCGAGATCGGTTCATCGCGCGCGATGTGTCGAAGCAGGCTGAACTGGGCAAGGTTAAGACCAATCGGCTGCAGCGCGTCGTCATAGACTGACGTCACTCGCCGGGTGGCTTTGCGTAAGAGGGCACAATAGCAACGAGACATAATGTGTGTATATACACGCAAGCGATCGACGTCAACCGTTTCTTGGTGTGAAGGCGCTGTTCGAAGCGATCAGCGGTCCAAGCGAAACTGAAGAACGTGGTTGGGGTAAGCCTTGTCGCCGATCGTGAAATGGGTTTGTCCCGCCATCTCAAAGCCACTCGCGAGGTAGAAGGCCGTGGCTTTTTCGTTTTCGGCGTTCACCGCCAGCCAGGTGCCTGGCTGGCCCGTGTCCAGGCAGAATTGCAGGCCGGTCTTCAGGAGCGCCTTGCCGAGGCCGCGACCATGGTGACGGGGCTGGACATAGAGCGTCGTGATTTCCAGGTCGGAGGCGATATCGACCGGTGCCGGCGAATTCGCGGACATGCGCAAGAAGCCGTCGATACCGACAACGTTCTGCGAAACCCAGACGGTCTCGTTGCGGTCGCCCAGAATTTCTTCGAAGCGCGCGGTGGTAAAGTGCTGCAGCGCATAATCGGCAAAGAATGCGTTGACGCCATCCCTGATATACGTGTTCAGCCAGACTTCCAGGCTGATCGCCGCAAGGCTTGACGCATCCGCGACGGTCGCGCGCCTGATTGTCATATCGTTTGTCACGCTGCTCTTCACTGTCTCAATCGACGAAGGGTTCCAGTTCCTTGTCGAACTCCACTTCGACGACATTGTTGAAAAGCGCCGTCGCCACCATGATACCGGAGAAAGCGACGAGGTCGACCAGCGCCTTGGCGTCGTAGCGTGCCTTGAGGCCAACCCAGATTTCCTCCGTAACGGCATTGCTGTCGGCGACGATGGCGCGGCCGAACGCGATCAGGCGCTGTTCGTCTTCGCTCGGCACGTCCGTGTGAAAATCGATGCCGGCATTGGCGAAGGCGCGACGAAAGAAGCCCATGGCGATTGGGGATTTCATGGCCTCCGAAATGGAATGGGAGAGGAACCAGATCGCCCTGTCGTCGAGGGTAGGGCGTAGTTCCTCGCGGAGCGTGAACCATTCCGCATAGATCCGGTGCGCGACCGGCGAATGTAAAAGCGTGCGCTTCATGTTGGTCATGCGGCCACGCACGCGCACCTCCTCGTCGTGGGCGGCGCGGATTTCATCCGAGGCGGTGTCGTAGTCGATCTGGGGGATATGGCTCATGGTCATGCCTGTCTTGGTCGTGCGCGAGCTGCGCAGATGATGGGTAGGAGCGTCAGACGGTGCTGAGCAGAATGCTCGTTTCGCTGTTCGACACGCCCTCGACGTCGCGCACTTCGCGCAGGATGCGGTCGAAATCGCTGAGGCTGTTGGCGCGGATTTCGGCGACCAGGTCCCAACCGCCGTTGGTGGTGTGCAGGGCATAAAGTTCCGGCAGGCCGCGCAGGTATTTGATCACCTTGGTGGTGTTTCGGCCGCTCACCTCGATCATCATGATCGCACGGATGGCGCGATCGTCATAATCCTGCCGCACGCGCAGCGTGAAGCCCAGGACCGCGCCGCTTTCGAGCAGCCGGTCGATGCGAGTCTGCACGGTCGCCCTCGATATGCCGAGCACCGCAGCGATCTTGGAGTAGGGCGCGCGCCCGTCTTCTCGCAGGAGCGAGATGAGCTGGTGGTCGAGGTCATCGAAGATATGCATGAAAGGTGTATATTACGATTGCGCAAATTGCTCAATATGTCCTGTAATTTTGCGCAGGTTTAAAATTTCAACTCACTTCTTGCAAGCCTAGGCTGACTTCATCGAATTTCTCCGATGGAGTTTTAAACGTGGTTCAGTATGTCGGTGTCGGCAACGTAATCGAGCTGGTCAAATCGATCGGCATTGAGACGTTTCTTGTGGGTCTTGCGGAATACATCGAAGACGATTTCCGCCGGTGGAACGTTTTCGAAAAAACTCCGCGGCTGGCCAGCCACTCGAAGACCGGCGTCATCGAGTTGATGCCGACCTCGGACGGCGAGCACTACGGCTTCAAATACGTCAACGGCCATCCGAAGAACCCCAATGTCGGCCTGCAGACGGTGACCGCCTTCGGCGTTCTTTCCGACGTCAGCACCGGCTACCCCTGTCTCGTTTCCGAAATGACGATCATGACGGGACTGCGCACGGCGGCGACATCGGCGCTTGCCGCGAAGTACCTCGCACGTCCTGATGCCCGCTCGATGGCGATCATCGGTCTCGGCGCCCAGTCCGAATTCCAGGCGCTCGCCTTCCGCGCCCTTCTTGGCGTCAAGCGCCTTCAGGTCTTCGATATCGATGCGGAAGCCGCCGCCAAGTTCTGCAACAACCTCTCGGATATGGACTTCGACATCGTCGTCGCAACCACGGCGGAAGAAGCGGTTGCTGGCGCGGACATCATCACGACCGTCACGGCCGACAAGCGCAATGCCACGATCCTCTCCGACAACATGGTGGGCGCCGGCGTTCACATCAACGCCGTTGGCGGCGATTGCCCCGGCAAGACGGAGTTGCAGGGGGACATCCTGCGCCGCGCCGACGTCTTCGTCGAATATCCGGAACAGACCCGCATCGAGGGCGAGATCCAGCAGATGGCGCCGGACTTCCCGGTCACCGAACTCTGGCAGGTGATTGCCGGCGAGGCCGAAGGCCGTCGCTCGAGCGCCCAGATCACCATCTTCGATTCCGTCGGTTTTGCTACCGAAGACTTCTCGGCCCTGCGCTTCCTGCGCGACAAGATCCAGGGTACCGCATTCTACACCGAGCTCGACCTGACGACCCAGCCGGACCATCCGCGCGATCTCTACGGCCTGTTCCGGCAGCAGCCGGCGGTCCCTGCCGAGCGGAGTGCCGCATAACATGAAGAGACTGTCCGTACAGGCGCCGAAGGGCGTCGTGATGATCCGCCCGCACCACTTCGGCCCCAACCCGATGACGGCCAAGGACAATGCCTTCCAGGCGACCGACGCGGCGCGCCAGCCGACTGCGATCGCCAAGGCCGCCTATGACGAAGTCAGCCGCATGGCCGACGGGCTTTCGAACGCCGGCGTCGCAGTCCATCTCTTCGAAGACGAGACGACGACGCGGCCGGACTCGGTGTTCCCCAACAACTGGTTCTCGACCCATTCGGGTGGCCATGTCGCGATCTATCCGATGTATTCGGAAAGCCGTCAAAGCGAGCGCCGCTCCGACATCATCGAGATGCTGAAGAACGAGTACCGCGTTCAGGACGTGATCGATTACTCCGGCCTTGAAAAGGACGGCGTCTATCTCGAAGGCACGGGCGCCATGGTGCTCGACCATATCGGTCGCGTCGCCTATGCCGCACGTTCCAACCGCACCAATGAAGTGGCGCTAGAACGCTTCTGCACCCACTTCAATTTCGAGCCGATGATCTTCGGCGCGGTCGATCGCCAGGGCAACTCGATCTACCACACCAACGTGCTGATGTGCATCGGCACCGAGTTTGCGCTGATCGGCACGAGCATGATCCCGGATCTCGCCCGTCGCCAGGAGATCTGCTTGCGGCTTGAGGAAACCGGCCGCCAGGTCATCGATCTGACGCTGGAGCAAATCGAGAACTTCGCCGGCAATGCCATCGAACTCGACGGTGCCGATGGCCGCGTCGTGGTCATGTCGGCTCGCGCGCTCGCCTCGCTCCGCGCCGACCAGATCAAGGCGCTCGAAGTCTCTGCCCGTGTTCTCGCCTTCGACGTTCCGACCATCGAGCTCGCGGGCGGCTCCGTGCGCTGCATGCTCGCTGGCGTTCACCTGTCACGTCGGGAAAACGTGAACAAGCAACCGCTTTACGCCGCCATGTCCGATCGATAGAAGCACCTCATCCAAGCCAAAGGTACTACAAATGTCGCAGTCACGCCCCGTCTACCAGTTCAACAACATCATCGTCCGCACCCCGTCGAAGTCGGTCGTCAACGGCCTTCGCGCCGATGACCGCGGCAACCCCACCTTCGAAGGTGTAAAGGCAGAACACGATGCCTATATCGCGGCGATGAAGGACGCGGGCGTCAAGGTGACGGTGCTGCCGGCGCTCGAAGCCTTCCCGGACTCGATCTTCGTCGAAGATCCGGCGCTGGTCTTCACCGAAGGCGCGATCCTCTTGCGTCCGGGTGCCGAAACCCGCGTCAAGGAAACGCCGGAGATCGAGCCGACGCTTCGCGCCATGTTCGAAACGGTTCTCGATCTGCCAGGCACCGGCTTTGCCGATGGCGGCGACGTTCTGACCACCCGCGAAAGCGTGATGATCGGTCTTTCGGCCCGTACCAACAAGGTTGGCGCCGAAGCACTTCAGGCCTGCCTGACCAAGCTCGGTCGCAAAAGCGAGATCGTCGCCACGCCTGAAGGCGTGCTGCACTTCAAGACCGATTGCTCGCTGCTCGACGACGAGACCGTGCTTTCGACCGCGCGCCTCGCCAAGTCCGGCGCCTTCGAGCGCTTCAAGCAGGTGATCATTCCCGAAGGCGAAGAGCCGGCAGCGAATGCGCTGCGCGTCAACGACGTCGTCATGGTCGGCTCGGACTTCCCGCGCACGATCGAGATGCTCGACAAGCTCGGCTACAAGGTCGTGCCGATGAAGACGACGGAGATCGGCAAGATCGACGCAGGTCTTTCCTGCATGTCGCTACGCTGGTTCAGCAACACGCTCTGACCCGACGCAATCCCCGAGGAGGAACATTATGAAGACGTTGAAGACCGCCCTGTTCGCAGGGATCGCCCTTTCCATGGCTGCCGGCAGCGCGTTTGCCGAGGAGACGCTGCGCCTCGGCATGACGCCGGAGCCCTACATGCCCTTCACCCAGGTGAACGCCGGCGGCGAGTGGGAGGGCCTTGAAGCCGATCTCTCCCGCGCGCTCTGCGAGAAGATGGCCGTCAAGTGCGACATCAACCAGATGGCCTGGGACGGTCTCATCCCGTCGCTGAAGGAAAACAAGGTCGATTTCATCATCGGCGCCTTCTCGATCACCGACGAGCGCCGCCAGGTCGTCGATTTCTCGACGCCCTATTACACCGAAGGCACGTCCTTCGTTGGCTCCAAGGGTGACACGAGCGAGATCAAGACGGCCGACGCCGCCGACGGTTCTGGCAAGATCATCGACCCGGCAAGCGTCGAGGGCAAGATCATCGGCGTGCAGACGTCGAGCGTGCAGTCGGCCTATGTCGCCAAGTACCTGACCGGCGCCGAAGCCAAGAGCTACGACACCGCCGACAACTCGGTCGCCGACCTCATCGCCGGTCGCGTCGACTACGTGCTCATCCCCGACCTCTACATCCAGACCTTCCTGAAGACGCCTGAAGGCGCCGACTACGAGGTCAAGGTCGAAGTGCCGAAGAACGTCACGCTCGGCGAAGGCGTCGCCTATGCCGTCCGCAAGGGTGACGCTGCGACCCTCGACAAGGTCAATGCCGGCCTTGCCGCGCTCGAAAAGGACGGCACGACGCAGAAGCTCGTCGACAAGTGGATCTTCGGCAAGAAGTAAACCGAATTTCGGAGGGCGGCGGCCAGCGTCGCCGCCCTCATTCGCCAAAACCGGCCGCAGCGCCGGGGCACCATCGCAGCAACCGCTACAGCCACCTTGCCCGCACCGATCGGGCAGCGGCGTAGGGGCTGACGAGACAATCGGGAACAGGTAACGACGGATGGACTATTACTGGCAATTGCTTGCCTGGGGCGGCGAGGGCTGGGGCGACGATTTCGCCTGGGGCCTGGTGATGACCCTGCAGGTCTCCGTGGTCGCCTATGCGGTTGCGGTTCTCTTCGGCTTCCTGGGCGCTGCCGGCAAACTGTCGAAGCACCGGATCCCGCGTTTCCTTGCCGATATCTACACGACGGTCGTGCGCTCGCTGCCTGAGTTGCTCGTCATCCTGCTTCTCTATTTCTCGGTCGCGAGCGGTGCCGAGCGGCTGTTGAAGCACTTCGGGCTCGTTGCCGAAACCTTTCAGTTCAGCTCGTTCTGGGCGGCGATCATCGCGCTCGCCTTTGTTTCCGGCGCCTTCATGACCGAGGTGCTGCGCTCGGCCTTCCTCTCCGTGCCGCCGGGCCAGATCGAGGCGGCGGTTTCGATCGGCATGAACAGGCGCAAGGTCTTCACCCGCATCATCTTCCCGCAGATGATGCGCCACGCGGTCCCCGGCATGGGCAATCTCTGGCTGTCTATCACCAAGGAAAGCGCCATCATCAGCGTGCTCGGCTCCTTCAGCGAGCTGCTCTACACGGGCTATCGCGCGGCGGCAGGCACCAAGCAGTACATCTTCTTCTACGGGCTGACGGCCATTCTGTTTCTGGCAATTACGCTCGTTTCCGTCCTGGTGATCGCCCAGATCGAGCGCCGCCTCAATCGGGGGCACAACTGATGGAAACGATCTCCAACGTCGTCGGCTTCCTGCCGGCGCTGATCAAGGCGACACCGCTCACGCTGCTTCTGACGGCGGTCGCCGGCGTCTTCGGCCTCGTCATCGGCACGCTCGTGGCGCTCGCCCGGCTTTCCGGTCGCCGCGTGCTTTCGGTTCCGGCCTATGTCTTCACCTTCGCCTTCCGCGGCACGCCGCTTCTGGTGCAGATCTACCTGATCTATTACGGCCTCGGGCAAATCCTACCCGGCACCTGGGTGCGCCATAGCTTCCTCTGGCCCTATCTGCGTGACGGCCTGTGGTATGCGATCTTTGCACTCAGCCTCAACCAGGCTTCCTACAATGCCGAGGTCATCCGCGGCGCGATCAAGGCGATCCCGCGCGGCCAGATCGAGGCGGCAAAATCGATCGGCATGCGCTCGTCGATGGTCCTGCGCCGCATCACCCTGCCGCAGGCGTTCCGCTCGTGCCTGCCGGTTTTGACGGGTGACCTGATCATCCTGCTGAAGACGACGTCGCTTGCCTCGACCATCACCATTCTTGAGGTCATGGGCACCGCCCGCATGCTGCAGCGCCAGTCGCTGCTGATCTTCGAACCGCTGATTGCCGCCGGCATCATCTATTTCACCGTCGTGTTCATCCTGACGCGCATCATGGGCGTCGTCGAGAAGCGGCTCACGCGCTACCGCACGGCGAAGGCATAAAGAGGAGACGCGCCACGGCGCGCGAGAGGAATGAACATGGTCGCATCAGCGCTTTCGGTGAAGAACATTCACAAGAGCTTCGGGTCCGTCGAGGTGCTGAAAGGCGTCTCCTTCGAGGCGAAGTCCGGCGACGTCATCTCGCTGATCGGCAGCAGCGGCTCGGGCAAGAGCACGCTTCTGCGCTGCATCAACTATCTGGAGACGCCGGACGAGGGCGAGATCTCCGTCTCGGGCGAGGTGATCCGCACCGTCAAGGGCAAGGACGGCAAGTTCCATGCAGCCGACAAGCGGCAGCTCGAACATATCCGCACGCGCCTCGGCATGGTGTTCCAGAGCTTCAACCTCTGGTCCCACAAGACCATTCTCGAAAACATCATCGAAGGGCCGATCCACGTGCTCGGCATGACCAAGAAGGATGCGATCGGCGAAGCCGAACTGCTGATGGAGAAGGTCGGCATCACGCCCAAGCGCGACCATTATCCCAATCAGCTCTCGGGCGGTCAGCAGCAGCGCGCGGCAATCGCCCGCGCGTTGGCAATGAAGCCGGAAGTGATGCTCTTCGACGAGCCGACCTCGGCGCTCGATCCGGAACTCGTCAACGAGGTGCTGCTCGTCATCAAGAAGCTTGCCGAAGAGGGCCGCACCATGGTGATGGTCACCCACGAAATGTCACTCGCCCGTGATATCTCCAGCGAAGTGATCTTCCTGCACAAGGGTTTGGTCGAAGAACGCGGCGCCCCCCAGCAGATGATGCGTGACCCGCAATCGGCGCGCCTGCGCCAGTTCCTGCAGATGGCTTGAGGAGGCCCCGATGCGCGACACCAATTTTTCCGAGTTCCTGCCCGAACTCGTCGATATCCGCCACAAGCTGCACGAAATGCCCGAGATCGGCCTTTCCGAGGTGAAGACCTCCGAGTTCGTTGCGGAACTGCTGCAGTCCTGGGGCTTCGAGGTCACCCGCGGTCTTGCGACAACCGGCATCGTTGCAACGCTGAAGCGTGGCAACAGCAACCGCGCCATCGGCTTTCGCGCCGACATGGACGCGCTGCCGATGCAGGAGGAAACCGGTCTTGCCTATCAGAGCAAGCATCCGGGCGCGATGCATGCCTGCGGCCATGACGGTCATACCAGCATGTTGCTCGGGGCTGCCTGGGCGCTGTCGAAGGACGAAAGCTTCAACGGTACGGTTCATCTGATCTTCCAGCCGGCCGAGGAAAACTTCGGCGGCGGCAAGCTGATGATCGAAGACGGCCTTTTCGAGCGCTTCCCTTGCGAGCGGGTCTATGCGCTTCACAACTGGCCGGGTCTTCCAGTCGGCCAGTTCTCCAGCCGCGCCGGTGCCATGGCGGCATCGATCGACGTGCTGACGCTGACGATCAAGGGTAAGGGCGGCCACGGCGCCCAGCCGGAACTGACGGTCGATCCGGTCGTCATCGGTTCCAGCGTGGTGATGGCGCTGCAGACGCTGGTGTCGCGCAATGTGTCGCCGCACCAGCCGTCCGTGTTGACGGTTGGTTCGTTCCAGGCGGGTTCGGCCTCGAATATCATTCCGGATACCGCAGTGCTGGAAATCAGCATGCGCGCGATGGATCCTGTTGTCCGCAAGCAGTTGCAGGAGCGCGTCGAGCAGGTCGCCCGCCTGCAGGCGGAAAGCTACAACGCCGAAGCCGTCTTTGACTGGCAGGTCGGGTATCCCGCGACGATCAACGATGCTGAGGCGGTCGAGGATGCGCGTGCGGTGATCGCCGACACATTCGGCGCGGATGCCTATGTCGAACTGCCCGAGCCGCTGATGGGCAGCGAGGACTTCTCCTTCCTGCTGGAAAAGGTGCCGGGCGCCTATGTGCTGATCGGCAATGGCGACAGCAGCGGGCTGCACACAACCCGCTACGATTTCAACGACGACATCCTTGAGCGCGGCGCGACCTATTTCTACCAGCTCGCACGCGCAGCGCTCGTTTAAGCGCGCGGCATCAATTGCCCGGCCGTTCAGGTGGCCGGGTGCAGGTCGCCGAAGACCGTCGGGATCAGTTCCGACACGGTTGGGTGGATATGAACTGCGTGCGTGATCGTCGTGTAGGGCTTGCCCGCATACATCACGTCGAGGATGCTCTGCACTGCCTCGTCGCCGCTCGTTCCGAGGATCGATGCACCGAGGATCTCCTTGCTGTCGGCGTCGACGATCACCTTCATGAAGCCTTCAGTCTCGCCCTTTTCCACGGCGCGGCCGACGCGGGTCATCGGCCTCGTACCGATGAGCAGCTTGCGCCCCGACTTGCGCGCCTCGGTCTCGGTCATGCCGGCGCGGCCGAGCGGCGGATCGATGAAGAGGCCGTAGGTTGAAATGCGATCGCTGACCTTCCGCGCCTCTCCGTCGAGCAGATTGGCGGCGATGATCTCGAAGTCGTTATAGGCCGTGTGGGTGAAGGCGCCGCGACCGTTGCAATCACCCATCGCGAAGATGTGCGGCACGTTGGTCTTAAGCGTCTCGTCGACTTCAACATAGCCGCGGGCGTCAGTCTTGACGCCGCTCCGGCCGAGATCGAGGTCGTCCGTGTTCGGCCGGCGGCCGGTTGCCAGCAGCAGGTGAGAGCCGACGATCTCGGGTGCGCCCGCCGTGCAATCCACGCCGGCGACGACATCGTCGCCGCTCCTGGCAAAGCGGATGCATTCGGCATTGAGGCGAAACTGGATGCCCTCTTTTTCGAGGATCGCGAGAATGGCGTCTGAAACGTCCGCATCCTCCCGGCCGATTAGCCGCGGCCCCTTCTCGATTACGGTGACCTCGGAGCCGAAGCGACGGAACATCTGCGCAAACTCGAGTCCGATATAGCTGCCGCCGACGACGATCAGGTGGCGGGGCAGGGTGTCGAGATCCATGATCGAGACGTTGGTGAGATAGGGCACCTCCGCGACACCAGGGAAATCCGGGGTTGCGGCGCGTCCGCCGACATTCAGAAAGATCTGGTCGGCCGAGAGCAGCGCGGCGCCGACTCGGATCTCATGCGGGCTTTCGAAGCGCGCATGGCCTTCGAAGACTGTGCAGTTCTCCATGCCTTTCAGCCAGTTTTCGATGTTTCCCCGGGACGTGAACCGCACCGTGTCCTTGCGCGCCATGACGCGGGTAAAGTCGATGGTGATGGGACCGGTCGTCACGCCATAGTCCGCGCCCCGTCGCGCCAGATGCGCGGCATAGGCGCTCGCGACCATCGCCTTGGTCGGCATGCAGCCGGTGTTGACGCAGGTGCCGCCGAAGTGCTTGCGCTCGATCAGCGCGACGGTTTTGCCCGCTGCCGTCAGCCGGCCGGCAAGCGATGGGCCGGCCTGGCCGGCACCGATGATGATTGCGTCGAAATGTTTCGTCATGAGACCGAGGACACCACCCAGAGTGCGAGGAGAACGGCAACAGCATCCTCGAGAAGGGCGATCGGCAGGTCCTTGCCGCCGATGGCCGCGACGAGGCGCTTGCGGGCTTCATAGCCGCCGAGCGTGCCGATGACGGCACCGATGACGCCGGCGACCAATCCTTGGAGCATAGCATGTCCGGTCAATCCGAGCGCGGCCCCGCAGAACGCGCCGCTGACGATGCGGGCGCCGAACTGTTGCGGCACCTTTCGGCTCGGTGTGCTCGGCAATTGGTCGGTGACGAACTCAACTAGGGCCAGGAGGCCGAAGATGTAAGGTGTGAAGCGAAAGCCCATGAAGGCCGCCCAGGTACCGCTGAGCGGCAGCCATCCCGCGGCTGCGCCAATACTGACGGCGGCGGGTGCGGTCATGGTGCGCAGGCCAGCGACCACGCCGATAATGAGCGTCAGAAAATAGATCGACATCGTGTCCCCGAACGTTCGCCGGGCGAACCCAAGCCACCAGCCCCCAAGCGGTTCGGGTCGAGCGGCATCGCAACCAAGAGTGAAAGCGGATGTTTCTGGCGGGCCGCGATCAGAGTGGCCGACAACGCCGGCGATTGCAACGCCCAATCAGCTACCGCCATAAACGGTAGTCTATGCTTTCGATCGTGTTTATCAATGTAGGAAAATATTCGCCTGCCACAGTCTCTGGATGCAACCCTATTTTTTGCCGGGGGCTGACATATATGGAATGGCTTGCCCCGACGGAGCGGACGTTCCGTGATCAAACTTGCGCATCGAAATCCGAGGAGAAACCTATGCGCCTGACCAGACTGCTTATCGGAACTGCCCTTGCCTTGACCTTGACTGCCGCGGCGGCGAGCGCCGATGTGGTCGTATCCTCGAAGATCGACACGGAGGGCGGGGTGCTTGGCAACATCATCCTTGCCGTGCTCAACGCCAACAACATCAAGACGGTCGATCGCGTCCAGCTTGGGGCGACGCCGGTCGTACGCAAGGCGATCACCGCCGGCGAGATCGACATCTATCCGGAATATACGGGCAACGCCGCCTTCTTCTTCGAAAAGGCCGACGATCCGGTCTGGAAGGATGCTGCCAAGGGTTACCAGACGGCCAAGAAGCTAGACTACGATGTCAAC
The DNA here is from genome assembly GCF_014852035.1 of Ensifer sp. ENS03. Taxonomy (NCBI): domain Bacteria; kingdom Pseudomonadati; phylum Pseudomonadota; class Alphaproteobacteria; order Hyphomicrobiales; family Rhizobiaceae; genus Ensifer; species Ensifer sp. ENS03. The sequence continues at coordinate 124,512 of NZ_JACVAV010000009.1, read as the reverse complement.
AAGATCGTCTGGCTGACGCCATCGCCGGCCAACAACACCTGGGCGATCGGCCTGCGCAAGGAAGTCGCTGACGAAAACAAGCTGAAGACGCTGAGCGATTTCGGCAAGTACATCGCTGGCGGCGGCAAGGTCGTGCTGGCGGCGTCGTCGGAATTCGTGAATTCGGCCGCCGCACTGCCGGCGTTCCAAACCACCTACGGCTTCACCTTGAAGCAGGACCAACTGATCACGCTTTCCGGCGGTGATACCGCGGCGACGATCGCGGCCGCGGCAAACCAGACGAACGGTGCGAACGCAGCCATGGTCTATGGCACCGACGGCGGCATCGCCCCGTCCGGCCTCGTGGTCCTGGAAGACGACAAGGCCGTCCAGCCCGTCTATCAGCCGGCCCCGATCATTCGCGAAGCGGTGCTCAAGGAAAACCCGCAGATCGAGGAACTCTTGAAGCCCGTGTTCGAGAAACTGGACCTGGTGACGCTGCAAGACCTGAACGGTCGCGTGCAGGTCGGCGGCGAACCGGCCAAGGCGGTCGCCGAGGACTTCCTGAAGAAGAACGGCTTTCTGAAATAAGTTGACGGAGATCCGGGACGCTGGTCGGATGGCTGGCGTTCCGGGGATAGGCCTGCAGGTGCCGGAGATGCGCCGGCACAGGCGGGGAGGGAATGTGGTTTGAAAGCACTCCGCTTTGACAAGCTCGGAGCGATCATTGCGGCCCTGGCGCTCGGCGGCGCCTTCATAGCGCCTTTTGCAACGTTTCGTGCCAACCGTATCGTCGCCGGTGAGGTCAAGTCGGTGGCCGACGCCCTGCCTGCGGGGTGGAGTGCCGTGCTGCTGGGCATCGTGGTCTGCGCGGTCATCGTCGCGCTGGTCCGATCGCCCGCTTACCTGCGTCTCGCTGCCGCCTTTGTCGCGCTCGCCGCGCTGGCGCTCGGCATCGGCGTTGCCGCCACGCATCTGACACCCGAAGCCAACACCTATGCCCGCGTCTCGCCGGCTTCGGGCTTCTGGATCATGCTCTTTGCCTTCGGGCTGCTCGCTGCCGACGCCTTGACGCGACTGCGCCCGGCGCCCTTCGTGCGCATCGTCGTTCTCGCCGTCGTGCTGGCCTTTGCTTCGGCCATCCTTCTCGCCGGCGCCTGGGACGGCCTGTCGATTCTCAAGGAATATGCAAGCCGGGTGGACACGTTTTGGGCGGAGGGCCGCAAGCATGTGACCCTGGCGCTCGGTTCGCTCGTGGCTGCGACCCTCGTCGGCATCCCGCTCGGCATCCTCTGCCACCGCGTCACGCGGCTGCGCGATGGGTTGCTCGGCGTCCTGAACGCGATCCAGACGATCCCGTCGATTGCGCTCTTCGGCATTCTCATCGCGCCGCTCGGCTGGATCGCCCTCCATGTGCCGGGTGCGGCTGCCATCGGCATTCGTGGCATCGGTGTTGCCCCGGCCTTTGTTGCGCTCTTTCTCTATTCGCTGCTGCCTGTCGTCGCCAACACCGTCGTCGGTCTGGCAGGCGTTCCGCGGGACGCGAATGATGCCGCGCGTGGCATCGGCATGACCGATTGGCAGCGGCTGGTCGGCATCGAATTTCCGCTGGCCTTCCCGGTGATCCTCACCGGCATCCGCATCGTGCTCGTCCAGAATATCGGCCTTGCGACCATTGCCGCGTTGATCGGCGGCGGCGGCTTCGGCGTCTTCGTCTTTCAGGGCGTCGGTCAGACCGCGATGGACCTCGTGCTGCTCGGCGCCGTCCCGACGGTCGTGCTGGCGTTCGCCGCGGCGATCGTGCTCGACGCGGTGATCGAGATGGCCACACCCAACACCAGGCAGGCAGAGGCCGCATGATCGAGATCGAGAACATCACCAAGCGATATGGCGAAAGCACCGTTGTCGACGACGTCAGCCTGACGATCGCGCCGCGCACCGTCACCGTCGTCGTCGGCACCTCCGGCTCCGGCAAGACCACGCTCTTGCGCATGGTCAACCGGCTGGTTGAGCCGACCTCGGGCGCGATCCGTCTCGATGGCGAGGACAATCGTTCGCTGCCCGGTTATGAGTTGCGCCGGCGGATCGGCTACGCAATCCAGGGGCACGGTCTGTTTCCCCATTGCACCGTCGCCCAGAACATCGCGACCGTGCCGACCTTGCTCGGATGGGAACGGGCGCGCATCGATGCGAAGGTGGAAGAACTCCTGCGCCTTTTCCAACTCGATCCCGCAGATTTCGGTCCACGCTTCCCACACGAGCTTTCCGGCGGCCAGCAGCAGCGCGTGGGCGTTGCCCGGGCGCTTGCCGCCGAGCCGAAGGTGCTCTTGATGGACGAGCCCTTCGGGGCGCTCGATCCGATCATCCGCGCCAAGGCGCAGGACGACCTGCTTGCCATCCAGAAACACTTCCAGACGACGATCATTCTCGTCACCCACGATATGGAAGAGGCCTTTCACCTCGCCGATCGCATTGCCGTCATGGACAAGGGCAAAGTGGTGCAGTACGCGACCCCCGCCGAAATGCTGCTGAAACCGGCCACGCCCTTCGTCGAAAGCCTGATCGGGACGGGCGAACGGCCCTACCGCCTGCTCGCGATCGCGCCGGTCTCGAGCGCGGTTGAGCCCGGGGCCGCCGAAGGCGCGCCGATATCGAGCGATGCCAGCCAAAGGGAAGCCCTGGCCGAACTCCTCTGGTCCGGACGAGATGCGTTGCCGGTGGCAGGTCCCGACGGCGCCGTAATCGGCAGGGTCAGCCTGGAGGGGTTGGCCAAACGCGCGGCCGGTCCAGCCTGATGCCGAAGCTCGCCACTCTCATTCGCATCGCGGTTTTCCTGGTTCTCGTCGCGTTCCTGCTGCAGCCCCATTGGTTCGAGCCGCTGCTGCGGCCGCTGGTGCAGGACAACGCCCCCGTCATCTACAACCAGGGAAGCCTGCTGCAGCTGACGTTCTTGCATCTGCGCACGGTGGCGCTGGCGGTGGCAGCGGCCGCGCTGGTTGCGCTTGCGCTTGCCATTCTCGTCACGCGCACGTCCGGAGCAGAATTCCTGCCGCTGTCGCGCAGCCTGGTGAATATCGGTCAGACCTTTCCGCCCGTCGCGGTTCTTGCGCTCGCTGTTCCGATCTTCGGTTTCGGCGAAAAGCCGACGCTGATCGCGCTTTTTCTCTATGGCCTGCTGCCGATTTTCGAGAATGCGCTGACGGGGCTGACGACCTTGCCTTCCTCCGTCATGGAGGCGGCGCGCGGCGCCGGCATGACCAGCGGCCAGCGGCTTCTCAAGATGGAGTTGCCGCTGGCGATGCCGGTGATCCTGGCGGGTATCCGGCTTTCGGTCGTCATCAGCCTGGCAACCGCCACGATCGGATCGACGGTCGCCGCAAAAACACTCGGCGAAGTAATCATCGCCGGGCTGCAATCGAACAACCTTTCCTTCGTCGTCCAGGGCGGCCTGATCGTCGCAACGCTTGCGGTGCTTTTGCACGATGGGTTGCAGGCGGCGGAGCGGAAGCTTGCCGCGCGGATGGGGCGCTAGGCGCAGGCGGTGGAGATGCGCAACCGGGCAATCGGCCGGCTGTCTCAGCAAACTGCCGTTCCCCGTGTTAGGATGGCCGATGCTCTACCGCGGCGCCAAAAGTCCTATTGTCAGGGACATGGGTGGATTCAAGGTCAGGCTCAACATGCCCGGCTGGCTGTTGCCATGGCCGCGCGACCATGGCTACGGACCGCTCGCGATGGTCGCTGAAACGATATTGGATCCTGGCAGGCTGGTCGCCATGCACGAGCACAGGAACGACGAGATCCTGTCATGGGTGCCGGAAGGGGTCATGCGCCACGACGACCGGGCGACCGGCAGACTGGTCACCGATCGCGCGCATCTGATGGTGATGAACGCCGGGCAAAGCTTCTGGCATTCGGAGGAAACCTTGTCTGGTGATCCTCCGCTGCGCATGCTGCAAATTCTCGTGCGCCCCCATAGCGTCGATCTCCCGCCAAACATTCAGTACGGTCCGATCGAGCCGGCGCCCCTCAATTGCTGGCGGCATCTCGTTGGGGCCGAGGGGGAGGGAGCGCCATTCTACTTCCGCAACGCCATCGATTTCTTCGATCTCAGGCTCGAGGCGACGGCAAAGGTGGCGTTTCCCCGGAAGGAGGGGAGGCACCTTTACTTCTATGTGTTCTCCGGTTCGGTGGAAGTCGGGGGCGTCCGGTTTGACGAGGGAGATCAGGGGCTCCACCAGTCGGACGGACCATTGGACCTCGTCGGCATCGGCAACGCGCTGATCGTCGCGTTCCTGATCGATCCGCGGGCGCCGGCAGCGCGCAAGGGGACGGTCGGCGATCATCCCAAGATCCCGTCACCCGTTCTGGCGCGGACCTTGCTGACACTGCTACGCTTGCGCGATCGTCTCCGACGGAGGAGCTAAGTGGATCAGCGACCCCTCACGCAACGTGCAGTGGTCTGGACCGCTTTCCTCCTGCCGTAGAGTTGCGATGCGTGCACCCTTCTTGGTTGTCTGTAGAATGCCTGCTTTGTCGGCATTTGCCTGAGGTATGAAAATGAATTTCACAATTTTACAAAATATGCGGATTTGAGTTGACGGCCTGAAAAAACTGTCCCAGTCTGCGAAAATAAATTACGCCAAAAGGCAGGGGAACAGGACGAGCATGAAAGTTGGCATCATCGGACTCGGATTCCGTTTGGGTTATCTCGGCTATGTCTTCAAGGCCATGGACGAGAGCTTCGAAATCGCCGGATACGTCGATCCGAACCCGGCCGGTCTGGCCACGCTCACCGAAAAAGGCATCTCGCCTGGCAAGGCCTACGCGACGCCCGAAGAACTGATCGCCAACGAGAAGCTCGATCTCCTGATGATCGGCTCGCCCAACCACATGCACCTCGACCACATCCGGATCGGCCTTGAAGCCGGCCTGAAGGTCTTCAGCGAAAAACCGATCGTCACCACGATCCAGGAAAGCCTGGAACTCGCAGCGCTGATGGCGAAGTTTGGCCATGAGCGGCTGATGGTCGGTCTCGTGCTGCGCTACGCGCCGATGTACCGCGACCTCCGCCAGGCGCTTGCCGAAGGCAAGCTAGGGCAGGTGGTCTCGATCGAGGCTTCCGAGCACATCGAGCCCTACCATGGCGCCTTCTTCATGCGCGACTGGCGCCGCTACGAGCGCTATTCCGGCAGCTTTATGCTGGAGAAATGCTGCCACGACCTCGACCTCTACAATGGCGTCGTCGGAGCCCGGCCGGAACGCGTCGCAAGCTTCGGCGGCCGCAAGAGCTTCATCCCTGCCAACGACCCGGCCCGCGAAGGCATCAACGACCTCGAACTCTTCCATCGCAAGCCGAGCGGCTGGATGGGGTCCGACAAGGTCTTCGACAGCGACGGCGACATCATCGACTACCAGGTGGCGATCGTCGAATACGCCAACGGCGTCGGCATGAACTTCCACACCAATCTCAACGTGCCGGATCAGTTCCGCCGCTTCTGCATCATGGGCTCGCGCGGCATGGCCGAGGGCGATTTCATCCGCGGTTACTTCGACGTGCACGAGATGCTGACCGGCAAGAAGGTCATCGAGAACAAGTACAAGGCCACCGAACTGTCGCAGCACTATGGTGCCGACGAGCAGATGGCAACCGACATCATCGGCCACGTCCGCGACGGCCGACCTCTGCCGGTTTCGACGCGCGATGCGCTGGAAGCCGGCATTCTGGCGCTCTCCATGGACGAGGCTCGGCGCAAGAAGAGCGTCATAGACCTTCGGCCCATATGGGACCGTTTCGACGAAGCCCTGCATTCCCGCGCGGCGTAAGGGGAGGCGACGGATGAGTGTTCAACGCAGCACAGTCATCTTCGCCTGGATCCTGCTTCTTCCTGCTGTTCTTTACGTCACGGTGATCGTCGCCTATCCGCTGGTCGACACCTTCATCCTGTCGTTTACGGACGCGTCGCTGAAGAAGACGACCAATTGGGTCGGCTGGACCAACTATGACAAGATCTTCAACGAGACCTTCGCCGAGGTCATCTTCCGGACCTTCATCTGGACGTTTTTTTCGGTGTCGATCAAGATGATCATCGGCGTTTTCGGCGCAACGATGCTGAACGCGGCCGTGCCCGGCCGGGCGCTTTTCCGCCTGCTCACCATGCCGCCATGGATCGTGCCGATGGCCATCGGCATCTTCATGTGGGGCTGGATGTACAACGGCCAGTTCGGGATGATCTCCGGCGTGCTGCAGAACATGGGGTTGTCGAACGGGCCGATCGCCTTCCTCGCCCGCGGAGAGACTGCCTTCTGGGCGACGATCATCACGGACGTGTGGATCGGCGTGCCGCTAGTGACGCTCTATATGCTGGCAGCCATGCAGGCGATCCCGCAGGATCTCTATGAGGCCGCGTGGACCGATGGGGCAGGGCGTTTCTATCGCTTCCGCCGCATCACGTTGCCTCTGCTCGTGCCGTCGCTGATCACCATGTCGATGCTGTCGCTGATCGCGACCTTCAACTCGTTCGATATCATCTGGATCCTCACCCAGGGTGGACCCAACGGTGAGACGACGACGATGATCATCGACACCTATCGCACCGCGATCGGGTCGAAGAAGTATGGCGAAGGGGCAGCGCGCGCCGTGCTGATCTGCATCTTCCTGTCGATCTTCTGCTTTGCCTATTTCCGGGTGACGAGCCGCCTTTCTCAGGGGGAACAGAAATGAGCCAGCCTGCCCTGATCAATCGCTACCGCTGGTACGAGCTTGTCGGAATCTATGCCGGTATCTTCGTGTTCCTGTGCTTTATCCTGGCGCCCTTCGTCGAGGGCTTTCTGGTGTCGCTGAAGCCGCTCGGGCTGCTGTTCTCGTCACCCTATCGCTTCTGGCCGGAAAACGGCTCGTTCGCCGCCTACTTTACGATGTGGGAGAGCGTGCCGGGCTTTGCCCGCTACATCTTCAATTCCTTCTTCATCTCCACCATCGTCACGGCCATCGTGCTGGTGCTGGTCATACCCGCTGCCTATGCCTTCGCCCGCTTCAACTTCCGTGGCGCCGGCGTGCTTTTGGGGGCATTCCTTGCCGTCAACATGTTTTCGGGGGCGGTGCTGCTGATCCCGCTCTTCCGGCTGATGCGCACCTTCGGCGTCCTCAACACCTATCTGGCCATGATCGTGCCGGGCGTTGCCTTCCTGATCCCGTCGGCGATCTGGCTGTTGCGCACCTACATGATGCGCATCCCGCGTGAACTGGACGAGGCCGCCTTCGTCGACGGCGCCAGCCACTTCTATACGCTGCGCCGGGTGATCCTGCCGATCGCCATGCCCGGCATCACCGTGGTGGCGATCACCACCTTCATCGGCGCCTATGCCCAGCAGTTCATCTACGCGCTGACCTTCAATTCCAAGAGCGAATACATGCCGCTTCCCGTCGGGCTGTTTGCCTATTTCGGACGCCAGGAAGTGGTCTGGAACGAACTGATGGCGGCAAGCTTCGTCGGCATCGCGCCGGCTGTCGTCGTGATCTTCCTCTTGCAACGCTATCTCGTCAGCGGGCTCACCGCGGGCGCGGTGAAACAATAAGACTTAAGTCAACCACCAGAGAACGGGAGCATAAAAACGTGTCTATTCAATTCAAGACGGGGGTGCTCGCCCTTGCCCTGCTCGGCTCGACCGCGCTGGGCGCCGTGACCGCCAAGGCGGCCGACCAGGAGATCAGCTGGATCTACTGCGGCGACACCATGGATGCGGTCCACCAGAAGTACATCAAGCAGTGGGAAGAGAAGAACCCGGGCTGGAAGGTAACGCCTGAAGTCGTCGGCTGGGCCCAGTGCCAGGACAAGGCAACGACCCTTGCCGCCGCCGGCACACCGGTCGCCATGGCCTATGTCGGGTCGCGCACGCTGAAGGAATTTGCACAGAACGACCTTATCGTTCCCGTGCCGATGACGGACGACGAAAAGAAGACCTACTACCCCAACATCGTCGATACCGTGACCTTCGACGACAACCAGTGGGGCGTTCCGATCGCCTTCTCGACCAAGGCGCTCTACTGGAACAAGGACCTGTTCAAGCAGGCCGGCCTCGATCCGGAAACGCCGCCGAAGACCTGGGCTGAAGAGATCGAATTCGCCAAGACGATCAAGGAAAAGACCGGCATTGCCGGTTACGGCCTGCCGGCCAAGACCTTCGACAACACCATGCACCAGTTCATGCACTGGGTGTACACCAACAACGGCAAGGTCATCGACGGCGACAAGATCGTCATCGACAGCCCGCAGGTGCTCGCAGCGCTGCAGGCCTACAAGGACATCACGCCTTTCTCTGTTGAAGGCGCCACCGCCTACGAACAGAACGAAATCCGCGCCATCTTCCTTGACGGCAAGGTCGGCATGATCCAGGCGGGCTCGGGTGCCGCAACGCGCCTGAAGGAAACCAAGGTCAACTGGGGCGTAGCACCGCTGCCGCTCGGCCCGGAAGCAAAGGGCGAGGGCACCTTGCTCATCACCGACAGCCTGGCGATCTTCAAGGGCTCGGGCGTTGAGGAGAAGGCGATCGAATTCGCCAAGTTCATCACCTCGCCAGGACCGCAGGGCGAATACGAGCTTCAGGGCGGCGCTGGCCTGACGCCGCTGCGTCCGTCGCCGATGGTCGATGAGTTCGTCAAGAAGGATCCCTATTGGAAGCCGTTCATCGACGGCATCACCTATGGTGGTCCCGAGCCGCTCTTTACCGACTACAAGGGCTTCCAGAACGTCATCATCGAGATGGTTCAGTCGGTCGTGACCGGAAAGGCTGAGCCGGCCGACGCCTTGAAGAAGGCGGCTTCCAGCCTCGAAGAGTACAAGTAAGGCCACCGGGGCCGCGCGCCGACAAGATCGGTTCGCGGCCCCACCTAACTCTGCTATAAATGAGCCGCTTCTCGCCGGTGGCCGGAGACAGTTTCTTGGGACAGCTCAATCTCAATCGGGTTCAGAAATTCTACGGGACGTTCGAGGTGCTGAAAAGCATCGATCTCGAAGTCAGGAACGGTGAGTTCGTCGTTTTCGTCGGGCCCTCCGGTTGCGGCAAATCGACCTTGCTCAGGATGATCGCTGGTCTCGACGAGACCAGCTCGGGGGACATCCTGATCGAGAACAAGCGCGTCAACGATCTGCCGCCGGTCAAGCGCGGGATCGCCATGGTCTTCCAGTCCTACGCGCTCTATCCGCACATGTCGGTCTTCGAGAACATCGCCTTTCCGCTTCGCGTGGAAAAGATGGCCGAGGAGAAATTGAAAGCCAAGGTGGAGCATGCCGCGCGCATCCTGCACCTGGACCAGCGGCTGCAGCAGAAGCCGGGCATGCTTTCGGGCGGCCAGCGCCAACGTGTCGCGATCGGGCGGGCGATCGTGCGCGAGCCGAAGATCTTCCTCTTTGACGAGCCGCTCTCAAACCTCGATGCGGCCCTTCGGGCCGACATGCGCATCGAACTGGCGAAACTGCACCGGCAACTGAAAGCAACGATGATCTACGTCACGCACGACCAGGTCGAGGCGATGACGATGGCGGACCGGATCGTCGTTCTCAATGCCGGTGAGATTGCCCAGACGGGCGCGCCGCTGGAGCTCTACCACAAGCCTGCCAACACCTTCGTTGCCGGCTTCATCGGCAACCCGAAGATGAACTTCCTGCCGGTCACCTGCAAGGGCGTCAGCGATGCCGGCGTCGAGGTCGACTACAAGGGGCAGACGGCGGTCATCCCCGTCACCCCGCAAAGCGGCCTTGCCGGGCGCACGCTGACGCTTGGCGTGCGGCCGGAGCACATCATGCTCGGGTCCGGCGACCTGACCCTCAAGGTGACGCCAACGGTCATCGAACGGCTCGGCGCCCATACGGTTGCCTATGCGGCTATCGGTGGTGAGGGCGAGAACTTCTGTGCCATGCTGCCGGGAACAGCAGCTGTGCGACCGGAGGAGACCATCCAGACAGGTATCAAGGCAGCCGATTGCCACCTGTTCGACGAGGCTGGCCTCGCGCTCGAACGTCGCGTCGAGTTGACCGACATCGATATGGGCGTGCTCGACCCCGCGGCTGCCTGACGTCGTCGAAGGCAGGATCATGGTCTCGGCCAATCAGGGCGCGGCCAGTGCTTGGCCGTTGTGGCTGGATATCCGGCAGCTCTACCTGTAAGGATTGCCCGTCGCCGACGCCCTCTATTCAAAGGCGATCAAGCGCACTTGGATAGAGCATCATGACGCTTGGCCGTTATACGGAACTTCCCCATCTGGCCGACGCCAATGCCGGGATCGAAGCCGTCTGGGCGTCTGTCAGTCGCAACGAGGGCAGCTACCGGGTCCTGCCGGATGGGCGATGCGACATCATCCTCCGATTTACGCTGAACGCCCTGCCCCTCTGCGAGCTGACGCCGATCGTGACCGGTCCAACCACGGGCTATTACGATGTTCCGCTGGAACCCGGCGCCGCCTTCGTCGGCGTGCGCCTGCGGCCTGGCCATTTCCAGAGAATTCTGGGCCTGGAGCCGATCCGGTTGCACGGTGACGCCCTGATCGGCGCAGCGGCTCTGGGTCAATGGCCCGACATGGCCGCCCTTTGCGTGCCGGCATCGGACCAGCAGGAGCTTGCCGGCCGCCTGGTGCGGTTTGTCCGCAAGCGTGATGCCGAGAGCGACTTTGAGGTGGCGCCGCTCGGCCGCAACATCATAAGCGCGCTGCACGCCTCCGGCGGGCGGCTGCGCATCGCCGAGCTTGCCGCGATGCACGGTGTCTCCGAGCGCACCGCCAGGCGCATTCTCCTTCGCGCAACTGGGCTCACGCCGAAGGCGTTTGCCGCCATCATCCAGTTTCATCGTGCATTGCGGCTGTTGCGGGATCACTATCTCAGTCCTGCGGATGCCGCGTTCGAAGCCGGTTTCGCCGACCAATCCCACATGACCCGCGTCTTCCGGCGCCTGGGCGGGTTCTCGCCGGCGCGCTTGCCCGAAGTCACACTGGTGACGATCTCGGACTGATGTCCGAATTGTTCAAGATCAGAGCCTGGCAATGAATGATGATCGCCCGCAACCCTTCGCGCTGCTTCGGGTAGCGCGCTTAGCGCGTTGCCGACTTCGGCGGCGAGTAACCCTTGGAGACGAACCATGGCCGTCCGTTTCGGATACACAATCCTCTATGTTCCCGATGTGCCGGCAACGGTCTCGTTTTATGAGGCTGCCTTTGGTCTGAAGCGCAGGTTCGTACACGAAAGCAGCCTCTATGCGGAGATGGAGACGGGTGTGACGGCTCTGGCCTTTGCCAGCGAAACCATGGCGGAGCTGAATGGTCTTGCTGTTCGCGCGAACCGCAGGAGCGATCTTGCCGCCGCGTTCGAAATCGCGCTGGTCTGCTCTGCACCGCACGAGGCCTATGAAAAGGCTGTTTCGGCCGGAGCATCGCCGGTGAAGCCGCCGGAAGAAAAGCCGTGGGGGCAAGTGGTCGGCTATGTTCGCGATCTCAACGGCTGCCTTGTCGAACTCTGTTCCGCCACGCCCGCCTAGCCGCCCGGCCCGACCACGCAACCCACGAACGCCATGACTCAGGAGGAGCCCACCTGTGCGCCCGACCACTGCCTCGCCCTGCATCACGACCACCCAGATTGCCGCGTCGCGAGACTTCTATCAGACATATTTCGCCGCACGGCTGACGTTTGACTGCAGCTGGTACATCAGCCTGGAACTCGGCCAAGGCCTGTCCCTCCAGTTCATGGAACCGCAACAGGGGCAGCCTGTGTGCAACACCGAAGGCCTCACCTACAATTTCTGCGTCGCAGACGTCGACGGCGAGTATAACCGGATCAGGGCAGCAGGCCTTGCCCCGGCGTTGCCGATCGAGGATCACCCATGGGGAGATCGTGGCTTCGCCGTAAAGGATCCGAACGGTGTCCTGCTCTATATCTACTCAAATCGCGAACCCGCGCCGGAGTTCAAGCCGTTTGTCATCGCTTCGGGTGCGGCATGATGGATGACCGGATCCAGACCCTTCTGCGGGAGATCGAGCTTCATCGCGGCGATCAGTTCGTGATCGTCACCCGACTACGGGAAATCGCGCTTGCCTCGGGCCCTGCAGTCACCGAAGAGGTAAAGTATGGCGGCATCCTGTTTTCGTCCAAGGACAGCTTCTGCGGCGTCTTTTCCTACGCCCAACACGTGACGCTGGAGTTTAGCCGGGGCGCCGCTTTGCCCGATCCACATGCCGTCCTGGAGGGTTCAGGCAAGCTTCGCCGCCACATCAAGCTCCTGGGCCCGGCGGATATAGATGAGAAACAAGTCGCGCTATACATCAAGATGGCTCGCGAGGCTGCCGATCGCTGAAGGGTCGGTTGCGCCCGGCGACGGTGCCGCAAACCTCAGGCCGCGCCCTTCTCGGTTCCGTGCGGGTTGTCGACCTTCGGCCAGATGTTCTTCGGCGCGCGCTTGTAGTCGGTCTTGGCGGGATTGTTCGGGTAAGGCGTGCCGGCCGAACAATAGAGGATTTCGGACGCGATCTTGGAGAACGAGGCGTAGAAGTGGTTGGTCGACTTGATGACCAGGATCTTCTTGCTTGTCGGGTCGATGCCCATCACCGAAAACAGGCTTGGATCGAAGCTCTGCGCGCGGGTCGAGTTGAGGATGATGTCGATGCCTTTGAAGCGAATGTGGGCCGCATCGCCGAAGGGGGCGAAGCTCTCGCCGAAGCGCATCTCGGCGTCGCGCACCAGCTTGACCACCTTGACCGTGCCATCGACCGGATTGCCGGTTCCCGGCGCCGACTTGGCGCCGAAGCGCAAGGGGATGTCGGCGCCTTCGCCGGCCGCCATGCAGATCTGCACCGCCATCGGGTCCCAGATCGTGCCGACCGCAACGTCGGTTGCGCCGCGAGCCAGCAGTTCTTCGAGCAGAACTGTCGCGTCGCCGGCCGTACCACCGCCCGGGTTGTCCCAGACATCGGCGATGACGACGGGACCTTTGGTTGCTGCGAGTGCCTCATCGACCGCCTGCCTCTCGTCGATCTGCGGCATGATGAAGGTGCCGCGGTGGGAGAAGAGTTCCAGACCCAATTCCCGTGCGAGGCTCGCGCCTTTCTCCGGCTTGCCGTCGGTGACGGCGAGCAGCTTCGTTCCCATTTCCGGGACGTCGCCGGCCATGAAGCCGTGGATCACGGAGAGCGAAAGCACGTCTGCGTCTTCCTTCTCGATCCGCATCAGCTTGTCGACGAAGGAGCGCATCGGATCGCGAGATGTCGGGTAGACGTCGATCATCCGACAGTCGAAGATCGACATGACGGGCGTGATGCGGCCTTCGAGCGTGTCGACAGCGATCTTCCAGAGGTCCTCCGCGCGGTCGACGAAGTCGGTGTGCGGGAATTCCTTGAAGTAGACGAAGAAGTTCGATGCGGCGGCGCGGTTGGCCGTCAGGTGGCTGTGGGGATCAAGCTCGGCGCAGACGAGGATATCGGGACCGACGATCGCACGGACGCGCGTCAGCAGGTCGCCTTCGGGGTCTTCGTAGCCGTCGGCGACCATGGCGCCGTGCAGGCCGAGCACCACGGCATCGACGGGCATGGCGGCGCGCAACTGGCCGAGGATCTCGTCGCGCAGGCACTCATAGGTCTCGCGGTTGACGAGGCCAGCCGGGTCCGCCCAGGTCGCGGTTCCCTCGATCAGTTCCCAGCCCTTCTCAACGCAGACGCGCCGGCCGACGGTGATCGGCGCCGTGCAAAGCGTCGGTGTTTCCGGGTGTTCTCCCGGCGGGGCGTAGAGCGAGGCTTCGAAGGCCCGGCGGTCGATGCAGATCGGGGAGAAGGTATTGGTCTCGGTCGCAAGCGCCGCTGTGAAGATCCGCAATGCCGTTGCCTTTTCTATTGCGTCACGCCTGCAGCGCCGCTCATCCGGCCGGATGTGCTAAGGTCGCTGCGGGCTCTAAGTCTGGCGCATGATTTTTCCCGGATGCATGGCGATCCAGGAAACTACGCGGAAGCCGCGCCCATCGGGTTCGGCAGGTAGCCGGTAAAGCCGGCAATCTTCCAGCGTCCTTCGTGCAGACGGCAGTAATAGACCGTCTGCCATTTCAGGATGTCGACGCTGCCGTCCGTCTTCTTCAGGCTGCCATCGAACTTCTTGCGCGCCAACGCCTGGTCACCGTTGATCTCGATGTCCTCGAGCGTCGTCGTGGTGAAGATCGCCGTGCGCGGGTCTTCGGCGAAGCTCTGTGTCGCGAAATCCTGCGCCTGGCGCAGCCACTCTTCGCGATAGGCGGCCAGCGACGGGAAGGTCAGCCGCCAATTGTCCGGATTGGTTTCGCGGCGGCCGTCGATGCCGATGAAGCTCTCCCCGACGAAATCGTCTGCAACCATCGACCAGTCGGCTGCCAGAAAGGCAGTGATGTCGCGGGAGACCAGCATCTCCCAGATCGAGTGGCGTGCAGCATCGGAAGAGGGGAATGGATTGAGAAAAGGATCCCGCATATTCGCGCCCTGGATTGAAATTCTTTTCATGAATGGCGTTTTTCGCTAGCCAAATTCGGCTTTCTATGGTCACTTGTCAACGATCAAAGAAAATAATTTGCAAGAAGGCTCATGATGACGATCAAGCGCTATGGTGCGGAACAGGTCGGCGCTGGCGGCAAACCTTTGCCCTTCGCGCGCGCTGTCGAGGCGGACGGCTGGCTCTATGTCTCTGGTCAGGTTGCCATGGAAAACGGCGAGATCATCGAGGGCGGGATCATCCCCCAGACCCACAAGACGATCGCCAATGTGATGGCCATCCTGACGGAAGCCGGCTACGGTCCGGAGCATGTGGTTCGTTGCGGCGTCTGGCTCGACGATCCCAGGGATTTCTGGACATTCAACAAGATCTACCAGGAGTATTTCGGTGCTCATCCGCCGGCGCGGGCCTGCGTCCAGTCGTCGATGATGGTCGATTGCAAGGTCGAGATCGACTGCGTCGCCTATAAGCCGAAAGAAGGCTGATCCTGGAGCGGGAGCGGTTTTCTGCCCGCATCCCGCTCTCACTCGTGATCCGAAGCAAGGCATAAGCGGGCGATGGACATCTTCGCGACATTGCAGGAAGAAAAGGGGCGGCTCTCCCAGTCGGAAAACCGCATCGCCGATATTCTCCTGAACGATTTCGAGTTCGCGGTAAACGCCTCCATCATCGAGCTCGCGAGCAAGGCGGACGTTTCGCCGCCGACCGTCACCCGCTTCTGTCGGCGGTTGGGTTGTGACAGCTTCTCCGACTTCAAGGTGCAGCTCGCGCGGACCGCCTATATCGGCATGCGCTACCTGAAGCCCGAGCCGAAGAGCCGGGAGACCGGCGATGTCGCCCAGGACATCATCACCAAGTCGCAGAACGCGCTGTTTCTTCTGCATCGCTCGCTCGATCTCGCCGCGATCGAGCAGGCGGTCGAGCGGATTGCCTCAGCGGAAATGATCTACGCCTTTGGTTCCGGCGGCAATTCGTCGATGATCGCCGGCGAGCTTCAAAACCGGCTCTTTCGTTTCGGCCTGCGCATCACATCGAGCTCGGATCACAGCATGCAGTTGATGATGACGGCGGCGGCCCGGCCGACGGACGTGCTGATCGGCTCCTCCTTTTCCGGCCGCAACGCCGAACTCGTGCGCGCCTTCACGCTTGCGCGCGAACTGAAAGTGCCGACCATCGCGCTGACGCAGAGCGGCAGCCCGGTGGCCACCGCTGCCAGCATCACCGTTCCGGTCGATCTGCCCGAGGGCAACAATATCTACCGCCCCACCTCCACCCGCATCGCCTATCTGGCGCTGCTCGACATCCTCTCCAGTCTCGTCGCTTATCGGGTTCAGCCGCAGGCGACAGCCACACTTCGGCGCATCAAACAGCAGCTGGTGACCCACCGCGACGGTGACGACCGCCAGTTGCTCGGAGACTGACGTGCCGCGAAAGGTCAACGCATGACGCAATCTCTCGCGATCGTCACCGGCGCCGCCGGCGATATCGGCCGTGCTATCGCCCGCAAGCTTGCCGACGACCATGACGTGGTTCTGCTCGTCGACATCGATGCGGAGGCCGCCGAAAAGGCAGCGCGGGCGCTTGGCGACGGCAAGCGCTTCGTCGCAGTCGCCTGTGACGTCACCAATGCCGAAAGCGTGGCGGCGATGGCAGCGAAGGCCGCAGAGAAGGGCGCTGTCCGCACCCTCGTCAACAATGCTGGTGCTGCCCGTGCCGTCAGCCTGCACGACACGACGCCGGAGATCTGGCGCATGGACAATGCGCTGAACCTCGAGGCGGCCTTCCTCACTTTTCGCGCCGTCGAGGACATGCTGAAAGAGACCCACGGCTCGGTCGTCAACATCGCCTCGGTCAACGGCATGAACGTCTTCGGCCATCCGGCCTATAGCGCCGCCAAGGCCGGGCTCCTGCACCTGACCCGGCTGATTGCGGTCGAATACGGCAAGTTCGGCATCCGCTCGAATGCGGTGGCACCCGGCACGGTTCGCACCCAGGCCTGGGAGGCGAGGGCGGCATCGAACCCGGATGTCTTCGAAGAGGCGCGCCGCTGGTATCCGCTGCAGCGCATCGTCAATCCGGATGACGTCGCCAATGCCGTGCATTTTCTCGCAGGCCCGCTCGCGGCCGCCATTTCGGGCGTCTGCCTGCCTGTCGATTGCGGCCTGACCGCCGGACAGGCTGAGTTGGCCCGCACGTTCTCGCAATCAAACCACTACTGACATAGAGCATTCTGGAGGAAGAGCATGCACCCGGTTTCCTACCGTCTCGAGGCGTCCTGGCAGCCGGATGGCGGGCCGTTCGGGCGGTTTACCTTCACGCTGTTCAATTTCTCCGGCGCGCCACTTTCCGGCTTCAGGATCGTCTACACCTCGCTCACCCGGGTGATCGATCCCAAGGCCTGCGACAATGCCGTGTTCCTGCGCCGTAACGCCAATTTTCACGAATTCGCGCCGCCTGCGGGGCTGACGATCGAAAACGGCGGGAGCTGGACCTTCACCGTCAGCGGCCTGCACCGCAACGCGCGCCACTGCACCGACGGTGCCAAGTCCGCCTATCTGACGCTTGCCGATGGTGGTCACGTGCCGGTCGCTGTCTCCGATCTGTTGCTTGAAAATGCCGTCAGTGAACCGCCGCCGGTGCGGCTACCGGACGGCAAGCTCGATCAGCCCTATGCGTTGCAGCCCTGGCCAGCGAAGCTTGAGCTTCGTCCTGGAGACGGTTTTCCAGTGGTGCTCTATCCGGCGGTCGGCTCGACGGGCGAGGATGTCGCTGCCATCGATACGGTTCTGGCGATGTACCATCGGCTGTTCCCTGCGGGCCACGCCCCCTTCAGCCTGGCAGCCTCGAAGCAGGGGCGGGCGATTGTCTTTACCGCCGACGCTGGTCTTAAGGCTGAGGCCTATCGGCTCGACCTCTCTGAGACCGAAATCCGGCTTAGCTTTGGCGGCAGCGCCGGCCGGCAATATGGTTTGACCAGTCTGGCCCAGCTTCTGGATGGGGCACGCAACCATCCGGAAAAGTTCCGCTTTCCGGCGAGCGGCAAAATTTCGGATGCGCCGCGTTACAGCTGGCGCGGTTGCCATCTCGACGTCTCCCGCCAGTTCTACCCGACGGCGGATGTGGCGCGGCTGATTGACATTCTCGCCTGGTTCAAGCTCAACGTTTTCCACTGGCACCTGACCGACGACGAGGCCTGGCGCCTGGAGATCAAGGCCTACCCGCAGCTGACGACGCTTGGCGTCCTGCGCGGGCCGGATGAGCCGCTTCTGCCGCAGCTTGGTAATGGCGCTGAGCCTGTCGGCGGCTTCTACAGCCAAGCGGACGTGAGGGCGATCGTCGCGCAGGCGACGGCGCTGCATGTCGATGTCGTGCCGGAGATCGATATCCCTGGCCATAGCACGGCGACCTTGGTGGCGCTGCCGGATCTGACAGACGGTCAGGAGGCCCCGGAGAGCTACCATTCGGTTCAGGGCTATCCCAATAACGCGCTCAACCCGGCCGTTGCCTTTACCTACGAGTTTCTGGAGAAGGTCCTCGACGAAATGGTCGAGCTTTTCCCGAGCGCCTACATCCATATCGGCGGCGACGAAGTGGCGAACGGTTCTTGGCTCGCTTCGCCGCTGGCCAAGAAGCTGATGGAGCAGGAGGGCATCTCCGGCACCTTCGCGCTGCAGTCCTATTTCCTGAAGCGGGTGAAGCAGATGTTGACGGCGCGTGGCCGCAAGCTCGCCGGCTGGAACGAAGTGGCGCATGGCGGCGGTGTCTCGACCGAAGATACGCTGCTGATGGCCTGGGAGCGGCCGGAGGTCGGCATCGAGCTCGCCCGCGAAGGCTATGACGTGGTGATGACCCCCGGCCAGGCCTATTACCTCGACATGGCGCAGGCCGATGCCTGGCAGGAGCCAGGTGCAAGCTGGGCCGGCACGGCGACACCCGCCCACACCTACGGCTACGAGGCCGAGGGCGAATTCCCGGACGAGCTGAAGGCCCGCCTCAGAGGCGTGCAGGCGTGCATCTGGTCCGAGCATTATCTTTCGCGCGGCTACTTCAACCGGCTCGTCTTCCCGCGGCTTCCGGCGATCGCCGAGGCGGCATGGACACCGAAGTCGGCGAAGGACTGGCTGCGCTTTGCGGCCATCGCGCCGCTCAGCCCGAACCTCTGAGAGGAACGCTCATGCGCATCGCCGTTGGTGGCATCCATACCGAATGCAGCACCTATTCGCCTGTTCTGATGACAGAGGAAGATTTTCGCGTTCTGCGCGGCCAAACGCTGCTGGACGCCGAGTACTTCAGTTTCATGAAGGCCGAGGGTGTCGAGCATCTGCCGCTTTTGCATGCCCGCGCCGTGCCCGGCGGCCCCGTGTCGCGCCCAACCTACGACGCCTTCAAGGCCGAGTTCCTCGAAATGCTGCGTGACGCGCTGCCGATCGACGGGCTTTATCTCGCCATGCATGGCGCCATCAAGGTCGACGGGATGGACGACGCCGAAGGCGACTGGATCTCCGCCGCCCGCGCTGTCGTCGGTCCCAATTGCCCGGTGGCGGCGAGCTACGACCTGCATGGCAATGTCAGCCAGGAGATCATCGACCAGCTCGATATTTTTGCCGCCTACCGCACCGCGCCGCATATCGATACGCCGGAGACCATGACCCGTGCCTGGTCGATGCTGGTATCTGCGCTGAGAGACGGGACGCGCCCGGGCATCGCCTGGGCACCGGTCCCGGTCCTGCTTCCCGGCGAATGCACCTCGACCGAGGACGAGCCGGCAAAGTCGCTCTACGTGCAACTGCCCGAGATCGATAAGCGGCCGGGCGTTCTCGATGCCAACCTGATGGTGGGCTACGTCTGGGCCGACGAGCCGCGGGCGACCGCCTGTGCGGTCGTAACGGCCACCGACAGGGCGGCGGCCAAACGGGCAGCGGAAGAGATTGCCGCGGGCTACTGGTCGGAACGTCGAAACTTCCGCTTCGGTCCGGTCACCGGACCGCTCAACGAAATGCTGGATATCGCCGAGCGGGCGACGACGACGCCGATCATTCTTGCGGACTCCGGCGACAACCCGACCGGCGGCGGCGTTGGTGATCGCGCAGACGTGCTGAAGGCGCTGCTCGCCCGCGGCTGGCGGGGCGCGTTGATCGCCGGCATCACGGACCTGCCGGCGGTCGAAGCCTGCTTTGCCGCTGGGGTCGGCGAAACGTTGATGCTCAAGATCGGCGGCAGCCTCGATCCGGCAAGCCCCCGTGCGGAGATGCTGGCCGAGGTCGTCACGCTGGATGATCCCGGGCCTGCGAAAGAGCGGCAGGCGGTGGTGCGGGTCGGCGCGATCGATGTCGTTATCGCGGCACGGCGCAGGCCCTACCACAACATCGAGGACTTCCGGCGGCTGGGCCTCGACCCTGAGGCGGTGCGGCTGCTCGTCGTCAAATCGGGCTACCTGTCGCCCGAACTGGCGCCGATCGCCAACCCCAACCTGATGGCCCTGACTGAAGGGGTCGTCAATCAGGACATCCAAGGGCTCGCGAGCCTCCGCCGTCAGCGGCCGGCCTACCCCTTCGATCAGGACTTTTCCTTTGAACCCGTCGCCCGCTTTTCGGCGCGTTGGTCGAGCGGCGCCTGAGACATGCTTCGCACATTTCCTACCCGAGTTTCGGGTAGGGGCTTCCCTCAAAGCACCGCGCGTCGTTCGACGCGCATGGGCGCTGAAACGCCTTAGCCTTCCGCATAACACCGTCCTTAAATCGATCACAATTTAAGCGATTGTGCGATATCCTCCACCCGCTTCGCGGACACATTCTAGCATGACCTCCACCATTCTCAGCGCCATGCGCAACCCGGCCATGCGGATCAGCATGCTGGCAATCTTCCTGTTCGGGTTTGCCGGTGCGGCCACCTCGCCCTACCAGTCCGTCGTCGGCATCAACGAGCTGGGGCTCAGCGATGCCGTCTATTCGCTGCTGATCCTGCTTGCCTCGACGGTGAACGTCATCGTCAGTGTTTCGATCGGCATTCTGGCCGATCGCGTCGGCAACTACCGGCTGCTGATGTCGACGGCGATCTTTTTCGGCGTTGTCGGCTACGGCATCGTCTATGTGCTCCCGCATCAGATGAGCTTCGTCGTTAGCGTCTTGTTGCTGTTGCCGATCTACGGCGCGGTCTACACGCTGCTCTTTGCCAATGTGCGCAGCATCGCCCGGCGGATGAGCGGCCATGACGCCGCCTCGCTCACGACGGGCGCCCGCGCGGCCATATCAGTGTCCTGGGTTCTGGTGCCAGGACTGGTCGGCTTTGCACTCGCCGGCGGCGACAGCATGCTGCCGGCCTATCTGCTCGCCTGTCTCGGCTGCCTCGCCAATCTGCTGATCGTCTATTTTAAACTGCCCAACGAAAGCGGGGCCGACGCATCGCTCGGCAAGCGGCTTTCTTACTGGACGTCTTTTCGGGAGATCCTGGCGCCAGGGATTTTCCTGCGCGTCATCGCCGTTGCGATCATCACCTCGTCGCTGCACGTCAACGCCGCCGTGCTGCCCCTGATCATGACTGACGAGATCGGCGGCAGCGTCACCGATATCGGCATCATCGTTGGGATCGTCGCTTTCCTCGAAGTCGTGTTCATCTTCGTCTGGGCGCGCATCCAGCTGAGCCTTGTTCCATTCAAGGCGCTGGCGCTCGGAACCGCGATCTACATCGGCTACATGGTGCTGCTCGGCTTCTCGACGGCGACCTGGCAGATCTACGCGCTCACCTTGATCAGTGCCTTTGGTGCCGCCGCGTTGATCACGATCCCGATCAGCTACCTCCAGGACCTGATTGCCGACCGCCCGGGCCTCGGAAGCTCATTGCTCGCCGTGAACCTCTTCCTGAGCGGCGGCCTTTGCGCCGGGCTTTTTGCGCTCGGCACGCGGATCAGCGACTATTCGGGCACGGCGCTGCTTGGCGGCGCCGCAGGCCTTGCCGGGCTGGTGCTGCTGCTCGCGCTCGACGGCGATAAAACAGGGAAGAAAACATTCCGCCGCTCGTGAATTAGTCCCAGGGCTCATCGACAAAACTGCAGGTGAACTTTGTCTGGTTGTCCTGGAGACATCTCTTCTTTTGATCGGCGAGGATCATGATCCTCGCGAAGAAGCGCGAAAAGTCGGCCTTGCTGGAGGTAAACGTGGCTATCCCCAAAGCGTGCGCCTGGGCCTGCGCCACGCAGGTCGCCAATTCCTGATCGGGGACATCGCTGTTTGCAACGATGACAGCGCGGTCAAATCGCCCTTCCGCGGAATAGTTCACGGCGGAAGCGCAATTTGGTACGCCAGTTGCTGCAGTATCGTTCAGCAGCCGCTCGTAGTAGGGGTCGAAGCCGAAATCTTCAATTTTGCTGACGTCGACCCGGCCATTCTTGACGACATCCTTTCTGAAGATCACGCCGATGGTGTTTCTTCCGAGGCCCGGTTGGGCCTTGGTCTCAATTCCGGCGGCCATGGCGATCATTTGAATTGTCGAGAAGACCACGTCCCTCTTCTTGGTCTCCCCTTGGCTCATTCCGACGCCAATAAATTCCGGGAAGGCGGTAAAGTGCCGTTCTCCGTTGCGAACAGGGCCGAAGAAACTCACGTTTTGAGCGACCGCAGACGAGGCAACAAAGACGCTCGCAAGAAGCCCGGTGGCAAACATAAGATGTCTAATGGTTCTTCTCCCGTACCCGCCCCAGCGCATGAAGCCTTCTCATAAAAAACCAGCGCTCGCGTGAGCGAACAGAGATGTTCTGCAACGCGTCGCCAGCAATGCGATGGCATCTCGATTTTTCTAGCATTGCTATCAACAGCTGCAAGGCGCCGGAGCGAGGAAGACGCAGTCCTGACGCTAGTCTCATCAAAAAGTGATTGGGGCGCCTTTCGGCGCCCCAATCAGTATGTCCGTGAGTATGTCGGTCGAGAGCGGATCAGTTGCCGAGAATGCCCGGCAGGCGCAGGCCCTTTTCCTTGGCGCAATCGAGCGCAATGTCGTAGCCCGCATCGGCATGGCGCATGACGCCGGTTGCCGGGTCGTTCCAGAGCACGCGTTCGAGGCGCTTGGCCGCATCGTCGGTACCATCGGCGCAGATGACGACGCCCGAATGCTGCGAGAAGCCCATGCCGACGCCGCCGCCGTGGTGCAGCGACACCCAGGTGGCGCCCGATGCGGTGTTGAGCAGGGCGTTGAGCAGCGGCCAGTCCGAAACAGCGTCCGAGCCGTCCTTCATCGCTTCGGTCTCGCGGTTCGGCGAGGCGACCGAGCCGGAATCGAGGTGGTCGCGGCCGATGACGACCGGCGCCTTCAGTTCGCCGTTCTTGACCATTTCGTTGAAGGCGAGGCCGAGGCGGTGGCGATCGCCGAGGCCGACCCAGCAGATGCGCGCCGGCAGGCCCTGGAAGGCGATGCGCTCACGTGCCATGTCCAGCCAGTTGTGCAGGTGCTTGTTGTCGGGAAGCAGTTCCTTGACCTTGGCGTCGGTCTTATAGATGTCTTCGGGATCGCCGGACAGGGCCGCCCAGCGGAACGGGCCGACGCCGCGGCAAAAGAGCGGGCGGATATAGGCCGGAACGAAGCCCGGGAAGGCAAAGGCGTTTTCGAGGCCTTCTTCCTTGGCCATCTGGCGGATGTTGTTGCCGTAGTCGAAGGTCGGGATGCCCATGTCCTGAAAGGCGATCATCGCTTCGACGTGGTCGCGCATCGAGGCGCGCGCGGCCTTTTCGACGGCCTTCGGATCGCTGACGCGCTTCTCCTTCCACTGGCCCATGGTCCAGCCCTTCGGCAGGTAACCGTTGACCGGGTCGTGCGCCGAGGTCTGGTCGGTGACCATGTCGGGACGGATGCCGCGGCGGACCATCTCCGGCAGGATTTCGGCGGTGTTGCCGAGCAGGCCGACGGACTTGGCTTCGCCGTTCTTCGTCCAGCGGGCGATCATCTCCATCGCTTCGTCCAGCGTCTCGGCCTTTTCGTCGAGGTAGCGGGTGCGCAGGCGGAAATCGATCGAGTCCGGGTTGCATTCGACGGCCAGGCACGAAGCGCCTGCCATGACGGCGGCGAGCGGCTGGGCGCCACCCATGCCGCCGAGGCCGCCGGTCAGCACCCACTTGCCCTTAAGGTTGTCGCCATAGTGCTGACGGCCGGCTTCAACGAAGGTTTCGTAAGTGCCCTGAACGATGCCTTGCGTGCCGATATAGATCCACGAGCCGGCCGTCATCTGGCCGTACATGGCGAGACCCTTCTTATCCAGCTCGTTGAAGTGATCCCAGGTCGCCCAGTGCGGCACGAGGTTGGAGTTGGCGATGAGAACGCGGGGCGCATCCTTGTGGGTGCGGAACACGCCGACCGGCTTGCCCGACTGCACCATCAAGGTTTCGTCGTCGTTGAGGTCCTTTAGCGTCTCTACGATCTTGTCGAAATCGGCCCACGTGCGGGCGGCACGACCGATGCCGCCGTAGACGACCAGCTCGTGCGGGTTTTCCGCGACGTTCGGGTCCAGATTGTTCATCAGCATGCGAAGCGGCGCTTCGGTCAGCCAGCTCTTGGCATTGAGCGTGGTGCCCTGAGGGGCGCGCACGTCGCGAATATTGTGGCGCGGATTGTTGATGGTCATGCCTCGCTCCCTGTCAGTGTCTTGAGGTCAAATGCGATGGTTTCGATGCGGTTCAGGATCGCACCCAGCGGCTTTCGCAACAGGGCGGATCGTGTGGCGTCGAGCGCGAAAGGCGGCTCTTCAGCGGCGAGATGGGTCGATTGCGCGAGCTCCATCTGGATGGCATGCACGCCGGTTTCCGGGCGGCCATAGTGGCGGGTGGTCCAGCCGCCCTTGAAGCGGCCGTTGAGAATGCTGCTGTAACCTTCCGCAGCGGCAGCGATTGCGGCCGTCGCCTTCTCGATGTCAGGCGCGCAGGTCTTGCCCATGTCGGTGCCGATGTTGAGATCCGGCAGCTTGCCTTCGAACAGGAACGGAATGCGCGAGCGGATCGAGTGGCAGTCATAAAGCACGACCACGCCATGGATCGCCTTGACCCGCTCGATCTCGGCGGCAAGGGCCGCGTGATAGGGCGCATGGAATGACCGGAGCCGTTCGGCGATATCCGCTTCAGTCGGTGCCTCTCCGTCCTTCCAGATCGGCTTGCCGTCGAAGTCCGTTTCCGGGATCAATCCGGTCGTGTTCTGGCCGGGATAGAGGCTGACGCCCTCGGGATCGCGGTTGGCGTCGATCACGTAGCGGTGGAAGGTGGCGCGAACGACGGTCACCTCCGGCAGCAGGCCATCATAAAGTTGATGGATATGCCAGTCGGTATCGGCGAGGATCCGACCGTTATCGTTCAGCCGATCCCAGATCGCAGCCGGCACGTCGGTGCCGGTATGCGGAAAGCCGAGAATGACCGGCGAGTTGCCTTGTCTGACTTCGACGACCGCCATTTCAGGCCTCCAGGCTTGGCAGGATGCCGGCGGAGACGGCGGCGTTCAGACGGCCCGAGGCGATGAGGTCGCCGGCGGCCTTGAGGTCGTTGGCCATGTAGCGGTCCTCTTCGATCGTCGGCGAGACGGCGCGAAGGGCGGCAGCGGCCTTCTGTAATTCAGGGCTCGTGGCGAGCGGCGCGCGGAATTCGACGCCTTGGACGGCGGTCAGTGCTTCGATGCCGACGATTGAGAACAGGTTCTCGGTCATCTGCAGCAGGCGGCGCGCGCCGTGGCAGGCCATGGAAACGTGGTCTTCCTGGTTCGCCGACGTCGGCGTCGAGTCGACAGACGCCGGATGCGAGAGCTGCTTGTTCTCCGACATCAGCGCCGCCGAGGTGACTTCCGCGATCATCAGACCAGAGTTCAGGCCCGGCTTCTTGGCGAGGAAGGCCGGCAGGCCGTAGGAGAGAGCCGGGTCTACGAGCAGCGCGATGCGGCGCTGCGAGATCGCGCCGATCTCGCAGACGGCAAGGGCGATCTGGTCGGCGGCAAAGGCAACCGGCTCGGCGTGGAAGTTGCCGCCGGAGACGACCGAGTTGTCTGAAAGAACGAGCGGGTTGTCGGTGACGGCGTTGGCTTCGGTTTCAAGCACGCGGGCGACCGAGCGCAGCAGATCGAGGCAGGCGCCGTCGACCTGCGGCTGGCAGCGGATGCAATAGGGATCCTGCACGCGCTCATCGCCTTCGATGTGGCTTTCGCGGATTGCCGAGCCGGCAAGCAGCGCGCGGAGAGCCGCGGCCGTATCGATCTGGCCGCGATGACCGCGCAACGTATGGATATCCGGATGGAAGGGCGCTGACGAGCCCATGGCCGCATCGGTCGACATGGCGCCGGTGATGAGTGCCGCCTGTGCGGCACGATGGGCGCGGAAGAGACCGGCGAGTGCCAGCGCCGTCGACGTCTGGGTGCCGTTGATCAGCGCAAGGCCTTCCTTGGCGGCCAGCACCACCGGTTTGAGGCCGGCGGCGGACAGCGCTTCGCCGCCGGACATGCGACGGCCTTCGAAATAAGCTTCGCCGTGGCCCATCATGACTGCGGCCATATGGGCGAGCGGGGCGAGGTCGCCGGAGGCGCCGACCGAGCCCTTTTCGGGAATGACAGGGATGACGCCCTTTTCGAGCATGGCTTCGATCAGCCGCACGAGTTCGAGGCGGACGCCGGAGGCGCCGCGACCGAGGGAGACGAGCTTCAGCGACAGGATGAGGCGAACGACGTTCTCGGCGAGCGGCTCGCCGACTCCGCAGCAATGTGACAGGATCAGGTTGCGCTGCAGCGTTGCAACGTCGGCGCTGTCGATCTTGATCGAGGCGAGTTTGCCGAAGCCGGTGTTGATGCCGTAGACCGGCGCGTTACCGGCGACGATCTCGGCAATGCGGGCGGCAGCCTTGTTGATGCCGGCGTCAAAGGACGGATCGAGGCGGGCCGGCTCGCCGGACCAGTAAATGGTTTCGAGATCGCGGAGGGGCACGGAGCCCGGGTGTAGAGTGATGGTCATTGACCGATCCTTTGCCCTCTAAAGATGCGTTCATGAAGCGGATTGAAGCCGATGCGGTAGACGAGCTCGGCCGGATCCTCGATGTTCCAGATTGCCAGATCGGCGGATTTTCCGACTTCGATCGTGCCGGTTTCGGCCAGTAGGCCAAGCGCGCGGGCGGCTTCGCGCGTCGCACCGGCAAGGCATTCGGCAACCGTCAGCCGGAAGAACGTCGCCGACATGTTCATGGTGAGAAGCAGCGAGGTCAGCGGCGAGGTGCCGGGATTGCAGTCGGTGGCGATCGCGATACGCGCGCCGGCATCACGCAAAGCCTGGACCGGCGGCAGGCGCTCTTCGCGCAGCGCATAGAAGGCGCCGGGCAAAAGCACGGCGACCGTACCTGATTTGGCCAGGGCCGCAGCCCCTTCGGCGTCGAGATATTCGAGGTGGTCGGCCGAAAGCGCGCCGTAGGAGGCCGCGAGCTTTGCGCCGCCAAGGTTGGAGAGCTGTTCTGCGTGCAGCTTGACCGGCAGGCCGAGTGCCTTGGCGCGGTCAAAGACGCGGGCGATCTCGGCAGTCGAAAACGCGATGCCCTCGCAGAAACCGTCGACCGCATCGACCAGGCCTTCGGCATGGGCGGCGTCGAGGCCGGGCAGCACGACATCGGTGACGTAGTCATCGTTGCGGCCCTTGTAGTCCACAGGCGTTGCGTGTGCGGCGAGATAGCTCGTCATAACGCGCACCGGCCGCAGCGTTTCGAGTTTGCGGGCGGCACGCAGCATGTTGAGCTCGGCCGTGACGTTCAGTCCGTAGCCGGATTTGATTTCGACGGTCGAGACGCCTTCGGCAAGAAGCGTGTCGAGCCGCGGCAGGGTGCTTTCGACAAGCTGGTCGACGGTCAGCGCATTGGTCGCCTTGACCGAGGAAACGATGCCGCCACCGGCACGCGCAATCTCTTCATAGGTGGCGCCTTCGAGGCGCATCTGGAATTCGCGGGCGCGGTTGCCGCCATGAACGAGATGGGTGTGGCAGTCGATGAGAGCGGGCGTCACTACGCGGCCCTCGTAGTCCGTCGCTTCAAGGCTGCGTGCGAGGTCGGCGGGCAGTCCGCTCTCCGGCCCGGCATAGGCGATACGCCCATCGACGACCGCAACGGCCGCATTCTCGACGAGGCCAAGACCGTCAACGGTTTCGCCAAGCGTCACGAGACGCACATTGCGCCAGATGCCGGATGTCTGCCTGCGGGTCGAGAGTTCGTTCATCAGGTCGCCTCCACTGAATATAATGTATATACATATTAATTCGCTCCACAAGGGGAAATTTATGGAGCCTGCGGAAAAGGAAAGGGTGATCGGCCGAGTGAAACAGAACGGGGGCTTTGAGGAGATGACCGTAGAACTCTGATTTCTCGGGAATTTCTCACCCCGGGTTCGTCATCACCGCAGGCAAAAAGAAAAGGCCCCGAGCCATGAGGTTCGGAACCTTTGTCTGTGTCCTTGGAATGGGGATCGCGACGCGTGCCCGCGAGCCGAAATCCTGCCGGGCCGCGAAAACAGATCACGCTAAACCGCGTGATCCGCCTTAGTGCGCAGCCGTTCAACCACCTCGACGAAGCGATTTCCGGCAATGTCGAGGCGACCGCTGTTGTCGATCACGCTGACATCCGGGCCTGAGGTCACGTCTGGAGCCTGGCGGCTGAGGCGTCGCAAAACTTCCTCTTCACTTTCGCGGCCGCGTTCGGCAAGCCGCTTTGCAAGCACAGGCGTCTCGGCTGTAACAACGACGACGGCGATCTCGCCGAAGGCTTCGCGGAACGCCGGCAGGGCACCACGGCTGCCATTGACGATCGCCGTCATGCCGTCCCTGACATTCCTGAGCACGACGACGGGGATGCCGTATTTCAGCCCATGCGCATCCCAGAAAACGGCGAAGGCGCCGTCCTTCTGCATCTCGACGAACTCGTCTTCCGAGACGCTTTCATGTACCTCACTGCCGGCATCCGACGGACGGGTAATGACGCGGCGGACGAAATGCACGTCGTGACAATCCGCGAAATGCCGGGCGGCAAAGCCCATGACGCTGTCCTTGCCGGCGCCGCTCGGTCCAACAACGACGACAAGCGCGCCGCCCTGGTTGTTCGCGCTCATGCGACACGCCGTCCTTCGCGCCAGACGGAGCGCACGACCGGGATGCCTTCCTTGCGATGGACGCGAGCGATATCGGCGCGAAGGCCGACGCCGATGCGGCCGCGGTCATCGAGACCGACGGTACGCGCCGGCGTCGACGTCACCATGGCGATTGCCTTTGGCAGGTCGACGGCGTCGAGTTCGTCGGAGAGCACGAAGGGGGCGTGGATCAGACTGAAGGGCACATAGTCCGACGACAGCACGTCGAGCACGCCGCGCTCGGCGAGATCGCGGGCGGCGATGTTGCCGGAGTGCGACTTGCCGCGCACGATGTTCGGCGCGCCCATCAGAACGCTGAGGCCCGCGCGGTGCGACGCCTCGGCGGCCTCGAAGCTCGTCGGGAACTCCGCAAGCTTGATGCCGAAGCCGATCGATTCCTCGACGTGGTCGATGGTCGCGTCGTCATGGCTGGCGATCGTGATGCCGCGGGCCGCACAGGCCTCGGCGAGCGCGGTGCGGTGCGGACCGGCATACTTGGCCGACAACGCCTGCTGCCGCTCGACGAAGCGCGCGAATTCTTCGTCCGAGAAGCCGCGCTTGGCTTTATAGTAGAGCGTGTACTGGTCCATCGTCTGGAACTGGCGCTGGCCCGGCGCATGGTCCATCAGCGAGACGAGCTTGACCTGCGGATCGTTCTGGAAGTCCTCGTAGTGTTCGAGCACGTCGGACGTTGAAACTTCGCAGCGCAGGTGGATCAGGTGATCGGCGCGAAGGCGACCCTCTTCCTTGGCCTGGGCCAGCGCGTCGGCCATGCTGCGCATCTCGCCCTTCTGGAAGCCGCCATCCTCGTCGGAGCCGAGACGCAGGCAGTCGAAGACCGTGGTGATGCCGGAGGTGACCACCTGTGCGTCATGGGCCTGGATTGCCGCGATCTTCAGCCAGCGCACGCCCGGGCGCGGCGAGTAGTGGGCTTCGAGGTGGTCGGTGTGCAGCTCGATGAGGCCGGGGATCAGATAGTCGCCTTCAAAGTCCTCGCCGCTGGCAACCGTGCCCTCGGAAATGTCGGCAATCTTGCCGTCGCGGATCAGCACCGAACCGTCGAGGATACTATCCTCGAGGACGATGCGGGCGTTGGTCAAAACCTGTTCTTTGCTCATCTCATGCGATCTTTCGTTGGGTGTCGCTGCCGAGCGGCAGCAGGGAGCGGACAGTAAAGGGTGCGCCGCGCTCCGGTTCGACGAAGAGCGCGACTGACGTGACGTGAAGTGGCTTGCCGATATGCTCGGCAAAGGTGGTTTCGAGCGCGGTACGCATCACGCCGCTGGTTTCCGTGGGCACCGGGCCAGTCAAGGTCAGGTGGAACTGGAACTCTTCGAAAACATAGGGATAGCCCCATTCTTTGAGGTAGCGCCTCTGGCGCTCAGGCAGGCTGTTTGGCTTGCGGCGGGCAAAGTCGGCGTCCGACAGCGGCGCGCGGAACGGGTCGAAGCGGTGAACGGCGTCTTCGGCCAAATCCAGCAGGTCGACGCAAGGCGCGGACGGCACGAGTCCGAAGAACGGGCCCAACTGGTGCAGCACGATTTCGGGGATCTCGAACGGGTCGAGGTCGGCGGCAAAGCACTCGAAAATACTTAGGAGCTCGTCTTCGTCCCGGCCTTCGGCAAGCTCGAAGGGAGCCTTCAGCGTACCGTGGAAACCGTAGCGCCGCGGGTCAGCCGTCAATGTGCGTTGCGTCTCTTCGTCAATCCCGGCGATCGTCGGAAGCGTGAGGTCCTCACCGGTAAAGGCGTCGCGCCCCAGCCAACGGGACGCGACCTGCGACAGCCGGTCGTCCGCCGGCGGCGCGAAATAGATGGCATAACGCACGGTCTTCACTTTCTTATAGCGACCGGCCCGCCAGGGCGGCGGGTCGATTGTTTGCGGGGATGCGATGCGCAGCTAGCCGATTTCCATGACAACATCATGATGGCGGACACGCAAATGCTTGGCTGTCGTCAATGTGCCTTGCTGCCCATCAGGCGCGAACGGCACGCGTTCGAGATGCTGTCGAAAATAAAGACAACCAGCAAGATCAGAAGCACCATATAGGCGACATTTTCCCAATCGGAATTGGTACGCATCGCTTCCCAGAGTTTGAGGCCGATACCGCCGGCGCCGACGGCGCCGATGATCGTCGCCGAGCGAGTGTTCGATTCCCAGAAGTAGAGCGCCTGGCTGGCAAAAACCGGCAGCACCTGCGGAAGCACGCCGAAGCGCTGCACGGCAAGCGGCGTCGCTCCGACCGACTTCACGCCCTCGCGCTGCTTGTCATCGATGTTTTCCAGCGCCTCGGAATAGAGTTTGCCAAGCGTACCGGTGTCGGTGAAGAAGATCGCGGAGATGCCGGCAAGCGGTCCGGGGCCGAAGGCGCGGGTGAAGAACAGTGCCCAGATGAACATGTCCACCGACCGCAGGAAGTCGAAGAAGCGCTTGACCACCTGGTTGGTCAGGAAGCTCGGCGTGATGTTTCTGGCGGCAAGGAAGCAGAGCGGGAAGGCGATCAGCGACGCAAAGAGCGTGCCGACAAAAGCCATGACGACCGTCTGCAACAGCTTCGTCCAGACGTCCAGATGCTGCCATTCGGCGTTATAGAGGATGTTGTTCCAGGCGAGCGAAAGGTTCGAGCGGGTCGGGTCGATCTGTTCGCCGGATGTGATGAGCGCGACGACCTCGCCATAGCTTTTGCCGAAGAAGGGCGAGTTGGTGTCGAACAGGAAGTTCGCCCAACCGAAGAAGCGGTTGCGGACGGAAACCTCGTCGCCTTCCACTTCAGCCCACCCGGTGGCGCCAAAGGCAAGCACGATCTTTTCGCCGGGCCGCTTCTGTGTCGCCCAGGCGGGCAGTTGGCCCTGCGGCCTCACCGTGTCGACGCCGTCTACGGTCATAACAAACGTGTCACCGCCATGGGTAGCCTTCACCAGGCCATCGGCGATCTCGATCCTGGTCGAGCGGTCGTAGGTTACGACGACGCGCGTCAGCACGTCTTCCGTCCGGGTTTCGATACGGTTCTGCGTTTCGGCAGCGGCTGTGCCACCGAGCGCGGAGCCGGGCGCCATGAAGCTGAACGACGAGCTTGCCTTCGGCTTGACCGCCTGCGCGGTGGAGGCCGGTATCTCGACCTGGCGCGTCACCGTCTGCCTGTCGAGCTCCACCCAGTCCGGATTGGGATTGGGCCCGAGCGGCGAATTGCGCTGATAGTTGAGACGCATCGTACGGTCGGGGGCGACGTGGATTTCCGGGCGTACCTCATAGGAAACCCAGTCGGCCAGGTAGGTGCCAGCGATGCCCCAATTGGCATTGCCGAGCACGTGGCCGATCGAGAAGAACCACCAGCTGAAGATGAGGTAGACGACGACGCCGCCGGCGATGGCTGCGGTGCGCACGCGGCTGGAGGTCGAGGATTTGAGGAGGTCGGGATGGCGGCTCGCGATCGCGTCCATTTCCATCGGGTTCAATCGTGTGGTCGTGGTCATGGTACGCACCTACTGGGCAAGCTGGAAGGCCTGCTCGCCAACGAGGCGGCGGCGAAGCCAGGCGGAAAACTGGTCGACGGCAAAAATGGTCGCAAACAGCAGGAGGACGATTGCAAGGGTCTTGGCCTGGTGTCCCTGGCCGATCGAAAGGCGCAGCAATTCGCCGATGCCGCCGCCACCGACGGCGCCGATGATCGTCGAGGCGCGCACGTTGATCTCGAGGCGTAGCAGGAAATAGCTGGTGAAATTGGGCAGCACCTGCGGCACCATGCCAAACCAGACACGCTCGATCCAGTTGCCGCCGGCAGCCCGCAGGCCCTCGTCCGGCTTCATGTCGGCGTTTTCGACCACTTCATAAAAGAGCTTGCCGAGCGCGCCGATCGTGTGGATCGAGACCGCGGCGATCGCCGGAATGGGGCCGAGCGAGAGGATCGCGAGGAAGAAGCCGGCGATCACCACCTCCGGAAAGGCCCGGAGCACTTCCATGATGCGGCGAACGATGCCGCGGATCCATGGATTGGGCATCAGGTTGCGCGCGGCAAGGAAGCAGAGCACGAAGCCGAAGGCCGTACCGATCACCGTCGAAAAGATCGCGATGTTCACGGTCTCCAGCATCTTGTGCACGTATTCGGGGATGTAGAAGCTTTCGGTCAGGTACAGCCGGCCCTCGGGGTAGTTGTACTTGAAGCTGCCATCGTCATAGGGCGAGGGCAGGTCGAACATGGCGCGGAAAATTTCTAGCCCGTCGCGCGGCGCGAGATCGCCGACGAAATCGAAGAAATGCGGCAAACGGTCGAAGAACTTGCCGGCATTGGAATCGTTGGCGAACCAGAGCGAGCCCGATAGCGCCAGGAGGAGAACGCCGAAGCCAAGCCAGGAATAGAGCCGGCGGCGGGAACTGAGTTCCTGCCAGTGACGCTCGATGACGGCGCCGTTGTCGCTCAGATGTCGCGGGAGCAGGGAAGTTGCCATGACCGTTCCGGCTTTCGCCGGCCTCTTGAGCATTTCCAAGTAAAGTGCGAAGCGGTTTTCCGCCCCGGAAATGCGTGAAAACAATGCGGCGAAGGATGCGAAAGCACCCCTTCAAACAGGGAAACGCTGGCCGTTTGGGCGGCCAGCGTTCCCGAGTGGTGCGGGTCTATCAGCCGCCGATCGTCGCCTTGCGGGCGTCGATGATCGGCTTGTAGAAGTCGGCGTTGACTTCGGTGTAGCCGGTGAAGTCACCGCCCTGGATGGCCGAGAAGCAGGCCGCATCGGTCTTCGGCAGGTCCAGCATGAACTGCTTGAACTTCGCCTTCATGTCGTCGTTCATCGTGTTGCGCACGACGATCGGGCCGTTCGGGATCAGCGGCGACTTCCAGAGCTCGACTAGGTCGTTCATGTCGAGGATGCCCTTGTCGACCATCTTTTTCAGGTTGCCCGAGGTGTAGCCGTCCTTGAATTCGCCGACGCCCGAGCCGAAGGTCGTGCCGGCATCGAAGGTGCCCTTGACGACTTCGAGAACGAGGTTTTCGTGACCGCCGCCGAAGCCGGTTTCACCGAAGAATTCCTTGACCGGGGCGCCGATCGCTTCCGGGAGCGTGACGAGCGGGACGAGGTAGCCCGAGGTCGAGTCCGGGTCGGCGAAGCCGAGCTTCTTGCCCTTCAGGTCTTCGATCTTGGTGATGCCGGAATCTTTGCGGGCAACCATGATCGAGTGGTAGCCGGTCGAACCGTCGGTCTGAACGGTCGTCAGGATCGGCTCGACGGCGTCAGCCTTGGCGAGGTAGATCTTGGCGTAGCCGGAAGCGCCGAGTTCGGCGTAGTCGAGCGTGCCGCCGAGCAGGCCCTGGATGACGCCGTCATAGTCGGCGGCCGGGAACAGCGAGACCTTCTCGACCCCAATGGCGGCCGGCAGCTTGTCGACCAGGCACTGGAAGTTGCGCAGGCGGTCGGCTTCGTTTTCGCCGCCGAGGATGCCGATGCGGAATTCCTTCAGGTCTTCAGCCTGGGCGTGGCCGACGAGGGCGAGGAGCGCTACGGCGCCCAGAAGAGCTTTCTTCAGCATAAGGTTCTCCCGTGTCCGGCTTGGCCGGATCCTATTGGGTTTCAAAGAGGTGCCCTTGACGCGGGCTTTCGATCATGGCGGGCGTCAGATGCCGGCCAGTGCCAGCGGCTTGAGGCCGGCCGATGCCGTTTCTTCCTGCGGTACTGCCGCCGGAATGTTGATGCTGGTGGAGGTCATCGATTCCTCGATGCCTGTGTCGGCGCCGTAGATCTCGGCAACCGCTGCCGCGGTCAGATCCTTGGGTTGGCCGTCGAAGACGACGCGGCCATGCGCCATGCCGATGATGCGTTCGCAATAGTTGCGGGCGGTATCGAGCGTGTGGAGGTTGGTGATCACCGTGATGCCATCGCGCTCGTTGATATCGCGCAGCGCATCCATGACGATCTTGGCGTTCAGCGGGTCGAGCGAGGCGATCGGCTCGTCGGCAAGCAGAACCTTCGGCTGCTGCATCAGCGCGCGGGCGATCGCGACGCGCTGCTGCTGGCCGCCGGAAAGCGTGCCGGCCGGCTGGAGCGCGGTCTGCTCGATGCCGAGGCGCTCAAGTGCGCCGATCGCCATGATGCGTTCTTCGCGGGTAAACATGTTGAGGATGCTCAAGACGGTCGAGCGGTGGTTGAGACGCCCGAGAAGCACGTTGGTGAGCACGTCGAGGCGCGGCACCAGGTTGAACTGCTGGAAGATCATCGCGCAGTCGCGCTGCCAGGTGCGAAGGGCAGCACCGCGCAGCGACGAAACTTCCGTGCCATCGAAGACGATCGAGCCGGACGACAGATCGACGAGGCGGTTGATCATACGCAGAAGCGTCGACTTGCCGGCGCCCGAGCGGCCGATCACGCCGACCATCTGGCCTTGCGGTATGTCGAAGGTAACCGAACTCACGGCTGTCTTCTTGCCGAACTGGCGGGTTACATTCTTCAACTGAAACATGTCTAGCAGGTCCTCTTCCGGGGAGACCGGTCATCGGTATGACCCTGCCATATCGGCGCTTCATGAAGCCGGAATGTCAGTTTGTTGTAAGTTCTGTTACAGTTCACAGCCCCGCATGTTTGGTTAACAAATTTGAATGGCTGCGCGCAGGCGCCTGCGCTCCCCGTCAACTTCAAGGGGCGCGCATCAACATCGAGCGGATATTTGTGGTCGGAGCCGCCGTCGCGGCGCAGGACCGGCGCAGTCGCTAGCTCTGTGGACCGGGGTCCAGCGTCGCGCCGGGAACATAGAGCGCAATCGGCCGGATCTCGTAGATCGCGGTCGGATTGGAGCGGCGCAATTCGCGCGCGGCGTCAACTGCCGCGTCGATGGCCGGGAAGTCGACGACGTAGAGGCCGAGCAATTGCTCCTTGGTTTCGGCAAAGGGGCCATCGGTGACAATGCCTTCGCCCTTGCCCCTCAGCGTCACAGCACCTTCGGTAGGCCCGAGCCGTGCGGCCGGGCCAAAGGCCTTCTGCTGGACGAACCGGTCATGAACTTCAAGCAGGTCGGACATCAGCGCTTCGTCCTCCTCCTCGGTCCAGGATTCGACGACGCCTGCTGTATGGTAGGCCAAGATTGCGTAATACATGAACCGTCCTCCCGCGCGTATTCCTGTCAGGTTTTGCCGGCCGCATCAACGCCTCGTCGTGCGGACGGTGTCACCGAGCGTGCCACCGGAGTGGGGCGCGTGTTCAGCGGATCAGCCCCAGGCCGCCGCTGCCCAGCGACAGGCCTGCCTGGCAATCCGAGAACGGCGCTTGATCTCGCCGCGGGCTGCTGCGTCGCGGGCCCTCCAGACGAGGCCGCGGGCGAGCGAGCGGGCAACTTCGCGCCCGGGTGGATATCTTCGGCTGAGCGCGCGCAGGCCTTCATCGATCGCGGCATTGCCGAAGACCTCGTCACAGTCGTGTTTCGACCCCGCCGCGGCCCGCAGTATCGTGCTGGGCGTGGCCTTCCTCGCCTGCGGCCAACTCTGCTCGGGCTAGCGTTCCAATCGAGCCGGGCTGAACTTTGCGGCATCGAGGCCGGTCGCTTCGAAGGCCTCGGGCGCTGGTGCACCCACGAGGAGGCTTGCGGCGAATGCGCCGAGCGCCGGTGAGGTGAGGATGCCGTAGCCGCCCTGGCCGGCGAGCCAGAAGAAGTCCGAACGCTCGCGGGTAAAGCCGATCACCGGAAGCTTGTCCGGCGAGAAGCTGCGCATGCCGGCCCAACTCTTGAAGATGCGGCGCACCGGCACGGTCGTTGCCTCCTCGACGTAGTGCGCAGCCCAGGCGACGTCGATCTCCTCCGGCTGGACGTCGGCCGGATCGCACGGCGTTGCGTCGGCGGGCGAGGAAAGCAGCCGCCCGCCTTCGGGCTTCATATAGAAGTCTTCATCGATCTCGTTGATTTCGGGCAGCGTCAGCGCGTCGATGCCTTCGGGCAGGTCGACGGTGATTGCGGTGCGGCGATGCGGCACGATGCCGATGGGGGCGACGCCGAACGATTGTGCGACGGGATCGGCCCAGCCGCCGGCAGCATTGACGATCGTCTTTGCACTGACTTCGCCGGCACTCGTCGCCAGCACCCAGCGGTCGCCGTCCCGGCGCGGCGCCAGCACGTCCGTGCGCTCGATAATTACCGCGCCATGGCGGCGCGCGCCCCGGACGTAACCCTGCAACAGGTTCTCGACTTCGATGTCCCAGAACTGCGGATCGTAATAGGCCGCAGCCACATAGTCGCGGCGCAGGATCGGCACACGCGCGATCGCCTCGTCGACGGTCAGCCGTTCAATTTCGGCGTTGGCACGGCTCTCCGCGGCAAACACCTCTTCGAACCGGGCAACTTTCTCGGCATTGGCGATCATGACGCCACCGCGCTGCTTTAGCAGCGCGACGTCCGAGAAGCCTTCGGGCGGATTATCGAAAAAGCTCTTGGATATCGCCGCCAGCGCACAGACCTCCGGCGCGTTATAGCGCAGCACGAACTCTGCCGCCGAGCGGCCGGTGCTGTGATAGCCGAGCCCTTCTTCCCGCTCGATCACCACGACGGAGCGATGCGGTGCCAGGAAATAGGCAAGCGACAGGCCGGCGATTCCACCGCCAATGATCGCCACGTCGTAGTCTTGCATGTCCGCCTCCGTTGGTTGTCGGCCGGACCATAGGCAAGGCGTCATCTGTGTTCAAATTTATAACTGGAAAGGTGGCTATCAATCCTGATGATGGTCAGCCCGATCGTCGAGGCAGTGGTCCAGCGGCTCCGTATCGGCCACATGGGCAAGAAATGCGGCTTCTGCCGGATTGAGGATCGCATTCGGATTGGAGATGCGGAAGACATCGGTGGTGGGCAGATCGCTATAGGGCGGCAGCTGCCACAGTTGGCCCGCCGCGACGGCTGGCGATGCCAAGTGATCCGGCAGCATGCCGATGCCGACATTGGAGGCGATCAGCCGCATCACCTCCTCGACATTGCAGGAGACGGCGCGGACCTGCTGGCCAAAAGACCCGATCGCGCGCACGGCGGTTACCGAGTTCATGTGCTGGCCGCCCAAAACGTCGGCGATGAAAGCGATATAGGGATTGCCCCTGAGGTCGTTGAAGTCGACGCCTTCGACCCCGAAAAGCGGATGGCTTCTGCCGCAATAGAGCGCATAGCGCTCGCGCACGTGAAACCGCCTGTTCAGCCAGTCGGGAATGTTGCCGTCGCATAGGCCCATGGTCGCAACATTGCGCTCGACGGCGCTCAACACATCCACGGTAGTTGCGACCGTGACCGACAGCGTGACCTTGGGGTGCAGGCGAAAGAAGCTTTCGAGCTTGCGGTCCCAGGCGGGATTATGCGCGTGGCTGACCGAGTGGATGTTGAGATGGCCGGTGATCTCCTCGCCGGCGGTTTCAAGAACATTCGGCAGGCGGATGACGGCTGCGAAGATATCGCGGCACTGCGCATGCAGGCGCGCACCGGCGTCGGTCAGGTTGAAACGCCCGGGACGCCGGTCGATGAGTTTCTGGCCGACGGTTTGCTCCAACCGCTTCAACGCCATGCTGACGGCCGGCTGTTGCAGGAGCAACCGGTTGGCGGCGGCCGTGATGCTGCCTTCCTCGACGAGCACGACGAAGGTGCGCAGCAGATTCCAGTCGAGATTGTGGGCGAAGCGTTCGAGGCGGTCATTGGCCATGGTCGTGGCTTGCTTCTGATCTCTGGCGTTGAACTGGCCCTTTGTTCTGCAAGGAGGGAAGCGGAGCGAAGGACGTCCGTTCTTGTCGTCATATTCCAGCGAATTTGCAACATGGGCTGCTCGATGGCGAACGAGGGGCCATTCCCCGGACGCATGAGGCGGTGCCTCAATTTCGTTTGAAACGGCATGCACCCCTTGCGATAACGTGAGCCGAATAATCCGATGGGAGAGAAACATGGCCGGCAAGACGCAATTTCAATGGGATGATCCGTTCCTCCTCGACGATCAGTTGACCGAGGACGAGCGTATGATCCGCGACACCGCGCGGGCCTATGCGCAGGACCGGCTGCAGCCGCGCGTCATCGACGCCTACCGCGAAGAATCGACCGATCCGGAGATCTTCCGCGAGATGGGCGAGCTCGGTCTGCTCGGCGTCACCGTTTCCGAAACCTATGGCGGCGTCGGCGCTTCCTACGTCGCCTACGGCCTCGTTGCTCGCGAAGTCGAGCGCGTCGATTCGGGCTACCGCTCGATGATGAGCGTGCAGTCGTCGCTGGTGATCTATCCGATCTATGCCTATGGCTCCGAGGAGCAGAAGCAGAAGTACCTGCCGAAGCTCATCAGCGGCGAGTGGATCGGCTGCTTCGGCCTGACCGAGCCGGACGCCGGTTCTGACCCGGCCGGCATGAAGACGCGCGCGATCAAGACCGAGAGCGGCTACCGCCTCGTCGGCTCGAAGATGTGGATCTCTAACGCACCGATCGCCGATGTCTTCGTTGTCTGGGCAAAGTCGGAAGCGCACGGAGGCGCCATCCGCGGTTTCGTGCTCGAAAAGGGCATGAAGGGTCTTTCCGCCCCGAAGATCGCCGGCAAGCTGTCGCTGCGGGCGTCGATCACCGGCGAAATCGTCATGGACAATGTCGAGGTCGGCGAAGAAGCGCTGCTGCCGAACGTCGAGGGTCTCAAGGGTCCGTTCGGCTGCCTCAACCGTGCCCGCTACGGCATCTCCTGGGGTGCGCTCGGCGCTGCCGAGTTCTGCTGGCATGCGGCGCGTCAGTACGGTCTCGATCGCAAGCAGTTCAACCGGCCGCTGGCGCAGACGCAGCTCTTCCAGAAGAAGCTTGCCGATATGCAGACGGAGATCACGCTCGGCCTGCAGGGGTCGCTGCGCGTCGGCCGCCTGATGGACGAAGGCCGTATGGCCCCGGAAATGATCTCGATCGTCAAGCGCAACAATTGCGGCAAGGCGCTCGACATCGCCCGCATGGCCCGCGACATGCACGGCGGCAACGGCATCTCAGAGGAATACCAGGTCATGCGCCACATGGTGAACCTCGAGACCGTCAACACCTACGAGGGCACGCATGACGTCCATGCGCTGATCCTCGGTCGCGCCCAGACCGGCCTTCAGGCCTTCTTCTGAGCGGTGCCGTCATGGAAACGCCGCTGAAGGGCATTCGTGTCCTGGAACTGGCCCGCATTCTGGCGGGCCCATGGATCGGCCAGACGCTGGCCGATCTCGGTGCCGACGTCATCAAGGTGGAAAGCCCGGCCGGCGACGACACCCGCACCTGGGGCCCGCCCTTCGTCGCGGGCGAGGAAGGCGAGAAGCTCGACGCCGCCTATTTCCACGCCTGCAACCGCGGCAAGCGCTCGGTGGTGCTCGACTTCACGACCGAGGAGGGGCAGGAGGCCGTGCGCCGCCTTGCCGCCCAGTCGGACGTGCTGCTTGAGAACTTCAAGGTCGGCGGGCTTACGAAATACGGGCTCGACTACGAGAGTCTGAAGAAGATCAATCCGCGGCTGATCTACTGCTCGGTCACTGGCTTCGGCCAGGATGGTCCCTATGCGCACCGCGCCGGCTACGACTACATCGTCCAGGGCATGAGCGGCATCATGGATCTGACCGGTGAGCCCGATCGCGAGCCACAGAAAATCGGCGTCGCCTTCGCCGATATCTTCACCGGTCTTTACGGCGTGATTGCCGTGCAGGCAGCCCTTGCTCAGCGCGAGCGCACCGGCGAGGGGCAGCAGATCGACATGGCGCTGCTTGACTGCATGACGGGCGTGCTTGCCAACCAGGCGCTCAATTTCCTCGTCTCGGGCAAGGCGCCGCGCCGGCTCGGCAATGCGCACCCGAACATCGCGCCCTATCAGGTCTTCCCCACCTCGGACGGTCACCTGATCGTCGCTGTTGGTAACGACCGGCAGTTCGTGAAGTTCTGCACCCTGCTCGGGCGTTCGGATCTTGCGACCGACGAGCATTATCTGACCAACGCGCTTCGCGTGCAGAACCGGGACACGTTGACGCCGGAACTCGCCGCCGAAACCGCGAAGATCGAGCGCGACACGCTGTTGAAGTTGCTGGAGGACGCAGGCGTGCCCGGCGGACCGATCAACACCGTTGCCGACGTCTTTGCCGATCCGCAGATCGAGCATCGCCAAATGCGGGTGGATACGCCGCATTCGGGGGCCGCTGCCGGTACGTCGCCCGGGGTCCGGACGCCGATCCGGTTTTCGGCCGCCGAGCTTGCGCTCGAGCGTGGCGTGCCGCGGCTTGGAGAGCATACGGCCGAGGTGTTGGCCGAAATCGGGATGGACGCGTCGAAGAGCGATTAACGCAACGTGAGACGCTGAGTGTCTCGTTGAGGCCTGACCTGAAGAAAATAGCGAAAGCCCTGGAAATCGGAGAGATTTCCAGGGCTTCTTTGTTAAGCCTTGAGGGCGCGATCAAAGACGCGCGACAGCCGTTCGGCGAAGCCGCGCGGGTCCTGCGGCTTGTCGCCATCGAGCACGCGCGCCTGGTCGAGCAGGAGTTGGACGGCGTCCGTGCGGAACGCCGTATCGCCGGCGGGGCTCGCGGCCATGGCGGTGATCAGAGCGTGGCTCGGGTTGATCTCAAGGATCGGCTTGGGGGCGTCGTCGAGACGGCCAGCACCTTGCAGCATCTTTTCGAGCTGGCGGTCGGGGCCGTGTTCGGGTGCCACCAGGCAAACGGCGCTTTCCGTCAAGCGGTCGGAGGTGCGCACGTCCGAGACGGACGCACCGAGCGTCTCCTTGGCGAAAGCGACGAAGTCGATGACCAGCTGGCTGGCCTGCGGCGCTTCTTCCTTGGCCCCCTCGGTCTTGGCGATGGCGCTGAGATCGGCCGCACCCTGCGTGATCGACTTCCACGGCTTTCCGTCGAAATCGGGCGCGGATGTGACCCAGAAGCTATCGACCGGATCGGTCAACAGCAACACCTCGATCCCGCGGGCGCGAAAACCTTCGAGCTGTGGTGAGGCCTTGAGCTGGGCGAGGTTGTCACCGGTCAAGTAATAGATCGCCGACTGGCCGTCCTTCATGTCCTTGACGTAATCGGCAAGGCTGCGCTGGCTCTCATCCGAAGTAGTGGTGCGGAAGCGCGACAGCGCCACCAGCTGCTCGCGGCGCTCGTAATCCTCATAGATGCCTTCCTTCAGCACGCTGCCGAAGTTTTCCCAGAGCTTGTCGAAGGTCTCTGTCTCGTTTTCCGCAAGCTTCTCGATCGCCGTCAGCACGCGATTGGTGACGCCCTTGCGGATGCTGGCGAGCAGCGGGCTTTCCTGGATCATCTCGCGCGAAACGTTTAGCGGCAGGTCCGACGTGTCGACGAGGCCGCGCACGAAACGCAGGTAACGCGGCAGCAATTCCGCTTCGTCGGTGATGAAGACGCGCTTGACGTAGAGCTTCATCCGGCCCTTGCGGTCCGGGTCGAACAGATCGAATGGCTTGGAGCCGGGCACGAAGGCAAGGGCCGTATATTCATGGCGGCCTTCGGCGCGGAAATGCACGGTCAGCGCTGGGTCGTCATACTGGCCGGCGACGCCGCGGTAGAAATCGGCATAGTCTTCCTTGCTGATCTCGCTCTTCTGCTTGGTCCAGAGCGCGGTGCCGTCCCCGACCTGGACAGGCTCGGCATCGGGCTTTTCGAGAATCGAGATAGGCACCGGCACGTGGCCGGACTGGTCCTTGACGATGCGCTCGACGGTCCAGCGCGACGTGTAGGTCTTGGCGTCTTCCATCAGGTGCAGCGTGATGCGTGTGCCGCGCGCCGGGGCGTCCGCAAGTTCGGCTGCGGAAACGGTGTAGCTGCCCTTGCCGTCGGACGACCACAGGAAGGCATGCTCCGAGCCGGCGCGGCGCGAAACCACATCGACCTTGTCGGCGACCATGAAGGCGGAATAGAAGCCGACGCCGAACTGGCCGATGAGCTGCGCGCCCTCCTTGCCCTGGGCGGCTTCAATGCGCTCCATGAAGGCGCGTGTGCCCGAGCGGGCGATGGTGCCGAGCGCTTCGACAAGCTCGTCGCGACCCATGCCGATGCCGTTGTCCTCGACGATGAGCCGGTTGTTTTCCTCGTCCAGCGTCAGGGTGATGCGCGGGGTCGGGTCGCCCGCCAGAAGCTCCGGCGAGACGATCGCCTCATAACGCAGCTTCTCGCAGGCATCCGCCGCGTTCGAAATCAGTTCGCGGAGGAAGACGTTCTTGTCGGAATAGACCGAATGCACCATCAAATGGAGCAGTCGCGCCACATCGGCTTCGAAGACATGTTTCTCTACGGACATTTCGGTTTCGCTCATTGCCTGGCAACTCCTTTGGGTTTCGCCCCAATTGGCAAGCTGTGTCCTGAATTTCAAGGCCCGACTTGCGCACTCCCCATTTCTGGACAATGCTGCACTGCGAAAGATCACTCAACACCAGCGAAACGATGCTTCTTCAACGGGGTCGAAGGCGAGGAATTCGCAAGGGCGACAAGTCGCCGTAACACTCCGCTGTTATGTTCCTGCGACCCGGACAGATGGTCCTGGGTCATCATGCCGAGTTCATATCGCGCTCTGCCGCCAGTCGATTTGACTAAGGTCAATGCGCGACAAATTGCGTTGCTCTATTGGCCTTGGCGACGGGGCTGACCTTCAATCGCACCGAGGAGTGGACATCATGCCCAAGCATTCCACGAGCCCGACAATCCCGACTTTCGCAGATGCCTATTCCTTTTCGCTCGATGCCTGGCAACGTTCGATCCTTTTTCTCGATGTCATGCGTCAGCGCGGCGCGCAATACGAGGAACATCGCACGCAGACCGCGCCGAACGTGCTGGAGTTCGAGGCCCAGCTTGTTACCGATGGGCGCACGCTCGCCCGGCCGGTGAACTATGCGCTGGTCAGCATCGTTCCGCCCGAGGGCGTCACGGTCGATCCGACCAAGCGTCCCTTCGTCGTCGTCGACCCCCGGGCCGGCCACGGCCCCGGCATTGGCGGCTTCAAGGCCGACAGTGAAATAGGTGTCGCGCTGAAAGCGGGCCATCCGTGCTACTTCATCGGCTTCTTGCCGGATCCGGTTCCTGGACAGACGATCGAGGACATCGCACTGGCCGAAGCCGGCTTTCTCGAAACCGTCATCACCCGCCATCCGCAAGCGGACGGAAAGCCCTGTGTGATCGGAAACTGCCAGGCGGGTTGGGCGGTCACGATCGTCGCCGCGCTGCGTCCCGAACTCTTCGGCCCGATCATCATTGCCGGCGCACCGCTGTCCTATTGGGCAGGCGTGCACGGGCAGAACCCGATGCGCTATTCCGGCGGGCTTCTCGGTGGCAGCTGGCTGACGGCGCTGACCGGCGACCTCGGCGGCGGCATATTCGACGGTGCCTGGCTGGTGCAGAATTTCGAGAACCAGAATCCGGCCAACACCCTCTGGACCAAGCAATACAATCTCTATTCGAAGATCGACACGGAAGCCGCGCGCTACCTCGGGTTCGAACGCTGGTGGGGTGGCCACGTCACGCTCAATGCCGAGGAGATGCAGTTCATCGTCGACGAACTCTTCGTGGGCAACAAGCTTGCCGCGGGCGAAATCCGAACATCGGACGGCACGGCGATCGACCTTCGCAACATCCGCTCGCCGATCGTGGTCTTCTGCTCCAAGGGCGATAACATCACCCCGCCGCAGCAGGCGCTCGACTGGATCCTCGACCTCTATGACAGCGTCGACGAAATCCGGGCCTACGGCCAGACGATCGTCTACACCGTCCACGAGACCGTGGGACATCTCGGCATTTTCGTCTCCGCCGGCGTCGCGCGGAAGGAACATGACGAATTCGCCTCCAACATCGAGTTGATCGACGTGCTGCCGCCTGGGCTTTACGAGGCGGTGCTGACGCCGGCGAGCGAGGCGGCCGAGGGCAGGGCGCTCGTCTCCGGAGAATGGCTGATGCGCTGCGAGCCGCGCACCCTCGAGGACATCCGCGCGCTTGGCGGCAACGACATCGAGGATGACAGGCGTTTCGCCAC
Organism: Ensifer sp. ENS03; assembly: GCF_014852035.1. Lineage (NCBI taxonomy): Bacteria > Pseudomonadati > Pseudomonadota > Alphaproteobacteria > Hyphomicrobiales > Rhizobiaceae > Ensifer > Ensifer sp. ENS03. The sequence goes on along the minus strand of NZ_JACVAV010000009.1, from coordinate 79,990 downwards.
CGCGGCGAAGCTTTCGGAGATCAATCTGGCGCTCTATCGCACCTATCTGCAGCCGATGGTCAAGGCAGCGGCAACGCCGCCCGTGGCGGAGGCGATGCGCAACATGCACCCGCTGCGTCTGCAATACGCGCTTTTCGGGCCCGACAACCCCTTCATGGCCTGGACGTCGGCGCTCGCGGACTATGTCCGTGAAAACCGCGAACCTGCTGCCGCCGGCAACCCGTTCATCGGCTGGCAGGAGGCGCTGTCGCAGCAGATCGTGGACGGGTTAGAGACCTGGCGACGGACGGCTGAATATCTTTCGGAGCAAAGCTTCCACGCCATCTACGGCGCTCCGACCCTGCAAGCGGCACTCGGCATCGACACCAACTCAGACCAGCCGCCGCGCAAAGCGGAGAAGAGCCTCTTGCACCGCGAGCTCGTCAAGGCGCGGATCGCCGAACTCAAGGCCAGAATGGCCGTGGGCGGAACCTGTGAAGGTCTTGCCAGAGCCCTGACCTTCGTCGGCATGGCGCGCGGAGGCGCGGACGAACGCGGCTTCGAGGCTGTGCGCCGGCTCCGGCTTTCCCATCCGGAAGCAAAGCAACTGAGCCTGGCCGACTTCAAGACCGTTATGCGGGAGCAGTATTTCATGCTGCTGATCGACGAGGCTGCGGCGCTCGCCGCTCTTCCGAAGCTGCTACCGGAGGCGGTCGAGGAGCGTCGCAGTGCCTTTACGGCCCTTCGTGAGGTACTGGAGGCATCCGGAGCCGTGACGGGCGTGGCTGCCGAGCGGTTGCAGCAGGTTGCCGCGCTCTTCCGCCTGGACAGCGAGCCGCCGGTTCCGATCGCGGCGGGCAAGATCATTCGCAATCGCACCGCTACCTGATGGGGGAGTATCGACGTGTCCGAGGTAACCGAACTGACGATTGAGCAGTCCAAATACGATCTCCTGATTGCCACCGCGCGAGACGAAACGCCGGCGGTCACCATTGTCGCGCATCCCTGCGACGAGACCTCTCTGCGCGGTGCGTTGGAGGCCGCGCAAATGGGGCTGATCGCACCCGTTCTCGTCGGGCCAGAGGCAAAGATCCGCAGCGTGGCCGCCGAACACGGCCTCGACCTCGGTCGGTGCGAGATCGTCGACGCGCCGCATAGCCATGCGGCCGCGGCGAAAGCGGTGGCGATGATCCGCGAGGGTCGCGGCGAGCTGCTGATGAAAGGCAGCCTGCATACCGACGAACTGATGAAGGAGGTCGCGGCGTCGGCGACCGGGCTCAGGACCGATCGAAGGATCAGCCACGTCTTCATCATGGACGTACCGGGGCATTCAGAGACGCTCTTCATCACAGACGCCGCCATCAACATCTTTCCCGACCTCGAAGCCAAGCGCGACATCGTGCAGAATGCCATCGATCTCTGGGTGACGATCGGCCTCGGCGAGCCGCGCGTCGCCATTCTTTCTGCGGTCGAAACGGTAACGACGAAGATCCCGTCAACGATCGAGGCGGCAGCACTCTGCAAGATGGCCGAACGCGGCCAGATCACCGGCGGCCTGCTCGATGGTCCGCTTGCCTTCGACAACGCGATCGACCCGGAGGCAGCAAGGATCAAGGGCATCACGTCGCCCGTGGCCGGCCGCGCCCAGATTCTGGTGGTGCCGGACCTTGAGGCGGGCAACATGCTCGCCAAGAACCTGACGTTCCTGTCCCATGCCGACGCTGCCGGCATCGTGCTTGGAGCGCGCGTGCCCATCGTGCTGACGTCGCGGGCGGACTCCGTGCGCACGCGCCTCGCCTCCTGCGCGGTCGCCGCGCTCTATGCGGCGCGCCGGCGGACCTCGCAAGTTGCGGCGGTATGACCATGGATGCGCTTCTCGTCGTCAACGCCGGCTCGTCGAGCTTGAAGTTCCAGGTTTTCGGGATCACGGATCAAGGGCTCGAACGCCAGATAAAGGGCCAGATCGGTGGCATCGGCACGCGTCCCCGCCTGCAGGCGAAAGCGGCCGACGGCACCATTCTGACCGACAAGAGCTATGATGCCGACGTCGTTGGCGATCTGCCGGCGGCGATCGCGGCGGCACGCGACTGGTTGCTGACGCTCGAAGGCTTCACCTTACGGGCGGTCGGCCACCGCGTAGTACATGGTGGCCCCGATTATGCGGCGCCGGTGCTGATCGATGCGAACGTCCTTGATCGCCTCGCGAGCTACCAGGATCTGGCACCGCTGCACCAGCCCAACAATCTTGCTCCGATCCGTCAGGCGATGGCGATCAATCCGGATGTACCGCAGGTCGCCTGTTTCGATACCGCCTTCCATCATGGCCACCCGGAAGAGGTGAACTGCTACGCCATGCCGCGCAGCTTCTATGAGGATGGTGTGCGGCGCTACGGCTTCCACGGCCTTTCCTATGAGTACATTTCAGAGCGTCTGCGGGATGTGGCGCCTGCGGTCGCAGGTGGTCGCGTCATCGTCGCCCATCTCGGCAGCGGCGCCTCTATGTGCGCCTTGCGCGATGGTCACAGCATCGAGAGCACCATGGGCTTCACCGCGCTCGACGGCCTGCCGATGGGAACGCGGCCCGGTCAGCTCGATCCAGGCGTCGTGCTCTATCTGATCCTGCAGCGCGGCATGAGTGCCCAGGCCGTTTCCGACCTGCTTTACCACGAGGCCGGCCTCAAGGGGCTCTCCGGCGTCTCGAACGACATGCGCGACCTGCTTGCAAGCGCGGATCCCCATGCCAAGCTCGCCATCGACCACTTCGTCTATCGCTCAGGGCTCAATGTCGGGATGCTTGCAGCCGCGCTCCGTGGCATCGACGCCTTGGTTTTCACGGCGGGCGTCGGGGAGAACTCCGCGCAGATCCGCGCCCGCATCGCCGAGAACATCGCCTGGCTCGGGGCCGAACTCGACCCAGCCGCCAACGAGGCCGGCGCGACGCTGATTTCGACGCCTTCGAGCCGCGTTGCGCTTTACGTCATCCCGACCGACGAGGAACTGATGATCGCCCGCCACACGCTTGCACTGCTTAAAACCCGCGCAGCCTGATCCATCGGAGACAATTGATGTCCATTCCTGTCGCAAAGGCCAAACTTCTCGATGGTCGCAAGGGCCTGATCGTCGGCATTGCCAATGATCGATCGATCGCCTGGGGCTGCGCCCGTGCCTTCCGCGCTTTCGGGGCGGAGGTGGCGGTCACCTATCTGAACGACAAGGCGAAACCTCACGTCGAACCCCTGGCGCGTGAAATCGAAGCGCCGATCTTCCTCCCGCTCGACGTGGCCGTGCCAGGGCAAATGGAAGCGGTGTTCGAGGAGATCGAGAAGACCTGGGGTGAACTCGACTTCGTCGTCCATTCGATCGCCTTTTCGCCGAAGGATACGCTCGGCGGCCGCGTCGTCGATGTCCCGCGCGAGGGCTTCCTGAAGACTATGGACATTTCCTGCTGGTCCTTCATCCGCATGGCGCATCTCGCCGAGCCGCTGATGAAGAACGGCGGCACGCTCTTCACCATGACCTATCATGGCTCACAGGTGGTGGTGGAAAACTACAACATCATGGGTGTCGCCAAGGCCGCACTCGAAAGTGCCGTCCGATACCTCGCCTCCGAACTCGGCCCGAAGGGGATCCGCGTGCACGCCATCTCGCCTGGCGCGCTGGCGACGCGCGCCGCTTCCGGCATTCCGGAATTCGACGCGCTACTCGAAAAGACCAAGGTCAAATCGCCGAGCCGCGAGCTGATTGACATCGACGACGTCGGCGCGGCCACCGCCTTCCTTGCGCATGACGCCGCCCGCCTGATCACGGGCCAGGTGCTTTATGTCGACGGCGGCTACCACATCATCGACTAGCCGCCGGGTCTCCGCATGGGTCAGATATTGCCCATGCAGAGATACTTCATCTCGAGATAGTCTTCGAGCCCGTGGCGGGAGCCTTCGCGGCCAATGCCCGATTGCTTGATGCCGCCGAAGGGGGCGGCTTCGGAGGACATGCGGCCGGTGTTGATGCCGACCATCCCGTATTCCAGTGCTTCCGCCACATGCCAGACGCGCTTCAGATTTTCGGCGTAGAAATAGGCTGCAAGACCGTAGATCGTGTCGTTGGCTTCGGCGATCACCTGCTCGGCGGTCTCGAAGCGGATGATCGGGGCGATCGGACCGAAGGTCTCTTCCTGGGCGACGCGCATGTCTGTCGAAATGCCTGTTAGCACCGTCGGCTCGAAGAAGGTGCCAGACGTGCCGATCCGGTGGCCGCCGGCGCGCACCTTGGCACCCTTCGAAACGGCGTCGGCGACATGGGCCTCGATCTTTTCGATCGCGTGCTTGTCGATCATCGGTCCGATGGTGATATCAGGCGTGAAACCGTCGCCGACAGTCAGCTCGGCGACGCGCCGGACGAACTTTTCGGCAAAGGCGTCGTGCACGCCCGCTTGCACATAGATGCGGTTGGCCGAGACGCAGGTCTGGCCGGCATTGCGGAACTTCGCCTGGACAGCGCCATCGACCGCCTCGTCGATGTCGGCGTCGTCAAAGACGATGAAGGGGGCGTTGCCGCCAAGCTCCAGGCTGACCTTCTTGATCTGGTCGGAGCATTGCCGCATCAAAAGCCGACCGACCTCGGTCGATCCGGTGAAGCTGATCTTGCGCACCTTCGGGTTGCTGCAAAGTTCGCGGCCGATTGCAGCGCCTTCTGCGGCATAGAGCAGGTTGACGACACCGGTCGGGAAGCCTGCCTTTTCGGCGAGCAAGAACATCGCGCCGGCAACGAGCGGTGTCTGTTCGGCGGGTTTCAGCACGATGGTGCAGCCGGCGGCTAGCGCCGGCGAGATCTTGCGGGCGACCATCGAGGCCGGGAAATTCCACGGCGTGATCGTGCCGACGACGCCGACGGGCTGCTTGATCACAAGCATGCGGCGGTCGTTGGCCGGGGCGGGGAAGGTTTCGCCATAGATGCGTTTCGCCTCTTCCGCATACCACTCGACATAGGCCGCGGCATGCAGCACTTCACCCTTCGATTCGCCAATCGGTTTCCCCATCTCGGCCGTCAGGATGGCTGCAAGGTCGTCGGCATGCGCGACGATCAGGTCGTACCAGCGGCGAAGCACGGCACTGCGGTCTTTGGCAGGCTTTGCCGCCCAGAGAACTTGCGCCTTGGCCGCAGCTTCGATTGCCGCATGGGCTTCGTCGATGCCCATATCCGGCAGCGTCGCCAGCTTTTCGCCGGTCGATGGATTGAAGACGTCGAAGGTTGCGCCAGCCCAATTCTTGCCGGCCGTGGGGATGGAATGAAGCGAAGCGAACAGGTCGGCGTCGCGCAAGTGCTTGGTCAAGGCGGGGGTCAAGGTCATGGCGGGCATCCTCCGGCGATGGCCTGCCGCGAGACGGCAGGCCCGCTTTTGCTTGTTCTTGCGGGTGCCGATCAATCCCGGCACCCGAGCATTGCGCGTCTGAATTGGCGCGCAGCACCTACAGCGCCGCGCATCCCTCAGGATGCGCTAAGGCCGCCATAGCACTTTGAATTGCTGCATAATTTTGCCCTCAAGTCGATCCTGAATTGAGGAATTATGCACCGGGCAACCCGCGTTGCTGGTCGCCCGGTCGAGGATCAAGCACGCGCTGCGAGGATCGACGCTTCGAGAATGTCGAGCGCTTCGGCGAAGACTTCGTCCTGGATGGTGATCGGCGCCAGGAAGCGGATGACGTTGCCGTGCACACCGCAGGTAAGCAGGATCAGGCCCTTTTCCAGAGCGATCAGGCGCACCTTGTTGGCAAAGTCAGCGCTCGGCAGGTTGGTCTTCACGTCGTTGAACTCGACGGCGTTCATGAAGCCGGGGCCGCGGATGTCGGCGATTTCGGGCGCCTGCTCGCGGATTGCGGCAAGCCGCTGCTTCAGCCGGCCGCCAAGCTGCTCGGCGCGCTCGCAGAGCTTCTCCTCAGCGATAACGTCAAGGACGGCGTGCGCTGCGGCGATGCCGAGTGGGTTGCCGCCATAGGTGCCGCCAAGGCCGCCCGGCGCTGGAGCATCCATGACTTCGGCGCGGCCGGTAACGGCGGCAAGCGGGAAGCCGCCGGCAAGGCTTTTCGCCATGGTGATGAGATCGGGCGCGACATCATGGTGGTCCATGGCAAACATCTTGCCGGTACGGGCAAAGCCGGTCTGAACTTCGTCGGCGATCAAGAGAATGCCGTGCTGGTCGCAAATTTCGCGCAGCGCCTTCATGAAGGCGGCAGGCGCCGGATAGAAGCCGCCTTCGCCCTGCACGGGCTCGAGAATGATCGCGGCGACGCGACCCGGATCGACGTCGGCGGCAAAGAGCTTCTTCAGCGCAGCGAGCGACTGTTCGGTGGTGACGCCGTGCAATTCGATCGGGAAGGGGGCGTGGAAGACGTCGCCCGGCATCGCGCCGAAGCCGACCTTATAGGGAACGACCTTGCCGGTGAGCGCCATGCCCATGAAGGTCCGGCCGTGGAAGCCGCCACTGAAGGCGATAACCGCCTGACGGCCTGTCGAGGCGCGGGCGATCTTGACGGCGTTTTCCACGGCTTCGGCGCCGGTGGTCACGAAGATGGTCTTCTTGGCGAAGTCGCCGGGCGTCAGTGCATTGAGGCGCTCGGCGAGATGCACGTAGCATTCGTAGGGAACGACCTGGTGGCAGGTGTGGGTGAAGCGATCGATCTGCGCCTTGACCGCCTCGATCACCTTCGGGTGGCGATGGCCGGTATTGACGACCGCGATGCCGGAGGCGAAGTCGATGTAGCGATTGCCTTCCTTGTCCCAGATTTCCGAATTTTCCGCGCGGTCGGCGTAGATCTGGGTGGTCATACCGACGCCGCGCGAGATGGCGGCGTTCTTGCGGTCGGGGAGGCTGGTCATGGCGCGTTCCTGTCGTCTGGAGTTAATATATTGCATTTTTTCTGCAAGTTTATTGTGGAAGTGGTACACCTTTCACTGTCGATTGCAAATCAAATTTGGTGATCGAGACACCACGGTTGCTGATGCGCCGTTCTTGTCAGATCTCGATCGCGGCGGCTAAGGTTGCGGACACGCCGGAATTGCAAGGATTCGGGCAGCGCCGCTGGGCGGTAAAGGGAAATTGGAATGGGCGCAGTGCGCTACAAGGTCGCTGAAGCGGCGCGACTGGCGGGGGTTTCCGCCTCGACGCTGAGGCTATGGGAGACGCAAGGTCTCGTCGTGCCCGAGCGCTCGCCGACGGGGCATCGGCAGTATACCGAGAACGATCTTGCCCGATTGAAGCGCATCTCCTGGTTCCGGGCCGAGCGTGGTCTCAATCCGGCTGCGATCCGTGAGGCGCTGGACGCCGAAGGGGCTGCGGACGACCAGCCCCCATCGGCGACGAGCGACGGGCCTGAAAACCAGATCGGGCGCAAGCTACGCAGCCTCAGGCACGCCGCCGGCAAGACGCTGGAGCAGGTCGCCGGCGAGATCGGCATCGCCGCCTCGGTGCTCTCGACGCTGGAACGCACGTCGCAGGGCGTCTCGGTCGCTGTGCTGCACAACATCGCGGAATTCTTCGGAACCACCGTTTCCAGCCTTGCTGGTGAAGAGGAGGCGGATACGCGCGCCGTCGTTCGGGCCGGCGAATGGCGGACATGGCCGCGCACGACCCCCGGCGTCACGGTGCAACTGCTTGCCGATGGCCGCAACCAGATGGATTGCCACCGCTTCGTGCTGGAGCCGGGCGCGTCCAGCGAAGGCGCCTACGGGCACGAGGGCGAGGAGTTCGTCTATGTGCTTTCCGGCCGCGTCGAGTTCATTCTCGACAGCGACCAGTTCTACGATCTCGGTGTCGGCGACTCGCTCTATTTCGAGAGCAAGAGGCGACACGCCTGGACGAACCGGCATGACGGCGAAACCGTGCTGCTCTGGGTCAACACGCCGCCGACGTTCTAATCGTCGGCCGATCACGCGGCATTCCCAATTGAAACGAAATCGGCGCGCGGTGCGAATAGAACCGCGCGCCGATCGGTGTTGTGAGCCTAGGCAAGCCGTCTGCTCCCCGATCCGGTGGCCCGGAGCGGGGAGGGATTGTCGGATCAGCCGGCCGCGTAGCGCTTTGCCATTTCCGGCAGGCGCAGCGTGCGGATCTTCGAGGCCTTGCCAGCGGTGCGGAAGGCTTCGAAGCGCTCCTTGCAGACTTCGGTCATCAGCGCGGTTGCCGGCTTCAGGTAGGTGCGCGGGTCGAAGTTTTCCGGGTTCTCGGCGAAGTTCTTGCGGATCGTGCCGGTCATGGCGAGGCGCAGGTCAGTGTCGATGTTGACCTTGCGAACGCCGAGCGGGATCGCCTTCTGGATTTCCGAGACCGGAACGCCCCAGGTCGGCTTCATCTTGCCGCCATAGGTGTTGAAGAGATCCTGCAGATCCTTCGGCACCGACGACGAGCCGTGCATGACGAGGTGGGTGTTCGGCAGCTTCTTATTGATCTTGGCGATCGTTTCGATCGACAGGATGTCGCCATCGGGCTCGCGGGTGAACTTGTAGGCGCCGTGGCTGGTGCCGATGGCGACGGCCAGTGCGTCGACGCCGGTCTTGGTGACGAAGTCGAGCGCCTGCTCCGGATCGGTCAGCAGTTCTTCACGCGACAGCTTGCCTTCGAAGCCGTGGCCGTCTTCCTTGTCGCCGGCGCCAGTTTCGAGGTTGCCGAGGCAGCCGAGTTCGCCTTCGACCGAAACGCCGGCCGCATGTGCAATCTTCACGACTTCTGCGGTGACGGCGACATTGTATTCATAGCTGGCAACGGTCTTGCCGTCCTTCTCCAGCGAGCCGTCCATCATGACGGAGGTGAAGCCGTTGGTGATGGCCGAAATGCAGGTCGACGGCTGGTCGCCGTGGTCGAGGTGCAAACAGACCGGGATATGCGGGTATTCTTCCGCCGCGCCGAGGATGAGGTGGCGCAGGAACGCGTCACCGGCGTAGGAGCGGGCGCCACGGCTTGCCTGAAGGATGACCGGACTGTCGGTCGCATCGGCGGCGCGCATGACGGCCTGAATGTATTCCAGATTGTTCACATTGAACGCCGGCAGCGCGTAGTCGTTCTCCGCCGCATGGTCGAGCAGTTGCCGCAATGTGATCAATGCCATTCGCTATCTCCCTTTGGATACTCGGTGCAACCTATGCGGCGCACCACAAAAACAATCCGGCCGTTGAACCGCACGAAATGCATCGATGGCAAAGTCGATGGCCGGCTTTTTCGTGCGGCGTGACGGCGCGCGCGAATTGGTCGCGCCCACCGAAGTCAGGCGCACAATAGTTCATCGAAGTGGTTTGACAACCGGGCAAAAGGCAGGTTGCCAGAGGTCGAAACTCGCTTCAATCGATTTTACTGTGGACTGGATGCAACACCTTCAGTGTGAAGTGTTTTCACTTTCTGGTGGTGCCTGAGAGGAGGGGGAGCCGAGGGCAGTGAATGCAACCATTGGGCGCTGGTTTTGTCTGCTACACCACCGCGGTGGATGCCCTCTCGGAAACAGTCTGTCGACAGGAGGTGAACGTCTCGCAAGAAGATTGCGGCAACGCCCCTCTTTCTTTGCGCAGATTACGTAAACTGCCGCTAAAATTCACAAACTTTGCATCGCGGATGATTCGAGGCCCAATCCGGCCGACAAAAAGCGCGGACCTAAAACGTTGCAGTAGATTTCGCAAAAATGCCCTGTTCACGTCATATGCCCGTCGCAAAGGCGACGAAAAGAATCGCAAACAAAATACAACCTATGGGATAGGTCGATTCCCCTCCTATAGATAAAGATGCAGACAGCCGCAGAATCCGCCTTGCGTTCGCGAACGATTTGCACTTCTCTCCTGCGATCACAAACCCAAAACAAGGGGAAGGAGAGAAACAAAATGGCATCACTGAAACTCAACCTCCGCGCTGCCGCGCTGATTGGCTCGCTGCTCATCGGAGCAAGCCCGGCACTTGCCGAAGCTGTCCTGCATCGCGGCAACGCAGGTGAGCCGCAGACGCTCGACCAGCACCACACCTCGATCAACATTGAAGCGTTCATCCTCAAGGACCTCTACGAAGGTCTGACGATCTATGACGCCTCTGCCAAGATCGTCCCCGGTGTTGCTGAGACGTGGGAGCTTTCGGACGATGGCACGGTCTACACCTTCAAGCTGCGCGCCGATGCAAAGTGGTCGGACGGTTCGCCGGTAACGGCTGAAGACTTCGTCTTCTCCTTCCGCCGCGTCGAAGATCCGAAGACGGCTGCCGGCTACGCCAACATTCTCTTCCCGATCAAGAACGCCGAAAAGGTCAACAAGGGCGACCTGCCGACCGATCAGCTCGGCATCAAGGCGATCGACGAAAAGACCGTCGAAATCACGCTCGAGCGTCCGACCCCGTTCTTCCTGGAGCTGCTCGCACACCAGACGGCACTTCCGGTCAGCAAGGCCAGCGTCGAAAAGAACGGCGCGGACTTCGTCAAGCCGGGCGTCATGGTATCGAACGGCGCCTTCACGCTGCAGGCCCACGTTCCGAACGACAGCCTGACCGTCGTCAAGAACGCCAACTACTGGGATGCGGCCAACGTCAAGCTCGACAAGGTCATCTTCTACCCGATCGACGACCAGGCGGCTTCGGTTCGTCGTTTCGAAGCCAAGGAAATGGACCTCGTCTACAACTTCTCGGCTGACCAGATCGACCGTCTGCGCACGTCCTATGGCGAGCAGGTCCATGTCTCGCCGTCGCTTGCGACCTATTACTACGCCTTCGACACCCGCCAGGAGCCCTATAGCGACGTTCGCGTCCGCCAGGCTCTCTCCATGGCCGTCGACCGCGACTTCCTCGCCAAGGAAATCTACGCCGGTTCGCAGCTCCCCGCCTATTCGATGGTTCCTCCGGGCATCGAGAGCTACGGTGAGCCGTCCAAGGCCGAGTTCGGCACGCTGTCGCAGCTCGACCGCGAAGACAAGGCCATCGCCCTGATGAAGGAAGCCGGCTACGGCGAAGGTGGCAAGCCGCTCGACATCGAGCTGCGCTACAACACCAACCCGAACCACGAGCGCGTCGCAACGGCTGTCGCCGACATGTGGAAGAACACCTTCGGCGCCAAGGTGTCGCTGGTGAACCTCGACGTGTCCTCGCACTACGCCTACCTGCAGGAAGGCGGCAAGTTCAACGTTGCCCGCGCCGGCTGGCAGGCTGACTACGCGGATGCCGAGAACTTCCTGGCGCTCAGCGTCGGCTCCAACAAGACCTTCAACTACGGCCATTTCGAAAACGCCGAGTTCGACGGCCTGATGAAGAAGTCCTACGACGAGCAGGATCCGGCCGCTCGCTCGAAGCTGATGCATGAAGCCGAAGCGCTGCTGATGAAGGAACAGCCGATCGCTCCGCTTCTGACCCAGGCCGACCTGTGGCTGGTTGCCAGCCGCGTCAAGGGCTGGGCGGACAATGCTCCGAACGAGCACCTCAGCAAGTTCCTGAGCATCGCCGAATAACGAACAGAGACGACGCGCGGTCATAAGGTCGCGCGTCGCCTCCGGAGCACGTCCATGATTTCCTTCATCCTTCGCCGATTGGCGAGTGCGGTGCCGACCTTGTTTATCGTCGTCACCATTTCGTTTTTCTTGATGCGGTTCGCCCCTGGTGGCCCCTTCAACCTCGAGCGTCCTCTTCCGCCACAAACGATGGCGAACCTGATGAAGACGTACCAGCTCGACCAGCCTCTTTGGCGCCAATACACGCACTATCTCAGCAATGCGGTGACCGGCGACTTCGGCCCGAGCTACGTCTACAAGGACAACAACGTCGCTGAATTGATCGGCAAGGGTCTGCCCTATTCGATGGAACTCGGCTTCTACGCGTTGCTTATTGCGCTGATCGGCGGCGTCACCGCCGGAACGATTGCCGCGCTTCGGCAAAACAGCGTCCTCGATTTCACCATCATGTCGTTTTCGACGATAGGGGTCACCGTGCCCAACTTCGTCGTCGGCCCGGTGCTGACACTGGTCTTTGCGATCGTGCTCGCATGGCTGCCGGCCGGTGGTTGGGGGGATGGATCGCTGCGCTTCCTGATCCTGCCGATGATCGCGCTGGCGCTGCCGCAGCTTGCGGTTTTTGCGCGGCTCACGCGCGGCTCGATGATCGAGGCGCTGCATACCGACCATATCCGAACGGCCAAGGCCTATGGCCTGCCATCGCGAACGGTCGTCGTTACCCATGCGATGCGTGGTGCGATGCTGCCGGTCGTGTCCTATCTCGCGCCCTGTGCTGCGGCCCTTCTGACCGGCTCGGCCGTCGTTGAGACGATCTTCACCATCCCGGGCGTCGGTCGCTACTTCGTCCTTGGCGCCATCAACCGTGACTACACGCTGGTGATGGGCACAGTTATCCTCGTTGCCATCTTCGTCATCGTTTTCAATCTCCTGGTCGACATTCTCTACGGCCTGCTCGATCCGAGGGTTCGCCATGACTGATATCGCCCAGACCCCGGCGGCGACGCCGGAAACAAAGGGGCGCAGCCTCTTCCAGCTCGCCGCCATGCGCTTCAAGCGCAACCGTGCCGCCATGGCCGGCTGCTTCATGCTGGCGCTTATCGCGCTGTTCTCGTTCCTCGGTCCGTTCTTCGTCCCGCACACCTACGATCAGGTGTTTCCGTCCTACGTCTCGATCAGCCCGAGCCTGGAGCCGCGTCCAGATACGTCGACGCTTCAGGACGTGATGGAAGGCGTCGCCACACGGGCACGCGTCACGCTCAAGGAGTTCAATCTCGAGGGTGAAACCTTCACCGCGACGATTACTTCCGAACAGCCGATCGATTCCCGCGCCACGCGCTACTTCGACCGCGCCAACGAATTCCGCGACACCCAGGTGGTGGCAACGGAAAACGACGGAAAGACGCTGAAGGTGACCGGCCAGGTCGACCGGGAATACTTCCCCTTCGGCACGGATTCCAACGGCCGGGACCTCCTGGTTCGCGTCATGCTCGGCGGCCAGATCTCGATCGCCGTCGGCCTGCTTGCGAGCCTCGTGTCTCTCGGGATCGGCGTGGTCTACGGCGCGACATCGGGCTACATCGGCGGTCGCGTCGACAACGTCATGATGCGTCTGGTTGAGATCATGTATTCTCTGCCCTTCGTGTTTCTGGTCGTCGTTCTCGTCGTGTTCTTCGGGCGCTCGTTCATCCTGATCTTCCTGGTGATCGGGGCAGTGGAATGGCTCGACATGGCCCGTATCGTGCGCGGTCAGACATTGGCGTTGAAACGTCGAGAATTCGTCGGCGCCGCGCAGGCGCTCGGTCTCACGGATTGGCAGATCATCCGCCGGCACATCATCCCCAACACGATTGGCCCGGTCATCGTTTTCGTGACCGTCGTCGTGCCCAAGGTGATCCTGCTCGAGAGCTTCCTCTCCTTCCTCGGCCTCGGCGTTCAGGCGCCGCTGACGAGCTGGGGGGCGCTGATCTCGGAAGGCGCAAACAACATCCAGTCGGCGCCATGGCTTCTGATCTTCCCGGCCATCTTCTTCGTCCTGACGCTGTTCTCGCTGAACTTCGTCGGCGACGGCCTGCGCGACGCGCTCGACCCGAAGGATCGCTGACATGGCAGATACCAAGGAAACCATCCTGGCCGTTCGCGGTCTCAAGGTGAACTTCTCGACGCCTGATGGCACGGTCGAAGCGGTCAAGGGCATCGATCTCGATGTGCGCACCGGCGAAACGCTCGCGGTCGTCGGCGAGTCCGGCTCCGGCAAGAGTCAGACGATGATGGGCATCATGGGTCTGCTTGCCAAGAACGGCACCGTGACCGGCTCGGCAACCTACCGCGGGCAGGAGCTCGTCGGACTGCCGGCTAAGGCCTTGAACCAGGTCCGCGGCGCGAAGGTCACCATGATCTTCCAGGAGCCGATGACCTCGCTCGATCCGCTCTATCCGGTCGGTCGCCAGATCGCCGAGCCGATCGTTCACCACCGCGGCGGCACGTTCAAGCAGGCGCGGGCGCGCGTGCTCGAACTGCTGGAGCTCGTCGGCATTCCGGAACCGGCGCGCCGCATTGACAGCTATCCGCACGAGCTATCGGGCGGCCAGCGCCAGCGCGTGATGATCGCGATGGCACTTGCGAACGACCCGGATCTGCTGATTGCGGACGAGCCGACGACGGCGCTCGACGTGACGATCCAGGCACAGATCCTCGATCTCCTGAAATCGCTGCAGAAGCGATTCGGCATGGCGATCGTGCTGATCACCCACGACCTCGGCATCGTCAAACACTTCGCCGACCGTGTCGCCGTGATGCGTCGCGGCGAAGTGGTTGAAAAGGGCACGACGGCCGACATCTTCGAACGGCCGCAGGCCGACTATACGAAGATGCTGCTTGCCGCCGAACCGAGCGGCCGCAAGGCGTCTCCGCCCGACAGTGCGCCGATCATTCTTGAAGGTCGCGACGTCTGCGTCGATTACCAGATCGGTGGCGGCCTCTTCCGCGGCGGCAAGTCCGTCTTCCGTGCGGTCGACAGCGTCAATCTGCGCCTGAAGGAAGGGCAGACGATCGGTGTCGTCGGCGAGTCCGGTTCGGGCAAGTCGACGCTCGGCCGCGCGCTTCTTCGGCTCCTGCCGAGCAGCGGCCACTACCGCTTCGGCACGACGGATATCTCCGGCTTCGACCGCGGGCAGATGCGGCCGCTGCGGCGCACCCTGCAGCTCGTCTTCCAGGATCCTTACGGCTCGCTTTCGCCACGGCGCACCGTCGGCGAAATCATCACCGAAGGCCTGCACGTGCACGAGCCCGAGCTCACCCGCGCCGACCGCGACCGCCGGGCGTCGGAAGCGTTGAAGGAAGTGGGGCTCGATCCCGCCTCCCGCAACCGCTATCCGCACGAGTTCTCGGGCGGCCAGCGCCAGCGCATCGCCATTGCTCGTGCCATGATCCTGAAGCCCAAGGTCGTCATCCTCGATGAGCCGACGTCGGCGCTCGACCGTTCGGTCCAGGGGCAGGTGATCGAGCTGTTGCGCGACCTGCAGCGCTCACACGGGCTCTCCTACATCTTCATCAGCCACGACCTTTCGGTGGTGAAGGCGATGTCGGACTACGTGATCGTCATGAAGAACGGCAAGATCGTCGAGGAAGGCGAGACCGATGCGATCTTCGAGGCGCCGAAGCAGCCCTATACCAAGACGCTGATCGGCGCTGCCTTCAACGTTTGAGCAGGCACAGGCCTTCAAAATTTAGCGGGGACGCGAGCGATCGCGTCCCCGTTTTCGTTCGCGGGCTCGGAAACGTCAGGTCTCGTTCTCTGCGGAGAAATCGGAAGCGACGAGTTTCTTGTCGAGCCCGAACTTCTGCATCTTCTCGTAGAGCGTCTTGCGCGAGATGCCGAGGGTCTCGTAGACCGGCTTCAGCGCGCCGCCATGGGCGGCGATTGCGCTGGCGATGAGGCCTTTTTCATAGGCCGCCACCTTGTCGGCAAGGCGGTTGCCGTTTTCCGATCGCGCGCTGTCGTCGGGAGCCGCATCGAGCCCGAGCACCAGCCGCTCGGCGGCATTGCGCAACTCGCGCACGTTGCCCGGCCAGTCGCGCTCGGCGATTTCGGCCAGCATCGATTGGGAGATCTCCACCTCATCCCGGCCGTAGCGAGCGGCCGACTCCCTGACCAGTTGCAGAAAGAGCAGCGGAATGTCGGCGCGCCGCTGGGCAAGCGAGGGGACGCGGAGCGTCGCGACGTTGAGGCGATAGAGGAGGTCCGCCCGGAAGCGCCCGGCGGCGACTTCCTTTTCGAGATCGACCTTGCTGGTGGCGATGAAACGGACGTCGAGCGGGACCTGCTCGTTCGATCCGAGCCG
Source organism: Ensifer sp. ENS03 (assembly GCF_014852035.1). NCBI lineage: Bacteria > Pseudomonadati > Pseudomonadota > Alphaproteobacteria > Hyphomicrobiales > Rhizobiaceae > Ensifer > Ensifer sp. ENS03. The sequence goes on along the minus strand of NZ_JACVAV010000009.1, from coordinate 64,214 downwards.
GGTGATGACGCGTTCCTGCAGCACCCGCAGAAACTTAGCCTGGAGGTCGAAGGGCATCGAGCCAATCTCGTCGAGCAGGATCGTACCGCCGCGACCATGTTCGAACTTGCCGTAGCGCGGACGGATGGCGCCGGGAAAGGCGCCGGGCTCATGGCCGAAGAGCTCGCTTTCGATCAGGTTTTCGGGCAGTGCGGCGCAGTTGATAGCGATGAACGGGCTGTTGGCGCGGGTGCTCAGATCATGCAGCGTGCGGGCCAGCACCTCCTTGCCGACGCCGGTATCGCCGATGATCAACGTATCGGCATCGGCCGCGCCGAGCGCGCGGATGCGGTAGCGCAGATCGACCATGACCTGGCTTCGACCGGGCAGCCGCTGTTCGATGTCGTCGCGCTTGCCGGCAACCGCCTTCAGCCGGCGGTTTTCAAGAACGAGCGCGCGCCAGTCCAGTGCCCGGCGGATCGTGCCGGCGAGCATCTGCGCTGCGAAGGGCTTCTCGACGAAGTCATAGGCGCCTTCGCGCATGGCCCGGACCGCGAGTTGCACATCGCCATGGCCGGTGACGAGGATGACCGGTACCTCCGCATCGATTTCGCGGATGCGCTGCAGGAGGGTCATGCCGTCCATGCCCGGCATGCGGATATCGCTGATCACCACGCCAGGAAAACTGTAGCTGATGAATTCGAGCGCGTGTTCGGCGGCCGAGAAGGTATCGACGCGGAAACCGGCCAGCTCGAGCGCCTGGGCGCTCGAATGGCGCACATCCTCTTCGTCATCGACGAGCAGGATCCGGCTCTCGATCATTCGGCGGCCTCCCGGGCATTGCTGTTTTCGGCAGCGAGTTCGATGCGGAACTCGGCGCCGCCTTCCGCAAGGTTAGTGGCGACAAGGCTTCCGCCGAAATCCTTGATAATGTTATAGGAAATCGAAAGGCCAAGGCCCAGCCCCTTGCCGACGCCCTTTGTGGAAAAGAATGGGTCGAAGATACGTTCGGCAATCGCCGGCGCAATGCCGGGGCCGCGGTCGCTGACGGTCAGCACGACTTTGCCGTCTTCCTGCTTCGCACGCAGGCGGATGGTGCGGTCGTCAAGGCCCTCGACGGCATCGGCGGCATTGGAAATGATGTTGACGAGCACCTGCTGCAGGCGGACCGAGCCGGCCCGGACGACGAGCGGTTCGTTGCCGAGATCGATGTCGATGGTCGCCGCCGCCGCCTTCAGCCGAACCGACACGATCTCCATCGTGTCGCGCACCACTTCCTCGACCGGGACCCGCCCGAGTTTCTCGTTCGGTTTGCGGGCGAAATTGCGCAGGTGCTTGCTGATCGCCGCCATGCGGTCGACAAGCCCGGAGATGCGGCGGATATTGTCCGTCGCCTCGTCGGACCGACCCCGCTCGATCAGCAGTGCGGCGCTGTCAGCATAGGTCTTGGCGGCGGCGAGCGGCTGGTTGAATTCGTGCGAGAGGGCGGCGGACATCTGCCCGAGCCCTGCCAGTTTTCCGGCCTGGATCAGATCGGCCTGCGTCCGTCGCAGTTGCTTCTCCGTCAGCCGCCGTTCGGCGATCTCTTCCTCGATCTGGCCGTTGACGCGGGCAAGGTCAGCGGTGCGTTCGTCTACGCGGCGTTCCAGCTCGGCCTGTGCTTCCGCCTGCATCGACAGGCGCTCGTTGAGCCGCGCGCGCCGCTGGAGAATGATGGCGACGCCGAGACCGGCAAGGCAGAGCAGAAGCAGAGCGGCGATAACAGTCGTCAGCGCCTGTGTTCGCACCGACGCGGTGTCGACCAGCACATTCACCGTCCAGTCGGCGTCGGGCATCCGCTGCGAAAGCATAAGGTATTCGCGGCTTGAGTTTTCGGCCGAGACGGTGAGGAAATGACGGTCGGACGAAACGCGCTCCGACACGGGAAGGGCATGTACGGTCGCATCGGCGTAGCGCCTGGAGGCCTCGGTTCGTGCAAGCCGGTCCGACGTCAGCGGCAGGATCGACGCGTAGCGCCATTCCGGATCGCCGGACATGAAGACGATGCCTTCCGGGTCGGAGACGAAGATCTTGTACTCGCCGCCCTGCCAGGACGCTTCGATGCGCTCGACATCGACCTTGAACACCATGACGCCGCGGATCTCGTTGCCGACCCGGATCGGGGATCCGAAAAAGTAGCCGCGTTTCAACGACGTGGTTCCGAGTGCATAGAACCGCGATTGCTCGCCGCGAAGCGCTTCCTGGAAGTAGGGCCGGTAGCTGAAATTCTGCCCAACGAAGCTCGTCGGCCCGTCATAGTTGCTGGCGGCGATGGTGTTGCCATCCGGCGTGATCACGTAGATGTCCGAGGACTGCAACAGGCCGTTGATGTCCTTGAGGTAGCTGTCGACGGCCTCCCGCAGTCGCCGGTCCCGTGGGCGGGTGACGAGCTCGCGGACATCGTCATGATCCGCGATCAGTGCCGGCAACGCCTGGTAGCGGTTGAGGTGGCCGTCGAGCGCGGTGACGGCGAGGCGCAGCGCCGTGGTCGCCTGAGCACCTGCCTCGCGCAAGTAGCTGTCGGTCGTGACCGCATAGCCTTTCCATGCCAGCATGGCTGCAAGCAGCGGCAACAGCAGGAACGCAAGGACCAAGCGATGTTTCACAGATATGCGCGCCCCTCCTCGCGTCGTTGCAGCAGATGCCGCCCGCCGATCTTAAGCATCGGGGCGAGGGCTCACAAGTCGCCGCTGCAACTCGCTTCTGTTGACGAGTTTTAGGTGTCGTCAACGATCTGTTGACAATGCGTTTGGTTGCGGCCGTCTTTCGCCGAGAAGCGGATAGGCGCATCTAAGACCCAACGGAGCGCCCGGTGGCGCCGGAAGAAAGGATCACGGCAATGCTCAATCAGATCAAGGGTCTGCATCACGTCACCTCGATGGCGGACGATGCGCGCGAGAACAACCTGTTCTTCACCAAGTCGCTCGGCCTGCGCCGTGTCAAGAAGACGGTCAACTTCGACTCGCCGGATGTCTACCACCTCTATTACGGCGACGAAGCCGGCACGCCTGGTACCGTCATGACCTATTTCCCGTTCCCGCAGATGCCGCGTGGCCGCGCCGGTACTGGCGAAGTCGGAACCACCGTCTTCTCCGTGCCCGAAGGTTCGCTCGGTTTCTGGAAAGAGCGGCTGGCGACGCTCGGCGCCACCGGTCTCAAGGATGAAGAAACCTTCGGTGAAAAGCGCCTGAACTTTGCCGGTCCTGATGGTGACGGCTTTGCGCTTGTCGAGGTCAGGGACGATGGGCGCACGCCCTGGACGGAAGGCGGCATTTCCGCTGATCATGCGATCCGCGGGTTCCATTCGGCAGCACTGCGCCTGCGTGACGAAGGTGCGACGGCGGAACTTCTGAAGTTCATGGGCTACGAAGAACTTGACCGCAAGGATGGTGTAACTCGTCTAATCGTGCCCGGCGGCAACGATGCCCGCGTCATCGACCTCGAAACGATGCCGAATATCGGCCGCGCCTCGCAAGGGGCAGGCTCGGTGCACCACATCGCCTTCGCGGTCGATAACTGCGAAAAGCAACTCGAGGTGCGCAAGGCACTGATGGACACGGGCTATCAGGTGACGCCGGTCATCGACCGCGATTACTTCTGGGCGATCTATTTCCGCACGCCGGGCGGCGTCCTGTTCGAGATCGCGACAAACGAGCCTGGCTTCGACCGGGACGAGGACCTCGCCCATCTCGGCGAGGCGCTGAAGCTGCCGCAGCAGCACAAGCACCTGCGCCCGATCCTCGAAAATCACCTGCAGAAGATCGACTAAGACGCCAAGAAGGCTCGCCGCCGCGGCGAGCCTTCGCTACCCGATCTTGCACAGGTCGGTTCACAGTTTCGTCGAAACCGTGAAGCCAACGCTTTGAAATCAGGCAGGTTCGCACGAGGCTTCGACCCGTCGGAGGCCTGCCCCAGGAGACAAAAATGGTAGATCATGGCTATGTTCACAAGCTGAAGGCCGGAAAGCCCGGCCAGCCGATTTTCTTCGTGTTCCACGGGACCGGCGGTGACGAGAACCAGTTCTTCACTTTCGCATCCGAGTTGCTGCCCGACGCGACGATCGTTTCGCCACGAGGCGACGTTTCGGAATTTGGCGCCGCACGCTTCTTCAAGCGCACCGGCGAGGGTGTCTACGATATGGCCGACCTTGCTCGCGCCACCGAAAAGATGACGGGCTTCGTCAAGGCGCTGGCTACGGAGCATCAGGCTTCTCAGGTGATCGGCCTTGGTTATTCCAACGGCGCGAACATCCTTTCCAATGTGCTGATCGAAGGTGGTGTTTTCGACAAGGCGGTGCTGATGCATCCCTTGATCCCGTTCCGCCCGAAGGACAGTGCGGGGCTGAAGGGGCGTGGCGTCCTGATCACCGCCGGCGAGCGTGACCCCATCTGCCCGGCACCGCTGACCCAGGCGCTCGCGGACTTTTTCCAGGGGCAGGGCGCGGCAAGCGAGATCGAGTGGCATTCGGCCGGGCACGACATCCGCCAGAATGAAATCGCGGCGATCGCGCGCTTCCTGAAGGATTGATCACTCCAGCCGGCGACGGAAGAGCCAGGAGGCGGCCGAGAGGGTGACGATGGCGATCAGAAACAATGGGATCGTCTGTCGCGCCACCTCGACCGCCGGAATGTCCTTGAGGAACACGCCCTTCACGATCACGAGGAAGTAGCGCAGCGGATTGACATAGGTGATCGGCTGCAGCCAGGAGGGCATGTTCTCGATCGGCGTGGCGAAACCCGAAAGCAGCATCGCCGGCACCATGAACAGGAACGCGCCGAGGATCGCCTGCTGCTGCGTCATCGACAGGGCAGAAATGAACAGGCCGAGGCCGACGACGGAGGCGAGGTAGAACACCGCGCTGCCGTAGAGCAAAAGCAGCGAGCCGCGCAGCGGCACGCCGAAGATGAATACGGCCGCCAGGATGTAAATGGTGATGTGGAAGAGGCCGATCATCATCGGCGGGATCAGCTTGCCGATCAGGATCTCGTGGGTTCGAAGCGGCGAGACCATCAGTTGATCGAAAGTGCCGAGCTCCCGTTCGCGCGCGATCGATAGCGCCGTGACAATAAGACCGATCAACAATGCGATGCTGGCGACGAGGTTCGGAACCATGAACCACTGGTAGGTAAGGTTTGGATTGAACCAGTTGCGGGCAACGACGGTGACCGCCCCCGATGCCATGCGCTTGCCGGCGGGCGTCTCGGCGGCAAGCGTGCCGACGATACGGCCGAGATAACCGGAGACGATCTGCGACGCATTGGAGCGGCGGCCGTCGAGGATGACCTGCACCTCCGCCGGCCGGCCGGCCTCGATATCGCGCGAGAAGGTGGGGCCGATTTCGATCGCCGCAATGACCTGCTGGGTGTCGATCGCCAGGCGCACCTTCTGCTGACTGTCGGTGAAGCGGATGCTTCGGAAGGTTGGCGAGCCGTCGATCCCCTCGATCAGATCCTGGCTCCAGTGGCCGTTGTCGCGGTTCAGCACCAGCACGTCGATATTCGTGACCTCCAGCGTCGCAGCGTAGGAGAACACCAGAAGCTGCAGGATCGGCGGTACGATCAGCACGGTGCGCCCCTTGGGGTCGCGCAGCACCGCCAGCAACTCCTTGACGATCAGGGCCTTCAGTCTCGTCCACCACATGTCAGCCGATCCTCTTGCGGGTACTGCGGGCGGCGAGCGCGAAGAACACGCTGCCGATCAGGAGCATGGCGGCAATGGACTTGCCGAACATCGGCCAGATGTCGCCAGCCAGAAACACCGTCTGCAGGCTCGGGATCAGATAGCGCGCCGGCACGATAAAGGTGATACACTGGATGACCGTCGGCATCGAATTGATCTCGAAGAGAAATCCCGAAAGCAGAAAGGCCGGAAGAAACGCCGAAATCAGCGCGAGCTGCGAGGCGAGGAATTGGTTCTTGGTCGCCGCCGAAATCAACAGGCCCTGACCGAGCGCCGGCATCAGGAAAGTCGCTGACAGCGCGTAGAGCGCTGCGACCGAGCCGCGAAAAGGAACGCCGAAGAGGAAGACGGCAAGGAGGACGCAGAGCGTCATCGAGGTGAGCCCGAGAATAAAATAGGGCAGCAGCTTGCCGGCAAGGAGTTCGGCTGCCGAAACCGGCGTCGCCATCATCGCCTCCATCGTGCCGCGCTCCCATTCACGTGCAACGACGAGCGAGGTGAGCAGCGTCCCGACCAGCGTCATGACGATGGCGATCGAGCCCGGCACCAGGAAGTTCCGGCTGGTCAGCTCCGGGTTGAACCAGAAGCGCTGCTCGGCCGAGATCGCCGGCGGCCGGCCGGCGCTGTCGCTCAACCGCTGGCGCTCCCAATTGGCTACGGTCGCCTGCGCATAGTTCTGGACGAAGTTCGCGGTGTTGGGATCGGAGCCGTCGACGAGCACCTGCAAGGCGGGGTGCCGACCGGCCGAGTAGTCGGCCACGAAGCTCTTGGGGATTACAACGATGCCGCGGACCCGGCCAAGCACTAGGTCTTCCTCGAACTCGCGGCGGTCCCGACCGACCGCCACCGTGAAATAACGCGAGGCCTGAAATCCCGCAGCAAGATCGCGCGTCAGCGGGGCCTCTTCTTCGACGACGAGGCCGATGCGGGTCTGCGTCGTGTCGAGCGAAACACCATAGCCGAAGAGAAACAGGAGGATCATCGGCAGCACGAAGGCGATCAGGATGCTGCTCGGGTCGCGAACGATCTGATAGCTTTCCTTGCGCACCAACGCGGCAAAGCGTCTGGCTCTCGTGGCCCGGCCCTCGGTCGTTGCGGCGCGCGCGCTCATGCGGCCTCCTTCTCCTCCGAGCCTTGAACCAGAGCGATGAAGGCATCCTCCATCGTCGGGTCCGGAAGCTCGGGGCTAGCGACCTGCGCCTTCAATTCGTCCGGTGAGCCGAGCGCGATCGACCGGCCGCGATAAATCAGCGAAATGCGGTCGCAATATTCGGCTTCGTCCATGAAGTGGGTGGTGACGAGTACGGTGACGCCCTTTTCGACAAGGCCGTTGATGTGGGTCCAGAATTCGCGCCGGGTGATGGGGTCGACGCCGGAGGTCGGTTCGTCGAGAAACAGCGCTTCCGGTTCGTGCAATACGGCGCAGGCGAGTGCCAGACGCTGCTTGAGGCCGAGCGGCAGATCTTTCGCCGACATGTCGAGCAGGCGGGCGAAGCCGAAGATTTCCGTCATCAACTGGATGCGTTCGCGTTTGCGCGCGCCGGCAAGACCGTAGACGCCGGCAAAGAAGCTGAGGTTCTGGCCGACGCTCAAATCGCCGTAGAGCGAGAATTTTTGCGCCATGTAGCCCAGCCGGTTGCGTGCTTCCGCTGCGTCTCGCCGTAGATCGAAACCGGCGACGCGGCCTTCGCCGGCTGTGGGCTTCAACAGCCCGCACAGCATCTTGAAGGTCGTGGATTTGCCGGCGCCGTTCGGGCCTAAGAGCCCGAAGATCTGGCCGCGTGGTATGTCGAAGGCGATCGCATCCGCGGCGGTGAAATCGCCGAAGCGTTTCGTCAGTCCGCGCGCTTCGATGACCGGCCGTTCGTCGTCGGTCGGGAAGGGGGTCTGGGTTTCCGCGAGCTTGGAGCGGCCGCCGGGGCCGCCGCCCAACATGTCGATGAACGCATCCTCGAAACGTGGCGTGGTGGTCGCCACGCCCGATGCGGACGAATGTCCGCCCGGGGATGGCGGTTTGGTCCCTGGCTTCATGACCAGGCGGATCGCTTCGCCCTGGATGACCCCGTCGACGACATCGTCGTCGTCGAGATAGCTTGCGAGCTTCTGGCGCCGCCCATGGGTAATGCCGGAAACCTTGAAGACGCGATCGGCAACCCTGGCGGTCAATTCGGCGGGACTGCCCGTGAACAGGAGCTTGCCTTCGTTCAAGAGCAGAACGCTGTCGCAGGCCTCCGCCTCGTCCAGATAGGCCGTAGACCAGACGACGCCGATGCCTTCCTTCGTCAGGTTTTCGACCATCTTCCAGAGATCTCGGCGCGAGATCGGGTCGACGCCGACGCCCGGTTCGTCGAGGAGAAGCAGCCTCGGCTTGCGCAGCAGGGCGCAGGCAAGGCCAAGCTTCTGCTTCATGCCGCCGGAGAGCTTGCCGGCAAGGCGGGTGGTGAAACGCTTGAGGTCGGTAAATTCGAGCAGTTCGTCGAAGGTCGCTGCGCGCTCGCCAAGCGGCAGGCCGCGCAGATCGGCGTAGAGATTGAGGTTTTCCTGAACGGAAAGGTCCTCATAGAGGCCGAAGCGTTGCGGCATGTAGCCGATGGCCGCCTGGATATCGGCAGCATTCGCCACCGTATCGAAACCGAGAACCTCGACCTTGCCTTCGTCCGGCACCATCAGCCCGGTCATCAGACGGATCAGCGTGGTCTTTCCGGCGCCATCCGGGCCGACGAGCCCGGTGATCCGCCCGCCCAAGATTTCGCCAGCGATATGGTCGAGCGCCGGCGGGGCATCGCCGAAGCGCTTGACCACATCCGCGATGCGAACGAACGGCACCTCGTCGCTCATTGCGCGGCTCCAGCCTTTTCCGGCAGATGCACGGTCACGGGCATGCCCTGCCGGAGATCGGGGCCCGGCTTGTCGACCACGATGCGCAGGCGGTAAACGAGATCGGTGCGCAGTTCCGGCGTTTCCACCGACTTGGGCGTGAATTCGGCGACCGGTGAAATGAACCCGACCTTCGCCTTGTAGCGGTGGTCCGGGGCGCTGTCGGACGTGACCTCGACGGCCATGCCGGGATGCACCCGGCCAAGGTCCGGTTCCGCCACATAGGCGCGCACCCAGACGGGTTCGTTCAGCGAGACGACGTAGACGGTGTCGGAAGGCGCGACGATGGCACCAGCCTCGCGCACCCGCGACAGGACCGTGCCGGCGCTCGGCGCGAACAGTTGGGTATCGGCAAGCGAGGTGCGGGCGCTTTCGAGCTTGGCTTCGGCGGCAAGCACCTGCGCCTGGGCGGCTTCAATATCCTCGATCCGGCTTCCCTCTTCGATGAGCGCCAAGGCCTCGCGGGCGGAGGTGGCGCGCGCTGCCGCTGCCGCCCTGTTGGCATTCGCCTCGTCGAGATTGGCCTGGGAGATGGTGCCGTTCGGGCGCAATTGCCGGGCGCGTTCATAAGCGAGATTGGCGTTTTCGAGATCGGCCAGACGTTCCTCATGGGTCGCGCGCGCCTGGGCGATCTCGGTCGGGCGTGCCCCCGCCCTCAGTTTTGCAAGGTTGGCCCTGAGCGCACCGAGATCGGCCTGCGCCGCGGCGACCGCCTGCTCGAACGGGACGGCGTCCAGCGTCGCCAGAACGTCCCCGGGCTTGACCACGTCTCCTTCGTCGACGCCAAGGCTTGCGATGCGGCCGCTGACGCGGAAGCCGAGTGAAACCTGCCGAATGTCGACATTGCCGTAGAGCACCGAGGTCTGCTCCGTGCCGATCCAGCCGAGCCGCTGCGGCACGTCGAACCACCAGGCACTGGCCGCGGCTCCGGCAAGCAATACAAGGGCTACTGCCGGCTTGTTCATGACCGGTCCTCCCGCTTGCTTCCAATGGTCGCGACCAGCTCGGCAGCATGTCGGCGCAAGAGGTCGAGCTCGTCAGGACCGACCGCCTGCCATTTCATCTGCCGAAGCACGGCTGCGTGGGCCATGCGGAAGACCAGGATGCTGCCGACGAAGGACAGGGTTTTCAGCCGCACCTGTTCCGATTGAGGAGGCTCGCCAAGGATGGTGGCAACCAGCCTGGCGGCCATGCCGATCATCGGGCCCATGACGTTGGAATAGACGCGCTCAAAGGCTTCCGTCGGCTCCATCTGTTCGCGGATGATGAAGCGCGCCCAGCTTTCGGACTGGCGGCTCACGAAGAGGGCGACCATGTGCTGCGCCAGCTGGGTGAGCATGTCGCGGGCTTCCTGGGGTTCCAACGGCTGGCCTTGGCTGTCGAGGTGGGCAAGGCGAGCAAGAACCGCGTTTCGAAGGTCTGCGACGTGGTCGATGATGATCGAGGCAAGGTGCTCCGCAGCGGCGATATGGAGGCCTTCCTTGCCGCCGAAGTAATAGGGGATTGCCTGGAGGTTCACGCCTGCCGTTTCGGCGAGCATGCGAGTGGTTGCGCCGTCAAAGCCGTAGCGGCCAAAGACGTCGATGGAACTGGTCAGCAGTTTCTCGCGGGTGACATCTCCGCGGTCCTGCTTGGTCGGACGGGGCGAGGTTTCTTTTTTCATGACATACTGAAATTACATCATTCCATTGAATAAGTCAATCGAATGAATTTACGTGACGGATGACGACATGCCTTGCATCGATGAGGTCGTGTTGCAGAATGCAAGTCGCACAAAGGCGCACACCGGTTTTGCCGTGGCGCTCTATTTTGCGGGCGAGGAACCTCCGGTGAACCTTTTGGCCTAAGCGACGTCGCGCTCTTCGCCCCGTTCGAGGCGGCGCTGAAAGAGGGCGGCGATGAGATCCGATTGGGTGACGACGCCGAGCAGTCGGTTATCCGGATCGACCACGGGCATATGGTGCAGCCCCATGTCGGACATCGGCGGCACGAGTTTGGCGATCATGGTTTCCGGCAGGGCGGATTGCACCTTGCGGGTCATGATGTCGGATACGAGCCGTGGTGTTTTCGGCCCGAAACCGATAACGTTTCCGAGCCGCTGGCGGATGCCGCCCTGCGGTGTGAGCATTGCGTGTTTCATGAAATCGGTTTGCGTGACGATACCGACGAGGCCGTCCTTTTCAGTCACGACCGGTAGCGCCTTGATGTGATGATTGATCAGGGTCTGCCAGGCCTGGCGCAAGGTCGTCTCGGGCGTGGCCGTGGCGACGTCGCGCGACATGATCTCGGCGCAGGTGATTTCGCCGGAGCGGCGGTTGAAGGCGCGGATCTGCGCCTGGTGGATCAACGCGTCGAGCTCTTCGGGACTGACGTCGACCACTTCACCATATTGGGCGAGAACGGCCTGCAGGTCTTCGGGTACGATGCCGAGCCTGTGCGTCGGCGCGGGGTCGCTCGTTCCATGCAGCGTCGGCGCCTGCGCAAGATGCGGGTAGCGGCGACCGGTCACGTTGTTGAACGCCAGCGCGATCAAGAGGATGACGACCGAATTGATGGCGACCGGAGACAGGACGAACCAGTAGCCCGCCTCGTGGATCGCCGGGCCACCGAGCACGGCGGTCAGCGCAACCGCCCCGCTCGGCGGATGAAGGCAGCCGAGCAGCAGCATGATCGCGATGGCGAGCCCGACGGCGACTGCGGCTGCGACGACCGGATCCGGGATCAGCAACGCCGCGGTCACGCCGATCAGCGAAGAGATGGTGTTGCCGCCGACGATCGACCAGGGCTGGGCGAGCGGGCTGGCCGGGGCGGCAAAGAGAAGGACGGCCGAGGCGCCCATTGGCGCGATCAGCAGCGGCAGGCTGGCGCCCGCCCCGAGGGCATAGCTGCTGATCAAGCCGGTAAGCAGGATGCCAAGAAGAGCGCCCAAAGACGCACGCAGGCGTTCCAGATGGCTGATCGGAACGAGCGATGGGATGAAACGCTTGATGTACGCGCGGGCCTTCGACATGGAGCCTCTCGGGAGGGGAGGTACGGACTTGGGCACGCCATTAGCACATGGCGCAGCATTGGGCATGAAATCCGCATCCAAAAACCGGCGTTGGATTGAAATATATGCATCGCGCCTAAAAAATGTGCGATGCACACGCGGGCGCGTGCTGTCCCTGTCGTCGGGCTCGTCAGCCCGACAGGGCGGCGGAAAAATCGATCGAGAACCGGGTGCCACGGCCAGGCGTCGTATCGACCGCGACGGTTGCCTGGTGCAATTCGCTGATACGCCGCACGATCTTCAGGCCGAGGCCGAGCTGCCCGGAGCTTTTTACATAGCCGAGGTCTTCGTTGTGCTCCGGAAGGTCTATCAGCCCCTTGCCGTCATCCTCGACAGAGACGACCGGGCCGGGGCCACAGGTCAGGACGATCCGGGTTCCCGGCGGGTTGTGCTTGACGGCGTTCTCGATGAGGTTGCGCAGCATGTTTTCGACGAGCGCCGGAATGGCGGTTATCTGTGGCGTGCCTTCGTCTACGAATTCGAGGGACTTGTCGTGGTCGAAGACGAAAGGTGCAATCGCCTCCGCAACGGCGGCGCCGATCTGAGACAGGCTGGTGCGCTGGTAGGCGGAGGGATCGACGGCATCGGCGCGCGCGAGCGAGGTCAACTGCTCCAGAATATGGGTGAGTGCGTCCAGGTCGCGCTCCGCATTGCGCGCCCGCGGGTCGTCGATGCGGCTCAGTTCCATCTTGGCGATCGACACCGGTGTGCGGATTTCATGGGCGATCGACGACGAGAACAGCTTTTGCGACTGGATGAGATCGGCAACCCGGGTCAGCATCCGATTGACTGCGGTGACGAGACGGGCGATTTCCTGCGGCATCCGCGTCAACGGCAGGCGCGCATTGCTGTCGCGCGGGTCGAGGGCGTCGGCGGCCTGCGCGGCCATGGCGACCGGCCGCAAGGCGCTGCGCACCGACCAGATCGTCGCGCCGATCACGAGACAGAACATTAGCGTCATCGGCACGATCATCGAATCGAACATCTCGTGCAGCAAGGCGCCGTACATGAAGCCGTTCGGATCGTTGAGGATCGCGAGTTCGACCAGGACGACCAGGCCGCCCCGTTCGAAAGTCTGGCCGCCGGCAACGCTGAAAGGTTTGCCCGGCGCGATCAGGCGTTTCCAGAATTGCGGCGCGTCGACGTTGAGCGGCAGGAAGTGCTGGGCACATTCGGCCGTGCAGTTCGAATGGATCATCTCGCCGGACGCAGTGCGGATACGCAGGAAAATCGCGCCGTTGTCGTCGGACCGGTCGAGATAGCGTTCGCGCACGTCGCGATTGGGCTCGTAACGCGCCACGCCGTCGCGCACCTGGACATACTCGATCAGGTTTTCGGTTTCCTGCTGCAGCATGAGCACGCTCAGCTTGTCGTCGTCGAACCAGTAGTCGGCGAAGACGACGCCGATCTGGATCGCCATGGCCAACAGCGAGAAGGCGATGATGCGGCGGGCTACGATACCGATCAGGGAAGGGTTTCGGCTCCTCATGGAGCTTGCCTGAGGAGGTAGCCGATGCCGCGCACCGTCTCGATCTGAACGCCGCTATCGAGCGGCTGCAGGCGTTTGCGCACCCTTGAAACAGCCAGTTCCAGGGCATTGGGCGTGACTTCCTGGCCATATTCCGAAAGGGCCGTTTCGAGCTTCCGCTTCGGCACGACGCGACCGACCTCGCGCATCAGGATCTCGATCAACGACCGCTCGCGCGGCGGCAAAGGCACCACCGTGCCGTCGCAGGTGAGGTCGGCGGTTGCCGGGTCGTAGCGCAATGTCCCAGCTTCCAGTACCGGCTGTACGGCCTGGGGATTGCGCCGCAGCATCGCGCGACAGCGCGACAGCAGCTCGCGATGGTGGAACGGTTTTACGAGATAGTCGTCGGCCCCGGCGTCGAGCCCGGCGATGCGCTCGTCGACAGAGCCCTTGGCCGTGATGATCAGCACCGGCAGCCCGGGATACTCCAGGCGGACGCGGCGAAGCAGCGACAGGCCGTCGCCATCGGGCAGCCCGAGGTCAAGCAGCACCAGGTCATGCTCGCGCGCCGCGATCGCCGTTTCGGCATCGGCCACGCTTGAAACCGCATCGAGGCGCCAGCCCGCATCCCGCATGGTTTCACCGACCAGTTCAACCAGTCGCGGACTGTCTTCGACCAGGAGCAGGCGCATTGATTCGTCTCGATATTACAGGGCCACCGCCGACCATATGGGCTTTCGCCGGGACTGCCAACTGCCTGCGCGACACCTACCAGCGCGCGTATCGGCGCAACAATGAGCAATCTTGACGGGGTTTGGACAGCTTGTCCGTCGTATCTCAACGGCTGAGGGGGAGGCTGCAACCTAGCAGGTGGCCGCCACGCGGCCTCCATCTCGATTGAATGCCCGTGCCTGCAACGCCCTTCCCAGGCGCTCTTGCAGTCACCGCAGGAGACTACAGTTTTGAGATTTTCAGGTATTCGCCGCCCCGAAATCGGCAGTATTGCGCTCAGCGCTCTTGTCAGTGCCTATCTGCTCCTTGCCACCAACAAATCCTTCTGGACACACACGGTCGCCTATTTCGACGATTCCCTCACGGCGCGTCTGTCTTTCAGCGCGGCTCTGTGTCTGCTGACCTTCGCAGGCCTGACGCTGGCCTCCGTCAAATATGTGATGAAGCCGGTGATGATCTTCCTGATCATGGTATCGGCCGCCGCCTCCTACTTCATCGATACTTTCGGCGTCATCATCGACAAGGACATGATCGGCAACGCGGCGGTGACGACGCAGGCCGAAGCCAGCCACCTCCTGACCGGCAGTCTGGCGACGCATCTGCTGCTTTACGGGGTACTTCCGTCGCTGCTGGTGATCTGGTTCAAGCTCCGCTACCGGCCCTTCCTGTCGAATGCTGCGGTCAACCTGGCGGTGATCATTCCCTGCCTCCTCGTCAGCGGGGGTCTGGTCTACGCGAACTTTGCAAACGTCGCCTACGTGATCCGCGAACACAAGGACCTGATGAAGCGGTTCAACCCGACGGGGCCGGTTTCGGCTGCCGTGCGATATGCATCCTCGACCTATAAGCAGCGCAACATCGTCGTGCAGCCACTCGCAACCGATGCCCGACAGGGTGCGCGGATTGCCGCTGCCGGCAAGCCCGTCGTTGTCGTCGTCGTTGCCGGCGAAACCGCGCGCGCGATGAACTTCTCGCTGAACGGCTATGGGCGCGAGACCAATCCGGAACTCAAGGCTCTGGGCGTCGTCAACTACACCGACACCACGAGCTGCGGCACGGCGACGGCAACGTCGCTCCCCTGCATGTTCTCCGTCTACCCGCGTGATGAGTACAGCGACTGGAAGGCGCGCTCGACGGAAAACCTCATGAACGTGCTGACGCGCGCCGGTGTTTCGACCACCTGGTGGGACAACAACACCGGCAGCAAGGGCATTGCCGATCTCATCAACTTCGCCAGCATGACCGACCAGAAGAACAGCCCGCTCTGCAAGAATGGGGAATGCCTGGACGAGATCTTCCTCGGCGAGCTCGACAAGAAGCTCTCGGCGACCAAGAAGAACAGCGTGATCGTACTCCACCAACTCGGCAGCCACGGACCGTCCTATTACCTGCGCTATCCCGAGAAGTTCCGGCGTTTCACGCCCGATTGCCGCACGCCCGAACTGATGAAGTGTTCGGTTGAAGAAATCACGAACGCCTATGACAACACGATCCTCTACACCGACTACGTGGTGGCGAGTGTCGCCCGGTTGCTGGAAAAGCATCAGGACCAGATCGCCGGCGCGATGATCTATATGTCCGATCACGGCGAGTCGCTCGGCGAGAACGGCATCTATCTGCACGGCGCGCCCTATGCCATCGCCCCGCGCGAACAGACGCAGGTGCCGTTTATCGCGTGGTTCTCGAAGCCCTACCAGGCGGCAATGGGTGTCGATACGGCGTGCCTCGCCAAGGATACGGCGCAGCCGAAATCCCACGACAACCTGTTTCATACCGTGCTCGGCATGATGAATGTCGAGACCAAGGTCTACAAGCCGGGCCTTGATGCCTTTGCGAGTTGCACGAAGAAGCCGGGCGGCGGGTCGGCGTTCCAGGCCGCGGATACGACCAACGACTTGCCGGCAAGCCCCGTGCGTTCCTCAGGGTTTCCAGGCGCCCTTTAACGGCCCGTAAATTTGTCCACGGTCGGAACAAAACCCGGCCTCGACGCTTCCTTGAACACACACCCCGATTTCGTTCCCGCCACGGCAGAGACCGCCAACGCGGCCTCGGCCCTTCGGGACAGCCCAAGGAAGGAGAGGTTCGATGCGCATCGTCGGCCTGCAGGTCACAGCCGAAAGAGCCGGTCGCTCAGGGTTCACCGTCGAATTCATAGGCGACGGCGATGAGGTGGTGACAGTGATGTGTCCCCAGGACAAGTCCGGATCCCTCAACCGGCTGAACGCGATCGCGAAGGCAAAGGAAATTCTGCATGCGGCCATTGCGGCCGACGAAACGGTCGCGGCCGCCGGCGACCAGGCAGGGGTGCGTCGCGGCACCCTGCCGAACGCGCGCCGGGCGCATGATCGCGATGCGATGGAAGAGCAACTCGACGAAGGGCTCGAGGATACTTTTCCGGCAAGCGACCCGGTGTCGATCGCCAGCTCGACCATCGCCAAGGGCCATTCCCGACGCTGACATCAGGACGGCACAATAGTGGCTCCCGAGTGCGGGCATTTTGCCCGTCGCTCCTTACACGGCGGCCCTCGTTCTTAATTGTCGCACGGGTCCGCGTCGCGGCCGCGGCATCTTGCATCCTTTCCGCAAAAGGCATGTTATAGCGCCTTGATCTGGCGATATTTTCGGCCTCGAACCGGCCGGCGCCCGCTATCGGAATTTGGAGAGTGAATGCATGGCCGTCCGGCATCTGACGTTCGCCGTCGGCGATATTCACGGCTGCCTCGACCAGCTGCGCGCGCTGCTGGATGAAATCGAAGACTATGCGCCAACGGGGCGGGTGATCTTTCTCGGCGACCTGATCGACCGGGGGCCGAACAGCCGCGCCGTCATTGAACTGATCATGGCTGGTCCGACGAAGCCCGGCTGGACCTGGCTGACCCTCAAGGGCAACCACGAGGAAATGCTTTGGGGTGCCAGCAGTGGTGAAAGCGATGTCGACTGGTGGCTGGTCAACGGTGGCCGCGAGACGCTGATCTCCTATGACGGCACGGTTCCCGGGCGGCACCTGAAATGGATCAAGGAGCTGCCGACGATCCTGGTCGAGCGCTTTCGCATTTTCGTTCATGCGGGCGTCGACGACACGCGGCCGCTGGAACAGCAGGACGACGGGGTTTTCCTCTGGATCCGGCCGCCCGACGACTATTCCGGCGAGTACTGGGGCCGGCACCTTTGTCATGGCCACACGCCGAGCACGGCCAATCCGCGCACGGTCGGAAACCGCACCAATGTCGATTCCGGCGCGGTGTTCAGCGGCATCCTCTCCTGCGCCATCTTCGACGACGATCAGGCGGGTGGGCCGATCGACTTCCTGACGGCGAGCAAGGCTGCCTGGCGCGTCGAGTGAGCGTTAGCATCGGCGGCGTAAATGGCATTGTGCGGGCGGCTCTCCGGTAGTAGGTGTGGCTTCTCCGCTGGGCGAAGCCTTTGCCGCCCGTCTCATCATCTCAGGGGATTGCCTTGGACGCCGCGCCTTCATCCGTTTTCACGAAGAATTTTGCTGCCCTCCTGTTCGATATGGATGGCACGTTGCTGAACTCCATGGCCGTGGTCGAGCGTGTCTGGGGCGCATGGGCGGAGCGCAATGGTCTCGACCCAGTCGAGTTTACCAAAACCGTACATGGCGTGCGCGCCGTCGATACGATCCGCAATCTCGAGCTGCCGGACATTGATCCGGAGAAGGAAGCCTACGACCTGGCGCTGGCCGAGATCGCCGACGTTGAAGGTATTGTCGAGATCCCCGGTGCGGTTGATTTCCTGAATTCTCTGCCGCCGGAAAGGTGGGCGATCGTGACGTCCGCGCCGCTGGATCTCGCCGTGCGCCGTCTCGCGGCCGCCGGCATTCCGACGCCCCAACTGATGATCACCGGTGAGGATGTTTCCATCGGCAAGCCCGATCCACAGGGCTACCGGATGGCGGCCGAGCGGCTGGGCGTGCGTGCGGAGGATTGCCTGGTGTTCGAGGACGCACCGGCCGGAATTCTGGCCGGGCTCGCAGCCGGGGCCGATGTCGTCGTCGTCACCGGTGCGCATGCGGCCGCCGAGGGAACGCCGCACATGACGCTTGCCCGCTACCACGACATCGCGGTGGAGCGCGCAACAGACGGCACGGTATCACTGCGCCGGACCGCTTGAAAACCCGTCGATGAGAACGGGAGGCCGAGTGCGGACCTCCCGTCATTCGCGTCGCTGGTTTAGGCGTTGAGCCAGCATTTCGTCAGCGCGTGCCCGCCCATCAGTTCGCCGTTCGGATCATCGATCCAACCGCCGACCTTGTCGTTGGTCGCGTCGATATAGTTGTTGAACATCGGTACGATGACGCCGCCTTCGTCGCGCAGCATCATCGCCGCCTGATGATAGAGTGCCTTGCGCTTGGCGTTGTCGAGTTCACCACGCGCCGCAAAGATCAGCTTGTCGAAGTCCTCCCGGAGGAAGCGGGTATCGTTCCACTCGGCCTTGGAGAGATAGGCGATCGAATAGACCTGGTCCTGCGTCGGCCGCCCTGTCCAATAGGACATGCTGAAGGGCTGCTTGTTCCAGACGTCCGACCAGTAGCCGTCGCCCGGTTCGCGCTTCAGGTCGATGGTGATCCCGCATTTGGCGGCGCTCATCTGGAAGAGTTGCGCCGCATCGACAGCGCCGGGAAAGGCGACATCGGAGGTCCGAAGCAGAACCGAGCCGCTGTGCCCGGATTTCTTGTAGTGGAACTTCGCCTTGTCCGGATCGAAGACGCGCTGCTCGATATCGTTGTCGAACAGCGGATAGCCCTTGATCATCGGCGTGTCGTTGCCGACGGTGCCATAGCCGGCGAGCACCTTTGCCACCATCTCCTCGCGGTCGACGGCATATTTCAGCGCCAGGCGCAGGTCGTTGTTGTCGAAGGGCGCAGTGTTGCAATGGGCGATGAAGACATAGTGACCCTTGCCCGGCACATTCCGTATGACGACGCCGGGAAGGCGACTGATCAGGGCGACCACCTTGGGCTCGATGCGGTTGATCATGTGGATCTGGCCGCTCTGGAGGGCCGCGGTCCGAGCGGTCGAGTCATTGATGACAGCGATTTCGATCTGATCGGCATGGCCGCGCTCGGCCGAGCCCCAATAACCTTCGTGCCGCTCTGCGATATGTTTGACGCCCGGCTCGTTGGACACGACCTTGTAGGGGCCGGTGCCGATGCCCGCCGTCGGGTCGTCCTTGCCGCCGTTCGGCTGGATCATCAGGTGGTAATCGCTGACGATATAGGGCAGGTCGGCATTGGGCGCGCGCAGCGTGATGACCACGCTGTCGCCATCGACTTTGATCGTCTCGAAGTCCTGAACGAAGGGCAGGGCCGCAGACTTGGAGTCCGCGTCGCCATGACGCTCGAACGTCGCCACCACGTCGGCCGGGGTCAGCTCCTTGCCGTTGTGGAAGGTCACGTCCTTGCGGATGTTGAAGCGCCAGGTCTTGGCGTCCGGCGTCGCCTCGTAGGCTTCCGCAAGCCGGTACTCGATCTCGCCCGTCGGCGAGACTTCGACGAGCTGTTCGCCCCAGCAGCGCCCGAGCGTGTAGGGGACCTGACTTGCCCAGGTTGCCGGGTCCAGGCTGTTCGTCGATTCCCCGCCGACGAGGCCCGCCTTGAGTGTTCCACCCTTGACCGGCCCTGCGGCGCGGGCCGCTTGGCCAAGCAGCAGGTTCGCCGAGGCGGCGGTTATCCCGAGTGCCGCGGCGCGTCCGAGAAACTCCCGTCGCGACAGCCGGCCCGCGGCAACCTGCTTGCTCATGAATTCCAGTTCAATTGGCATGTCTTACTCCCTCTCTTGCAAGACCCACCCGGTGTAACCGGTATCGTTGCAGATATTGGAGGCAGATGCCGCGCCTGGTGTGTTGCCGCGCGACAGATGGTGGCGCAGATCGGCGAAAGAAAGTCGTATTCTCGACCGAATAGTTGAGGCGCCGTCACCCCTTGCGGGCGTAGCGTTGCAGGATCGCGGAGATATCCGGCTCGGTCTTGTCGGTGTCGAGTTCGGCGCGAAGCTCGACCGCGTCGAGGTGTTCGAGCATGATCCGTTCCGCCGTGGCGGTGTCGCGCGATTGCAGGGCGCGGATGATCTGGACATGCTCGTCGACGGCACATTCCGGCGAATGCAGCCGCGCGAAGCGAGCGAGGATCAGCGAACAGCGTGAGACGATCTCGCGGACGAACCGCGTCAGCGCCTGTGAGCCCGTAAGCTCGGCAAGCAGGATGTGAAACTCGCCAGCGAGCCGGATCGAAAGCGGGCCGTGATCTGTAAGCGCCGTCTCCTCCTGCCGGACATGCTGCTGTAGCCGCTTGACGCCGGCGGCGTCGAGATCGGCGACGAGCCGTCGGATCACCTCGGCTTCGAGCATGCGTCTCAGTGCGAAGATGTCGCGGGCTTCCTCCAATGTCGGCTCGGCCACGCAGGCGCCCTTATTGGCGCGTAAATCGACAATGCCTTCTGCGTTGAGCCGGACCAGGGCCGCCCGAACGCTGGTACGGCTGACCTTGAAATGGTCGGCGATCGTATCTTCGGAAAGTTTCGTTCCGGGCCTCAGGGCCTGTTCCAGGATCGCCTGGCGCAAAAGCTTGTAGACCACTTCGCTGCGGCTAGATTTCTCAGACAAGGTTGCCTCCCCAACGGGCCGATCGGGGACCGGCCGAACATGTCCCTTGTCTTCGATAGCGCCCGTCCAAATGGTCGTCAATATTGTATACAATAATGTTGATGTTTGTATTCTCTTGTCGTATGCAATTGCAGGCGCCGACAAACAAGACCGGTGCCGGCCGGTTCGGGAGGAGGCGTGCGGAGAGGACCGCGCGACCTGAGAAGGCCTGAAAGGGAACAGCCAATGGGAGGGAATTCATGAACAGCAGGATTCTGCAGCTCTGTGCGACAGTTGCCGGCATCGCCGTCGGCCTGGTGGCCGCGACCGCTGCCAACGCCGCGACGACGCTCGAAACCGTCAAGGCCCGCGGCAAGCTGATCTGCGGCGTCTCGATGAGCACGCCGGGCTTTGCGACGGCCGATGCCAAGGGTCACATGGAAGGCTTCGACGTCGATGTCTGCCGCGCCGTGGCGGCTGCCGTATTCGGCGATCCGGAAAAGGTCGACTTCGTCCTGACCAACATCAATACGCGCTTCCAGGCGCTTCAGTCCGGCGAGATCGACATGCTGTCGCGCCAGACGACCATGACCTTTTCGCGCGAAACCTCACTCGGGCTCGATTTCGGCCCGACCGTGTTCTACGACGGCCAGGGTCTGATGGTGCCGAAGTCGCTCGGCGTCAGCAGCGCCAAGGAACTGACCGACGCAGCGATCTGCACGCTGCCGGGCACCACGACCGCCCAGAACCTCAGCGACTTCTTCCGTACGATCGGCGGCAAGTTCGAGCTGGTCGTCTTCGAAAGCCCGGACGAAAACCGCAACGCCTTCTTCTCCGGCCGCTGCGAGGCGATCTCGTCCGACCGTTCGGACCTTGCCTCGATCCGCGCCGTTGCCAACAACCCGGACGATTACGTCGTGCTGCCGGAAACGATCTCAAAGGAGCCGCTGGCGCCGGCCGTTCGCCAGAACGATTCCAACTGGCGTGACATCGTCTCCTGGTCTGCCTGGATGCTGATGGCTGCCGAAGAGCGTGGGATCACCCAGGCCAATGTCGACGAGATGACCAAGAGCGAGGATCCGGAGATCCAGCGCATGCTCGGCGTCAGCGAAGAACTCGGCAAGATGCTGAACCTCGACAACAAGTGGGGCTACAACATCATCAAGGGCGTCGGGAACTACGGCGAAGTGTTCGAGCGCAACCTCGGCACCAAGACCGCGCTTGGCCTGACGCGTGGCCCGAACACGCGCTGGAGCGAAGGTGGCCTGCTCTACGCACCGCCGTTCCGTTGAGAATCGACGGGCCCGCGCGTTTCGCTCGGGTCCACGTCTCCACATGGTGCCTAATCGGCCCGTGGAGAGTGCGCGCGGTATGCCGCCGTACTATAAACGATAGAAATCGATCAAGTTATGATCTTGGGTCGCGCCGGCCCGAGATCATTGTGCTCCAAGGGACGGGTGCCGATGCCCCTGTTTTATGACGCGCGCATTCGCGCCTATCTCTATCAAGTGATCGCCGTCGGCGTCGTGCTGCTCATCGCCTGGGTGATGTTCAGCACCGCAAGCGCCAATCTTGCCAAGCAGGATATTGCGACCGGTTTCGGCTTCCTGGCGCGCCAGGCCGGATTTGTCATTACCGAATCTGCCATCACCTATGAGCCGACGGATACGATCGGCCGCGCGATCCTCGTCGGCATCACCAACACGGTCAAGGTTTCGCTGCTCGCTGCCCTGTTCGGCACTGTTCTCGGGCTGTTGGTCGGCATCGGGCGGCTGTCGCACAATCCGGTGTTGTCGCGGCTGATGCTTGCCTATGTGGAAGCGCTGCGCAACGTGCCGCTGCTGCTTTATCTTCTGCTCTGGTATTCGCTGATCATCTCCGTGTTTCCGCCAGTCAAGCAGGCGATCGAGATGCTTCCCGGCGTCTTTCTCTCGAACAGCGGCCTGGTCACGCCGGCGCTGCACTGGCAGAGCGGTTTCGCTGCGCTGGTCACGGCCTTTGTTGTCGGCGTCGCTGCCGCCGTCGTTACCGCGCGCATTCTCGGCCGCCGCCGCATCGTAACCGGCAAGGAGCGGCCGATTGCCCTGTTCGCGACGATCGCGTTTCTGCTGCCGCTCGCCGCAACCATCCTCTTCGCAAACATCTCGGTCACCTGGGATGTGCCGGAACTCGGCCGCTTCCGCCTGAGCGGCGGCTATCATTTGCGCCCCGAATTCGTGGCGCTTCTGCTAGGGCTGACGCTCAGCGTGTCGGCCAATGTCGCGGAAATCGTTCGCGCCGGCATCCAGGCAGTCAGCAAGGGGCAGTGGGAAGCGGCGACGGCTCTTGGCCTGTCGCGGGCACGCACGCTGAAGCTCGTGATCCTGCCGCAGGCGCTGCGCATCATCATTCCGCCGCTCACCAACACCTATCTGACCGTGTTCAAGAACAGTTCGCTCGCGATCGCCATCGGCTATCCGGATCTGGTGATGGTCTCAAACACGATTATGAACCAGACGGGCCAGGCGATTGAAGCCATTGCCATTTTCATGGGCGTCTATCTCGGCCTGTCGATCCTGATCTCGCTGGTGATGAACTGGTACAATGCGCAGGTCGCGCTGAGGGAGCGCTGAGCCATGACACAGGTCGACACCCTCGTGAGCAATGCGACGCTTGCGCCGAGCCGCGAAGCGCCACCGGCATCGCGCAGCCGCTGGTTCAGCGCCTATTTCGGCACGCCCGGCAATGCGCTGATCACCATCCTTTGCCTCGGCACGGTCTTTGCGCTCGCCAAGCTCGCAATCGGCTGGCTCTTCGTCGACGCCACCTTTGTCGGCACGCCGGCGGAATGCAAGGCGACCAGCGGCGCCTGCTGGCCGTTCCTCTCGGCGAAGATGCGCTACATCTTTTTCGGCTTTTATCCCTTTGAAGAGCAATGGCGTCCGCTGACGGCGATGCTTCTGTTTCTCGGCGCCTGCCTCGTCTCGATGATGCCGAAGGTCTGGGGGCGGGGACTGCTGATCGCCTGGGTCGCCGTCGTCCTGCCGGTGCTCTATGTGCTGATGGCGGGCGGCTATTTCGGCCTCACGGTCGTGCCCACGACGCAATGGGGCGGGCTGCCGCTTTCCTTCATGCTCTCCTTCATCGGGCTTGCCTGCGCGCTCCCGCTTGGCATTGCGCTGGCGCTCGCCCGCGCATCGAGCCTTCCGGCAATCCGCGTCCTCGGCGTCGGCTTCATCGAGATCGTGCGCGGGGTGCCGCTGATCAGCATCCTGTTCATGGCGACGGTCATGCTGCCCCTGTTCATGCCCAATGGCATCACCATCGACAAGCTCGTCCGGGCGCAGGTGGCGATCATCCTCTTTGCCGCCGCCTATATCGCCGAGATCGTGCGCGGCGGCCTGCAGGCGGTTCCCAACGGGCAGGTCGAGGCCGGCCATTCGCTGGGTCTGCATTACTGGCAGATCATGCGTAAAATCGTGCTGCCGCAGGCGCTGAAGAAGGTCATTCCGCCCTTGGTCAGCCTGTTCATCGGCTTCTTCCAGGATACAACGCTGGTGACGATCGTCGGTCTGCTCGACTTCCTCGACACCGTCCGCACCGCCATGCGCGACCCGCAATGGCAGGGCATCGCGGTGCTGGAGGGCTATGTCTTCGCGGCTGTTGTATACTTCATTTTCAGCGCTCTCATGGGGGCTTACAGCCGTTTCCTCGAGCAATATTTCAGGACCACGCATGACTAAAGAGATCCACGTCATCCGCAAAGCGCATACGCTCGTCGCCTTCGACCGCAAGCTTAATGGCCATGTCTATCTCAACGACGCCGACGTCGCCTATGACGAGAAGGGCTTCGTGCATGTCGGCGGCCACTATGACGGTCCGTTCGTCAGCGAAAGCTCCGGCCGCGACCGCATGATCCTGCCGGGCTTCGTCAACGTGCATTGCCATTCCGGCGAGGAGCCGATCTCCAAGGGCATCTTCGAGGACATGGGGACGGCAGCGCTCTGGGGCAACGCGCTCTACGAATACTCCAACCTTCTGGAAATCGATGACGATGCGATTGAGGCGTCGCTGACGGTCATGGTCGGCGACCTGATGCGTAGTGGCGTCACCACGCTGCTCGATATTGCCGGCCCGCATGCGAGCTGGCTGCCGACGCTTGCCAAAAGTGGTGCACGCGCCTTCGTCGCGCCGGGTTTCCGCGAAGCGCAATGGCACGTCGAAGACAGCCATCGTCTTGACTTCCGTTGGGACAGGGCGCGGGGACGCGATGCCTTTGCGCGAGCGCTTGAGGTCGTCGATACTGCGAATGCGCACCCATCGGGACGCCTTGGCGGCGTCGTCGCACCGTCGCAGATCGAGACCTGCTCGCCGGAACTGCTGCAGGATGCGGTGGCGGCAGCGCGTCAGCGCGGCATGCCGATCACCATTCATGCTGCCCAGACCATGACCGAGCACGAAGAACTCTTGCGCCGGCACGGGCTGACGGCCGTACAATATCTCGAAAAGCTGGGTCTGCTCGGCAAGGACCTGATCCTTGGTCATTGCATCTTCGTCGACAGCCATTCCTGGACGCGACAGCGCACGGAGATCGACTTGCGTCTGCTCGCCGATCGCCAGACGACCGTCGCCCATTGCCCGGTCACCTTCTCGCGCAGCGGCATGGCGCTGGAATCGGTCGGCCGCTACCGCCGCGCCGGCGTCAACGTCGCGCTCGGAACCGACAGCTATCCGTTCAACATGCTCGAAGAAATGCGCCAGGCGATGATCTGCGCGCGGCTCTCGGGCAAGTCCGTCTTCGACGTATCCACCAGCGACATCTTCGAGGCGGCGACGACCGCCGGCGCGCGGGCACTTGGCCGGGACGACATCGGCAGGATCGCCGTCGGCTCGAAGGCGGATTTCCTGGTGGTCGATCTCAGGCACCACGCCATGCAGCCGGTCTACGACCCCTTGCGCAATCTCCTGCATTGCGCGGCCGAGCGGGCGATCGAGCGTGTCCACGTGGACGGCACTTGCGTCGTCAGTGATGGCCGCCCGACCTTGATCGATTATGACGGCGCGCTCGCAAAGCTCCAGGAAGCGCAGGACTACGCTTGCCGCAAGGCGGCTGAGAACGACACGAAGGGTCGCGCAATGGGGACGCTTGCGCCGCTCTCACTCCCGCGCAGGTAATTCCGGCCGCGGTCCGTCAGGACAGAAAGCGGTGTGCGGCGAAGAGGCAGATCAGGACTGTCGCCGCCGCGCCCGCCAGCGCGCCAAGACGCCTTTCGAGGAAATCCCGGATCTCTTCGCCGAAACGGCGCAGCAGCCAGGCGAGCAGGAAGAATCGCGCGCCGCGGGCAATGATCGCCGAGACGATGAACAGGCCGAGATTGATGTTGGCGGCGCCTGAAAGGATGGTCACGACCTTGATCGGCGGCAGATGCGCCAGGCCCGAGGTGACGAGCAGCAATGCCAGCATCTCACTGTCGACCGAGGCCTTCAGATGCTCGAAGGTGTCGAGCTTGCCGTAGAACTCGAGCAATGGCCTTGCGATGGTGTCGAAGGCATAATGGCCGAGATACCAGCCGGCGATGCCGCCAAGTACCGAGCAGACCGTCGCCACGAGCGCATAGCGCCAGGCCCGTTCCGGGCGCGCCAGCGCCATCGGGATCAAGAGAAGATCGGCCGGAACCGGGAAGATCGAGCTTTCCACAAAGGCAATGATGCCAAGCCAGACAATGGCGGTTTCCCGTGTCGCGAGCGACATTGTCCAATCGTACAGGCGTCGGAGCATGAGGTGCGGTTCTCTGTTGGCCCGGGGTCCGTTTACGGGCCCCAAGGCTCGTCTATAGGCCAGAGAGCAGGGTGTAAATGTGGCTGACTTCTGTATTTGAGACAATTCTCACGAGAAGCCGTGCCGGTATTATTGGGCAGCCGCCATGCGCGCGTAGCGCCCTGGCGGTTGCCCGACATGGCGGCTGAAGGCCGTGCTGAAGGTGCTTGCCGAGCTGTAGCCGACATGTTCGGCGACGGCGGCAAGATCCAGTTCGCGTTGCCGCAGCAGGTCCTTGGCGATCGCCATGCGCCAGACGAGCAGATACTCCATCGGTGGCACGCCGACGGCGCGCGTGAAGCGCTCGAAGAAGACGGAGCGGGACAGTGCGGCCTCGTGCGCCAGCTCCGCCACGGTCCAGGGATGGGCGGGATCGGCGTGGATCTGGCGAATGGCCACCGCCAGCCGCGCATCTCCCAGCCCGCGCAACAGGCCGGGTGACGCGCTCTCCCCTTCAATTGATCGAAGCGCCTCGACAAGCATCACTTCCACAAGGCGTGCGAGAACCAGGTCGTGGCCCGGGCGCTCGTCGCGTGCTTCTTCGCCCACAATGCGGACGAGCGTCGAAAGCCGTTCTATCCCGCGTAGATGCATCAATGCCGGCAGCAGCGAAACGAGCAGTCCGGCGTCGGGCGAGTCGAGGACGAAATAGCCGCCGAGCAGGCGCACGTCCGGTTCGCCGTCCTGCCTGCCATGGCGAACTTCGCCGACCGGTGACGGCGCCGCCTTGGGATCGATGAAGGTCGGGTGAACCGGATCGAAGCCCGAGATGGTGAAGCCGGGCGTGCGAGGCAACAACACGAAGTCGCCCGCCTGCAGCGTCACCGGCGCCTCGCCATCGACTGCCAGCCGGCACGATCCCTCGATGGCGGTACAAAAGCTCGGATGACCGAATTCGGAGTAGCGAACCGCCCAGCGGCCGGCACCGCTGATGCCTTTGGTGAACACTGTGCGTGGGCGGAGAAGCTGAATAAGCTGCGAGAGGGGATCGGTCATTTCAGGATGCTAGCAAATAAAATCAGGACTTCAAGCCGTAGAACGTCCGCAGTCCGCGCAGTACTCCGTTTCCATCGCAACCACGAAGGATACCGCTATGAAGACCGTACTGATCACTGGCTGCTCTTCCGGCTACGGGCTGGAGACTGCGCGCCGCTTTCATGCCGAAGGCTGGAGCGTGATTGCCACGATGCGCTCGCCCCGACACGATATTCTGCCGAATTCGAAGCGGCTTCGTTTGCTGGCACTCGATGTCACCGATCCCGACAGCGTCTCAGCCGCCATCGCGGAAAGCGGTCCGATCGATGCGCTCGTCAACAATGCGGGCATCGGCGTGGTGGGTGCCTTCGAGGCAACGCCGATGTCCCATATCCGCAAGGTCTTCGACACCAATACCTTCGGCGTGATGGCGATGACCCAGGCGGTGATCCCGCAGTTCCGTGCTCGCCGGTCCGGCGTCGTCGTCAACGTCACCTCCAGCGTGACGCTTGCTTCCATGCCGCTGGCTGCCGCCTATACCGCCAGCAAGACGGCGATCACTGGCTTCACCGGTTCGCTTGCCCACGAGCTTGCCGCCTTCGATATCCGTGTCAAGCTGGTCGAGCCAGGTTACGCGCCAACCACGCGCTTTGCTCACAACACGACGATGCGGGTCGAGGACCTGATCCCCGAGGCCTATGCCGAATTCGCAGCGCCGATCTTCGCCCAATTTGCAGCACCGTCTCTGGTGACGACCGAGGCCGACGTCGCGGAGGCCGTCTGGCAAGCGGCGAACGATTTGTCCGGCCAGCTCCATTTCCCGGCCGGCGACGATGCGGTGGCGCTGGCACAGGCAGGCTGACGTACCTGAACTCAACTGCGCGTCTTCAGGCGATCTCGGGGTAGCCGAGACGATGCGCGAACCGCGCCAGTTCCGCCACAGGCTCGTAATCGGCATCCGACAGAACCGCGAAGTCTTTTAGGGAAAGCACAGCGCGGGCCTCAGCCAAATGGGGCTCCGTGATCGCCCGTCCGAGTGAACTGCGCAGCAGCAAAAGCTCGTCGTCCGAGGCGTCGCCGCGGGTGACGAGAGGCAGGCCCGGCGTGCTGGCGGTGGCGGTCAAGACCCGCAGACCGGCCACGCGTTCCGGATCAAAACGTTGCGTGTTGCCATAGGTCACGCAGTCGATGGCGGCCACGTCGGCAGTGCCCGATGCAACCGCATCTATGCTTGCCAAATGGCTGCCGGTTTCGGCAACAGAGGAGAAGAACCGGCCATTGCGGCTGCGGGGCGCGATCGCGGCGCGCAACAGGTTGGTTCCGGAATTGCTGATCGGATCGTTGATGGCAGCCCGTGTCCCCCGGAGATCTTCGAGGGAACGGACCGGTGCGTTTGCTCGCACGATGACGAAACTGCACATGTCGGGCCCGTTGCAGCCCGGGTGCCCGTAGACCGGCGTAGCGACAAGGCGAACCTTGCCGCGCAAATGTCGCACGTAGGGATAGCCGCAGGTTTGCGCGAGCAGCAGCGCCGGATGAAGCCAGGCATCGGCATGATGGAGGACGGCGTCCAATCGGTCGGGCACATCCGTCAGGCCCTCGCGCCGCAGGTCGTCGCGCAGGAACGCCCAGAGCGTTGCCGTTGCGGCCGCGAGCGGCTGAGGGCTGACATACATCGCAAGGCTGGCTATCCGCATGGTTTCCCCGCGCTCCATGAGCACTCCCGCCATGGCGTAAAATGCGTTCGGCGAAGCGTCAAGGCCGTGGTCGCGGCGCCAAAGCGGTGGCAGCCATGCGTCTGGATGGCGGCGCCGATGTGCGGTGCTAGGCCGTGCGGCGAAGGCCAGCCCGCTCCACCGCGGCCGTTTCAGATCGACGTCCGCTGGATGTCGTGCGGAAGCGCTCGACCAGATCGAACAGGCCGGATGCCTGGCCTGAGAGCCTGTGGGTCATGGCGGTGCTGTCCTCGACCATCGCATTGTTCTGCTGGGTCACGGCGTCCAGCGACAGCATGGTCTGGTTGATGTGCTGCAGGTCGGTTGCCTGGTTGCGCGCGTCGCCCGCGATCTGCAGCGTCTGCTCGTTGATCGCGTGGATCTGACCGGAGATTTCGTCGAGCGCGTCGCCAGCGGCCCTGACGAGAGAAACGCCCTTCGCCACTTCCTCGGCCGACGCGGTGATGATCGCCTTGATCTTCCGGGCGGCCTGCGCCGACTTCTGCGCGAGTTCCCGCACCTCATGGGCAACGACCGCAAAGCCCTTACCCGCTTCGCCGGCACGCGCCGCCTCGACCCCTGCGTTCAGCGCCAGGAGGTTGGTCTGGAAGGCGATATCGTTGATCGTGCCGATGATCTGAGAGATGGCGACCGATCCCTTCTCGATCTGGGCCATGGCGCAGACGGCGTTCATCACCACCTGACCCGAACGATCGGAACTCGCCTTGGCAGCGGCGGCGATCGTGGTTGCGGATGTGGCGTGTTCTGCGGTGCGGCCGATGGTGGCGGTGATTGCGCCGAGCGCCGCGGTCGCTTCCTCCAGCGTCGCCGCCTGATGTTCGGTGCGCTTGGCGAGTTGGCCGATGGCGTCGCGCATCTCGCCGGTTTCGCCGTCGATCTCGGCGCTTCTCGCCTTCACGTCACCGAGCGTGACCGCCAGGCTCTCCAGCGACAGGTTGAAGTCCGAGCGCAGGCGATCGAAGCCGGCGCCGAAGGGGCGGTCGATGCGGGCCGTCAGATCGCCGTGGGACAAGCGTTCGAGCCCCGAGGCCAGCATTTCGACGGCCTCGTTGATCTGGCGCGATACCTCGGCCTGGGTCGTCTCGCGGCCGTGCCGTTCCTCCTCGATCATGGTTCGCGTCTCCGCTGCCTCGGTTTCGAGGCGGGCACGGTCGCGAAGAGCGTCCCGGAAAACAAGGACGGAGCGGGCCATGTCACCGATCTCGTCCTTGCGGGTACCGCCAACACCGCTGATCGTCGTGTCGCCATCGGCGAGCCGGCTCATGTCGCGGACGAGACCGGTAATCGGGTGTGTCAGTCGGCGCGAGTACCAGATGGAGATCGCCAGCGCAGCCGCGAGGACGGCAAGCGCGGTCGCGAGCGTCCAGTTGCGCAAGGCGGTAACCGCGGAAAAGGCCTCCCGCGAGGTCATGACCGCAGCAATGGTCCAGCGCGTGCCGAAAGCATCAAGGTTGGTGGCCGCCATCTGGGCTTCCTCGCCGCGGAAATCCGCAAGCCTGCTGCTGACGATGCCGTCTTCCGCCGGCTGCTCAACCACGATCCGGGCCTTCAGCATATCGTTGCCGGGTGTGGCGGCGCTGTCGGCGAGGAAGAACCCGTTACCGTCGAGCAAAATCGTTTCGCCGGTTTCGCCAAGGCCCGTGCGGTTGCCGACGATTTCGCCGATGCGCCCATCCGGCATTTCAAGGATCAGCGTGCCGATCTTGCCGTCAATCGATTCCAGGGGGATGGCGACGAACGCAGCGGGGCTGCCGCCAAGCGGGGCATAGGCTTCGTAGGACGCAAAGGCGAGCTTGCTCTTGTCCGTTCCCTCGGCCGTTTCCCGGAAGACGCGGCCAAGCCCGGTGTCCTTCCAGGCCACGTCCTTGAGGCTGACGCCAAAATCCCCTTTCTTGTTGAGGGCGTATACGACATCGCCGCTGAGATTGGCGAGCAGCACGTCGCGATAGCCGTGGGCTTCGGCGAAGCGCCGGAAGAACGGGTGATAGCGCGCATGCAGCGCGTCGTAGTCGTCGACGCCGGCGGAACTGTAGAGGGCGCGCTTGTCTTCGGCGTTGGGGTTTTCCGCCAGGTAGCGGCGCTGCAATTCGCTTTCGGTCTTTTCCCCGAACTTGGCGGCTGCGCCATTGAGGTCGGTTAGCGCCTTGGCGACGGACTTCTGTGCTTGCAGATTGCGCAGGTCGTTTTCCACGGTGGTGAGGTAATGGCGTAGCTCGTTGCGGCGGGCATCGGCGAGCGCCTCCAGCTTTTCGATTGCCGCGCGTGACGAGAGATTGCCGCTGACGGTCAGGCTGGCAAGACTGGTGGCAGCAATGGAAAAAGCGGCCAGAGCCGCCGCAGCGAGAGGAAGCTTCGCGGACAAACGCATAACAATCACCGGACGTGCAAGGGGAGGAGGCCATGCCGAAGGCTGGTCGCGACGCCTCATGCGTCCGGCGGAAGGGCTTCCGCGCGGAGAGTTATACGGTCTCACGTTACAGCTTGATGACAGCTGGATGACATCGCCAAAGTTTGCCGTGAAGAGCGACGGCTCTATCTCGGCAAGGCGCCTGTCAGGAAAATGTCGGCGCAGCTTTCTGCTCGCGCCGTGATCGTCGCCTCGTCGATGGTGCCAAGGCAACCCATCATGACGGCGCGTTGCGGCTCCATCGCCATCATGCCGCGCAGCATGCCTGCGGTCAGACGCGGGTCTGCCAGCGCGAGCCGGCCGTGGGCCACCTGCGTCCTCAGCCATCGCTCCAAGGTGGCACTTGTCCGCTGGATCGCCTGTTCCCAGAAGGTGGCAGCAACTTCCGGAAAGCGTTCTGCCTCGGCGAGCACCAGGCGGATGATCGCGATCGTGTCGTGCGAGAGCACGAGATGTCCGTAGGCGGCAAGCAGGTGCACCAGGCCACCCCTTACGCCCAGATCTTCCAGGTTCTCTTCATCGGCTTCCAGTACGAACTCGGCGATCCTGAGGGAGATGACGCGCTCGAAGAGATCGGCCTTGGTGGGAAACAGCCGATAGAGTGTCTTGGTGGAAACGCCGGCATTCTGAGCTATGACGTTGATGTTCGCCGCCTCGTAGCCGAAGTCGCAGAATTGCCGTTCGGCGGCGAGGACGATCACCTGGCGCGTCTCGTCGTCCGGTCGGACCTGGGGACGGCCGCGGGAGCGTCGCGGCTTCTGCTTTTCGATCATGGCGGCTTTCCAAATTCATCGAGTTTTTAGGTGAGCCGAGTTGAGAAAGCAATTGTTTTCCGAAATTTCTGTGCCGCGTGTCCTGGCCGTGGCGGATATTGCGACCTTTGCGAACACGTTCTAGCTTTGCTGCATGGCGACGTCGAAACTCACGACCTATCGTGCGAAGCGGGACTTTTCCCGGACGCCGGAGCCTGCCGGAAGAAGTGGCGCGGAGGGCAATCGTTTCGTCGTGCACAAGCACCATGCCACTGCCGATCACTATGATCTCAGATTACAGGTCGGCGACGTGCTGAAAAGCTGGGCGGTCCCCAGGGGGCCGTCGCTCAACCCCGCCGACAAACGGCTGGCTGTCGAGACCGAGGATCATCCGCTCGACTACGTCGACTTCGAGGGCGTCATCCCGGAAGGCGAATATGGGGGTGGACCGATGATCGTCTGGGACACCGGCGTCTGGGCACCGATGGACGATATCGAAAAGAGCCTGAGAACCGGCGCGTTCAAGTTCCGTCTAGCCGGCGAAAAGCTCAATGGCGGCTGGATGCTGACGCGGCTGAAGCCGAAACCGGGAGACGACGACACGCGCAACTGGCTGCTGTTCAAAGAGCATGATCCAGCCGCCGATCCTGATGTCGACGTTCTGACGGCACGCCCGGAGAGCGTGAAAAGCGGGCGGCGCATCGAAGAATTGGTCGAGCCGCCAACGAAGCCGGCGAAAGCGGCGAAGCCGGCCGTCCTCAAGCCCGGCTCGTTGCCGGGCGCTGTGAAAGGTCCGAAGCCGCAGCGAATCGAGCCGCAGCTCGCCAGCCCGACCCCGAAACCGCCCGGGGCCTCACCGGGAGAACAGACCTGGCTGCACGAAATCAAGTTCGATGGCTACCGCACGATGGCGGATCTCTCGGATGGTTCCGTACGGCTGATCACGCGCAGCGGGCTCGACTGGACGAAACGCTACGGCGATCTGCCAGACGCATTCCGCAAGCTGCCTTGTCGGGAAGCGATGATCGATGGCGAGATCGTCGCTCTCGACGACAAGGGCATCAGCCGCTTCTCGCTGTTGCAGGAGGCTCTTTCATCCGGGACCGATGGCAAGCTCGTCTTCTATGCCTTCGACATCCTCCATCTCGACGGCTGGAATCTCGCCGAAGTTCCGTTGGAAGAGCGCAAGGGTCTGCTGGCTCAGCTGCTTGAAGGGCAGATATCGAGCCGTTCCGCCATTCAGTTCAGCGACCATGTGGAAGGCGACGGGCGCGGGCTCTACGATCAGGCGGCCGAGCTGGGGCTGGAAGGGATCGTATCAAAGCGTGCCTCCGCACCCTACCGCAGCGGACGCACCCAGACCTGGACCAAGACCAAAGCGCTCAAAAGCGAAGACTTCGTGATCGCAGGCTACACCGTCTCAGAGGCGGCCGAGGGGCTGGCGGCACTGGCGCTCGGGGAGTGGATGGGCGGCGAGCTGCACTACCGCGGCAAGGTCGGCACCGGCTTCGATGCGGCGACAG
Organism: Ensifer sp. ENS03; assembly: GCF_014852035.1. NCBI lineage: Bacteria > Pseudomonadati > Pseudomonadota > Alphaproteobacteria > Hyphomicrobiales > Rhizobiaceae > Ensifer > Ensifer sp. ENS03. The sequence continues at coordinate 30,601 of NZ_JACVAV010000009.1, read as the reverse complement.
CCAAGCAATTACTCGCCCGGCTGCAAGCCTTGCGCGGGGGTGAGACCGCGCTGGACGGTGCGCCCAAGGAAATCCTCTGGGTGCGGCCGGTGCTATCCGCCCGCATCCACTACTCCAACCGCACGACCGACAATGTCTTGCGGCATGCGGTGTTCAAGGGGCTTCGCGATGTCGAGCTTTCGGCCCCGGCGACGGCGCCGCGCAAGCGGCTGATCACGGACGCCGACCTGGCGACGATCCAGGTGACCAACGCCGACCGCCGGGTGTTCGGAAGATCCGGACCGACCAAACTCGACATTGCCGTCTACTATGCGCTCGTCGGCGATTTCATGCTGCCGCATATCCTCGGACGACCGGTGTCGCTTTTCCGCTGCCCGACGGGGAAGCGGGCCGATTGCTTCTTCCAGCGCCATCCCTTCACCGGCATGCCGCCCTCCATCGTCAGCTTCAACGCGACCAATTCCGAGGGCGAGAGCAAGTCCTTCCTCTCGATCGAGGGCACGAAGGGTTATCTGGCGCTCGCTCAGTTCGGCGTGATCGAGCTTCATAGCTGGGGTTCGCGGCGCACGCGCTTGGAGAAGCCCGATCGCGTCGTCTTCGATCTTGATCCCGGCGAGGGGATCTCGTGGCGCGACGTGGTCGAGGCAGCGGTCCATATTCGCGGCGAGCTGGAAGCAATCGGCCTCGTTCCTTTCGTCAAAACGTCTGGCGGCAGCGGCATCCACGTCGTGGTGCCGGTCAAACCGAAGCTGGACTGGAAGAAGACACACCAGGCAACGAGCGCGATAGCGACGCGGCTGGCGGCGACCGCACCCCAGACCTTCACCACGACCATGGGCAAGGAAAACCGCGTCAAGCGCATCTTCATCGACTTCCACCGCAATGCCCGCAGCCATACGGCGGCCGCTCCCTATTCGCTGCGGGCACGCACCAATCTGCCGGCTTCGGCCCCGCTTCAGTGGGCGGATCTGGAGACTATCGACGCTCCGGAGGATTTGAACTATTCTTCGCTGCCTGGACTTCTGGATACTTTCGGCGATCCCTGGGCGGATATCGACGACTTTGCCAAGGATCTGCCGCTTCTGTCCGAAACGAGGACGTAATGCGTTTGGCCGCGTAGGAGACATCAATGGCGCCCAGGGCAAGTTGGAAAGGTTATCTCAAACTCAGTCTCGTCAGTTGCCCCGTTAGGCTCTATCCGGCGACCAGTTCGAGCGAGCGCATCAGCTTCAATCAGTTGCACAAGGACACCCATAACCGGATCAACATGAAGCCGGTCGACCCGGAACTCGGGCTCGTCGAGCGCTCGGATCTGGTCAAGGGCTACGAATACGAGGACAAGAAGTACATCATCATCGAGGACAGCGATCTCGACAGCGTCAGGATCGAATCCAATCACACGATGAACATCGAGGCCTTCGTCGATGAAGGCTCCGTCGACGTGATCTACCAGGACGCGCCCTATTATCTCGCGCCCGACGGCGCGATGGCCGAGGAAACCTTCGTCGTCCTGCGCGAAGCGCTGAAAAAGAGCGGCAAGGTGGCGATCGCGCGCCTGGTGCTTTCGAGCCGTGAACGCGTCGTGACCATCGGCGCGCGCGAAACCGGAATGTTCGTCTGTACGCTGAGAAACCCGAGCGAAGTGCGCGGAACCGCTGAATATTTCGGCAATGTACCCGTTGGTCATCCGGACCCTGAAATGCTGCAGCTTGCCGAAGCCTTGATCCAGCAGAAGATGACGGTCTTCGACCCGAAGAACTATGAGGATCGTTATGAGATCGCGCTGATGAAGATGATCCGCGAGAAGCTCAAAGGTCATAAGCCGATCATTGCGGCAGCCCCTGAGCGCGGCAATGTCATCAACCTTATGGATGCGCTGAAGGCGAGCCTGTCGCAGTCGAAGCCGCCTGCAAAGAGCAAGCCCAAGGCCGAGCCGGCAGCCAAGCAAACCACCAAGGCGGCAGCGCCAGCCAAGCGGACGGCGGCAAAGCCGGCCGCGAAGAAGAAAGCCTGATGGCTGTTGCAGGCCAGACATTCGGTATCGTCGGGGCGTTGTCGGCCTTCCCGCGCCGGCTTGTGGCGCGCGAGGTCGAGCGCCAGCACGGCCACGTGCGTCGCGGCGTGACGCGCCAGACGACCTATCTGGTGTTCGGCCGCAGCCTGCTTGCCAAATCGAGCGAGGCGGAGATCGAAGCCCGTTTCGATGCCGAACATTCGTCCGGGCGGTGGCTTATCAGCGAGAACGGCTTTCTTCGCCTTTTGGGGTTGATGTCGGTGCCGGCTGCGTCCGCGCTTAGTCGCCAGTCGCTGATCGATCAGGCGAGGCTCTCGCCGCGCATCTTCGACTTGCTCTCCCTGTTCGACGCTTTCGAGCATGGCAGCGAGCCCTACTCGTTCCGCGACCTCATCCTCGCCAGGAAATATGCCGAGCTGATTGCCAGCGGCGCGAGTTGGAGCGCGATCGCCCGGTCCGTTCATCGCTCCGGACCGGTCGCCTCGTTGACGGCGCTTTCGCTGCACCACGGTGGCACCGATGCGATCTATGCCCGCAGCGCCGAGGGCCTGAGCGAGCTGAATGGGCAATTGCTCTTCGATCTCGACACACCCGACGATGCCGCCCTGGAAGATCTCTTCGATCTGGCCGAGGAGGCGGAAGCCAATGGCGACTACCTGGAGGCTGCGGCCTTCTATCAACGCTATCTTGCCATGGACCGGACGGATTCGGTCGCGGCCTTCAACCGCGCCAATTGCCTGAAGGTAGCCGGACGGGAGCTAGATGCGGCCCATGATTACGCCCGCGCCATCAAGCTCGATCCATCCTTCGTCGAGGCCTGGTTCAACCTCGCGGGGCTGATGAACGAACGGGGGCGGATCGACGCCGCGCGCAGGCATCTCGGGAAGGCGATCGAGATCGACGGCGACTATGCCGACGCCGTCTTCAACTTGGCGAAACTCGAATTCGATGCCGGCGATCTCGCGGAGGCGAAGCGTTGGTGGACCCGCTATCTCGAACTCGATAGCGATAGCGAATGGGCGCGAACGGCGGAGCGCGGCGTGCAATATGTCGACCTGCAGAGCCGCCCGAGAACAGGCTGATATGGGCGACAAATTTCTCTTCGACGGACCCGACGATGCCGCGGTCACCATCCTTCTTGCCCATGGCGCCGGCGCGCCGATGGATTCGGCTTCGATGACCGCGACCGCAGGGGCGCTTGCGACGGCAGGCTTTCGCGTTGCACGCTTCGAGTTCGGCTATATGGCGGCAAGGCGCACCGTTGAGGGGCGCAAGCCGCCGCCTCGCGCCGACACGCTCAATCCGGAATATCTCGCCGCCATCGAGGATCTGGACGTCAAAGGCCCACTTATCATCGGCGGCAAGTCGATGGGGGGACGCGTCGCGAGCATGATCGCCGATCCGCTGCATGCGGCCGGCAGGATCACCGGGCTGCTCTGCCTCGGTTATCCCTTCCATCCGCCAGCCAAGCCCGAGCAACTGCGCACCAAGCACCTGGCCGGCCTCAAGACGCCGACGCTGATCTGCCAGGGAACCCGCGACGAATTCGGCACGCGCGAGGAAGTGCAGAACTACGTGCTTTCCGATGCGATCGAAGTCCTGTGGCTCGAGGACGGAGACCATGATCTCAAACCGCGCAAGAGCATTTCCGGCTTTTCGACCGCCGATCATTTAAGGACCTTGGCCGATGCGGTGGCAGCCTGGGCTGCCCGGCTGACACGCTGATCCGATCGCCGGAATGAAGATCGCCACCTTCAATATCAACGGCATCAACAGGCGGCTCGACAACCTGATCGCCTGGCTGGGCGAGGCGGAGCCGGACATCGTCTGTCTGCAAGAGTTGAAGGCGCCCGATCGGCAGTTCCCGCGCTCGGCGATCGAAGCGGCCGGCTACGGCGCCGTGCGGCAGGGACAATCCGCGTGGAACGGTGTCGCGATCCTCGCCCGAGACAGCGAGCCGGTGCTGACCCGTGTCGGGCTCGACGGCGACCCGTCGGATGCCGAGGCGCGCTATATCGAGGCTGCCGTCAGCGGCATCCTGGTCGCCTGTCTCTACGCGCCCAACGGCAACCCACAGCCAGGCCCCAAGTTCGTCTACAAGCTTGCCTGGCACGAGCGTCTGGCCAAACATGCCGCCGAACTCTTCGCCCTAGATCTGCCTGTCGTGCTTGCCGGCGACTACAACATAGTTCCCGAGCCGCGCGACATTTACCCGACAACCTCCTACGACGACAATGCGCTGGTCCAGCCCGAAAGCCGCGCCGCATTCGGCGAACTTCTCGACCAGGGCTGGCTCGATGCGCTGCGCAAGATCCACCCGAAGGACCAGCTTTTCACCTTCTGGGACTATCGCCGGAACCGTTGGCAGCGCAACGCGGGGCTTCGGCTCGATCATATGCTGCTCAGCCGCAAGCTTTCTCGCAAGCTTACCGGTGCCGGCATCGACCGGGAGGTTCGTGGCATGGAGGGTGCGAGCGATCATGCGCCGGTGTGGATCACGCTCCGCGATTGACCTGACAATGCTGCGGGGAGACTGCACGTCCATGCGCGACGGTGATACTGTTTCGCCTCGAACGCCGCTATTCGCAGCCGCGATCCGGGGTAAACCCCGTCCGGCCTAGCGGCTGAATGCGGTGACCGCGACATTCAGCCTGGTCAACACGAAGGAGAACCGCATGAAAATCAGCGCGCGCAACCGCCTCAAGGGCAAGATTGTCGAAGTCATCAAGGGCGCCACCACCGCCCATGTCCGGATCGACGTCGGCGGCTCGATCGTGACTGCAGCGATCACCAACGAGTCGGTCGACGAACTTGGCCTGAAGGTCGGTGGCGAAGCCTATGCGGTCATCAAGGCCTCGGATGTCATGGTCGGCATCGACTGATACGCTTGCGGCAAGGGCGCGTGGATCGACCGTCGCGCCCTGCCAAATCGCGACCGGATCACGCCTTCTGGCAGTAATGCGCTTTGCCGTCGCCGGTCTCGAAGTCGCCGCGTTGCGGCGGCGCAATCGGCTTGAACAGCGTCCGGTCGGGCTTCAGATCGATGAGTGGCGTACCGTCGAGGCAATCAAGGCCGCGCACGAGAAGGCTCGAGCCTTCCACGGCTTCGAGCTTGACGATCGAGGTGCCGATCGGGTTCGGCCGAACCGGCGAGCGCAGTGAAAATGTTCCGTGCACTTCGCCGTTGCTGGCTGGGCTTTGCAACACCAGATCGCGCCGCGAACGGTCGAGCCAGTAGAGGATTTCCAGCCGCTCGAACGCCTCCACGCCTTTCAGCGCCAGGACCCAGGGTTCGAAGATTTCGATACGGCAGACCGGGCCGTCATGCCGACCCTGGCGAGGGGTTTCCATGCGCGAGGTCCAGGGCGTGGAAATGCGGCCGATAAAGACGAGACCGGCGTCGGTTGCCGCGGGCGGTGCCACGGTCACCTCGTTCTCACGGATTTCGTTCTGGCGGACCATGGTCAGTTCCTTTCCTTATAGAGGGGGTGGTGAGGCGCGGCGCACAGAGACGGGCGTCGCTGCCGTCGATCGAGCCGATCACCACATCGATGTCGTAGAGTTGTTTGAGAGCGGCGGGCGTCAACACGTCCTTGGGTAAGCCGAGCGCGATGAGTTTCGAGGCGTGGAGAAGGGCGACGCGGTCCGCGACCAGGAAGGCGTGATCCGGATTGTGCGTCGAAAGCACCACCGAAAGCCCGCGTGCCGCCAGCGCTCGGACATGCGAAAGCACCCGCATCTGGTTGCCATAGTCGAGATTGGCGGTCGGCTCGTCCATGACGAGGATGGCGGGTTCCTGCGTCAGTGCGCGGGCAATCAGCGCCATCTGGCGTTCGCCACCGCTGATCTCGGTATAGGGGCGCATGGCAAGGTGGGCCACGCCGAGGCCGCCGAGGGCTTCCATGGCAATCCGACGGTCGCGAGTGCCAGGCGATGAGAACGGCGCGAGGTGAGGGGCTCGCCCCATCAACACCACCTCCAGCACTGTAAACGGGAAAAGTGCCGCATGCGCCTGCGGAACATAGGCGATCTGCCTGGCGCGTTCGCGCCGCGACCAGGCGGAAAGCGGTCGACCGTCCAGGAGAATATCGCCGGCCTTGACCGGCAGGAGACCGAGGACGGTCTTGAACAGCGTCGTCTTGCCGGCGCCGTTGGGGCCAAGCAGGGCCAGAACCTCGCCGGTTGCGAGCGACAGGGAGGCATTCTCGCCTACCGTGCGTCGGCCATAGCCGAAGGCGAGATTCCTGATGTCCAGCGTCATTGCCAGGCCCTCCGGCCGGAGGCGAGCAGCCATAGGAAGAAGGGCGCACCAACGGCAGCGGTCAGGATGCCGAGCGGCACTTCGATGAGCGCGATGCTGCGCGCCAGCATGTCGACAACAAGCAGATAGGCAGCACCAGATATCATCGAGGCCGGCAGCAGGCGGCGGAAGTCCGGGCCGACCAGCATGCGCGCGATGTGCGGGATGACGAGGCCGATCCAGCCGATGACGCCGCTGACGGAGACGGCCGCCGCAGTGATCAGCGTTGCCGCCGCGATCAGCAATGCGCGGGTAAGACGCGTGTCGACGCCCAAGGTCTGGGCTTCCTCGTCGCCGAGCGTCATCAGGTTCATGCGCCAGCGAAAAAGCACCAGCGGCACCAGCCCGATCAAAAGCGACGGCAGGATCGAAACGACGTCGAGACGCGTGATCGCAGTGAGGCTGCCGAGCAGCCAATAGGTGATCGCCGGCAACTGGTCATAGGGATCGGCGAGGATCTTGATCAGCGATATGCCCGCACCGACGAGGGCGCCGATGGAGATCCCTGCCAGAACGAGCGTCAGGGCCGGATCGCGTCCGCGGATTGCCATGCCGACGGCATAGACGGCGGCGACGGCGAGCAGCCCGCCGGCGAAGCTGATCGCCTGGATTGCCGGGACCGGCAGCGACAGAAAGATGCCGATGACGGCGCCGAGACTGGCACCGCCGGAAACGCCAAGGATATCCGGCGAGACGAGGGGATTGCGGAAAAGCCCCTGATAGGTGGCGCCGGCTGCGGCAAGTGCTGCGCCGATCAGGATCGCACCCGCCACCCGAGGCAGCCGCACGTTCCAGAGCACGGTTGAAAGAACGGGGTCGCTCGACTGTCCCGATAGGGCCGCGTGCAGCGCCCCGGCGATCTCCGACGGGCCGGCATATTTGCCGACCGACATCGACACCAGGGCGAGCAGGAGGAGGGGGCCGACGAGGAGCCAGAGATTGCCCTTGCGCCCGTCGGCCAGCATGCCCGATGTTTCCTGCCTCCGGTTCATTTCGAAGCCGGCACCGCCCCCTTCAGGAGCGTGGCCACTTGTTCGTCCGCCAGGTCGACCTGGTAGAACAGCTTGTAGAAATCGCGGGTCTCAGCCTTCAGGTCCCCCTTGAAGCGGTCGGGATAAAACAGCTTCTGCAGCCAGACGACGCCGATCACTCGGTTGATCGCAGGCGGCGAGTCGAACCAGCCGTAAGGCAGGGACGGCGCGGTGAAGACTCGACCGGTCGTGATTGCCTTCACGTCGGCCCAGAGCGGGTCCTTCTTTGCCGAGGCTGCGAACTTTCCGCTGGCTGCGATGATGACGTCCGGGTTCCAGGAGAGAATCTGTTCGAGCGACACCTGGGTCAGGCTGCCCTTGCCGGCTGCCGCCGCGACGTTTTCGGCGCCGACGGCTTCCAGGATCTCGACATTGATCGAGCCGGAAAGCCCCGTTTCTAGCCCTTCCGGGCCGCGGCCATAATAGACGCGCGGCCTTTGATCGGCCGGTATCATGGCGAGACTGTCGTTCAGATCCTTGATCCGCTGGTCGGCATAGGTTGCGAGCGTTTCGGCGCGTTCGGCCACGCCAAGCAGCGCGCCGACGTCGCGCAGCGTCTTGCCGCTATCGGCGAAGCGTCCATCGATCAGCACGTAGGGAATGCCGGTCTGCGCCTGCACCTTATCGGCCAGCGAGCGGTAGGTGTCGTTGACGGTTCCAACGTCGAGGATGATGTCCGGCTTGGCGGCAAGCACCGCCTCGACGTTGGCGCTGCCGCCCTTGCCCGTGAGTTGGCCATAGGTCGGCAGGTCGCGGACCGACGGTAGCAGATATGCCTTTTGCTCCTCCGTCGGCTCGCGCACCCAGCCGGCGAGCTTGTCCGGCGCCAGAACATAGGTGAGGACCGAGGCCGGCGGGCCGGCAGCAAGTACGCGGGTGATGGTATCGGGAACCTCAACCGTCCGCCCTGCGGCATCGGTGATCGTACGCGCCTCGGCGGCGCCTGAGGCAAGGCCGAGCACGGCTGAGAAGATTATCGCAAGAGATTTCAACATGAAGGCCACGATAGCGAGAGGGATCGGTCAGGCCGCACTATGGCATGTCGTTATATTTCATGGAATATATTGATTGCGCGATTTGCGACGATCGGGAGCCACCCTGATGCACTGAGATACAATTCCGCTCCTGTCGGAAACATCCGCGATACGTCGCGATGGTCCTCTGCCGCACGTGACAAGCGATCTGTGCCTCGGGCATCGATCCCATGCGGAGAGACGGTGATGATCCTCTTTGTTGTAGCCTATCTTGCCGGCGTGCTGACGATCGTCAGCCCGTGCATCCTGCCCGTGCTGCCATTCGTGTTTGCCCGCGCCGGCCAACCCTTTTCCACCAGCATTCTTCCGATGCTGCTCGCCAAGATCGTGACCTTTGCGGGTATCGCCTCGCTTGCAGCCCTAGGCGGCAACTGGGCGGTGCAGGCGAACGCCTATGGCCGCTACGCAGCGATCGTGATGCTCGCAGTCTTCGGCGTGACGCTGCTCTCGACGCGGGCTGCCGCCTTTGTGACCGGTCCGCTCGTGGAACTCGGCAACCGATTGTCGAGAAAGGCTGCGACCGGGGAGAAGGGCAGCATCGGCGGCTCGATCCTGCTTGGCGTTGCGACCGGATTGCTCTGGGCGCCCTGCGCCGGACCGGTGCTCGGTCTGGTGCTGACCGGGGCGGCGCTGAACGGCGCGAATGCGCAGACCACGCTGCTGCTTGTGGCCTATGCGGCCGGTGCTGCGACCTCGCTGGCGCTCGCCGTCCTGGCCGGTGCCAGAGTATGCGCGGCGATGAAGCGCTTCCTCGGCCTTGGCGACCGCATCCGCCAGGGTCTCGGCGTCGCGGTGCTCGCCGGTGTTGGCGCGATCGCGCTGGGGCTCGACACCGGTCTTTTGGCGCAGCTTTCCTATGCCAGCACGTCGGGCGTCGAACAGTCGATCCTCGATCGCCTGCGCAGCGGTGCTTCGCCCGTGGACGTCGCAAGCACCCGCATGACCCTTGCCGCAAAGGATACGCGACAGGCGGCCTATCGCAGCGACCTTCCGGTGGAAGGGCAATTTCCGTCGCTCGACGGCGCGGTTCAGTGGCTGAATTCGAAGCCGCTGACGCCGGCCGAGCTTCGCGGCAAGGTCGTTCTCGTCGATTTCTGGACCTATTCCTGCATCAACTGCATCCGTACCATCCCTTACGTTCGGGCCTGGGCGGAGAAGTACCGGGACCAAGGTTTGGTCGTCATTGGCGTGCACGCCCCCGAATTCGCCTTCGAAAAGCAGATCGGCAACGTCGAGAAGGCGGTGCGCGACTTCAAGATCACCTATCCGGTGGCGATCGACAACAACTTCGCCATCTGGCGCGCCTTCTCCAACAGCTACTGGCCGGCCCACTACTTCATCGATGCCGAGGGGCAGATCCGCTACACCCATTTCGGCGAGGGCGACTATGAAGGATCCGAGCGGGTGATCCAGGATCTGCTGGCGGAAGCCGCCGGCAAGAAGAAGGCCGAAGGCGATCTGGTCAAGCCGAATGCTGGGGGTGCCGAGGCCTCGCCGGACCTGGCACGCCTCGGATCCGGCGAGACCTATGTCGGTTATGCGCGCGCCGCAAACTTCGTCTCGCCCGAGGGCGTCTCGGCCAACACGTCCGCGCGGTACACGGTCGGCAAACCGGGGCTCAATGAATGGGGGCTGACCGGCAACTGGACGGTCGGCGCCGAAGAGGCGCGCCTCAACGAGGCCGGCGGCGGCATCACCTACCGGTTCCGCGCGCGGGACCTGCACCTGGTGCTCGGCACTGGCGCCGGCGGCAGGCCGGTCCCGTTTCAGATAACCATCGATGGGGTGGCGCCGGGCGCGGACCATGGCGCGGATATCGATGCGGCCGGCAAAGGTGCCGTTACGGGGACGCGTCTTTACCAACTCGTCCGCCAGTCCGGAGCAGCCCGGGAGCGGACCTTCGAGATCCGCTTTCTCGCACCCGGCGCAGAAGCCTTCGTTTTCACCTTTGGATGAGAGTTTGCCATGAGCGACAATGAAAAACGGCGCGGGCGCACTTGGTCCGCCTTCGCGCGACGCCTTCTCGTCGCCGCGACCATGGTCGGTGGCGGATTGACCTTCGTTCTCAACGGGCCGCCGTCGGCGGCACAGGAGTCCAGGCCTGTGCCGAAGGCGCTCCACGATATCGCGCCGACGGCCGGCCGCCAGACGGCGGTCTTTGCCGGCGGTTGCTTCTGGGGCGTGCAGGCGGTGTTCCAGCACGTGGCTGGCGTCGCGAGCGTCACGTCAGGATACGCGGGCGGCAGCGCCGCGACGGCGACCTACGAAGAGACGGAGACCGGCGCCACAGGGCATGCCGAAGCGGTGGAGATCACGTTCGACCCGAAGCAGGTGAGCTACGGCAAGCTGCTCGAGATCTACTTCTCCGTCGCTCATGATCCGACGCAGCTTGGTGGGCAGGGACCCGATAGCGGACCGCAATATCGATCGGCGATTTTTCCGCGCGATGAAAAGCAGGCGAAGGTTGCTACCGACTATATCGCGCAACTGGATGCGAGCGGCGTTTTCAGCCGCCCGATTGCGACGACCATCGAGGACGGCAAGACCTTTTACCCGGCCGAGGCGTATCACCAGGATTACGTCTACAACAATCCCGGCCTGCCCTATGTGGTCATCTACGAGAAACGGAAGATCGGCGCACTGCATCGTCTGTTTCCGGGCCTCTATCGGCAGAAGCCGGTGCTTGTGGCGGACAGCGCTTCTTAGCTGATGAGGTGCCGTGAGGCCTCCCGAAGGGGCTCACCAGTTCGGCCCTTTACACAAGGATACAGTTTCGCGGCCGGCTGCACGCACCCGCGATACGTCCAAGAGACACTCTGGCCGCGAGCACGTTTCGAGCCTTCGGCGACGAAACGCCGCTGCTGACATCAATAAAGGAAGGAGCCGTCATGCGTATCTTCGCGACAGTTTTCGCCATCGCCGCGCTCGCGGCGGCACCATGCGCCTGGGATAGCGACCCGAGAGAACCCTCGCTTCTTGCCGCACTCGTCTCCGGATCCGGATCCGCAACGGTTGCTGAGAAGGGAGCAGGATTGCTGCAAGGGGCGCCGCACGAGGAGCTTGCCGATCCGTTCTTCGACTGACGATAGTACCGCCGAGACGGGCGGCCCGAACCTTTGATGCCAATCAACCTGGAGGAAAGTGACATGCTGGAGAAAACGAGAGAGCGCCAGACGACCGGGGCTCGGACAGTATTTGTCAACGAGTTGACCAACGGGATACTCGACCCCGCCGAGCCGATGCTGGGGCCTGTCGCCGATGGCGGTGTCATCATCGCGAACACGGCGCCCGGATGTTGGGGGCCGATGATCACGCCGGAGATCCGCGGCGGACATGAGGTGACGCGCCCTGTGGCGGTCGCGGGCGCTGAAGTCGGCGACGCCGTTGCCATTCGGATCCGATCGCTGATCGTCACGTCCGCGGCGACGGCCTCGGGCAACGACGAGGTGGTGGCTGGTCGCTTCAACGGTGATCCCTTCTGCGCGGCCGTTTGCCCGGGCTGCGGCACGGAATGGCCGCGCACGCGCGTGGAGGGCATCGGCCAGACTGCGATCCGCTGCGAGAAGTGCGGCGCAGACGCGACGCCCTTCATCTTCACCAACGGCTACACGATCGCCTTCGACGATGAGCGCCAGGTGGGGCTGACCGTCGGCAAAGCGACTGCCGAGACCTTTGCCACGGATGCGGAACGGCTGCTGGCCCTGCCGGACGGCTCGATCCAGCATCCGATCCTGACCTTCGCGCCAGCGGACCTCATCGGTGTTGCCACAAGGCTTCGGCCATTCCTCGGCCAATTGGGCACGACGCCGTCGAAGGCGATGCCGGACTCGCACAATGCCGGCGATTTCGGCCAGTTTTTGACCGACGCACCACATGCTTACTCCCTGACCGCGGACGAACTCGTCCAGCATAAGACTGACGGCCACATGGACGTGAATACCGTGCGGGAAGGCGCGATCCTGATCTGCCCGGTCAAGGTGCCGGGTGGTGGCATCTATATGGGGGACATGCATGCCCTGCAGGGCGACGGCGAAATTGCCGGCCATACCTGCGACGTCGCCGGCACGGTGACGCTGGAGGTCCATGTCATCAAGGGGCTCAATATCGACGGGCCGATCCTTCTGCCGGTGCTGGAAGATGTACCGTTCCTTGCACGTCCGCTTGACGAGGCGGAACGAACGCGGGTGGCGGCACTTGCCCGCAAGCACGGTGTCCGAGAGGTCGAAGCTGACGCCCCGGTCACCTTCATCGGCACGGGCGCGAACCTCAACGATGCGACCACGAACGGGCTGGAGCGGGCGGCGGACCTGCTCGGTCTCAGCGTTCCCGAAGTGATGAACCGGGCAACGATCGCAGGTGCAATCGAGATCGGCCGCCATCCGGGCGTGGCGCGGGTAACGTTTCGTGCCCCGCTCAACCTGCTCGACGCAAAGGGCATCGGCGCGTTCGCGCGCAGTCTCTACAATCTCTGAGCCTCCTGTATTTTCAAGGACCTGTACTTTCAAGGAGTTGCTTGCAGACGATAGCGGGGCCGACGTCATGTCGGCCCCGTTTCGCTTTCTGACGCTAAGGCGCAGCGGCAGAAATCCCAGGGCATTTCGTATCGGTTTGCCGCCGTCCGCGGCCGTTCAAACATTGCGATACACAGACGCCGCTTCCGAACACATCGCGGATACACAGCACACGCATGGTCACGGCGAAATTTGGTTCGCGTCCGCCCAGGCGGGCTATGTCCTGAAAAGACGGAATTACGACATTTGAGACGCGATCTTTCGGCCGTACCATCGAGGCTCCAACCCAAGCAAAGGAGCTTGAAATGAGCAAATCAAAAGGCACTGCACTGATCACCGGTGCTTCGTCCGGTATCGGCGCGATCTATGCTGACCGCCTGGCACATCGCGGATATGACCTCATTCTCGTCGCGCGCAACCGCGTACGCCTCGACGATCTAGCCCGCCGGCTGGCGGACGAAACCGGCCGCGCCATCGAAGTCGTCGCCGCGGACCTCGGCAACAGGGATGATGTCAGGCGGGTCGAGAAGATCCTCGAAAGCGATGCGAGCATCACGATGCTGGTCAACAATGCCGGGGTCGGCGCGACGGCGCCGCTGCTCGCCTCCGATGTCGACAAGATGGACGAGATGATCACGCTCAACGTCAGCGCGCTGACGCGGCTGACCTATGCGGTGGCACCCGGATTTGCGGCGCGCAGCACTGGCACGATCATCAACATCGCCTCGATCGTCGGCGTGGCGCCGGAAGTTCTGAACGGCGTCTATGGCGGCACCAAGGCCTTCGTCCTGGCCTTCACCCTGTCGTTGCAAAAGGAACTTGCCGAGAAGAATATCCGCATCCAGGCCGTGTTGCCGGGTGCGACCGCCACCGATTTCTGGGGCATTGCCGGCACCCCCATCGAACACGTGCCGAGCGAGATCGTCATGCGCGCCGAGGACATGGTGGACGCGGCACTTGCCGGCCTCGACCAGGGCGAAGTGATCACTATCCCAGCGCTGCCGGATGCCGCTGACTGGGCAGCCTATGAGGCCGCACGGCAGAAGCTGATGCCGAACCTTTCCAGGAAAACGCCGGCCGCTCGCTACCGTATCGGGAGCTAGCGCCCGCTCACCTTCCGGCAACCTCCCAACCCGGACTTTCGAGGCGGTTCCTCGCCTCGCCAATCGAACCAGGAGAATGATGATGTTCAGACGTTCCATGCCCATTGTCCAAAACCGCCGACTGGCCGCCTTGGCATTGTCGGGCGCGATCGCGATCCTGCTTCCTCCGCTCGCCGCTCAAGCGGCGGGCGTCTCCGCCGGCGGCGACGTCCAAATCACGTCGGCTGCCAAACCGGCCACGGACGAATCCATCCGCCCTTTCCAATTCCACGCCAGTGATGCCGCACTTGCCGACCTCAAGCAGCGCATCGCGGCGACCAAGTGGCCGGATCGCGAACTGGTGGCGGACGGCACCCAGGGCGTGCGGCTTGCCACCATGCAGAAGCTCGCCGACTATTGGGCAACAAACTACGATTGGCGCCGCGTGGAGAAGACACTCAACGACCTGCCGCAGTTCGTGACCAACATCGACGGCGTTGACATCCACTTCATTCACGTGCGCTCCAAGCATAAGAACGCGATGCCACTCATCGTCACCCACGGCTGGCCGGGCTCGATCATCGAGCAGTTGAAGATCATCGATCCCCTGACCAATCCGAACGCGCATGGAGGCACGGAAGCCGATGCTTTCGACGTGGTCATCCCCTCGCTTCCCGGCTACGGCTTCTCCGATAAGCCGACAGAGCGCGGCTGGGACCCTGTCCGGATCGCGCGCGCCTGGGCAGTGCTGATGCAGCGTCTCGGCTATTCCCATTACGTCGCGCAGGGTGGCGACTGGGGCGACGCTGTTACCGAGCAGATGGCGCTGCAGCAGCCGGCGGGCTTGCTCGGGATCCACACCAACATGCCGGCGACCGTGCCTGACGAGATCCAGAAGAGCCTCGATGCCGGCCAGCCGGCACCAGCGAACCTTTCGGCCGACGAGCGCCGCGCCTATGAGCAGCTCGACTTCTTCTACCGGAACGGGCTGTCCTATGCGCAGGAGATGAGCAAACGTCCGCAAACGCTTTATGCGATTGAGGATTCGCCGATCGGGCTTGCGAGCTGGATGCTCGACCACGATGCCCGCAGCTACGAGTTGATCGCCCGCGTCTTCGATGGCAAGCCGGAAGGGCTGACGCGCGATGACGTGCTCGACAATGTCACGCTCTACTGGCTGACCAATACCGCCGTGTCGTCGGCACGGCTCTATTGGGAAAACAAGCTTGCCTTCTTCCAGCCGAAGGGCGTGCAGATCCCGGTGGCCGTCAGCGCCTTCCCGGACGAGCTTTATCAGGCACCAAAATCCTGGGCGGAGAAGGCATTCCCCAAGCTCATCCATTATAATCGTCTCGCCAAGGGCGGGCACTTTGCAGCCTGGGAACAGCCGCAAGCCCTAGTCGACGAGTTGAGGGCTTCATTCAAGTCACTGCGTCAACCGAGCTGACAGGAAGAGGCGTGCGAAAGCGCGCCCCACCGTCGCAACAAAGGAGAAGTGTCATGACAGGTGCAGATAGCAACAACAGAGCACCATCGGTCGATCTGAAGTTCGAGGTCGCCGTCATTCCGGTCGCGGATGTCGATCGCGCCAAAAATTTCTACGGTCGCCTCGATTGGCGGCTCGATGCCGACTTTCCCGTCGGCGATGCGTTTCGCGTTGTGCAGTTCACTCCCCCGGGCTCGCCGGCATCGATCCACTTCGGCACCGGGCTGACCTCGGCTACGCCCGGTTCGGCGAGCGGCCTCTATCTGGTCGTTTCGGATATCGAAGCCGCGCGTGCGGAACTCGTCGAACGGGGCGCCGAGGTCAGCGACATCTTCCACCGCGAGGGCCCCGGAAAGCCAGCGATCAGCGGACGCGATCCCGCGCGCCGCAGCTACCGCTCCTATGCCACCTTCAGCGACCCCGACGGCAACGGCTGGCTGCTGCAAGAGGTGACCGAACGTCTGCCCGGGCGTGTGGATACCGAGGTGACGGACTTTGCTTCCGTCGGTGACCTTGCGGGGGCCCTGCGTCGCGCTGCCGCCGCCCATGGCGAGCACGAGAAGCGCAACGGTGGTGAGCACGACCATAACTGGCCGGATTGGTATGCGGCCTACATGGTGGCCGAACATGCGGGCAAGCCGCTTCCCGAATGAGCGCCGGCCATGACCGTCGCGTTTCCTCCATGGCGTAAATCTGCTATAAGCGGCCATTCCAGACAGAGTCGGACAGGGGTGGTGTGAGATGCACAGGATCGGCTACGTCGTCTTTCCGGGATTTCAGCTCATGGGGTTCGCGGCGGTCACCGCCTTCGAGATCGCCAACCTGACGCTTGGCGAACCAGCCTATGCGATCGAATTGCTGTCGGAGGCCGGCGGCGAGATCAAGGCGTCCGCCGGCTTCGGCGTGCTCACGAAGGCCTTCGACGACGCGGTCTATGACACCGTCATGTTCGGCGCGGGCGCCGTGATCGAGCCGGTAACGCCGGGACTCGCCGCCTTCGCGCGCCATGCCTTGGAGGTCTCGCGCCGGGTGGCAGCCCCTTGCACAGGCGCCTTCATCCTCGCCGAGTCCGGACTGCTCGACGGTCGTCGCGCCACGACCCATTGGGTGTTCGCCCGTCAACTGCGCGAGCGATTTCCCGAGGTCAAGGTCGAGGAGGATCGTATCTTCATCGTCGATGGCAGCGTGTGGACCTCGGCCGGCATGACGGCAAGCATTGATCTCGCGCTGGCGATGATCGAGAAGGACCATGGCGAGGATGTCGCCCGTCAGGTGGCACGCAAGCTCGTCGTCTATCACCGGCGCGCCGGCGGCCAGTCGCAGTTTTCCGCCCTGCTGGAACTCGATCCGAAGTCGGACCGCATTCAGAAGTCGGTCAATTACGCCAAGGCCAACCTGCGAAACGTCCTCTCGGTAGACGAACTCGCGGACGCCGCGGGCTTAAGTGCGCGCCAGTTCAGTCGCGCCTTCCGTTCGGAGACCGGCCAGTCGCCGGCAAAAGCGGTCGAGCATCTGCGGGTGGAAGCCGCGCGGCTCTTGATGGAGCAGGGGCGTCACTCGATGGACGTGATTGCCGAGCAGACCGGTTTTTCCGATAGCGACCGCATGCGCCGGGCCTTCCTGCGCACGCTCGGGCAGCCGCCCCAGACGATCCGACGCAATGCGCGCGAAGGCGTTGCCTGACGGTAATAACCTGCCTTGAAAATGCGATTGTATCGCCGTGTATCCAGCCCCTGCGGTTTCTACACGTGCTTTCAATAGGACGCCGCCAAGCACACGCCCCAGATACACCAGCACTCCATTTGTGATGCCAGTTCAGTTCCCCGGAGGGTAGTCAATGTCGGACGAAATCAACCACCCGCGCCGTCGTTTCATCGGCGCAATCGCACTCTCGCTGGCGGCAACGCAGTTCGCATCGGCTGGCGCGGTCAGAGCGCAAGCGGGAGCCGGTGAGGCGCCGCGCCTACCCGCCGTCGCCCCGGGCACGAACAAGTCCTTCCCCGTCCTCAAGCAGATCGATGCGGGCGTGCTCAACGTCGGCTACGCCGAACTTGGCGCCAGCGATGCTCCTGCCGTGATCCTGCTGCACGGCTGGCCCTATGACGTTCACACCTATGTGGACGTGGCGACGGTGCTCGCCAATGCCGGCTATCGCGTCATCGTTCCCTATCTGCGCGGCTATGGCACGACTCGGTTCCTGTCCGCCGAAACTCCAAGGAACGGCCAGCAGGCTGTGATCGCAACGGATATCATTGCCCTGATGGACGCGCTCAAGATCGAGAAGGCGGTCATCGGCGGCTGCGACTGGGGTGCGCGAACCGCCAACATCATCGCGGCCCTGTGGCCCGAGCGCTGCAAGGCGCTGGTCTCCGTCAGCGGCTATCTCATCGGCAGCCAGGAGGTGAACAGGAAGCCACTTTCGCCGCAGGGCGAGCTTGCCTGGTGGTACCAGTTCTACTTCGCCACCGAGCGGGGCTATGAGGGCTACAAGCAGAACCGAAAGGAATTCGCCCGGCTGATCTGGAAGCTTGCCTCGCCCAAGTGGAACTTCGACGACGCCACTTTCGACAGGAGTGCCGAGGCGCTTGAAAACCCCGATCATGTCGATATCTCGATCCACAACTACCGTTGGCGGCTCAGCCTGGCCGAGGGGGAAGCACAGTACGACGACCTCGAAAAGCGGCTGGCGCAGTTCCCTACCATTACCGTCCCGACCATCACGCTTGAGGGCGACGCCAATGGCGCGCCGCATCCCGATCCCGCCGCCTACGCCAAGCGTTTTTCCGGCAGATACGAGCATCGGCTGCTTGCCGGCGGCATCGGCCATAACCTGCCGCAGGAGGCGCCGCTCGCTTTTGCCGAGGCAATTGTCGCCGTCGATCGTTTCTAGTTTTTCTCCCGCAGATTGCGTGGAGGCGCGGGGATCCGGTTCGCCGGCCCCGCGTTTTTTTGTGCGCGGTGATTGGAGACAGGGCCCGCCGGATGCGGCGCCGCGTCATGCTGGTGTGGCGCAATGGGCGACAACCACTTTCGGATGGACTTCGTATCAGCGTGTATCGGCGCCGGCACCTGGGCAGGTTTCCATACATTTTCGGGCGTCGATGAAACATCCGATACATTTTGAGGGCGCCAGATGCGTCTCGACAGTCGCAGGGCAATCGGGCCCGGACGGCAAACCTGTTGAAAGGAAAACACCATGAGCGCAGCTGAAAAGGTACTCTACACCGGCAAGACCCACACGACCGGCGGCCGCGACGGCGCTGCCCGCAGCGACGACGGACGCCTGGACACCAAGCTTTCCACGCCCGGCAGTTCCCGGCCGGGGACGAACCCGGAGCAACTTTTTGCCGCCGGTTGGTCCGCGTGTTTCATCGGCGCGATCGGTCTGGCGGCTGGCCAGTCGAAGGTCGCGCTTCCCGCCGACGTCGCCGTTGATGCCGAAGTGGATCTGCTGAACCGCGACGGCGGCTACTTCCTGAAGGCACGGCTGAATGTCAGCCTACCGGGGATCGACGCCGACGTCGCGCGTCGGCTCGTCGATGCCGCGCACCAGACCTGCCCCTATTCCAAGGCGACCCGGGGCAACATTGACGTGACGATCAATCTCGTCTGATCAGCACTACCTCTTGTCACCTCCGGAGCGGCGACCATCAGGGTCGCCGCTCTTTTGCATCGGCCATGGGCGTGGCCGAGCCCGGCAAGCCTATTCTTCTTGAGCTTTTGATCTCAATCGTGACATTAGGAAAATAATATATGCGATTGTTTTATATCGCATTATACGGCGTTTTATGAAACTCCTCTCTACTGAGGGCGGATCACCAGCTCGCCCAAAAGGCCGCCGCCGTCACGATTGCGCAAGGTCAGAGACGCGTTGATGGAGACTGCCAACTGCTGGGCGATGGCGAGACCAAGTCCGGTCCCGCCGGTCTCGCGATTGCGGGAATCCTCCAGCCGGACGAAGGGTTTCAAAACGGCGCCCAGTTGATCATCCGGGATGCCCGGCCCGCGGTCGAGCACGCTGATAACCACCGTATCGTCAGCAAGCCGCCGTGCCTCGATCTCGGCGCTGCCTGCGAATTTGAGCGCGTTGTCGACGAGGTTGGTGAGAATGCGCCTGAGCGCCTGCGGCCGGGTTGTGACCGTGCCGCCATCGATATCGCTGGCGCTGACGGACTTGCCGGTGTCCTGATAATCGTAGACGAGGCTTTCAATAAATGAGGCGAGGTCGACGCGCGTCGATTTCTCGACATTGCCGTGGGCGCTGCGGGCATAGGCAACGCCTTCTTTCACCAGGCTTTCGATCTGGCCGAGGTCTTGGATCAGCTTCTCCCGATCGGCGAAATCCTCGGCCATTTCCGCGCGCAGCTTCATGCGGGTGATCGGCGTCTGCAGGTCGTGGGAAATGGCTGCAAGGATCTGGACACGTTCTTCAAGATACTGGGCGATGCGGTCGCGCATGGCATTGAAAGCGGTTGCCGCATAGGCGACCTCCGTCGGGCCGGTCTCACTGAGCCGCGGCGTGTTGCGGTTTGGGTCGAGCGTGTCGGCCGCTGCGGCAAGGTTGACGAGCGGGCGGACGGCCTGCCGCATGGCAAACCAGCTGCAGAAAAGCAGAAGCGCGAGTTGCGCCAGCAGCACGTAAGGCAGCCAGTCGGCGAGCGGCATTACCCCCTTGGGATAGACGTCGATCGTCAGCGGCGAGCCGTCGCTCAATGTCAGATGCGCCTGCACGTGGCGGCGATCGCCGGGGATCGTCTCGATGGTGACCGGATATTTCGGGCCAGTCGCGCGCTGGATGTTGGCGGAGAGCTCCGCGGTGGCCGGATCGACCGACGCGTTGCCGGGCACGCCCGGTCCGAGAATGAAGCCGTAGTTGTCGCGGCTGAGGCGATTGAGCCAGGAGGCACGCTCGTTAGCGGGCAGGCGGTCGAGGATTGCGATCGAGGTCGCTATGTCGTTTTCGAGCGTGTTGAACATGACAGACTTGGCTGACATGTAGCGCTCGAAGAACAGAACTGTGAACGACATCACATGTGCGATGGCGAGGCCGGCCAGCAGAATAACAAAGAGCCGCGCCCTGAGCGTGCGCGGCCATAGTCGAAAGCCTCTTTCAGCAGCGTTCGCGGTCATTCGCGCGCCTCCACGATCTCGATCGGCACCGAGAAGACATAGCCTTCGCTGCGCACCGTCTTGATGTAGGCCGGCTCGCGGGCGTCGTCGCCGAGTCGCTGGCGGACCCGGCTGACGAGCAGGTCGATCGAGCGGTCGAAGAGATCGGCCTCGCGGCCTTGCGTGAGATTAAGCAACTGGTCGCGGTTGAGCACGCGCTGGGGGTGGTCGATGAACACCTTCAGCAGCCGATACTCCGCTCCGCTCAGCGCGATCACGGTGCCATCAGCATCGATCAGGTGCCGCGCCGTCGTGTCGAGCTTCCAACGGCCGAAGCGCAGCAACTGCCCGGCCTCCGAAATCTGCAGGTTGGGCGGCAGCATGCGCGCGCGCCGAAGCACGGCCTTGATGCGGGCCAGCAGTTCGCGCGCGGAGAATGGCTTGGAGAGATAATCGTCGGCACCCATTTCGAGCCCGAGAATGCGATCCATCTCGTCCGAGCGGGCGGTCAGCATGATGATCGGGATCGCTTTATGCTTGCCGGCGCGCAGCTCGCGGCTGAGCACCAACCCGTCGTCGCCCGGCATCATCACGTCGAGGACGATCAGATCGACGGTATCGCCTTCGAGGAAGCTGCGCATCTGTCGCCCGTCGGCGACCGCGGTCGCGCGCAGGCCGTTTTTCTTCAGGTAGCTCGACACGAGTTCCCGGATCTCTCGGTCGTCGTCGACAATCAGCACATGGTCGATATGCTCCATCGAGCAAACTCCTCAAGTCGGTTTGGCCTTCGCATGGTGCCGCCGCTTCTGGGCGAGGGGGCTGTGCCACTTGCTCTGTCTGGTTGACGCTCTGGATATGTCGTCGGTGTGTTCGCAACATCCAGACTTGCATGCGAATGTAATGCAAGCGCCTGCAGATACATTTCGACACAATTTCACAAAGGAAACCCGCCGCTTGCTGTCAAGCGGCGGGTCGTGGGAACTGTGGCTGATCGCGTCAGGCTTTAGCTTTTGCAGCAAGCTGCGCGCGATACTGGGCGGTGGGCAGGCCGCCCCAGCCCCAATTGTCGAGGTCGACTTCCTCGATGACCACATAGGTCGATTCCAGCGGCTTGTTGAGCACGTCGAGCAGCACTTGGCTGACGCCTTTGATGATCTCGGCCTTTTCCTCCGCCGTCACCGTTTGACGCTCCGGCGTGGTGCCCTCGCGGGTCACCTGAACTGTTACGATCGGCATTGCCGTCTCCTTTCTGGAACTTGATGGCACCCAAGCTGCCGCGTTTGTTTGGAGAGTTACGGGCCTACCAGCGTCCGGCGTTCTGGCCGCCGTCCACATGCAGGATCTCGCCCGTTACGAAGCCGGCACCCTCCAGGTAGAGAACTGCGTCGACGATATTGCGGATCTCGCCCATTCGTCCGACCGGGTGAAGTGTCGAAAGCGCCGCATGCGTTTCCGGCGCGTGCATCGGCGTCTTGATGATGCCGGGCGAAACCGCGTTGACGCGAACGCCTGAAGTCGCGAATTCGATCGCGAGCGCCTGGGTTACCGAATTCAGGCCGCCCTTGGTGATGGAGGCAAGCGCGGCGGGCACGCCGGCGATCGGCTGGTTGACGAGGCTGGTGGTGATGCTGACGATGTGGCCGGAGCCCTGCTTCAGCATCTCGCGGGCGGCGTGCTGGGTAATATGGAAGAAGCCGGCGACATTGACGCTCATGTTCAGGTCGTAGTCTTCCTGGGTGAAGTCCGTGAACGGCTTGGCGGTGAAGACGCCGGCATTGTTGACCAGGGTGTCGATGCGGCCGAACCGTTCGAGGCCCTGGCGCACGACGCGCTCGGCGGTCTCGGGATTTCCGATATCGCCTGCAACGGCGAGGATGCCCGCATCCGCGCTCTCCCTAATCGAGCGCGACGTGGCGATGACACGGTAGTTGCGATCGCGGTAGGCCTGCACCAGGGCGGCGCCGATACCCTGCGATGCACCGGTGATGATGGCGACCTTCTGTTCGTTGCTCATGGATGTGATCCTTCTTCGATTGCAACGGGCGTTCGTGCAGCCCGTCCCTTCGCCCTCGGCGTTGGTGCAATCAGATTTAGACCCATCCGATCTGTGCGAGAATTGACGACAATCGGCAGTCAATAAACCGAAATTCGGCATAATCAGTCAAGCGTGCCAGCTTCCATCGCCATGCGTGCGAACTCGGTCCTGAGACGCGGCAAGGCGAAATCCGCGAAGGCGCGAACTTTGGGAACCGACATGCGGCCCTGCGGTGCAAGAAGATGAACCGGCATCGGCGGATGCTCGGCATCGGCCAGCACGATCTTCAACTGTCCGTCGTGGACATGGCGCGCGACATGGTAGGAGTAGAGCCGGGTAAGGCCGGTGCCCGCAACGGCGGAATCGACCGCTGCGCGCACGCTGTTGACGATGTAGCGCGGCGTGAACTGTACCGTGCGCGGGATCAGCGAACCTTCGGTCGGCGTAAAGGTCCAGGAATCAAGGCCGAAATTGGTGAAGGCGACGATCTGGTGCTTGGCGAGGTCTGCCGGCTCGTCGATGCGGGGATGACTGGCGAGATAGCGTGGGGAAGCGACGACGACGCGCCTGATATCGCCGCCGATGCGTGTTGAGATCAGCGAAGAATCCGCGAGGTGCCCTATGCGCAGCGCGATATCGACGCCTTCGTCGACAAGGTTCACGAAGCGGTCGAGCAGCAGCAACCTGGCCGAAACCGCCGGGTAGAGATTGAGGAAGTCGTCGAGGATCGGGCGCAGCATCTCTTCACCGAGGATCGGCGGCGATGAGATCGTTACCGTGCCGCGCGGAGCCGCGCGCTCGCCGCCTGCGAGCATATCGGCCTCTTCGAGATCGACCAGCACCCGCCGGCAGGCGGCTGCATAGCGCTGGCCCGCTTCACTGAGTTTCAGCGAGCGGGTCGTCCGGTGCAGCAGTTCGACACCGACATGGGCTTCGAGCAGGTTCAGCGCGCGGCTGACGGCCGTTGGCGATCGCTTCAGCCGACGGGCCGCACCCGCAAGGCTGCCTTCGTCAATCGCCGTGACGAAGACCTTCATCGCATCGATACGATCCATTCTGCCGACTTTCGCAAGAGATGACGTCAATCAGCAAGAATTCGTCTGCAAGACGGCGGAAGTAAAGGGCCGACAGCACTGCATAGGAGAGTGCTGTAACTTCTGAGCTACGCCGGAAAGAGGCGAGCGATCAAATCGGACGCGGAGCCCTGCCAAAGCTCGCCCTTGCCGGTTCCCGACCACAAGGACAGAAAGTCTGGCGACCCCTTCGCGGTGGACGCCGCTCTGATGTCACGCGTGAACTTGTTCTGGGCCGGAAAGGGCATTACGGCGGCGGCATCCACCTCGTTCATGAAACGGTTTTCGACGCCGCGCGCAAACCGGCCGGAAAAGGCCCGCGTCGTTCGCGTCTTCCGCTCCGTGCCCTCTAGCGCCGCGCGATAGGGGGCCGACGTCCCAGCTTCGGCGGTCTTGAGGAAGGCCGTACCCATCTGCACGGCGCTGGCGCCTTTTGCGAGAACGGCTTGGATGTCGGAACCCGTCATGATCCCCCCCGCGGCGATGAGCGGTACCTTGACCTTTCCCAGGCTCCAGGCGAGCAGGTCTTCAAGGCCGATTTCGCTGTCCTCGGCGGACGGGTCGAAGATACCTCGATGCCCGCCGGCCTCGTATCCCTGCAGCGTGATGGCATCGACGCCGCTCTCTTCGAGTGCCAGGGCTTCCTCGGGCGTCGTTGCCGTGCCGATGATCAGCATTCCTGCGTCACGAGCAGCGCGCATGTGCTCGGCGGGCAGAACGCCAAAGACGAAGCTCAGCGCCGCAGGCTTTGCCCGCAGCACCGCCTCGAACTGCGCGTCGAAATCCTCTTCGTAGGGCGCTGCAAATTCCGGCGTGGGCAGGCCGAGTTCGACGCGGTATCCCGCCGTCGCGCGCCGGGCGCGCTCGAGCGCCGCGGCGTCGATCTTCGGCTGCGGATGCTGGATGAAGAGGTTTATGGCGAAGGGACAATCTGTCCGGGCACGCACGGCCTGGGCGAACTCTACGATCGCCGGCGGGCTCGAATAGGCCGCGCCGATCGAGCCGAGCGCGCCGGCGGCGGAAGAGGCTGCCACGAGCGCCGGCGACGAAGGACCTCCGGCCATCGGCGCGACGATCAGGGGATGTCTCAGGCCGAGTTTCGAAAGGGTGCCCTGCATAGTCGTGTCCTCGCTGCGTGTTGCCTGCCATCTGGCAGCGCTGCAGAGGTAGGGTGAGCGGTTACGGACGCAAGGGCAGGCGCCACAGTTTACCCGAATATCTTGTGGGTCGCTCGCGGCAGGTATGGCGGAGGCGATGGCCCCCTCGGGACCGTCGATCGCGCGGCAACTGTTGCAACACAGTCGGTTGACTGGCACTGTCGCTCGGTGGCGAGAGACCTTTCCAAGGAGCCCGCGATGTCGCGACAGACGGACAAGCAAGAGACACTTCCGAGCCTTGTCGAACACTACCGGCCCGTGCAGCTGAAGGCCGTGCTTGCGGCTTGCGCAATAAAGCACCGCGAGCCTCCGCCGCCATTACCGGAGGAGCGCCACTACGGATCGCAATTGCCGGAGGGATTTCACCTGCCGCAATCTGTCTACGACGACTGAGCGCCGGCTCCGCCCTCAGTTCGTTGCCAGCGTCCAGGCCATGCCGGCGAGCGCGCAGGCAAGCAGCGTGGTTATGACCGACACATTGAAGCGGAAGATCGCCACGCCGGCCGCGAGCGTCAGCAGCAGTGACGGCAACACCAGCGACCCTAGGACCGGAATATCGAGCGCCAACGGCCCGAGCGTCCAGGGGGCGACTTCGGCAAACAGCGTGTGCAGGCCAAACCAGACCGCAAGGTTGAGGATGACCCCGACGACGGCGGCGGTGATCGCCGACATGGCGCCGGTCAGCGCGACGTTGTTGCGCAACCGCTCGATGAAGGGCGCGCCCAGGAAGATCCAGAGAAAGCAGGGAACGAAGGTGACCCAGGTCGTCAGCATCGCTCCGAGGGTCGCAGCCGCCATGGGCGAAAGCGTGCCGGGATCGCGATAGGCACCCATGAAGCCGACGAACTGGACGACCATGATCAGCGGCCCAGGCGTCGTCTCGGCCATGCCGAGCCCGTCAAGCATCTCGCCCGGCTTCAGCCAGCCGTAGTGCTGCACCGCTTCTTGGGCGACATAGGCAAGTACGGCATAGGCGCCACCGAAGGTGACCACCGCCATCTGGCTGAAGAAGAGGCCAATCTGGCTGAAGACGTTGCCCGTGCCGAGAATGGCGACGAGCAACGCCAGCGGCACCAGCCACAGGGCAAGCAGGATCGCCGAGATCCGCAGCGACCAGGCGAGGTTCGGGCGCGCATGCGCGGGAATTTCGTCGCCGAGCACGGAGTCTTCGTCCTTGAGCACCGGACCCGTGCTGGCCTTGTGGCCTCCGCCGATGCGAAAGAAATCCGAGCCGGAACGTGCACCGATGTAGCCAAGCACCCCGGCTGCAAGAATGATGAGCGGGAAGGGGACCCGGAAAACGAAGATGGCGATGAAGGCGGCTGCGGCAATGCCGATCATCACCTTGTTCTTCAGTGCTCGCCCGCCGATGCGGAAGACGGCCTGAACGACGACCGCGAGCACCGCGGCCTTCAGACCGAAGAAAAGGCCCTCGACGACCGTGACATTGCCGAAGGCGGCGTAGATGTAGCTCAGGCCCAGGATCGCGAGGAACCCCGGAAGCACGAAGAGGATGCCGGCGACAAGGCCGCCGGCGGTGCGATGCAGGAGCCAGCCGATATAGACGGCAAGCTGTTGCGCCTCGGGTCCCGGCAGAAGCATGCAGTAGTTGAGCGCGTGCAGGAAACGGTGTTCGCCGATCCAGCGCTTTTCATCGACCAGGATGCGGTGCATGACGGCGATCTGTCCAGCCGGCCCGCCGAAGCTCAGCGCCGCAATCCGCGCCCAGACCCGGACCGCTTCGCCGAAGGAGATGCCGTGGCTTTCCCGTTGCCGCGCCGGTCCCGGCGCGGCCCTGTCCGCAATGTCGGTCATCTCAGGCGTCCTTCTTGGCCGAGGGCCAGTTGTGGGTCTCGTTGGTAGCATCCCGGCACCAGCGATAGAAGGCGTCGTAGAGCAGCATACCGGCGTCCAGCTGTTCCAGATCGTCCGCATACATGCGCGAAAGCCCGAGCGAGGCAGCAAGCAGGCCAGAGGCCTCCGGCGCGAGTTCCAGGCGGGCGGTATCGGCAGCCCGCACGATCCTGGCGAGCCGCAGCAACGGGGCCGTGGCAAGCCCGAATTCCTCGACCATGACGTCGAAGGTGCAGCGCTCGCCGCGGTGGCTCCAGCGCACGGGCGCGTCGATGTCGAACGGTGTCGCCCGGAAGCGCTCGCCGACCATCTCCACTTCCGACGGCGCTACGTAAAGGAAAACGGCATGCGGATCGACGAAGCGCCGGATCAGCCAGGGGCAGGCGATGCGGTCGATCTTCGGCCGCGCCCGGGTGACCCAGACCGTGTGCCCTTGGGCGTTCCGTTCCGGTAGAGCCGAAGACGGCACGGCGGGGCTGCCGCCTTCGACCCACGCCTCGAACCCGCCTTCGAGCACATCGGCGGAGATGCCGGCATTGCGCAGCCAGGCGGCAACGCCATGGCTGAGCTTCTTGCCCTGCTGGCAGATGACGATCGCCGACGCTTTGTCGACGTCGTGTGTCCAGTCCTGCACAGTGCGATAGTCGCGCCGGGCGGATCCCGGGACGAGACGTGGATCGGCGTCGAAGTCCTCGTCGACGCGAACGTCGATCAGCGCGGGACAGTTCGGCGTGCCGATGAGGCGAGCGAGTTTTTCCGATGATATTTCGAGATACGACGACATGACGCGTCCTCCGGATGAGCGGTTCTATGGACGCGATGCTTCGGCTGGCGCCTCATGGGGTGATCGCACCCCCATCCGCGAAGTTTGCCGCCGTTGGCCGCACGCTGTCAAGCCGCGCTTCGGCGGCGACTTTACGGGACATGGCGAAAGCGCTTCGCACTGAGGCGTGATCCGAGGCAAACTACCGAAGGATTGTTACAGGTCTTTGGCGGCAGATCTCAGTTACCGTCAAGGAAGCGACCTGAGTGCCGAAGGTCACACTCAGGTCGCGGAGAACGGCATTCGGGCTATTTGCCGGCCTCGTTGGCTGCGGCCTCGATGACGCCCGCAACCTTCTCCGGTTGCGACGCAAAGACAGCGTGGCTGGCCTTGATTTCGGTCACCTGGCTGCCGGCGCGCTTGGCCATGCTTCTCTCCAGGTCCGGGTTGATGGCGCGGTCATCGGTCGCGACGATCGACCAGCTTTTCTTGGTGCGCCAGGCGGGGTCGCCGACCTTGGCGGCGAAGACCTCCTTGGCGGCAAGGACCTGCGATTTCGCCGCAAAGGCCGCCTCCGCCGCAGGCAAATCGGCGGCGAAGTCGGCCGGAAACGCCTTTGGGTCGAGATAGAGATACTTGCCGTCCGGGGTTTCGCGCACGCTCATGGCGGCCGCAGGTTTCGATCCGGCGAGCGCTGCAAGGTTTTCGCCCTTGTCGGGCTGAAAGGCGGCCACATAGACCAGGCCTTCGACCTTGCTATGGTGTCCGGCCTCGGTGATGACCATGCCGCCATAGCTGTGGCCGACGAGCAGGGTCGGGCCATCCTGGAGATCGAGGATGCGGTTCGTCGCCTCGATGTCCGCGCCGAGCGACGTCAGCGGCTCCTGGACGACGGTCACGTTGAAGCCGCGGCGCCCGAGGATTTCGGAGGCTTCTCTCCAGCCGGAACCGTCGGCAAAAGCGCCGTGAACGATGACGATGTTCTTGATCTCGGCTGCTTGCGCTGCGAAAGCGACGACGCTTGTCGCCAAGGCAAGCGCGATGGTCGGGAGGATGCGGTGGTTCATGCGATCGTTCCTTCTTCTGTTCGTGAGGCAACGATCGCAATCTGTTCAGGCGAGGTATCCCGGATGTGTCGGTCTTCGCCGCAATATGTACCGCATTGTAGCGGCTCAATCTCGACGCCATGGCGAGAGGCCGAAGCGCGGTCTTTCACCCTGCGTGGCAAGGTACAGAGGCACACCGCGCGAAGGCGCGCTACGATTCAACCAGGATCACAAGCGATGACGGCACAACCCCGTCATAGGCCATGGCGTCCACCGCAGCCTGGCTTTGCATCGCCTGCGAGAGGGCGCCAATATCGGGAACATCCATCATGACGGCCACGCGCGTCGGGTCCTTTGGGTCGACGAAGGTCCGGATGTTGGTGATGCCGAGCGCGCCGAAGAGTTCCTTGCGTCTCGGCGATTTCAGCCAGTGATCGGCGCCTTTGGTAATGTTGTGATGGGCGATGATGGTCGGCATCGGATCCTCCCTCTTTTGACGCTGTGCACCGGCGTCGCAACTTTCCCGGCGCATCCGCGTTCCTTCAACGGAACGGCCTGAAGGCCGGGCTGTCAATTAGCCCGTCAGAGGTAGGCGCGTTTTTTCTCTGGCAACTTGAAGGAAGAGGTTCATGCCGAAATTTATCACCATCGGATACGGCGATCGCGTCGGCTACGATCGCACGGCGGCAGTGGTGCGCGATGCGGCGCATGCGCATGACGCGCGACTTCAGGCCGATGGCGTGTTGATGGGGATTGCCGGCGCGCCCGTGCAGGTGCGCAATGCGGATGCGGCGCGGGTCGAAACCAAGAATGGTCCGTTCCTGTCATCCCCGTTGCCGGTGGCCGGTTTCGCGGTGATCGAAGCGGCCGATCTCGACGAAGCCATCGCCCTGGTTTCGCAGACACCCTGCGCCGTTGCTCACGGCGTGGTCGAAATCTGGCCGCTTAAACTTCCTTAGGGAGTCGCCCAGGAGACCTGAGCGGCGAGCATGGATTCGGCCTCATCGGCCGTCTGGCGCTGGGATTCCGTGGCTCCGGCCGGAGCGATCTTCATCTCCGGTCGACCTTCCCTGAAGATCTTCCACTTTGTCGGTCGGAAGGCGATGCGGCTGTGGTCGCCGGCAGCGGCGCGCTCGGGCGAGAGTTCGATCTCGACATGCGGATGGTTGCGGCCAAGGTCGAGTTCGAGATGACGGGTGCCGGCAACCCGGCGGCTGGCGGCAACGAGGCCGGCAAGGCAACCGCCGGAGCCGTCGACCAACTCGATGTCATGCGGGCGGAAGTGCAGTTTCGCGGGGCCGTCGGGCTCGGACGGGGCGCGCAGCCCGATCGGCCGATCCTCGAACCAGATCTCGCCGTTCTGCAGCGTAACATTGAGGCAGTTCGACTGGCCGATGAAGCCGTAGACGAAGGGCGAGACCGGATGGTCGTAGATCTCGTCGGGGGTGCCGACCTGTTCGATCACGCCCTTGCTCATGACGACGACGCGGTCGGCGAGCTCCAGCGCCTCGTCCTGGTCATGGGTGACGAAGATCGTCGTGTGGCCGGTGCGGTCGTGAATGTCGCGCAGCCACTTGCGCAGTTCCTTTCGGACCTGCGCGTCGAGCGCGCCGAAGGGCTCGTCGAGCAGAAGCACGTTCGGTTCCACCGCCATGGCGCGGGCGAGCGCCACGCGCTGGCGCTGGCCGCCCGAGAGCTGCGCCGGATAGCGCTTGTCGAGGCCGGAGAGCTGCACGAGGTCGAGCAGATCGAGGGCGCGCTTGCGGATCTCGGCCGACGGCGGTCTGCGGTTCGACGGGCGGACCTTGAGGCCGAAGGCGACGTTGTCGAGCACGGTCATGTGGCGGAACAGGGCATAGTGCTGGAAGACAAAGCCGATGTTGCGCTCCTGCACGGTCTTTTGCGAGGCATCCTCGTCGCCGAAGAAGATCGTGCCTTCGGTCGGGCTTTCGAGCCCGGCAACGAGACGCAGAAGTGTGGTCTTGCCGGAGCCGGAGGGGCCGAGCAGCGCGATCAGCTCGCCGGAGCGGATGTCGAGCGAGACGTCGTCGAGCGCCGGGAAGCGGCCGAATTCCTTGCGGATGTTGTGAACGCGCACGTCCATGA
>NZ_JACVAV010000008.1:0-358361 GCF_014852035.1 Ensifer sp. ENS03 | reverse complement strand
TCAATCCGTTGCAGATCGCGCTCGCTCATCGCAATCAATCCCATCCGCAACCTCCCAGGTCATCAAAACCCGGGGAGAGTGACATTCCAACTTTGCAGGATCAGGACACTTTAACTTTGCGGCTACAGATTTAAGTCGCATAACATACATTATGGAACTAACTTGCAAACACCCATTCGGGCCGCTTTAGCGGTTCCGTGCCGTGTCATCGAGGTCGATCCCGGCAAGACGCTGGTCTACACGTTTGCTGATTTCGAGCTGCACTGGACAATCCAGCCGGACGGTGACTGCTGCATTCTTGGGCTGGAGCATCGGGGCTTCGACCTTGAAAACCCGCAACACCGTTTCGCCGAAGAAAACATGCCGACTGTTGGCGCACACTCGTCTTGCCGCGCTTGGCAACTCGAGGCCGCTCACATGACACCTTCGGCTTCTTGATCCGAGGCGCGGCAAACTAAATCTGCTGCGATCAAACTCCGAAGGCCCGGCGCCGATCACGTTGATCGTATTCTGGAAGACTGGCTATCGACCAGGCTGGCGCAAATCGGGCTCCCGCTACTCAGCGCCGGATAGCTCTCGCCGATCTTTAAGGGTGGGCAGGAAGTTCCGCCGGAACCCTTCCCCTGACCTTCCGGCTATCATCCATGCCGGTTCCCACTGCCATCAAACATGTGGAGCGCTTCGGTGCTCGCCCCGACCTTCACCTCGTCACCGATCTCGTTGCGCGCGCGCCCGGAAACGCGAAAGACCAACTCGTCGCCGTTCTGGAGGCGACCGTGTATGAGGCTTTCGGCGCCGACCAACTCGATGCCGTCGATGCGCACCGTCGCTTCGAAGGCTCGCGCTGGAGCATCGGCTGACATCGGCGAAATATCTTCCGGACGGACGCCTAGCGTGTAATCGCCAGTCGGCCTGGTCACATCCGCGGCAAGCGACCAGCCCGCCGACATGTCCTTGCCGTGCAGCAGGTTCATCGAGGGCGAGCCGATAAAGGTGGCGACGAAGGTGGTCGCGGGCTTCTCGTAAAGCTCCAGTGGCGTGCCGACCTGCTCTATGCGGCCGGCGCTGACGACGACAAGCCGGTCGGCAAGCGTCATCGCTTCCATCTGATCATGCGTGACATAGACGCTCGTCGTTGCGAGCGAGCGCTGCAACCGCTTGATTTCGATGCGCATCTGCCCGCGCAGCTTGGCATCGAGGTTCGAGAGCGGTTCGTCGAACAGAAACGCGGCGGGTTGGCGAACGATTGCCCGCCCCATGGCAACGCGCTGGCGCTGGCCGCCCGAAAGCTGCCGTGGTTTGCGGTCGAGATAGGGCTCGATCTCAAGCGTCCTTGCGGCCGTGGCAATGCGCTGGTCGATCTCGGCCGGCGGTGTCTTTCGGTTCTTGAGCCCATAGGCAAGATTCTGGCGCACCGTCATGTGCGGATAAAGCGCGTAGTTCTGGAAGACCATCGCAATGTCGCGCTCCGCCGGCTCGACGTCGTTGACCCGACGCCCGCCAATCAGGATATCTCCGCCGCTGATGTTCTCGAGCCCGGCGATCATGCGCAACAGCGTGGACTTGCCGCAGCCGGACGGCCCGACAAGAACGACAAACTCTCCGTCCTTGATCTCGAGCGAAACGCCCTTGATCGCTTCCACCGTGCCATAGGTCTTGCGGACGTCATTCAGGGTAATTTCAGCCATTACTTTTCTGTCTCCACAAGACCTTTGACAAACCAGCGCTGCATCAGCACGACCACGAGGATCGGCGGGATGATCGCAAGGATCGCCGTCACCATCACATAGTTCCAAGGCGTCGAGGCGTCGGTAAAATCGATCATCCGCCGGAGCCCGATGATGATCGTGTTCATCTTCGCGTCATTGGTGACGAGCAGCGGCCAGAGATACTGGGTCCAGCCATAGATGAAGAGGATAACGAAGAGCGCCGCGATGTTCGTTGCCGAGAGCGGCAGCAGGATATCCTTCATGAAGCGAAACGGACCGGCATTGTCGATGCGCGCGGCCTCCACCAGCTCCCCTGGTATCGTCAGGAAGAACTGGCGAAAGAGGAACGTCGCCGTTGCCGACGCCATCAGCGGCAGCGTCAGCCCCGCATAGGTGTCGATCAAGCCGAGATCGACGATCACCTTGTAGGTCGGCAGGATGCGCACCTCGACCGGCAGCATCAGGGTGATGAAGATCATCCAGAAGAACAGCATCTTCAGCGGAAAGCGGAAGAACACGATCGCAAAGGCCGACAGGAAGGAGATAACGATCTTGCCGACAGCGATCGCGATCGCCACGACCGTCGAATTGAACAACAGCCGCTCGAGGCTGACGCCGACGACACGCTCGACGCCGCCGCCGATCGCCTCCCGATAGTTCTCGACGAGGTGGTCTCCGACCACCAGCGACATGGGCGGCCGCACGATTTCGATCGAGCTATGGCTCGAGGCGACGAAGGTATAGTAGATCGGCAGCGCGACGATGATGATCCCGATGACGAGTATCAGGTGGCTGATCGCAGTTGATATGGGACGGTTCTCGATCATCTGCGCCTCACGAATAGTGGACCCGCTTCTCGACGAAGCGGAACTGGAACGCCGTCAGCGCAATGACGATGATCATCAGGATCACCGACTGGGCTGCCGAACTGCCGAGGTCGAGATTGACGAAGCCGTCGTTATAGACCTTGTAAACGAGCGTCTCCGTGGCCTTGGCGGGGCCTCCGCCTGTGACCGCGTGAATGATGCCGAAGGTGTCGAAGAAGGCGTAGACGGTGTTGACGACGAGCAGGAAGAACGTCGTCGGCGCAAGCAACGGGAAGACGATGGTCCAGAACCGTTTGGTGCCACGGGCACCATCGATGGCTGCCGCTTCGATCAGCGACTTCGGGATCGCCTGCAGGCCGGCGACGAAGAAGAGGAAGTTGTAGCTGATCTGCTTCCAGGCTGCCGCCACGATCACCAGAAACATCGCCTGGTTGCCGTTGAGCAGCGGATCCCAAGCGAAGCCATTGCGGCGCAGAATGTAAGAGAAGGTGCCCATTGCAGGGTTGAACATGAACAGCCACAGCATGCCGGCAACAGCCGGGGCAACCGCATAGGGCCAGATTAGCAGCGTGCGATAGACGTTGCGCCCGCGCACCACCCGGTCGGCCGCCGTGGCGAGCAGCAGCGCGAGCGCCATCGACAGCAGCGCGGTCGCAAGGCTGAAGGCCACGGTGACCTTTAGCGAATGCAGATAGTCCGGGTTGGCAAGGATTGCCCGGAAGTTGGCGAGACCGACGAAGCCGGATTTAAGGCCGAACGGATCCTCGCGCAGCACCGATTGGTAGAGCGCCTGGCTGGCGGGCCAAAAAAAGAAGATGACCGTCAAGACGATCTGAGGTGCCAGCAGAAGATACGGCAGCACCTTGTTTGGAAACACGACGGACTGCATGGACTCCCCTCCCCATCAAAGACCGGTCCGCACCGCCTTTCGGCGATGCGGACATTTCGTTTTGGAGGTCAGTTTCCGACTGCAGTCTTGATCGCTGCGTTTGCTTTCACGACACCTTCGCTGAGCGCGGTCTTGGCATCCTTCTGGCCGGCAAGCATCGCTTCGAACTCTTCGTTGAGGATGTCGCGAACCTGCGGAAGGTTGACGAGGCGAACGCCCTTGGAGTTTTCGGTCGGCGCCTTGCCCATCATCTGCTTGATCGGCGTCTCGCGGCCCGGGTTCTTTTCATAGAAGCCGGACTTCTTGGTTTCCTCATAGGCTGCAAGTGTGACCGGCAGGTAGCCCGAAACCTGGTGAAGCTGGGCCTGAGTTTCCGTTTTCGAGAGGAAATGGAAGAACTCGGCCACGCCCTTGTATTCGCCATCGCTCTTGCCGGCGAAGACCCAGAGGCTTGCGCCACCCGGGATGGTGTTCTGCGGGCCATGGCCCTCATAGTAGGGAAGCTCGCCGACACCATAGTTGATGCCCGACTTGACGATGTCGCCGAGGCCACCGGAGGATTCCGTCAGGATCGCGCACTCGCCCGACATGAACAGCTGCTTGGCTTCCGAGGTGCGACCGCCGTAACGGAAAGTGCCGTCCTTGGCGAGGTCGGCGATCGACTGGAAGTGGTCGACGAAGAGCGGCGCGTCGATCTTCAGTTCCACTTCGAGCCCGGCAAGCCCGTTTTCGTTCGTGCCGTAGGGCACATTGTTCCAGGCCGAGAAGTTTTCGGTCTGGATCCAGGTCAGCCAGGTCGAGGTGAAGCCGCAATTTGCCGCGCCGCTCGCCTTGATCTTCTTTGCCGCTTCGAAGACCTCGGGCCAGGTGGCCGGCGGCTTGGCCGTATCGATACCAGCCTTCGTAAAGGCGTCCTTGTTGAAATAGAGAATCGGGGACGACGAGTTGAAGGGGAAGGACAACATAGTCCCGTCAGCCTTGGAATAGTAGGCGACGATGCCCGGCAGATACTGGTCCTTATTGAACTCGTAGCCGCCCTTCTTAAGCACCTCCGCCACGGGGACCACGGCACCTTCCGCGCCCAGCATCACGCCACTGCCGGCGTCGAACACCTGCAGGATGGCGGGAGCCTGCTTGGAGCGGAACGCGGCGATACCCGCGTTCAGGGTCTCGCCATAGGTGCCCTTGAACACGGGGACAATCTTGTACTCCGACTGGCTTTCATTGAATTCCTTGGCAAGCCTTTCAACGGTTTCGTTGTTGGCGCCCGTCATCGCGTGCCACCAGGCAAGCTCCGTTGCCGCGAAGGCGTTCGAGGCGGCGAAGATCGAGATTGCAGATGTGGCCGCAAGCGTCCATTTCAAAACTCTCATGGCGGTTCCTCCCAATATTGAGACGACAAGTCTCGGTGCTCAGTCGCGTTGATCCTCCTCAATCAGTCGCGCCTGACTTTCGCAGCGAAAGTGCGCTGATTAAAAACGAACGATAACGAACCTGCAAGAGAAAATAGAATGCAGAATTCGCAAATTTCCGCCTTCGGAATATTCGTTCTGTTTCATATATGAACGCTGGATGTACAATTGTCCCGGGCGAGATACAAATCGCCAACCACCCACAGCGTGCGCGACCGACTTGCGGCCGATGGACTTGCCCGCCTCCTCGCCTTGATGCCTGTCGCCCTCCTGCTCTGCTAGGGGCGGCCGCCGGGGTTCTGACACTGCAGCCTATCGACGCGCCTTGGGACGTGTCGCGAGCACGTTGCGGATCGCAAAGCTCGAATGGATCCGGGAGACCCCCGGTAAAGCCGAGAGAATCTCCTTGTGGATGCGTTCGAACTCGCCGGCATTGGCGACTTCGACGCGCAGGAGATAGTCCGATCCACCGGTCATCAAAAAACACTCCCGCAACTCGGGATGTCTTCGTACAGCCGCCTCGAACCGGTCGAGATAGTCCTCCGTCTGGCGGTCCAGCGTGATGTTGATGATAACGGCAATGCTGGCCTCGACGTTCGAGGTGTCCACCAGGGCGGTATAGCCGCGGATGACGCCGGACTGTTCCATCAATTTTATCCGCCTTAGACAAGCGGATGGCGAGAGCCCGACCTCGGTCGCGAGGCTGGCATTGCTCCGGCGCGCGTCCAGGCGCAGCAGCCGAAGGATATTGCGGTCTATGGTGTCGAGCGCGGGCATTGCAGATTATTCCAATTCTTCGCTGTTTCATTCAAAGATCACGAATCCGCGCAACGATCAATCGACAATTCGTCGACAATTCTGCGATCGTTTCACTACCCTCCGGACAAGTTGGGAGGCTCGGCCATGGACGGCGCAGTCAGGGAAAATACGCAGCAGAAAGCGATCAAGGGCGGCGCCTCAGGCTACCTCACGATCGATCTTGTGGCGCTGGTTCGCAACTACGACCGGCTTGTGTCTGAAATTGCGCCGGCGCGGGCCGCAGCAGTCGTCAAGGCGGATGCCTATGGGCTTGGCGCGGACCGGGTCGCAGCGCGCCTCTATGACCATGGCTGCCGGCACTTCTTCGTGGCCCATTTCGTGGAAGCTCGGCGCCTGCGACCTCAGCTTGCCCGCGATGCGATGATCTTCGTTCTGAATGGCCTGCAGCCGGGCAATGAGCTCGCCTGCGCCGACGATGGCATCGTTCCAGTCATCAATTCCCTCGAACAATTGCGGCAATGGGCCGGTGCGGCTGTAAACCTCAACCGTCGCCTTCCCGCGGCGCTGCAGTTCGACACAGGCATGTCGCGGCTCGGTGTCCCGCCGCAGGAACGACCGGCGATCGCATCGATGCTGCGGACCTGCGGCATGATCGACATCCAGTTTGTCATGAGCCACCTGGCCTCTGCCGACGATGTCTTGAGCGAGCAGAACGGCAACCAGCTTGCCGAACTCCGACGCATCGCCACGGAGTTTCCGGAATACGAACTGTGCTTCGCCAACTCGGGCGGCATTTTCCTCGGCGAAGCCTATCACGGCGTGCTCGTTCGGCCAGGGATTGCACTCTATGGCGGTGCTCCGACGGATGGTCATCCAAACCCGATGGAGCCGGTCATCAAGCTCGATGTTGCGGTGGTACAGACGCGTGAAGTGCCGACCGGAGCGCGCGTCGGTTATGGCGGCAGCCATGTCGCCGCAAGCCCGACCCGGCTTGCCACCATTGCTGCCGGCTATGCCGACGGCCTGCCGCGCAGCCTGAGCGATCGGGGTGCGGTCTATTGCGACGGTGTTCGCTTGCCGATCGTCGGCCGGGTGTCGATGGACAGCATCACCATCGACATCTCCGCCTTGCCGGAGGGGCGCCTGCAACTCGGCAGCCTGGTGGAGGTCCTCGGCCCCAACCAGACACTCGAAGACATCGCACGCGATGCCGGCACCATCTCCTACGAAATCCTGACCGGTCTCGGGCATCGCTACGAACGGCAGTATCGCTGAGCTTCCTTTCCTTTTGAGGACATCATGAAAGTTATCGTTCTCGGCGCCGGCATCGTCGGCGTCACCTCGGCCTACCAGCTTGCCAAGAGCGGACATGAGGTCACCGTCATCGATCGCCAGCCCGGACCGGCGCTGGAGACGAGCTTTGCCAATGCCGGCGAGGTTTCCTTCGGCTACTGTTCGCCCTGGGCAGCACCCGGGATTCCGATGAAGGCGATGAAATGGCTGTTCATGGAGCACGCGCCGCTCATCCTTCGACCCAAGGTCGATGCCGCCATGATCTCCTGGATGATCAAGATGCTCTCGAACTGCACGTCCGGGCGCTACGCGATCAACAAGAGCCGCATGCTCAGGCTTGCCGACTACAGCCGCATCTCGCTCGGCGCGCTGCGCGCTGAAACCGGCATCGCCTATGACGAGCGCATGCAGGGAACGCTGCAGCTCTTCCGCACCCAAGCCCAGCTCGACGCCTCCGGCAAAGACGTCAAGGCGCTCGCCGCCGACGGTATTCCCTACGAAGTTCTGGACCGCGACGGCTGCATTCGCGTCGAGCCGGCGCTAAAACATGTGCGCGAAAAGATCGTCGGCGGCCTGCTGACGCCGAAGGACGAGACCGGCGACTGCTTCAAGTTCAGCAACGAACTTGCGAAAAAAGCGGAAGCGCTCGGCGTGCGCTTCAACTACGGCAGCATCATCCGCAGCCTCGACGTGGAAGGCGGCCGGATCAAGGGCGTCGTCACGGCGCATGGCACGCTCAAGGCCGACGCCGTCGTCGTGGCGCTCGGCAGCTTCTCCCCTCTCCTCGTCAGGCCGCATGACATCCGTCTGCCGGTCTATCCGGTCAAGGGCTACTCATTGACGATCCCGATCACCGACGCTTCGCGCGCGCCGGAATCGACCGTTATGGACGAAACCTTCAAGATCGCCATCACCAGGCTTGGCGATCGCATCCGCGTCGGCGGCATGGCGGAAATCTCCGGTTATACCAACGATCTCGGCGAGCCTCGCCGCCTGACGCTCCAGCACTCCGTCACCGATCTCTTCCCGGGTGGCGACGTGTCGAAGGCAAGCTTCTGGTCGGGGCTTCGCCCAATGACGCCGGATGGCACGCCTGTGATCGGCCCGACGAAGGTCGCCGGCCTCTATCTCAACACCGGCCACGGTACGCTCGGCTGGACGATGAGTTCCGGTTCGGCCCGCGTCATCGCTGATCTCGTCAGCGGACGCCAGCCGGAAATCGACGCCACCGATCTCGCGATCGCCCGCTACGCATAAGCGTGTTCCAATCAACCACGAATCTCGGAGACGGATCATGATCCAGGAAATCCACACCACCGACGCGCCGGGTGCCGTCGGTCCCTTCTCACAGGCAATCAAGGTCGGCAACCTCCTGTTCGTTTCCGGTCAGCTTCCGATCGATCCGGCCACCGGAGAGTTCAACTCGGACGACGCGATCGCGCAGGCCGAGCAGTGCCTCAAGAACCTTGGGGCTATTGCGACCGCAGCGGGCACGACCCTTTCCAACACCGTCAAGACCACGGTTCTGCTCACCGACCTCGGACAGTTCGCGGAGATCAACAAGGTTTATGCGGGCTTCTTCACCAAGCCGTTCCCGGCACGCGCCTGCTACGAGGTCAGCGCTCTGCCGAAGGGCGCGAAGGTGGAGATCGAAGCGGTCATCGCCATCCCGTAAAGTTTGCTGGCGCCGACGCTATTTCGGGAACTGCGGGCGAAGCCGGCCGGCGGTCGACAGCCTCGCCGGCCAGGTTTCCGCGTCCGAGTTCGGATTCGTCATTTGGACGACGAGGAAGACCTGATCATCCCGCTCATCTATTACCCAGCCCGGTTCCGCGCTTGCCTAGGTCTGTCGCTTGGCCTTGCCTCCTCCCCTCGCCCACGCAAACAATGAGTTGACCGTTTTAAGCGCCGAGGCGACACTTGCGAGGTGCAGCAAGGCAGGAGGTAAATGATGGCTGAGGCGGACCACTGGCGTCATATGGCAAGCGCGCCGAAAAACGGGAGCCGGATCCTCGTCACGATCCGCCCGTCCGAACAAGGCGCCGCGGAAGTCGATCTCGCCTATTGGTCGAAGGGTGATCAGTTTGGGTCCGAAGGCTGGCGCGCCTCCGATTCCTCGCCCGGTCGCATCATCGAGTATGCCGAGCCTGAGCTGAAGTGTTGGATGCCGATGCCCATGGCAAATCTCGATCGCGCCGCGATGCCCCTGCCCTGGGAAGGCGAGGACGAACAGGAACTGGACGGCTCCGGGATCTAGGAGCCCAGGCGCCAGCTCGTCAGGTAGACCTTCGCTGTCCGTTGGCTTAGGCCGTCGCGTTGTCGAACTTTCTTCGCCACGGCGACACAATCGGCAGGTCGAGCCGATGCTCTTCATATCGCAGGGCACGGCCGCGGTGGTGCTCACCGCGGCCGCACAATCTGGCTATCGCATCATCGCCGCGACATTGCCGCCGTCGACGGTGATGACCGCGCCTGTGCTCGTGCGTGCCTTGGCGAGGTGCACGAAGGCTTCGGCCACATCCTTGGCTGCGACTTCGCGATGAACGAGATTGCCGCGCATGTAGGCTTCCGGTGTGATGCCGCGGGCGCGGCTGCGCTCCTCGACCATCTGGTCGGTCATGAGACCGGTGCGGATGCGATCGGCGTTGACGGCGTTCGAAGTGATGCCGTCCGCGCCATGCTCGACGGCGTATTGCCGCATCAGCGCCATCAGCGCCGCCTTCGAGGTGCCATAGGGACCGAAGTTGGGGCCGGGATTGACCGCCTGCTTGGAGACGTTGAACACCAGCGCGCCGCCGGTGCGTTGCGCCTTCATGATCCTGGTCGCAGTCCGGGCAATGTAGTGATGCCCCCAGAAATTGAGCGCGAAGGCTTTCTCGAAGAGTTCGTCGGAGACCTCGATCATGGCGCCCTGGAAGGCAGCGCCGGCGTTCGAAATGACGATGTCGACACCGCCGAAATGTTCGGTAACGCCGGCGAGAGCGGCTTCAACGGCCTTGGGGTTGGTCACGTCGCAGGCGACGCCAAGGCCGCCAAGCCGGGCGGCCTCCTTCTTGACCGCCGCTTCGGCAAGATCGACGAGGGCGATTTCGGCGCCTTCCGCACGCAGCGCCTCGGCAATCGCAAGGCCAAGGCCGCCGGCGCCACCGGTCACCACCGCGACCTGTCGGCTGAGCGGCTTTTCCACCTGCTTCGCCAGTTTCACCTGCTCAAGCGACCAGTATTCGATGTCGAAGAGATCCTGTTCCGACAGCGCCTCGAAGCTCTCGATGCCCTCGGCGTTGCGGATGACGTTGATCGTGGCTTCCGCGACATCGGCGCCGACGCGTGCCGCCTTCTTGCTGGGACCTGCTGCGAAGAGGCCGACGCCGGCGACGTAGAAGACGCGGGGCATCGGGTCGAGCATCTTCTTGTTGCCGCCAACACGCGCGTTGTTGCGCTCGAAGTAGGCGCGGTATTCGGCGATGTAATCCGCCACCGCCGTGCGCACCGTCTCTGCCCAGGTGGCCATTTCTCCGGTAACCGGCGCCGGCAGGGCCAGTCCGAAGCGCTTGATGTGGATGACATGTTCCGGCGTCGCATTGCCGCGGCGCGCGAGATCGGCAGCGTTTTCTGCGTTGCAGAACGCGAGCACGGTCTCGCTCGCGCGGTGTTCGAGCACGAAGCGCTTCGGAGAGCCTTCGACACCGGTGTCGATGGCGACGGCGCCCCGCAGGATCGGGGCGATTTCGGCGGCCGACGCAATCGCTGCCGGTTGCTTTGCCTGAACGAACGGGCGCGGATTGCCTTTGGCAATGCGGCGCTCGGCCATGTCGATCGCCGCGATCATCTTTTCATAGGCTTCGCGCGGATCCTCCGACCAGGTGAAGATGCCGTGCTTCAGCAGGATCATGCCGTCGGCGGTCGGATCGGCGCGGAAGGCCTCGTCGCAGGCTTTTGCGAGATCGAAGCCGGGCATGACATAGGGAACGATGATCGCCTTGGGGAAGAGTTCGCGAACGATATCTTCCCCGTGCGGCTGGTTGGTCAGCGACACGATCGCGTTGGCATGGGTGTGGTCGATGTGCTTGAACGGCAGGTTGGCGTGCAGGATCGCTTCGACAGAAGGATTGGGCGCCGCTGGATCGAGCAGCAACCGGCGCTGCAGCATGACCATGTCGTCGTCGCTAAGCGTCTGGAAACCGACCATCGCCTGCAGCGGCTGCAGGCGGACGGCCGGCAGTCCTGCCGGTTCGATCGTGCCCATGTCCCAGCCGCTTCCCTTGACGCAAAGAACCGGAATTTCCGAACCGTCGAGATCGGTAAAGGTGGTCTTCACCGACGTGTTTCCGCCGCCGTGCAGCACCAGTTCCGGATCGGATCCGAGCAGGCGCGTGGTGTAGGTGCGGATCGCCAGGTCGCGGTTGACGCCGTTGCGGACGTAGGCGTCGACGACACTGGCATATTCGGTTTCAGACCATCTCGATTTCATGCAAAGGCTCCTCAGCTTCCGGCAGACATCACCTGCGACGGCTCCGGACAAAAATGACATGGCGGGACCATGCCCACCGAGCCACAGGAGGCTGACGGGAAAGGCCGCTTGGGAAATTTGGGATCGGCGTCTGGCGCGGGCCGCGTCGAAGAGGCGCGGGTCCGATCCTGTCTGCCGCGGTCTCGCCTGCCCATGCGGCCACATCCGCGGCCGCGTGCTCAAGCGCGATTCCGTTCTCGATCGTCCGTCACAACGGAACATAAACAAATGACAGCATAGTGTGTCAAATGTCAATTGAGCGTTCGAATTTGTTTGACGGCAGCCGCTTTTCCGGTTTGAGGTGGCGCAAACGGTATCAAGCGGAGTGACGGATGACGGAGAGCGCGCGGGCAAGTTGGATGATCGGCGAAGGCAAGTCGTTGCCGCCCGAGTTCGATGACGGGGTCGTTTGGGCCGCCTGGCTCTACTACGTCGATCAACTGACCCAGAGCGACATCGCCAAGATCCTCGGCATGTCGCGCGCGACCATCGTCAACTACCTTCAGGAGGCCCGCGAGCGCGGCCTCGTCACCATCCGCGTCAACACCGATGTCGGCGGACGCGTCGCCGTGGCTCGCAAGCTCAAGGGGAAGTTCGGGCTCGAAGGAGCGCTGGTCATTCCCGCGGGAGAGCCTGCGTCGCTGGTGACGCGGCTCGGTGAGGCGGGCGCCCGCCTGCTTGCCGACATGATCAAGCAAGGCGACACGATCGGTGTGGCCTGGGGACGGACCGTACTTGCAGTCGCCGATCAGATCTCGCTGGCCGAAGCACTCGATGGGCTGACTGTCGTCCAGGTCTCGGGTAGTTCCATCGCCAATCCCGAATTCTCGCCGGAGTTCTGTACCTCGCTGATGTCCCAGCGCATTCACGCGCGCTGCGTCAACCTTTTGGCGCCGGCGCTGCTGTCGACGCCGGAACTGAAACGCTGGCTTCTCTCCGAACCGGTGCTCGTCAAGCAGTTCGAGCTTATCCATTCGACCAACATCCTGGTCTTCGGCGTCGGCGATATCGGTCCTGACACGCTGATCCGGTCGGCCAATGTCGCAAGCCAGGAGGACTTCGACTCCTACCAGGCGCACGGCGCAGTCGCGGTGCTGATCTGCCGGTTCATCGACGAGGCGGGCCGACAGGTGAGCGGCGAACTCGACGATCGCATGGTGGGCATCGAGCTCGACGAACTCGTGCGCATCCCGAGCCGCGTCTGTGTCGCCGGCGGCGCGAACAAGGTAACGGCAATCCGCGCGACGATGAATGGCGGCTACGCCACTCACCTTGTCACCGACATCGAAACCGCCGAGATGCTGCTGGCCGAAGGGGTCTGAGGCGCTCCGTCAGGAGCGCCCTGCCAGCCCGTCAGTTTGCCTTGACGCGCGCGGTGCGCATGAATGCCTGCGTCCCCTCGAAGGAGGTGATGCCGGCATCAGAACCGAGACCGGTCGCCACCAGCGCGGCCGAGGCCTGCGCGAACTTCAGTGATGTCTCCGTGTCCATTTTGTGGTGCAGGCCGGTGATGAAACCGGCATTGAAGGCGTCGCCGCAGCCGGTCGTATCGACGACGTCGATCTCGAAGGCCGGCAGTTTCACGGTCTTTCGGTCCGGATCCATGAAATAGACGCCGTCGCCGCCGAGTGTGAAAACGCAATGCTTCACACCGAGATCGCAGAAGAAGAGCGACG
Source organism: Ensifer sp. ENS03 (assembly GCF_014852035.1). NCBI lineage: Bacteria > Pseudomonadati > Pseudomonadota > Alphaproteobacteria > Hyphomicrobiales > Rhizobiaceae > Ensifer > Ensifer sp. ENS03. Next base: position 345,286 of record NZ_JACVAV010000008.1, on the reverse strand, counting down.
CATCCTCGGCGGTTTTCCGCCCGGAAATCAGCATGGCCTCCTCCACCGACGGCATGAAGTAGTCGATATAGGGGAAGAGCGGGCGGATGAGGGAAAGCGTCTTCTCACTGGCGCCGAGCAGATCGAAGGTGACGATCCGGCCCTTGGCCTTCGCCGCTTCGAGAAGCACGCGGCTCGGCTCACCGTCGAGGCGGTCGAGCAGGCCCGTGCCGCCAAGGTGGACAATCGGCGCCGCCGTCACGCGATCGAGCGCTTCGGCTGCGATCTCGAAATGACCGGACGCGCCGCGGACGTGAAGAGCAGGCCTTTCGCCGTTGCGGCGGATGTTGAGGATCGTGGCAGACGTCGGAACGCCGGGGATCCGCTGCATCTCGGCCGTGTCGACGCCGAAGCGCTGCAAGGTCGAAAGTACGAAATCGGCCTTCTCGTCGTCACCGACGGCGCCAACCGCGAGGCAGTTGAGACCGAGCTTTGCAAGGTCGACGACGGTGCCTCCGGCGGTACCGGCAACCGTCAAGCGGATCTCGTCGATAAACTCGACATTGCCGCCCTCGGGAATGCGATCGACCGGGCGACCGAGGATGTCCAGAATATAAAGTCCGATGACCGAAACATCGTGCGCCATGCACTCAAACCTTTCTCAAGGAAACAGGGTTGTCGAACGACGCCGGCCCTGACCGCGCTTGGCGGCCCCGGGGCCAGCCGTCAGGATTGTCTGCCGCGGATCGAGAAGATCGCGCCGGCGAGAATGATGAAGATGCCGACAATGACCAGCTGCCAGGTGCTCGGAATGCCGACGAGAATGAGGACGTTACTGACGAGCGTGATCAGCACGACGCCCAGAAGCGTGCCGATGACGCTGCCGGAGCCGCCGGTGATACGCGCGCCGCCGAGGACCACCGCGGCGATGATTTCGAGCTCGGCGCCGGCGAGATCGAACGGGTTCGCCAGCCGGTTGCTGGAGACGTGAATGATCCCGGCGACGCCGGCGAGAAGCCCCGCATAGGCAAAGACAAAGATACGGACCGTGCGCAGGTTGTAGCCGAGCCGCTCGGCCACACCGGCGTTTCCGCCGACGGCGTAGACTGCACGGCCGATGAGGGTTCGCTCAAGGATCCACCAGGTGACGACAGCGGCGACGGCGAGGATGAGCACGAAGGCCGGCAACGTCGAGGTCGAACCGTTGGCGCTGTGATGGGTTAAGAGCGCAAGCTTTCCGAACGCGTCCATTGCCGCAGGAATGTTCATGAACAGCGCCGTGCCGACAAAGGTGAGCAGGAAGCTGCGGATGACATATTGCGTGCCGATCGTCACGATCAGCGATGGCGCTTTCAGGGCATGAACCAGAACGCCGTTGAGCGCGCCGAAACAGGCGCCGCCGATGGCGCCGAGCGCGAGGATCGCGACGATCGGCATGTCGGGCACGATATTCACGACCAGCATGGTGACGGCGTACATGACGAATGCGGCAATCGCCGTGAACGAGACGTCGATGCCACCGGAGGCAAGGACGACGAGCACGCCGAGCGCGAAGAGGCCGCGGACGACGGACGCACGCAGGATGTCGAAAAGGTTCGACACCTGCCAGAAGTCCGTGTTGATCGCACCGACGACGAGCGAAACCGCGACGATCAGGATCAGCGTGAAGGCCGGTGGGTGGCGCATGAGCCACGTCCAGATGCCGGCAACAGCGCCCGCGCTTTCAGACCGGGGTTCTGCCGGGGAGAAGGTGGTTTCGCTCATTGAAGCCTCGCAATGGTATCGTCGGTCAGCGCGCGGGAGAGAACGTCTTCCGCCAGCCCCTCGGCGGCAAAGGTTTTGACGACACGACCCTTGCGCATGACCATGATGCGGTCGCAGTTCTGCAGCAGTTCGGGCAGGTCGTCGCTGATGATGATGACGCCCATGCCGTCGCCGGCGAGCCGCTGGATGATCCGATAGATCGTGTCCTTGGAGCCGACGTCGACGCCGACGGTCGGGCCGTGCAGGATGAGCAGTTTTGGTTCGATCGTCAGCCAGCGCCCGATGAGCACGCGCTGCTGGTTGCCGCCGGACAACGACTGCACCGGCTTGTCGACGCCGGCCGAGACGACCTGAAGGTCGTCGACCGTGCGCTCGGCGAGCGCTCGGCTGCGGCGCCCGTCGACGATGCCGAAGGCATTGCGCAGCCGGTCGAGGACCGGAACCACGATATTGTCCTTGATCGATTGCGAAAGGAACAATCCCTCCGAGAGCCGGTCCTCGGGAACGTAGCCAATCCCGGAAGCGATCGCATCGGCGGGTTTGCCAAGGCGGATCTCGTTGCCTTCGAGAAATACACCGCCGCCGTCGGCCGGCGAAACGCCGGCGAGCGCAAGCGCCAGTTCGTTGCGCCCGGAATCGAGCAGGCCGGTAATGCCGATGATCTCGCCCTTGCGCAGCGACAAGGACACGTCTGCAAAAAATCCGGTTCGTGAGAGCTTTTCGACATTGAGCAGCTTCTCGCCGAGCGTGACGGCGGACCGCTGGCGGGTGTCGTCCAGCACTTTGCCTGTCATCCAGAAGGCTAGATCGGCCTTCGAATGGCCCTCGACGTCGCATTCGGCGACTTTCTGGCCATCGCGCATGATGATCGCGCGCCCGCCGAGCGACTTGCACTCGTCGAGCTTGTGGGTGACGAACAGCACGGCCACGCCCTTGGCGCGCAGGCGGTCGACGACGCCGATGAGATTGTCGACCTCGTGTTTGGTCAGCGCGGTCGTTGGCTCGTCCATGATGACGAGGCGGGCGTCGGAGGCGATTGCGCGGGCAATGGCGATCAGCTGCCGCGTCGCCATCGGCAACTCGTCCGTCCGCGTTGAAAGAAAGGCCCTGCTCGCCGGCAGGCCGACGGCCGCAAGGGCGCGCTCGGCCGTCGCCCGCATCTTCGGTATGTCGAGCCGCCGCGCAAGCTTGCCCGACGAGGACACCAACTGCTGAGTCAGCCCGATGTTCTCGGCGACGGAGAGATTGGGGAGCAGCGAGAAATCCTGATAGACCGTTTCGATGCCGGCAGCGAGGGCTGCGACCGGTGTCAGTCCGGTGACCGTCTTGCCGTCGATCAATAGTTCGCCTGCATCAGCCCCTTGAGCCCCGGAAATGATCTTGATGAGCGTGCTCTTACCGCAGCCATTCTCACCCATCAGGTGATAGATGTTGCCGGCCTCGATCGAAAGGCTCACGCCCTTGAGCGCGCGCACGCCACCGAAGTGCTTCTCGATGTTGCGCACCTCCAGAAAAGGGGTCGCGGGCTTGAGATGCGGTTCACCGCCAGTGGGCTGGGGCTGCATGGCTTTGTCCTGATGGTGCATGAGGGCGTTCGAGGGACACGCCGCCGCGCCGGTTTATGGCGCGACGGCATTAATCGGCAGAACCGATCAGAACGGGTATTTGCCGTAGTTCGACTTGTCGACGTCGACCCAGGCTTCGCCGACGACGATGATACCGTCACCGGCACCCTTCTTGACCGTCACCTTTTCGTAGCCGGGCACGCCGAGATCCATGCCGTCCTTGATCTCTTCGCCCTTGATGACCATGTCGGCCACCTTGTTCATGACGTAGCCGGCATCCTTCGGATCCCAGAAGCTGATGCCATCGACGGCGCCGGATTCAAGATAGGATCCGGTATCCTTCGGCAGGCCGATGCCGAAGACGCAGGTCTTGTCCTGCAGGCCGGCCTCTTCGACGGCGCGGCCGATGCCGATGACGTCGATGGCGGAGCCGCCCTGGAAGCCCTTGATGTCGGGGTACTTGCGCAGGATCTCGCGGGCCTTCTCATAGGCGCGGTTGGCGTCGTTGAAGGATTCGTTCTTCTCCGAGACCAGCTCCATTTCTGGGTACTTCTTGGCGTTCTCAGCGCCGCCGTCAGCCCACTGGACATGCGTCAGGCTGCCGAGCGAACCGACGAAGGACGTCCATTTTCCTGATTTGCCCATGCACTCGGCGATCTTCTCGTTGAAGCGGGCGCCGAAGGCCTTGTTCTCGAAGGCTTCGATGTCGACGAGCGTGTTCTTCATGCTGTCGGCCTCGTGGGTCACCACCTTGATGCCGCGCTGGGCGGCGCGCTTCAGCACGCCTTCGAGCGACGCCGCATCCATCGGCACGACGGCAATCGCGCTGACCTTCTTGGCGACAAGGTCCTCAATCAGGCGTGCCTGCTGGGCGGCATCCGCCTTGCCCGGGCCGATCTGGCTCGTGGCAACCGTATCGTTGTCGTTGCCATAGGCGGCGACGCCCTCGGCCATGCGGGTGAACCAATTCTCGCCGGTGACCTTGACGACGGTCACGATGCTCGGCTTCTCCTCGGCCATGGCAGCCGCGGCACCCCAGATGGTGCTGAGAGCCACGGTGCAGGCGGCAATTTTACGAAAATCAGGCATAGTTCCTCCCATTGCGCCTTCGAAAGGAAAGAGCTGTGGCGCGCGAAGGCTCGCGCCCGGCCCTGGCGGAAACGGGGTTAGCTGCGGGCCGCCCTGAACCAGGCTTTGAAGTCGAAGCCGGAGGTGGCGATGAAAACGAGCAGAAGAACGCCCCAGGCGAGGTCTCGGAAGAAGTTCGAGATGTTCATGAAGTTGAAGAGGCTGGAGAGCATCTGCAGCGACGTTGCCGAAAGCACGACGCAGATGACTCGCCCATAGCCGCCCTCGGGGCGAACCCCGGCCATGACGGCGATCAGGATAGCGATGAGGACATAGGAGGTGCCGTAGTCCCACTTCACGCTCGAGGTGCGCGCGGCAATGACGATGCCGGCAACCGACGCCAATAGCCCGCAAACCGTATAGGTCAGGAACAGGATGCGCTTTTCCGGGATGCCCGCGTAGCGCGCGGCCTTGGCATTGTTGCCGAGCAGAAGCAGACGTTGGCCGAAGGGCGTGAAACGCAGGATGGCGCCGATCGCGAGCGCGACGACCAGGAACAGAGCGAAGCATTGGGGCACGCTCAGGATCGTGGCATTACCGAAATCGTCGAGCGGCTCGACATAGCCGATGCTGAGCGCCGAACCATTGGTGAGAACGATCGCCAGGCCGGTAAAGAGCAATTGCGTGCCGAGCGTGGCGATGATCGGCGTCAATCCAACCTTCGCGATCAGGAAACCGTTCAGCATGCCGCCGACAAGGCCGATGCCAAGCGCTACGCCGATCAGGCTCCAGGTGAAGAGAAGCGGAGCCTCGTCGGCGGAAATCACGTCGCGCAGAAAGAAGTAGGCGGCAACGCCCGAGAGATTGGCAAGCGCGATGCCGGAAAGGTCGATGCCGCCGTTGCCGGACATCATGGCCAGCATGACGCCAAGGGCGAGGAACCCCAGTTCGGGGACCTGCGACGCCATGGACTGGAAGTTATAGAGCTCGACGAAACTCGCGCCGACGAGTATCGCACCGGCGACAATGGCGGCAACGTTCACAGTGGCGAGAAAGCCGAGCTGCCGATCCATCTGAAAAGCCACGATGTCCCCTCCCATGCTGGCATCTGTGCAGACGGAAATGCTTCCCGGTTCTTCGGCTCCAGGCTCCTGTCTCCCCTGAAACCAACCGACAACCGGCGTCCTCTGTACATTTCTGACATTTGCCAGTCATCGGTGTGTTTTGTCAACAACGTTCTTCTAGCTGTTCTGTAACCGAAGTGGAGGGTGAGCGGAAATGCCGGCTTGCTATCCTTCTCCTCCGTGGAAAGTCCTGCTTGGCGAGACTGCCAAAGCGTCCTCAGCCCAAGCGTGACATCCGCCGGATTTGGAACGGCAAGGGCAGCAAACGGCAAGAATTGGGTGACAACGGGAGGCGAACGGTGGAGTTTGGCTCGGGCGCGTTACGCTTCGGCCTTCTGTTGAGCGAGCCATTCCCGAATGATGGTGGCGAGGCGTTGCGGCGCTTCCATCGGGACCATATGGCCAGTGTCGGCGACGACTTCGAAGCTTGAGCCGACGAGCCCAATGTGAAGCTCCAGCGCTTCGGCGCGCGACCTCAACCGATCCTCTTCGCCGGCAATGACCAGGCTTGGGCATTGGATCGACGCCAGAGCGTCCCGTTCGTCCCTCCGCTCGATGAGAGATTGTCGACGAAAGGTGTCGCCTCCCATTCGATAGCCTGCCGCCTGGATGCGATCGAGGATATCGGTCCGCCCCGCATTGTCGGGGTGCAGGGACGAGAGGATAGCCGATCGGCTGAGCCCCTTGAATGCCGTGCCGGCGGCCTGCCCGGCGACGACAGCCTTTCGCTGGCGCTCGACGTCGCTGTCGCCGCGCGCGGACGTGGCAATGAGGATCAGCGCGGTCACCCGGTCGGGCGCCTGCCGGACGATTTCCCGGGCGACGTAGCCTCCCATGGAGAAACCGGTGAGTATGAAGCGATCCGGGGCATCCATCAGCGTGCGACGGGCCATGGCTTCGATCGAGCCGTCTTGCGACAGGTCGGCATAGGTCGCGGGACCGTACTCGCCGAGTGCGGGAACCACATCGCGCCAGAGATCGGCGTCGAGCATGAAGCCCGGAACAAAGAGCATTGCCACAGTCGCCACCTCCCCGCACACCTGCTCGTAGATTGACCCTATCGGAAGAAATGGCGGCGGTCGTCAAGCGAGATGCCGCCTTCGGGCGGAAAGCCTCTTGCGCCCTGGCAGTCATGCGGCGCGAACCGTGCAGTGCGCCTGCCCCTTAGTCGACTTCCAAAGATCGGCTCAGCGCCGATTTCCAGCCGGCGATGAAATCCGCCGAGATGCGCGCCTGCGGTACCATCGTGTCGAAGCCGTGATAGGCGCCGGGAACCACGGACATTTCGACCGGCACGCCGGCCACGACGAAACGGGATGCGAAATGTATCGATTCCTGTGCGAACAGGTCGAGTGTGCCAACGCCGATCCAGGCGGATGGCAGGCCGGCAAGATCGACGGCACGTGCCGGAACCGCCTCCGCCGGTGGTTCCGCCATCAGCGGCTTGCGACCGAGCAGGGAAGTCCAGCCAAAAGCATTCGACTGCGCGTTCCAGATGAAGGTTCCGACGTGAGCCGGTGGCAAGCGCAACACAGTGCGGTCGTCGAGCATTGGATAACGCAACAACTGGAAGCGGATCGGCCACTCGCCGCGGTCACGTACCCTCAGCGAGACGGCAGCGGCAAGCCCGGCGCCGGCACTCTCGCCCATCACGGCGATCCGCTTCCTATCAACGCCAAGCTCGACCGCAGCCTGATGCAACCAGCCGAGCGCCGCGTATGCGTCGTCGAGCCCAGCCGGGAACGGATGCTCGGGTGCAAGGCGGTAGTCGACCGAAACGATAAGCGCGCCCAGTTCCGCGGACAATTGCTGCAGTTCGGGAACGGCGACTTCGGGCTTGCCAACGACCAGTCCACCACCGTGAAGATGCTGGATTGCCGGCTTGTTCGGGCGCTCCGGCGCCGGATCCAGGACGACGACCCGCAGCTTCGGATTTCCCTCGCCGCCCGCGATGAAGCGTTCCTGTGGCTGCACGGCCGGCGGCGATAGCGCCGGCGGGAATTGGGCGTTGCGGATCATCTGGAGATTGTCCATGCCGAGGTCGACGGAATGTTCCCGAGGGTCGGCAATCTCGAGGATTCGTCCCTGATCGCCCGCAAGATCGGACGCACCGAAGCGTCTATCTTTGCAGCACCGGCGCTGTTCGCGGCACAGGGCATGTCACTGCTGCCTTCCGACCTAACAACCTATCAGTTGATCGACGAGCAGATCGCACCGGGCGAAAGCCAGACCTGGACACTCCACCATGCGGCGCAAGACCCGGTGAAGGTTGAGTTCAAGCCGCGCATGTGTGCCAATAGCGTCCGCGGCATCTCGGAGGCTATCGAGGCCGGGATCGGCATCGGCCGCCTGCCAACCGTCATCGGCCGCAGGATGGTCGCCGAGGGAACCGCCATACAGATATTGCCTGGCTGGGCCGGCCCCGGACTGGATATTTCGCTGATACATCCTGCGAGCCGCGGCATGCTGCCCGGTGTCTGCCTGCTGATCGACACGCTGAGCCGCGAGGCTGGCGCGTTTTTGTAAGTGATTTCGAAGTCAAACGGTGGTGCCGCCGCAATCACGCCAAGGGCCCGTACCCGAGAGAACAAATTCGCCTGTCATAACTGACATGGTCGCGATGAGCGTGCCACTGAACAGTATTCCGACTGGTTAGTCAGATTTACCAGTATGGATCGAAATCGGCGTCTTATCGTTCCAATCTTCCCCGCCTACCTTTTGCGTCGACACAGCAACGCAAGACGGAGGAGGAACTGGACAGGGCCCGCTGACTTTCGACGCTCCGAATGACAGCGCCTCCCCCAAATTCAGCTGACGCGGATAGGACGCGCGCTTGTCGCGCCCTCCCCGGCATCGAACAGCCGGAGGATGGCGACGTTCGCGATCGGCTGACGTCCCAACAGACAATCTATCGAGGAGAGAAACGTGCTTGATCGCATTCAATCGCAATTCGCAGCAGCAGGTGCGGCGGTTTTCCTGGGCCTTTCGCCGGAGGTCGCCTTCGCCCAATCCCTGGAGGAGCGTCGCGAACGCGGCGCCGCCGTCATCCGGACCCTCAACAATGGCGTGACGCAGCCCAATCTGGAACGGATGCGGCAGGAGTTTCCCTTCCTTGCCGATGCGACCGAGGCCTATGCCCTTGGCGACGTCTGGGCTCGCCCGGGTCTCGACAACCGGACGCGGCAACTGGCAGCGGTCGCCGCCTTCGCTGCGATGGGCCTGACGGAGCTGATGAATGTCCATGCCGGATACGCGCTCAACATCGGTGTTTCCGAGGATGAGCTCAAGGAAATCATCTACATGGTAACCGTTCCGGCCGGATTTCCCCGCGCCATTGCTGCCTCGCAATCCTTGTCGCAGCTCTTTGCCGAACGGGCCGAAGCGGGCAAGGACAAGTCTGCGGGAGAGCAGCCATGAACAATCTCCCCAAGCTTGCCGCCGCCACCCTTGTTGCCGGTCTGGCATCTGCCGACGCGCCGATCTCCCGTCAAGCCGTCGCGGAGGACGTCATGAGCAGCGAGGCTCAAAGCAAGCAAGCAGATCATCCCTATGTCGGCATGTGGGTGACCGAGGACGGGCGGATCCGCCAGGAACTGTTGCCGAACGGCCGTTATGACGAGGCGCGCGGAAACCGAAAGAGCGCCTATCAGGGGCGCTACAAAGTGACCGGCAACCAGATCGACTACTGGGATGACACCGGCTTCACGGCCGATGGCGAGTTCATCGATGACGTGCTGCACCATGGCGGCATGGTGTTTTACCGCGAAAGGTGATTGCGGAAGGGGAGCACGTGAAGACCGTCGTTACCGGGATCGCCCCGATCCTTTGGTGCCAATGATGGTTGCCGCGTGTCTCCCGCCCCGCCTCTGCGGCCGCATGTCCATTGCGCCGTTTCTCGCGCGGGAGGTGGGGAAGAAGTGAAGGCTCTGCCGGGCTCTTGCGATCGCGGCAAGCCTTCTGGAGGCGATCACAGGCGCGGTAGAACTCGCGGTGACATTCTTTGATGCCTTGAAGGTTGTCGATCGGCGGGCCAAGATTGCATCACCACTCTGCCCAATCACACCGACACTGGTAAGTTGAGCCGTCCAATGGCCGTCGATCTTAATGCCATCTCCGTCTTCATGGCCGTCGCCGAGGCGCGGAGTTTTCGCGCGGCTGCCGAGCATCTGGGCGTTACCCGATCGGCCGTAAGCCAGTCTCTGCGGCGGCTGGAAGATCGGCTCGGCGTTGCACTCGTGCAGCGGACGACACGCAGCGTCAGCCTCACGGAGGCTGGCGCGCAACTTTACCTGCGTGTTGCCCCGGCCCTCGCGGAGGTCGGCCTGGCCCTGGACGCCACAGCCGACCGGGACATGGCCCCAACCGGGCTGTTGCGGCTGGCGGTGTCCTCGATCGCCGAAAGGTTCATATCAGGGGCGCTGCTCGCAAGCTTTGCCGAGGCCTACCCCACGATCCAGATCGATGTGACCGTCACGGACGAGGAGTTCGACATCGTGGCCCAAGGCTATGATGCCGGGGTGCGGCTCGGCGAAGTCATCGAGCAGGACATGATCGCAGTCCCGGTATCGGCCGAGCAACGCCAGACCGCTGTCGCGGCGCCATCCTATATCGAACGCTTCGGCAAGCCCATGCAACCGTCGGACCTCGCCCAGCACCGATGCATCGGCTGGCGTCCGGCGCCTCAAACTGCACCTTATCGCTGGGAGTTCGGCAAGGATGGGCGCGAGTTCGACGTGGCGGTGAACCCGCAGATCACCACCAACGACATGTCGCTGATGATCCGGACCGCCTGCGCCGGAGGCGGCATCACCTTCGGCATGGAGGAAACCTTCAGACCCTATGTTTCTGCGGGACAGCTGGTGCCGCTTCTCGAGGACTATTTCCCGCCGTTCGCGGGCTTTTATCTCTACTTTCCCAATCGACGGAACCTTGCGCCGAAGCTGCGCGCGCTCATCGAGCATGTGCGGTGGCGGCCCAACGCGGGATAGAGCGATCCGAAGCGGCTAAGCGACGATCTCGCGTACGAAGTCGAGAAAGGCGCGGAGTTTTGCAGGCATCAGGTCCGAGCGGCGATAATAGGCATGGAGCGGAAAGGTTTCTTCTGACCAGTCCGGCAGGATCTGGATCAGATCGCCGTCCGACAATTCGTCCCTGACATAGATCTCGAGCAATTGCGCGATCCCCGCGCCGCTGCGGCAGGCGGCAATCAGCGAGCCCGTGTCATTGACCATGACCCGGCCGGTCGCCGCGAACGGTATGGCTTCGCCACGGCTCTGAAACTCCCAGGCGAAGGGGCGCCCGGTCGCCGGGTCGCGGATGAGGACGCATTGGTGCCCGTGCGAAAGATCGGCTGGCACTTGCGGCCTGCCATATTTCTTTAGGTATTGCGCCGACGCGCAGGTGAACACACGCGTTTCCAGCAGCAGCTCCGTATGCATCGAATGGGCGCCAGGCTCGCCGAAGCGTACGGCAACGTCCGTCCCCTCGCCGACAAAATCGCCGATCGAGTCACGCACGAAGATCTCGACCGACAGTTCCGGATAGCGTTCGAGAAAGTCATTGATCCTCGGGGCGAGCACGAAGTGCCCGAAGGTCCCATCGACATTGATCCGCAGCTTGCCACGCACGTGCGTTTTGGTGCCGCCGGCCATGATCGCGGCCTCCTCGATTGCCGAAAGAAGTGGCGCGACGAGTTCATAAAAGCGCCGCCCCTCGTCCGTCAGCGAGATTGCCCGGGCGCTTCGATTGAAAATACGTATGCCGACGCGCTCCTCCAATCGGGCCACTGCGCGGCTGACCGCAGGCTAAGTCAACCCCATTGCTTCACCGGCCCGGGCAAAGCTGCCGGCCTCGACGACTGCTGAAAGCACTCCGATCCCGCTGAGCAAGCGCGCATCAAACGTCATGACAACTCATACTTTCAGTAATTTATCTCCTGCAAATTATGCATTTTTTCTTCTCTCATGCCAGGCGTATCCTCCTCGCGATCAATAGACGGAACACCTGAAAGGCTTGGCACATGAGCAACAGCAACAAGGTCGCGCTGGTTACCGGAGCGTCGCGGGGCATTGGGGCGGAAATCGCCAGGCGCCTCGCCGGTGACGGCTTCAAGATTGTCGTGAACTATGCGGGACGCACTGAGGCGGCCAAGGCGGTCGCGGACGAAATCATCGGCGGCGGTGGCGACGCACGCGTCATTCAAGCGGATGTCAGCGACGCCGGCGCGGTTGCCGCGATGTTCGACACGGCCACGCAAGCCTTCGGCGGGGTGGACGTCGTCGTCAACAGCGCCGGCATCATGAAGCTTGCACCGATTGCCGACGTCACCGACGACGTCGTCGACGATACCATCGCGATAAACCTGAAGGGCGCGTTCAACGTCTGCCGCGAGGCGGCGAAACGACTGCGCAACGACGGCCGGATCATCAACGTCTCGTCGAGCGTGATTGGAATGCGCCTGCCGACCTATGGCATCTACATTGCCACCAAGGCGGCGGTCGAAGGACTGACCCAGGTGCTGGCGCAAGAGATGCGTGGCCGCGGAATTCGCGTGAACGCGATCGCCCCTGGGCCTGTTGCGACGGAGCTGTTCCTGAGCGGAAAGAGCCCTGAACTGCTGTTCCGCATGGCAAAGATGAACCCCCTCGAACGGCTCGCTGAACCCGAGGATATCGCCCGTGTCGTCTCGTTCCTCGCCGGACCGGAAGGCGCGTGGATCAATGGCCAGGTCATCCGGGCAAACGGCGGCATGTGCTGAGCCGCACGCATCTCCTCACAACGAATGCTCATTCATGGAAGGAACTTCCCGTGACACAGGCTACCACGCATGCGAATGCCATGGTTCTGCCGGATCTGGGAGCAGCACCGGACTTTATCTGATCTTCAACCTCACCGCGGCCTTTGTCGCATTACTTGATGCTGAGGATCACAACGGGTGAAGTCGTGAGCTGGTTCGGCTGGGAAAAGCTCTTCAACGGCGACATGCCCCGTGACATCGAACTTTTCCAGAGTCGGGGCCTCGATCCGGCCGCTCGCCTATCTGACTATCGCCTTGGAGCTTTTCGGCGGTATCGCAATTGCGCTCGGGCTTCTGACGCGCGCCCTCGCCTTCATGCTCTTCATCCAGATGATCGTCATTCTGGTTGTGGTGATGATCCCGCGCGGCACGGGCTTTCAGCTTTCGACGGTATGGATCGGCGTCTTTGCCTATCTCAGCGCCCATGGGATCGGACGCTGGGCGCTGGACCGGCCGATTGACCGGCAGGTCTGAGCGTTCCACCGCAGATCATGTGAGGCCAGGGTCTGCCTTGACCACGAGCGCCTGAATGGGCCGGTCGCGCGATAGCGCGGCTGGCCACCCAGCGGTTCGTTTCGGATACCGATCGGGAAGAACTGTTGTGTTCCCTAAACCTCTTTGCTAGAGGTTCCTTGTCGTATTCAGCTTAGGCGAGCATTCATTCGCATCGCCATGACCCGAACCATCGGGGTCCGCAGCGCCGACACTCTCCCCCCCCAAAAAAAACGCTTCGATCCTTCCGGCGCCACGAACGGGCTAGACGTCTTCGCGCGCCGGTTCTCTCCTGCTTCTCAAGCTCAAGGACGATAATCCGTGCCCTCACGCTTCATTTTGCCCACCCTCGCGCTCGCCGTTTTCTTTGTCGGCGCGACCGAGTTCATGCTGTCGGCGATGCTTTCGCCCCTGGCCGTGGCCTTCGAGACGACGCCGGCGCACGCCGCATGGCTCGTCAGCAGCTACGCGCTTTCCTATGCCGTGGCCGCGCCGATCTTCGGCTACCTTTCCGATCGCATAGACCGTCGCCGACTTCTGCTCGTGTCGCTGGTTCTGTTCTCGATTGACGGCCTCGCGCTGACGATCGCGCCGAGCTTCGGGGCAGCGATCGTCCTGCGGGTCTTCGGCGGCCTGGCGTCGGCGGCTCTGATTCCGACGGTCTTTGCCCTGGTGGCAGACATCATCCCCGCGCACCGACAATCCGCCGCGATGGGAGCGGTGATGATCGGCATGACATCAGGCATCGTCTCGGGGCCGGTCATCGCCGGCGTCCTGACGGAGGCATTCGATTGGCGTGCGCCTTTCCTGGTGACTGCCGCCGGCTGCCTCACGACAGTTGCCATAGCCCGGAGTGCGATTCCCGCCCGGGCGGGAAATCCCCCAGTGCCGAAGATGAGGCGTCCTGTCTGGCTCGGCCGTGGCAATTTGATCCGCCCCCTGGCCGCGAAAGGCCTTTGGAACGGAACGGCTGTCGCCGGTTTCCTTCTTGCCGGCGAGGTCCTGCGGCTTCGTTATGACCTCGGCGTTGCGGCCACCGGCGTCTCCATCTCGGCTTTCGGTCTGGGACTCTTGCTTGGCAACCTCGGCGTCGGCCGAGCCGCACGGCTGTTTCGCGGTGACGATCGCACGCTGATCGTTGCGCTGTTCCTCCTGAGTGCGGCGGTCGGCGGCTTCATGCTCACCCCCCTGTCGTTCACGGGGGACCTCGTTTTCCTGACGGCATGGGGCTTTGCCTTGGGGCTCGCCGCACCGACGAGCACCGCCATTCTTGCGAGCCTGGCCGGAGAGGAAAAAGGTCAGGTGCTTTCGCTTTCGGAAAGCCTCAACAACCTGATGATCCTGGCCGTGCTGCCGCTTGCTGCGATGCAGCTCGACGCGACTGGTGCAACTGGAGCGGCGCTGGTCCTTGCCGTATTCCTCGCGATCGGTGTTTTCCTCGCGATCGCGGACCTTGCCACCCGAAAGCCGACAGCGCCGTGAGACCTGTCTCGCGGGGGAAGGCCTGAGTCGGGGCGAACGAGGCGGCGGGGCAAGAACCGCGCCTTGCCGGCAAGCTCCGGGGCGTCCTCAGAGGAAGGCTGGCCAAGAAAGTGCCCGTGCGAGCCTAACCTCCCGCCCCGACAGCTCATTTTTTCGCGCGCAGCGTCATCCGGTGGTTGCCCGCCTATCGGAGGATGCATAAGCTCCCCGCCGCGCGGCATCGCCGCAGGCCGTTTCACGGCATCCTGGAGTCAAGAAATCAACCATGACAGTCGCCATCCCTGCCGTGACACGCCCGAAGACGCATCTGGCCGTCCTGGTCGTTCTCGGGGTCACCCATCTCCTCAACGACCTCATGCAGTCGCTGATCCCGGCCGCCTATCCGATCCTGAAGGACGCCTATGCGCTCGACTTCGTGCAGATCGGCATGATCACCATGACCTTCCAGATTGCCGGGTCTCTGCTGCAGCCGGCGATCGGCATGGTCACGGACAAACACCCCGCCCCCTATTCGCCAGTCGTCGGGATGATGTTCACGCTCTCGGGCCTGGTCAGCCTCGCCCTTGCCGATAGCTATGCCATGATCCTTGTCTCTGTCGCGCTGATCGGCATCGGGTCGTCCATTTTCCACCCGGAAGCCACGCGCATGGCGCGCTATGCCGCCGGCGGCCGGCAGGGATTGGCGCAGGGACTGTTTCAGGTCGGCGGCCAGGCAGGCGGCGCACTCGGTCCGGTTTTTGCCGCGGTTATCATCGTTCCCTGGGGGCAGCCGAGCCTCGCCTGGTTCGCCGCCCTGGCGTTGCTGGCAATGGTGCTTCTCGCGTGGATCGGCGGCAAGCAGCGGGAGATCAGCGCCGCATTCATGGCGCTGCGGGCGGACAGCAAGAAGGCGGGCAGCATCCGCCACGCGCCGGCGACGATTGGCGCCGCTCTGGTGGTCCTGACGCTGCTGATGTTCACCAAGAACGCCTATGGCGAAAGTTTCCGCTCGTTCTACACCTTCTACCTCATGGAGAAGTTCGGCCTCTCCATCCCTTCCGCACAGATGATGTTGTTCATCTTCCTGCTTGCCTCGGCCGCAGGCGCCCTGATCGGAGGGATTGTCGGCGATCGCATCGGACGCTACCGGATCATCTGGATCTCGGTTCTAGGCCCGCTTCCGCTGACGCTGATCCTGCCACATGCCGATCTGTTCTGGACCGGCGTGCTGACGGTGATGATCAACCTCATCATGGCAAGCGCCTTCGCATCGATCCTGATCTACGCCATCGAGCTGTTGCCGAACCGCATCGGGCTTATCGGCGGGCTGTTCTACGGCTTGAACTTCGGTCTCGGCGGCATTGCGGCAGCGCTTCTCGGGATACTGGCCGATAGCTACGGCGTCGAAACGGTCTATTATATCTGCTCGTTCCTTCCGCTTGCGGGGCTTCTCGCGTGGTTCCTCCCGAAGATCGAGGAAGGTCATTCTTGACGAACGTCTCCCGCTTTCTCGACGGAGAGAGCGGGAGAGGACATGCCCGATTGTGGGATGACGCAACGCGTTTCATACTCGCCCTGCGTCGGCGGCGGCAGCGTTCTAAAGAGAGGATAATGACATGCATGAACTTGCAATTCTTGCCTCCATCCTGGGCGTCTTCCTGCTTGGAGCCATGAGCCCCGGGCCGAGCTTCATCGTGGTGTCGCGGATCGCGATCGCACGGTCCCGCGCCGATGGATTGATGGCAGCGGTCGGCATGGGCATTGGCGGCTTTTTCTTCGCCTGTATTGCGGTCGCCGGCCTGACGGCGATCCTTCTTCAGGTTGAATGGCTCAACATCCTCCTGAGGCTCGTCGGTGGCGCCTATCTCGTCTGGATCGGCATAAGCATCTGGCGGGCCGCACCGCAGAAGATAATGATTGCCGAGACACCCGCCGACCAGCCGAGCACGCTCTGGAAATCCCTGTTGCGGGGGCTCTTCGTTCAGATCTCCAACCCGAAGACGGCGATCTTCTACGCCTCGATGTTCGCCGCGCTGTTGCCGTCGCCGGCGCCTACCTGGATGCTTCTCGCCCTGCCCCCGCTGCTCTTCATCAACGAGTTCGCGTGGTACGCAATCGTCGCCCTCGGCTTTTCCTCCCACGGCCCGCGGGTCGTCTACCTTCGCTCCAAGACCTGGATCGACCGCGCCGCCGGCGCCGTGGTGGGCGCACTGGGGCTGAAGCTGATGACGGATAGCGCACGAACAATCGCCTGACGGCGCTTGTTCGCAGCGTTGCCTTATCCGAACGACCGGCGCGGCCGCCGGCACCTAAATCCGATCACCGGGCGGGCGGCCGCAACAGAGCGAGCGTATTCAGCGCGGTGATGACGGCGAGCGGGAACTGGGCGATCCCCGTCAATTCAAAAAGCAAACTATCCGGCAACCGGTACACGGGCTCGGGAAACAGGGACCGTGCTGCATCTGTTCCGAAGCCGAAATAGGCGACGTTCTTGACCACATGGTTCCAGCCGCCCTCGTAGATGCCGATCATTGCGACCGGAAAGGCGAGCACGACAAGGGCGGCCAGCCAGGTCGCGACACGTCCAGCCGTGGTCCCGCTCCTCGACCGGCCAACGAACAGCGCGGCCGCAATGACTATTGCCGCCGGCACGGCCAACTGGACGATATGGAGACGCCACGGTGTTTCATAGATGTAGGCGCCATAGGCGTGATGCAGGCTCGTCAGGGTGAGCAGGAGAAGCGCGCAGGCACCCGCTTTTCGAAATGGGGAAGAGAGAGGGGACTTTGCAGAAAGCTCAACCATGGCTGTTCCTCGATGTTGACTAGACGACATTCGGCTAGCACGATCCGGAACACGGTGTTCGGAAGTTGCGAAACAGAAGGGTGCCTCGTGTACCGAATGGGACTGCAACGCGCGCTCGTCCGGAAAAAGGAGAACAAATTTGCCGATCGATCGACGCGTGGCCCGAACGCGCACGGCGCTCTATGAAGCTCTTCTCGCCTTGATACGCCGCAAGCACTACGAACTGATCACCGTCGAAGACATCCTGACCGAGGCGAATATCGGGCGGTCGACGTTCTATGCGCACTTCACGTCGAAAGACGACCTTCTGAAACGCAGTCTGGAGCGTCTGCGCGATCTGCTGGTGACCGCAAAGGACAAGACGATCTCATCGCCACGCGAGCGGGTGCGAGAAGAGGCGTGGGATCCCAGCCGCGCCTTGTTCGAGCATGTCGCCGAACACGCGGACATCCAGGTCGCACTTGCCGGCGGACGCGGAGGCGGCATCGTTCGCGATGCGGTTGACGAGGTGCTTGCGGAGGTCCTTCGCCAGTCGCTCCCCGCCACGATGCATGCCGCTCTTCCGCGTGACCTCGTGATCCGTCACATGGTCTCCACGTTCAACGCCGTTCTGCGCTGGTGGCTGGAGGAGCGACCGGAAATGCCTCCCCGGGAAGTCGACGCTGCGTTCCGAAAACTTGTACTTGATGGTCTGCCGCCGGAGACATGCCGGCCCTTCATCATGACGTCGTGACCGACAGCCTGCGCGGCAACCGAGCTTTGCTCCGCCGCGAACACGAAGGATTCGCTGCGAGAAGATCGTGCGCCTAGTTGGCGCACAGCATTCGGGCGTCGAAAGCGCTTTGCTCTTTGTTGAAGCGCACTGCGATGGCCTTCTTCAAACCATCCGGGTGCACTTGAAGCACGCCGTCGGCCTGGCCGGTTTCGGCAGGGGTCTCGATCTGCCGATAGCTCACGAGGCCGGGCACGAGATCCACCTGCTCGACATAGCCCGGCACTTCGAAGCTATAGACGATGTCCGTCGAGACGAGTTCGAGGTTCACCACCGCGCCGGCGGGAAGCGTGAACCGAGCGCCAACGGCGCATTGGACGGAGGGATCATCTTCGAGACGTTGGCCTGGCTTGCGGTATTCGAGCGTGAGCGCGCCCTTATCCGCCCTCAATAGGATCGTCAGATCATCGTCTGGCGACGCGGCCTCCTCTGCCGTTGCCATACCCGACGATACGAAGGCCATGGTAAGAAAGAAGATGATCCTTGACGCCCAAGTCATTGTTCGGTCTCTCCTTTAGATCGGCAGTCGATAGACCACCGATGGTCCAATTCGACCCAAAGGTGATAGCTTTGCCAGGCTCAACCGGCAAGGCGGTTCGCTGTCACTTGCGCGACTTAGCCGGTCGACTGCCCGCCCGACGCCTGAACGACGGTGACGGCGATCATGTGGAAGACGTCGTCGGCGTTGCAGCCGCGCGAGAGATCGTTGGCAGGCTTCGCAAGCCCCTGCAGGATCGGGCCGATGGCGGTGGCGCCGCCGATGCGCTGGGCGATCTTGTAGCCGATGTTTGCCGCGTCGAGGTTGGGGAAGACAAAGACATTGGCCTCGCCATGCAGCGCCGATTGCGGCGCCTTTGCCGCGCTGACGGCCTCGACAAAAGCGGTGTCGAATTGCAATTCCCCGTCGATCACCAATCCCGGCGCTGAGGCATGGGCCAGGCGCGTCGCCTCCACCACCTTCGAAACGCGCTCATGCGCGGCACTGCCGGCCGTCGAGAACGAGAGCATCGCCACCTTCGCCGGTTTGCCGGAGAGCGCCTCGTAGGAGCGTGCCGAGGTCACGGCGATATCGGCAAGGCCGGTGGCGTCAGGATCCACAACCAACCCGCAATCGGCGAAAACGAAGGCGCCCTTCTTTTCGTGGTGCGGCGCGCAGAGCATCATCAGGAAGAAGCTCGACACCAGTCCGACATCCGGTGCCCGGCCGATGGTCTGGAGGGCGGCGCGCACGGTATCGGCGGTGGTGGCGACAGCGCCCCCGACCGTTCCGTCTGCCTGATCCTCGCGGACCATCATGGCCGCAAAGACAAGAGGCGAGCGTACGGCTGCTGCCGCGGCCGCTTCGTCGACACCCTTGCTACGACGGAGATCGTGGTAGGCAACGGCAAGGTGCTCAGTCAGCGCAGACGAAGTCGGATCCTCGATGCGGATTTCGTCTGGTGCGCCGCCGGCGGCGTGCAACTCCTCCGCGACGATTTTCCTGTCGCCGACGAGCGTGATCTTGGCGATACCGGCGCGCACGGCGCGCAAGGCGCCTTCGACGATGCGTGGGTCTTCGCCCTCGGCGAGCACGATATGGCGCGGGGCGGCTTTAGCGGCCTCGATAATGCGATCGAGCGGTTTCATCAGGCGTGCCCCAGATAGTGAATGCCGACGAGGATGAAGAGAGCGATGAAGACGGTTTCGGCGACGATCAGCGCGACGGCGTCGCCACCGACATCGAGCACGCGGCGAAGCGACGTGCGCATGCCGACGGCGACGATGCCGGCAAGCAGCGCCCAGCGCGACGTTTCCATGCCGGCCTTGGCCACCAGTTCCGGCACGAAACCGAAGGAATTCAGCGCTGCAAAGATCAGGAAGGCGACGACGAAGCCGGGCAAGAGCGGCGGGCGCTTACCGGTCTCGCCCTCAGGCTGCGGTACTTTGCGCAGTGACAGCGAAAAGATGAGCACGACCGGCGCCAGCATGGTGACGCGGATCAGCTTGACGAGCGTCGCCGTTTCGCCCGCCTCCGGCGAGACCGAGAAGCCTGCGCCGACGACCTGCGCGACGTCATGGATGGTGCCACCGAAGAAGATGCCCGTGGCGCGCGCGTCGAGCCCCATGGTCTGGGCGAGGATCGGATAGGCAATCATCGCAAGTGTCGAGAGCACGGTGACGGAAAGCACGGCGAAGATCAGGTTGCGCTCGGAGAACTCGTTCTTGGGAAGAACGGCTGCGATCGCCATCGCTGCAGACGCTCCGCAGATTGCGACCGAACCGCTGGTGATAAGCGCCAGCCGCCAGCCACGCCCGAGAAGCTTTGCGGCAAGCAGGCCGAAGCCGATGGTCGCGGCGATGGCTGAGATGAGGAGCAGGATCGTGCTTGCGCCAAGCCCGATGAGGAGGTCGACGCTGATGCGCATGCCGAGCAGCGCCACACCGATGCGCAGCACCTTCTTGGCACAGAAATCGATGCCGGCGACGCAACGCCCTTCCTCGGACAGAAAGTGAAAGGCGATGCCGAGCAGGAGCGCCATGAGCATGGCCGGCGCGCCGTAGTGGTCGGAAAGGAATTGGGCAGCGACGGCCACCGCCGCGGTAACGGCAAAGCCAGGCCAGTAGGCCGCAAAGCCGGAGGGCACGCTTCGGAAGCGTTCGTGGACGGAGGCGACGAAGGTCATGGTTCTGTTCCGGTCATCTGCGGGAGGCTTCGCCCCGCCCGGGTACCGGGCGGGGCTTGACGTAATCGAGGATCAGGCCCGCTTCTGGGGACGCATGTCGGCGCGATCGATACCGGCAACGGGCACCGGCTTCTTCATCGCGTCTCGGCGGAAGGGTTCGCCGAGCTCCTGGTTGAGGATGACTTCGATGAAGGTTGTCACGCCCTTCTTCTGGTCGGCGATCGCAGTGGACAGGGCTTCGGTGAGAGCTGCGGTCGTGTTGACCGCCACGCCCTTCAGGCCGCAGCCTTCCGCCACCTTGGCGTAGGAGAGGTTGGGGTTGAGCTCCGTGCCGACGAAGTTGTTGGCGTACCAGAGCGTCGTGTTGCGCTTTTCGGCACCCCATTGGTAGTTGCGGAAGATCACCATCGTTATCGCCGGCCATCCCTCGCGGCCGATCGAGCCCATCTCGTTCATCGAGATGCCGAAGGCACCGTCACCGGCAAAACCGACCACTGGCACATCAGGGCAACCGATCTTGGCGCCGACGATCGACGGGAAACCGTAGCCGCAGGGGCCGAACATGCCCGGCGCCAGATATTTGCGGCCCGCTTCGAAGGTCGGATAGGCATTGCCGATCGCGCAGTTGTTGCCGATGTCGGTGGAGATGATCGCTTCCTTCGGCAGGGCCGCCTGGATCGCACGCCAGGCCTGGCGCGGTGACATGCGGTTCGGCTCGCGCGAGCGTGCGCTTTCGTTCCATTCCGTGCCCGGATCGTCGTCCTCGTGATCCATCGAGGAGAGTTGCTGCTGCCAGGCCGAGCGGGTCTGGTGGATCGCGGCCTTGCGCTCCTCGCGGCCGGCATCGCCGGCAGACGGTGAGAGCAGCTCCAGGATCTGGCGGGCGACCTGCTTGGCATCGCCGCAGATGCCGACCGACACCTTCTTGGTCAGCCCGATCCGGTCGGCGTTGATGTCGACCTGGATGATCGAGGCGTTCTTCGGCCAGTAGTCGATGCCGTAGCCCGGAAGCGTCGAGAACGGATTGAGCCTCGTGCCGAGCGCCAAGACAACATCGGCCTTGGAGATCAGCTCCATCGCAGCCTTCGAACCGTTGTAGCCGAGCGGGCCGACCGACAGGCGATGGCTCCCCGGGAAGGCGTCATTGTGCTGGTAGCCGCAGCAGACTGGCGCGTCGAGACGCTCGGCGATTTTCATGGAATCGGAGATGGCGTTGCCGATGACGACGCCGGCGCCGTTGAGAATGACCGGGAATTTTGCCTCGGACAAAAGCTTGGCCGCTTCGGCAATCGCCTGCGGGCCACCAGCCGGGCGCTCGAAGCGAACGATCGCCGGCAGGTCGACGTCGATCACCTGGGTCCAGTAGTCGCGTGGGATGTTGATCTGTGCTGGGGCACAGCCGCGCCAGGCCTTTTCGATGACGCGGTTGAGCACCTCGGGGATACGCGAGGGATCGCGCACTTCTTCCTGGTAGCAGACCATCTCCTCGAACATCGCCATCTGGTCGACTTCCTGGAAACCGCCCTGCCCGATCGTCTTGTTGGCCGCCTGCGGCGTGACCATCAGAAGCGGCGTGTGGTTCCAGTAGGCGGTCTTGATCGCGGTGATGAAGCCGGTGACGCCGGGGCCGTTCTGGCCGATCGCAACCGACATCGTGCCCGTGGCGCGGCTGAAGCCGTCGGCCATCATGCCGGCGTTGGTCTCATGGGCGCAGTCCCAGAATTTAATGCCGGCCTTCGGGAACAGGTCCGACACCGGCATCATGGCCGAGCCGATGATGCCGAAGGCATGTTCGAGGCCATGCATCTGAAGAACTTTGACGAAGGCTTCCTCGGTGGTCATTTTCATGGGGTGGTTCCTTTCCTGGTATTATTTCAGAGAGTTAGAGGATCTCGTCACGGAGGTAGTACCAGCGGTACATTCCCCATTGGCCGAGCCGTCGGAACGGCGTCAGAAGCCCGTGGCCCGGCAGAGGCGAAGTGAAGATGGGAAGGTCGAGGCCGCCGCCTTTGCCGGCGACCATCTGGGCCATGCGACGGCCGGCCTGGGCGGAATACATCACGCCGTTGCCGCCATAGCCCATGGCGTAGAATAGCCTCTGGCTCGGGTCCGGTTGGAAGATGCGCGGCATCATGTCGTGGCTGACATCCACCCACCCCCACCAGGAGTAGTCGATGTCGATGCCGCGGAGTGCCGGGAACTTGCGGTAGAGACCGGCAAGCAGAAGCTCGAGATGCTTCGGATTGCTCGCGTCGCGTCCGGTGATGGCGCTGCGGCTGCCGATCTGCACCCGGCCATCCGGCAGCATGCGATAGTAGTGACGCAGCGTCCTCGTATCAGTGAGCGGGATGCGCGCCTTGAAGTTCAGCGCCTTCCGCTCGCTTTCCGTCAGCGGCCGAGTGACGATCGAGTTCGACAGGATCGGCATCAGTCGGTGGCGGGTGAGCGCGTTCATGCCGGGTGACGTGTAGCCGGCCGTCGCAATGCAGACGGCACGCGCCCGCACCGTTCCGCCAGGCGTCGTCAGGTAATGCATGCCGCCCTTGGCGGTGCAATCAAGTACCGGGCTCGACGTATGCACCTTTGCCCCCAGCTTGCGGGCAAGCCTGAGGTAACCGAAGGCGAGCTTGGCGGCATGGATGCCCATGCCATCGGGCTCATACATCGCCCCGCGTGCTTCCTCGTCGCGAACGAAATCGCGGTGGATCTCGTCGCGCGAGACCATGCGGGCGCGATAGCCGAACGTATCGTTGAGAACACGGACCTCGCTTTGCAACGCCGGCAGCATCTTGTCGCGGTGGGCGATATAGAGATGGCCGCCATCCTGCGGATCGCAGTCGATTTCGGGCTCGCGGACGAGAGAGCGAAAGAGGTCGAATCCCTCGGAAATCTCCGCATGCATCTTGCGGGCAACGTCCACGCCCCAGCGGGCGATCCATTGCGAGCGCTTCAGGCGGCCGGCAGAAATCTGTGCCTGCCCGCCGTTGCGGGTGCTGCAGCCCCAGGCGACGCCGTTGGCCTCCAGCACCGTTGCCTTGATGCCGTGCTCACGCGCCAGATGAATGGCGCAGGAGAGGCCGGTATAGCCGGACCCGATGATCGCAACATCGACATCGATATCGCCCGTGATCGGACCGTCGTCCTCCGGTTCGGGACCGGCAGTGCCGATCCAGTAGGTCGGCGCATAGTCCTTGCCCGTGCCGGGGCTGCGGGAATGGTTGGGGTCATAGGCCGGGTCAAACGGCTCTCTTTCAGGCTTCAAGGGTGTGGCGCGCAGTTGCATGGCTCTAGCTCCAGGCCATCAGTAGCGGGGTTGCAGGACCGGGCGGTTCTTGCGGAACGCCTGCTTGCGCACGATCTTGCCGTTGCGGAAGGTGAAGAGGTCGCAGCCTTCTGCCTCGATGCGGCTGCCGTCGGCAGCCGTGCCGGAGAAGGTCCACTCGGACACGCCGCGATCGCCTTCGACGAAGTGGCTGTGGTTGCCCCATTCGGCGTCCGGCATCGATTTCCAGACGCCGCTGAAGGCATCTGCGATCGGACCGGTACCGACGAAACGGTTGCCGTAGACCTCCGGGCCGCCGACGGCGTTGAATACGCAATCTTCGGCGAAGAAGTGCATGACCCCGTCGATGTCATGCCGGTTGAAGGCATCGAACAAGGTTTTGAGATCGGTTGCCGTCAGTGTCATGGTCCAGTCCTTTGGCTTGGTCGTAAGGCATGGCTTCGCCGGAGACGGGAAAGGCCGTCTTCAAAAGGCCGCCAGGCCGTATTCAGTTGAAGTGTCGGAGGTGGTCGCCGGTTAGAGGCGGCCCTTCCAGGGGATCAGCGCCTTTTCGAGGTAGCGGATCAGAAGATCGAAGGCGAAGGCGAAGATGCCGATGATGAAGATGCCCATGATCACCGTGTCGCTTTCGAGGTTTTCGGCGGCATTCAAAACCATGAAGCCGAGGCCTCGGTTGGCCGCCACCATTTCCGCCGCCACCAGGGTGGTCCAGCCGACGCCGATGCCGATGCGCATGCCGGTGAAGATCTCCGGCAAGGCGGCCTTCATGATCACCTGACTGATGACCTGCCCGCGGGTGGCGCCCATCGCATAGGCAGCGTGGATCTGTTCCGTCGAGACCGAACGCACCCCCGCCCTTGCGGCAATTGCCATCGGCGCAAAGATCGCCAGATAGATCAGGAACACCTTCGGGAACTCACCGATGCCGAGCCAGATGATGACGAGCGGCAGGTAGGCGAGCGGCGGCAACGGCCGGTAGAATTCGATGATCGGATCGAACAGGCCGCGCACGAAGCGATTGACGCCCATGAGCACGCCAATCGGCACGGCGGTCAGCAGCGCCAGCAGGAAAGCGCCGAACACGCGGCCGATACTGGCAAGCGTGTGCTGCATCAGCGTCGAGTTCGAAACACCGTCGGTCATCGCCAGCATGAACTTGTCCCAGACCGCCAGCGGCGACGGCAGGAACAGCGGCTTGACCCAGCCGCCTTCGGTCACGAGGAACCAGAGAGCGACGATGACGACCGTCGTCGAAAAGCTGATGAGGCCGCTGCTGCCTTCACCGGGCGCGCCGAAGATCTTGCCGGCCTTTACGGGCTTGGCGCGTGTCACTCTGTCAAGCATGGGCCACCTCCGGGTTGCCGGACGCACGTTCGTCGCCATAAATGATGCCGAGCACTTCTTCGCGCATGCGGATGAATTCCGGGCTGGATTTGATTGCGCGCGCATTGCCCTCGGCGAGGAACCGCTTGTTGAAGTTGAGCTCGTAGGTGTGGGTGATGCGGCCCGGGCGCGGCGACATGACGATCAGCCGCGAGCCGAGGAACAACGCTTCTTCCACACTGTGGGTGATGAAGAAGAACATCTTGTTGGTGAGTTGCCAGACCTTGAGCAACAGTTCCTGGATGGTCTCGCGTGTCAGCGCGTCGAGTGCTGCCATCGGTTCGTCCATCAGCAGCATCGCGGGATCGCAGGTCAGCGCCCTTGCGATGCCAACACGTTGCTGCATGCCGCCTGAGAGGTGATAGATCATGTGGCGGTGGAAATCCTGAAGGCCGACCAGAGCTAGGTTCTTGGTGGCAAGATCCCGCCGGGTCGCCTTGTCGACGCCGCGCAGCTTGAGGCCGAACTCGGTATTCTCGATGACGTTCAGCCACGGCAGAAGCGCGTGCTTCTGGAAGACGACGCCGCGCTCGGCGCCAGGTCCGTTGACCTGGTGGTTGCCAAGGGTGATGTCGCCTTCCGACGGGGCCATGAAGCCCGCCATCAGGTTGAGCAGCGTCGTCTTTCCGCAGCCCGATGCGCCCAGCGCAACGACGAAGTCTCCGCTGTTGATGGTAAGGTTGACGCCTTTTAAGGCGATGATTGCCTGGTCCGAATAGAGGCCCGGGTAGGTCAGACTGATGTTTCTGACGCTCAATGTTTCCATGAGAAATGCCTCCCTGCACCTCGGTCACGGTCTATGGTGGTGCGCCGGCCGCTCCTCAACGGCCGGGGCAATCGACAGATTAGCCTATTGTGCGGCCGCCTTGGCAAAGTCGGCGTTCACATAAGGCGCGTAGTCGTCGAGCGACTGGCTGATCTGCTTCTGCTCGACGAGGAACTTGGCGCTTTCGGTCAGTGCACGCGTGGCGCCGCCGCCGAGCCAGACCTCGGAGGCCTGCTCATCCGCATTCGGGAACGAAAGCAGGCGCAAGGCTTCGACGGTGCTCGGGCCATCGCCGCCGATCAGCTTGACGATGCCTTCCACTTGCGGCGACTCCTCCGTCCACGCCGCCTTGTTGGCGTTGTAGTCGGCATAAGCGACCGCCAGGACCTTGGTGAAGGCTTCCATCAGCTTCGGGTTCTCCGAGGCCCAGGCCTTGTCGACCACCAGCCCGTCGAAGGTCGGCACGCTAGCCGCGCCAATCACCTCGGAATCCGAGATCGTCTTGCCGGTCTTCTGGATTTCTGAGAGCGCCGGCGGCCAGACATAGGCCGCGTCTATATCGCCACGCTGCCAGGCGGCAACGATCTGCGGCGGCTTCAGGTTGAGGATTTCCACCTCGCGCGGATCGACGTTCCAGACCTTGTTCATACCGACCAGCAAGTGAAAATGCGACGTCGAGACGAAAGGCACGGCGACCTTCTTGCCCTTGAGATCGGCCGGCGTCTCGATGCCCGAGCCCTCGCGGGCGACCAGCGCTTCCGACTGACCGATATTGTCGAGGATCCAGAAGAGCTGCAGTTCGACGCCGCGCGTCGCGGCAGCCGCAGTACCGGTCGAACCGAGAACGCCGATCGGCACGTCACCGGAGGCAAGCGCCGTAGTGATGTCGCCGGCCGAGCTGAATTGGCGCCAGTCGATCGAATAGCCGGCCTCCTTGGCGGCTGCATCGAAGCGGCCATCGGCGATCGCAGCCACGAACGGGCCAACGATCTGCTGATAGCCGACGACGAGTTTCGTTTCGGCATAAGCGACGCCGGATGCGGCCAGGCTCGCGACAATGCTGGCGGCTGCGGCCAGTCGTCTGAAATGTCCATGTAGCATTTGTCTTCCTCCTCTTTGTTTATTCGCTGACCGTTTCTCCGGTCTTGCTGATGACGATAAGGCCGAGATCCGGCTTGCGTTATATCCAGTCTGGAAGTTGAATAGATCCAGTTTAGCGCCGTCGGGGGAGCAGGCGTCGTGCAGATGAACGTTTCCGAAACCATTTTTTTCATCGATCGCGACAGTGGGATCGGCCTGCAGGCGCAGTTGCGCGAGACGGTCGTTTCGGCCGTGCTCGCCGGAAGGGTGCAGCCGCGCGCGCATCTGCCATCCAGCCGCAAGCTCGCCGACTATCTGCGAATATCGCGCATCACGGTGACACTCGCCTATCAGGAACTGATCAACCAGGGCTATGTCGAGGCGGTCAACCGCAGCTCCTATCGCATCTCCGGCAATCCGCCGGGCATGGATGTGGAAGGGGAGCGCCCATCCGCCGGCTCCAATCCGATCGACTGGAGCCGCAAGATCAAGATGAGCTTTGGCGTCGTGCGCCAGGTCGCCAAGCCGCTGGACTGGCGGCGCTATCCATTCCCCTTCCTCTATGGCCAGATGGACCCGACACTGTTCGATCTCAATGCCTGGCGCGACTGTGCCCGCCGGGCTCTGGCGCGAGAGGATTTCGTGCTGATGGCGAGCGACTTTGCCGCGGCCGACGATGTGCGGCTGGTCAACTACATCTGCTCGCGCACGCTGCCGCGCCGGGGCATCCACGCCACGCCGGACGAAATCCTCGTCACCGTCGGCGCGCAGAATGCGCTCTGGATCGTGACCCGTCTGATCCTGGAGAAGGGCTCCGCCGCCGTCTGCGAAAACCCCTGCCATCCCGATATCAGCGCCTCGCTGCTGTTGAGCGGCGCCGACGTCACCACCGTCGATGTCGATGTCGAGGGCCTGTCACCGGATGCCTTGCCGGAAAACGTCGATGCCGTCTTCGTGACCCCGAGCCACCACTCGCCGACCGGCGCGACTATGCCAGTGGATCGGCGTACGCAACTGCTGCAGGCTGCGGAAGAACGGGATTTCGTCATCGTCGAGGACGATTACGAGTTCGAGATCAGCTACCTCGCTCCGCCTTCCCCGGCGCTGAAGGCGCTCGATCCGTCAGGCCGGGTGCTCTACATCGGCAGCTTCTCGAAATCGCTTTTTCCCGGGCTTCGGCTCGGCTACCTCGTGGCGCCAGCCCCCTTCATTCGCGAGGCGCGTGCGCTTCGCTCGCTGATGTTGCGCCACCCGCCCGGACACCTTCAGCGCACCGCAGCCTATTTCCTGGCGCTCGGCCATTATGACGCCGTGCTCCACCGGATGCGGACCGAATATCACAAGCGCCACGTAATCATGGCCGAGTCACTGCGTAGGGCGAACCTGAAAGTCGCAGGCTCCTCGACCTTCGGCGGCACGTCCTTCTGGATGGAGGGACCGGAAGGGCTCGATGCCGACCGGCTGGTCAGCGAATTGCGGCAGGACGGCGTGCTGGTCGAATCCGGCTCGCCCTTCTTCCCCAGAAGCGACCAGCCCTGCCGCTACTTCCGGATGGGATATTCGTCCATTCCAAGCACAAGCATTGCCGAGGGCGTCGCCCGGGTTCGCGCCCGCATCGACAGTCTTTGCGGCGGCAGCGAGCAGGCCTCCGTGGCGAAGTGACAGGTTGACCGCTTGTGGCTTTCCCTATCGAGCTGGCCGTAGCGTACCTTGGGCTAAGGCGTCCTCTCCATTGCCCACAATGTTGCTCGCGCCTGTGCAGATCAATCGGTCATTTGGATTGTCGCCATAATCGTATTCAAGATTGTCGACAAAGACGTTGACAAATACTTTTGGCGTGCGATGGTGCCGCTTAGCAGCAACGAGCTAGGGAGGAGCAGGTTGATGCAAGGGCTCCAGAAGACCGCGTACTCGCACGACTTTTCGCAATGCCGCACGTACGAGCCCGCACCGCCGGGCCGGCTCGCCTGACATCTCCTCATTCGATCGCCATTGCGGCGTCCAACCACCGACCTCGGGTTTCTGAACCGCCTCCATGAAGCGGCGCAGAGATATGCCCCTGTTCGAGTTGATGCTTGGCGTTGGCCATCGAATGACCGCCGATCGACAACGGGACTTGGTGCTTCAAGCATCGCCAGGAGGCTTTCGCTTGGGTGCATCGCCGTCCAGGAACGCCAGTTGATCAAGATTCCCGCATAGGCCGCCGAAGGTCTTTGCGGTGATCGACACGACCGAGAAGGTCATGCCGCGCAACAGCAGATCACGCCACTGGCCGCCCCTGTCGGGCGGCGAGATGGACGGCCTGTGAGCCGTCCTTGCCTCTTAAATAGAAGCTCCCCGTTCAAGGGGGCCGGTGACCTCAACAAAGGAGAACAGCAGAATGCTCAAGAAACTGATCCTCGCAGCCGCCATGTCGACGGCGCTTTCCGCGGCTGCTCACGCGGAGACGCTCAAATGGGGCTCTTCGCGCGATATCTACTCGCTCGACCCTTATTCCTATGGCGACAGCTACACGCTGTCTTTCCTCAATCACGTCTATGAAGGGCTCGTCCGCTTTGACGCCGACCTGAAGATCGAGCCGGCACTGGCGACCTCCTGGGAAACGGTATCGGACACGGTCTGGCGGTTCCATCTGCGCGAGGACGTCAAGTTCCACAATGGCGCTGATTTCACGGCCGATGACGTGATCGCCTCGCTGACGCGGGTCAGCGATCCGGCATCTCCGCTGCGGGGCAACCTACCGGCATACAAGTCGGCGAAGAAGGTCGACGACCGCACTGTCGATATCGAACTGACCGGCCCCTATCCGCTGCTCTTGAACGACCTGACGAACATCCACATTTTCGACGCCACGTGGCTCGCCGACAACAATTCGCTGAAGCCGACGGATGTCGGCAAGAAGATAGAAGGCTACGCTACCTACCACACCAACGGCACGGGTCCGTTCAAGCTCGAGAGCCGCACGCCCGACAGCAAGACCGTTCTGGTCAAGAACGGCGAGTGGTGGGACCCGGCGAAGTCCAACATCGATCGCATCGAGTTTACGCCGATTGTCTCAGCCGCGACACGCGTGGCGGCACTGTTGTCAGGCGAGATCGACTTCACTGAGAATGCGCCGGCGCAGGATCTTCCGCGCCTTGTCGCGCAGCCGGACCTGAAGGTGATGGAGCGCACCGACCTTCGCACCATCATGATGGGCTTCAACCGCAAACCGAAACTGGCCGACGGCGTCGACAACAAGTTCAACGACCTGCGTGTCCGCCAGGCCGTCGCCCATGCGCTCGACACAGAACTCATCCAGAAGCGGGTCATGCGCGGCAAGTCGAGGACAGCGGGTGCGATCGTTGCGCCGGAAATCCCGGGATATGTCGAAGCACTGGACAAGGTCGTGCCGTACGATCCCGAACTGTCGAAAAAGCTGCTCGCCGAGGCCGGCGCAAGCGATCTCCCCTTCACGCTCGTCTGCACGAACGAGGCCTATGTCAACGAAGAGGAGCTTTGCCAGAGCATCGTCAACATGCTGAGCCGCGCCGGCTTCAAGCCGCAACTCGACATCGGCCCGACGGCGGCACAGGCGCCCAAACGCACGGGCGGTCTGTCGGATGTCTACATCATCGGCTGGGCAAACGAGCCGATGCTCGACAGCTACTCGATCCTGCTTCAGATGATCGAGACGAGGAGCGACAAGGCGGGCGTCTTCAACTGGGGCGGCTGGAGCTATCCTGATATCGACAAGCTGATCATCCAGGCATCGACCGAAATGGATCGGACCAAGCGGCTCGATCTGCAGACCAAGGCACTGCAGATGGTCAAGGACGAGATCATCATGCTGCCGCTGCACCAACAGCCAATGGCTTGGGTGATGAGCAACAAGATCGATAAGGTCGCTCAGCTCGCCGACAACAAGCCGCGCCATTGGCTCACGCATATCGCGGACTAGCCCTGTTGCGGAGCTGGAACGGCGAACGTTCCGGCTCCGACAGGCCGGGACCGGCAGCCCGGACGCTGCCGGCCCCCTTCGTGCTTCTCCGCCTAGATCAGCCAGTCGGCGTCCAACGCATAGGCCTCGATGGAATCGATCTTCATTTGCGACCCGTCGTCAAAATCGCCATCGGGTGTGCCGGCCATTCCGCCGACCGCGAGATTGACGAGCATGTACATCGGCTCGTGCATGTCCGCGGGGGTATCGGCGCGGGCGATCTCGGTATCGTCGAAGTACCAGACGATCTCGTCTTCCGTCCAAAGCACGCCGTAATCGTGGAACCCGTCGGTATCGGCGACTTGCGCGCCGTCTCTGACGATCGTGTGCTCGCCGCTTTCGTTGGAATGGGCGGTGGTGATGACAGTGTTGGTGTCCTGCCCGCGCATTTCGACGACGTCGAGCTCCGGCGGCCAGGAGCCGTCGGCGGGCAGCAGCCAGAAAGCGGGCCAGGCACCTTGATCGTCCGGCATGTCGGCCCGCATCTCGAAGTAGCCGTAGGTCTGCGCAAAGGACGAATAGGTCGTCAACATCCCGGACGTGTAGTCATAGCCGCCGATCTCGGACTGGATTGCGTCCGGTGCACGCTCTGCGGTGATCGTCAGTACACCATCCTCGACCGAAAACGGGTTAGCCGATGCGGTCGGCCCGTAACTCGGATTGACGTACCATTGCAGCTCACCGTTTTCCGAGAGCGTCGCCCCCTCTTCCGGCGCCCACCAGTATTTGGCATCCCAGATGCCGCCCGTGCCGTCGGTGAGCTGAAGCGTGTCGAAATCGTCCGAGAAGGTCTGCGTCAGGGCGGATCGGTCCAGGCTCAACTGGAACTGGCCCTCCTGCAGTTGGTCGGCTGTCGTATTGGCCAGGACCAGGCTTTCGCCATCGCCGAGATGGAGGCGGAGATCGTCTCCCTGCTGGCCTGCATTCGCCAGCACCTCTTCGAACGAGGTAATGCCGTATCCGTCGAGGCGAATGGTATCGTTGGAGCTGAAGTCGGAGACAAGGTCGCTGCCGTTGCCGTGCTCGAACACGAAGGTATCAGCGCCTCCGGAACCGACCAGCACGTCATTGCCTGCGCGTCCGTCGATGGTCTGGCTGCCGGAGCCACCGGTGATGATGTTGTCGGCGCTGTTGCCGAAGGCGTGTCGACCGTCACCGGTGACGGTCAGGTTTTCGAAGTTCTCCGGTAAGCTGTAGCTCATCCAGGTATCGATCGTGTCTATCCCTTCGCCGGGTGCCTCTTCGGCCCGGTTCGTCGATGAATAGAGATAGTAGACGTCGTCGCCCGTGCCGCCGAACATAGTCACATCGACGGAACCGTCGCCCCAGATCGAATCGTTGCCGGGAGTTCCGTAGAGCGTGGACCCGGATCCGGTTGCGGAAAACCATGCGGTCGAACTTCCGCTGTAATGGAGCGGTTGTCCGAGGGCGTTCATGGCAGTTCTGCTCATCGAGAAGTCTCCTGTTTATTGGAGTGCCCCTTCCCGATGAGCACCTCTAGCATCTCAAGCTGTCGCCCACACCCCCAACATTTGCGGATAATCCGGAGCAGCGGCCTCCCCACGAGGGAGCCGAGCGGACCCAGCCTAGACGTATTTCGACGCGAGAAGTGCTGCGATCTCCGCCTGACAGTTCACGAGCGGACGTGTGTGCTGATTGGCTTTTGCCATCGCCATCGCGCCGGAATAGGCGGCGATGATCAGGGTGGCGAGGCTGTCGGGTTGAATGCCTGCGACGCGCTTCAGGCGGATGTCTTCCTGGAATCGCGCCGCGAGCGCTTCTTCCCAAGCCTCAAAAATTGCACCCAGCGCCTGCTGCATCTCGTCATCATGCCTGGAGACTTCGATCGCCATATTGTTCAGCGGGCAGCCGGAGACGGAGCCGTTTTCGGAGAGCTCGCTGATGATCTCGGTGAAGATCTGATCGATCGCTGTGGGTGTATCGCTCGAGGTACGCAGCGGGTCGATCCACGTTTGCCGCACCGCTACGGCGACGCGGTCGCGGATAACCGCCAATCCAAGTTCCCGTTTGGCCGGAAAGTGATGGGCCATAGCGCCTCCTGAGACGGATGCCTTCGCGCGCAATTCCTGCATTCCCGTCGCGAGATATCCTTGGGTGACAAAGGCCTGGTAGGCCGCATCGACGATCCTGCGGCGCACCGCTTGAGGATCGTTGGTTCTTTTGTGTTCGCTCATGACCGCCGCCTGAAAAATCGTTCGCCATAGTGCCTTGACAAAACAGGTCGATCAACCTGTTATTAGAAACAGGACAATTGACCTGTTTTGGAGGATTCATGGAACCGCACGCCGTTTACGAACTTCGCCGCTACCGACTTCATCCCGGCGGAAGGGATCGCCTGATCGACTTGTTTGACCGCGAATTCGTTGAACCGCAGGAAGCGCTCGGAATGCGTCTTGAAGGCGAATTCCGCGACTGCGACGATCCCGACGCCTTCGTCTGGGTACGTTCCTTTGCCGATATGCCAACGCGAACCGACGCGTTGGCGGCCTTTTATTCGGGCCCGGTTTGGAAGGACCATGGGTCTCGCGCCAACGAGACGATGCTCAACTCGGACAATGTGTTGCTGGTCAAGCCAGTCGCTGGCACGCAGCCGTTTCCTCACAACCTTGCAAGGGAGCAAGAGGCACAATCGACCAGAGGTGTCGTCACCGTGAACCTCTGCTCGCTGGCGCCCGGCACGGAGGACCGTTTCGCTGCATTCTTCATCGCCGAGGCACTGCCGATCCTCGAAGACGCCGGTGCTCGCATCGACGCGGTGTTCGTTACCGAACGCAGCGCAAACGCCTTCCCGAGGCTCCCCGTCCGTGAGGGCGAAACGGTGTTTATCTGGTTTGAAATGCATGAGGACGACGACGGCCTTTCACGGCATCGGGAGCAACTGAACAAGGACGTCAGATGGACCAGTGAGGTCTTTCCTCGAATGGATAGCCAGTGCTGGCGAAGGATCGAGGTTTCTCGGCTGACCCCGACGTCGCGATCGCTTTGCACCTTGTAGCTGGCGCCCATACACGCCGGATCGGTACGAACGCACCCACAGCCGCCAGGAACGCATCCTGGCGGAACCAAACCAGCCTCCAAACGTTGTATTGGGTTAGGGGAGGCACGGAATGAAACACGCGGATGTTCGAACAGTCGCCAACGCCCAGATCAGACATATCTGGGACGTCGCGGATTATTGCCGGCGGACCGGTATTCACAAAACCGAAGAGCAGCGCCTGATCAAGGTGCTCGGTAGACAGGCAACCAGCCACGAGCTCCAGATGAACATCGTGCGCGTTCAGACGCGTATCCGCTGAAGCTTCGACATGGGAATTGCGCGAGCGGTCACCGCGTGATCGGTGGCCGGTTTCGACTTCTTGCCCGTTCAGAAATTCCTAAACGTCTTCGCTACCTTAGTCGACGAACTCGACAATCACGCCAGGCTTGACCATCCCCGCCAACTCCTCCGCATCCCAGTTGGTCAGGCGAACGCATCCGTGCGATCCCGACTTGTCGATCATCGACGGCTCCGGCGTGCCGTGAATTCCGTAGGTGGGCTTCGAGAGATCGATCCAGACCGTGCCGACCGGACCGTTCGGGCCGCCCGGCAAGGTCAAGATCTTTCGGTTGTCGCCCTGCTTGAAGTTGATTTTTGGATTGTAGACATAGGGCGGCATTCGGGCGACGCCTTTGACCTTGTGCGTTCCCGAAGGAGATGGCGTTTCCCGGCTGCCGATCGTTGCCGGATAGGCTGCGATCAGCGTATCGTCGGCGCCAAGTGCCACGATTTGACCGGTGCGCCGGTGCGCTTCAATGCGCTTGACCGTTCCCTGCGTCGGTGGACCTGGGTTCACAACGGAAACCGTGTCACCGACCGAGAACTCCGAAGTCTGATTGAGCGCCTTGAGAAGATCGATATCCATGTGGAAGCGCTCCGCCAGCTTCTCGGCGACGCTCGTGTATCCGAGCTGAGCCATCTTCGCCTGCTCGGAGTAGTCTTCGGGGATCTCAGCGACCAATCCTTGAGCATCGTCCTCGGAGATGACGTAGGGCTCGACCACCGTCGTCTGGTCCGGCAGTCGCCCGATGACGTCGGCGTCCAATGTTCCGTCAGCGGACAGACCTTGCATGGTCTCGAAGGCGGCGATCGCCTTGGCGACATTCTCACCGGCGAAACCGTCGATCACACCGGGCGACGCCCCCGCCCGATCGAGAAGCACCTGGAGCCTGACGATGGCGGGGTCTGGCTTGTCCGAGGTCTCGGTCGTCCGTTCCAACAATGTGGGCGTAATCGATGCACCGTCGATGGCTTCTGGCTGAAGCGTCTGGGCATTGGCCAGCGCGGCGGGGGATAGCAGCATCAGCGCCGCCAATAGAACCTTGGTTTTCATGATCTCTCAATCGATCAGCCCCTGATTTGTTCCCGCCTCGCGGCGCCAAGATGCTGCTTTCTCAGGTGCGAACGGCATTGACCTTGCGGCCTTTTCGCCGCGGCCAATCGGCCCCAGGCCGAGCCTCGATCCGTGGCCCCATAGGCGCACCGACCTCGTGTCAGAGAAAGTCTCTTGACAGAACACGAAAGTCGAAATCTTATTGTAAAGCGTTTTAGTAAATCGGTTTACAACGGCAGGGGATGGAGCCAAGGTGACCACACGACGCGTCACAGGTCTGAAGGATGTAGCCCGAGCTGCCGGCGTTTCCGTGACAACGGTCTCGCGCCTGCTGAACGGATCGCTCGACCTGCCTTCCGAAACGAAGAAGCGGATCTCGGATGCGATCCGCGACCTCAATTACCAGCCCAACCCGCATGCCCGCCGGCTCAGCCGCGGTCGTTCCGATACGATCGGTCTTGTCGTTCCCGATATCGCCAACCCCTTCTTCGCGACGCTCGTGGCAGCCGTCGAAGAAGAGGCGGATACCCGCGGGCTTGCCGTCTCGCTTTACGCCACCCTGAACCGGGCCGGTCGCGAGGTAGCCTATCTCCAGCTGATCGAACGCAATCACGTCGATGGCCTGATCTTCGTCACCAACCACCCGGACGACGGTCAACTCGCCACGTTGATAAACCGCACCGGCAAAGTCGTGATCGCCGACGAAGACGTTCCCGGCGCGCAGGCGCCCAAGCTCTTCTGCGATAACGAGCTGGGCGGAGCGCTCGCAGGCCGGCATCTGGCGGAATTCGGGCACAGGGATGTGCTGTTCGTCGGCGGCCCGCAAGCGATGATCAGTTCGCGTCGGCGCTCCAACGGTCTTGAGCGGACGCTGCGCGATGCGTTCGGCGAGGATATCCGTCTTTTAAAATACGCCGGTGACTACACCGTGGCCTTCGGTCGGCAGGCGGCGAAGCGCTTCATCGAGGAAGGTCGCCCGGCAACGGCGATCTTCGCCAGCTCGGACGAAATCGCCATCGGCATGATCGAGGTCTTCCGGGACCAGGGGGTGTCGATCCCGGACGATGTTTCGGTCATCGGCTTTGACGACGTCGGCCCGCTCCATCTTTTCGGTCCGCCTATGACCGCCATTCGCCAGCCGGTCCGCGCGATCGGCGGGCGTGCCCTCTCCCTTCTTCTCGAAACAAACTGGCAGGGCAAACAGGCTCTCGTCGAAGAGCTCCTGCCAGTCGAAATCGTCGTGCGGAAATCCGTTGCTCCGCCTGCGAAACGATAAATCACGCAATGGAGAACCAACAGAGGATGAGAACATGAACTGGAATTTGAAACGCAGGACTTTAGTCGCCACGCTTGGTTTCACGGCATTGACGACCCTCGGCGCTGCTCTCTCGCCGGCCCTTGCCGCCGAAAAGACCTTTGCGCTCGTGCAAATCAACCAGCAGGCGCTTTTCTTCAATCAGATGAACGAAGGCGCGCAGAAGGCGGCTGACGCTGCCGGCGCGAAGCTCGTCATCTTCAATGCCAACAACGACCCGGCCGCGCAGAACAGTGCGATCGAAACCTACATTCAGCAGAAGGTCGATGGCATCGCCGTCGTCGCAATCGACGTCAACGGCATCATGCCGGCGGTCAACCAGGCAGCCGAAGCCGGGATCCCCGTCGTCGCCATCGATGCGATCCTTCCGGAAGGCCCGCAGAAGGCGCAGATCGGCGTCGACAACGCCACGGCCGGCGCCGACATGGGCAAGTTCTTCCTCGACTACATCAAGGCCAACGCCGATGGCAAAGCCAAGATCGGTGTCGTCGGCGCGCTCAACTCCTTCATTCAGAACGTTCGTCAGGAAGGATTTGAAAAGACCATCAAGGATGTCGACGGTATCAGCTCGGCCGGCGTCGTCGATGGACAGAACGTGCAGGACAACGCGCTCGCTGCCGCCGAGAACCTGATTACCGGCAATCCCGACCTGACCGCAATCTATGCGACCGGTGAGCCGGCCCTGATGGGTGCCATCGCCGCGGTCGAAAGCCAGAGCAAGCAGGATAGCGTGAAGGTCTTCGGTTGGGACCTGACGGCCCAGGCGATCGCCGGCATCGACGCCGGCTACGTCACCGCCGTGATTCAGCAGGATCCGGCTGCCATGGGTGCCGCTGCCGTCGACGCCTTGAAGAAGGTCTCCGACGGCGGCAGCGTCGAAAAGACCATCGCCGTGCCGGTAACGATCGTCACCAAGGACAACGTCGAGCCATATCGGGCGATCTTCAAATGATGACGACTGAAAGACAGCATCCTCCCGCTGTCGCTGGTGTCGGGGGGGCTTTGCCCTCCCGCACCGGTGTCAGCCCCCGCGTGTCCCTCAAAGGGATCGTCAAGACGTTCGGATCGCACCAGGCGCTGCGTGGCGTCGACCTCGACATCTATCCCGGCGAGTGCCTTGGCCTCGTCGGCGACAACGCCGCCGGCAAATCGACGCTGACCAAGGTCATCTCGGGCACCTACATTCCCGATGGCGGGACCATTACGCTGGAAGGCGAAGAGGTTCGGTTCTCAGGACCTGCGGACGCCCGTAACCGCAATATCGAAATGGTCTTTCAGGACCTGAGCCTTTGCGACCACATCGATGTGGTCGGCAATCTTTTCCTCGGTCGAGAAATCAGCAAAGGGCCATTCCTCGATACGAGGACCATGCTCGAGGAAGCACGCAAGATGCTCGATGCGCTGGAAATCCGCATTCCGCGTCTGACCGGCAAGGTCGCTCAACTCTCGGGCGGACAGCGTCAGGCGATCGCGATCGCGCGCGCCGCTTCGTTCAATCCGAAAGTCCTCATCATGGACGAGCCCACCTCGGCGCTCGCCGTGGCGGAGGTCGAAGCCGTGCTCGCGCTGATCAACCGCGTCAAGGCAAAGGGCGTCTCGGTCATCCTGATCACCCACCGTCTCCAGGACCTGTTCCGTGTCTGCGACCGCATTGCCGTGATGTACGAAGGCACCAAGGTCGCCGAGCGCGAAATCGGCAAGACCAACCTGGAAGACCTCGTCAAGCTGATCGTCGGGGAAGGAGCCAAGCAATGACGGCCTATACCGAACGCGCAAAAGGCTCGCCGGCGGCAGACTTCCTTTCGGAAAACGCCCAGGTTCTGTCGATCGCCTTCTTCTTCCTGGCCTGCGTCATCTTTTTCGCGGCCACGACCGATACCTTCATGACGCTCGGCAACATTCTGAACGTCATCCGCCAGGCAGCGCCGATTCTCATCGTCGCGGTCGCCATGACGCTGGTAATCATAACCGGCGGCATCGACCTCTCTGTCGGTTCGCAGGTCGCCCTGGTCAATGCGGTGGCGGCCATTGTCTTGGCCATGGGCTATCCCTGGCCTCTCGTCGTCGTCGCGATGCTCTTCTTCGGCGCCTTTCTCGGCTTCGTGCAGGGATGGTTCACCGCCTATCAGGGTATTCCGGCCTTCATCGTCACGCTTGCCGGCCTGTCGATCCTGCGCGGCTTGGCGCTCTATCTGACGCAAGGGTACTCGATCCCGATCAAGGACGCTCCCGGCTTCTTCATGCTCGGCCGCGGCGAATTGCTGGGCATTCCGATGCCTGCGCTTATCGCGGTTGCGGTCGCGGTCGCCGGTTATGTCGTCATATCCTCGACCAAATACGGCCGCCAGGTCGTCGCCGTCGGGTCCAACATGGAAGCGGCTCGCCGCGTCGGCATGCCGGCGAAATGGGTGATCGCCTCGGTCTATATGATCGCCGGCGTTGCCTGCGCCCTTGCTGGCCTGTTGATCGCCGCGCGCCTCGGCTCCGGCTCCTCGAATGCGGCCGTCGGCTTCGAGCTTCAAGTTATCGCCGCCGTAGTGCTGGGCGGGACATCGCTGATGGGGGGGCGCGGCACGATCCTCGGGACCGTGCTCGGCACGATGACGATTGCGGTCATCGGCAACGGCCTGATCCTCATGCATATCTCGCCGTTCTTCACGCAGATTGTTACCGGTGCGATCATTCTCGTTGCGATCTGGCTCAACACCCGGATCTTCACCGCCAACTTTCGCTTCGGCGGCAAGAGATAACCGTCATGAGCAAGGAGCTGTCAGAAGGACATGTGCGGTCCGGCAAGGTGATGACGGTGAACGGCGCGATCAACGCGGATCAACTCGGCATCACACTGATGCACGAGCATATCCTCAACGATTGCCGCTGCTGGTGGAACGCACCGCAAACGAAGGAGCGTCAGTATCTCGCCGAAGGCTTCGTCTGCATGGAGATCCTCGGCGAACTGCGCCAGGACCCCTTCGTTAACAAGCACAACATTACGCTCGACGACGAACCCTTGGCTATCGCCGAATTGCAGGCTTTCGCGACCGCAGGCGGCCGTACAGTCGTCGAACCTACCTGCAATGGCATCGGTCGAAACCCGCTCGCCTTACGGCGCATCTCCAAGGCGACGGGTCTCAATATCGTGATGGGGGCCGGATACTATCTTGCCTCCTCGCATCCGGCCGAGGTCGCGGACATGAGCGTCGACCAGATCGCCGACGGCATCGTCCGCGAGGCCATCGACGGTGTTGACGGCACGGGCGTGAAAATCGGACTGATCGGCGAGATCGGCGTCTCCTCCGATTTCACCCCGGCCGAGGAGAAGTCCCTGCGTGGGGCCGCCCGGGCGCAGGTCCGGACCGGTTTGCCGCTGATGGTGCATCTGCCGGGCTGGTTCCGGCTCGGCCATCGGGTGCTCGATGTCGTCGCCGAGGAAGGGGCGGATCTGCGCCACACCGTGCTTTGTCACATGAACCCGTCCCACGACGATTTCGCCTATCAAAGCGAGCTCGCCGAACGCGGTGCGTTCATCGAATACGACATGATCGGCATGGACTTCTTCTATGCCGATCAACAGGTACAGTGCCCGAGCGACGAAGAGGCAGCACGAGCGATCGCCAGGCTGGTGGACGCCGGCCACATGGACCGCATCCTGCTCTCGCACGATGTGTTCCTGAAGATGATGCTCAGCCACTACGGAGGCAACGGCTATGCCTACGTCCTGCGCCACTTCCT
Source organism: Ensifer sp. ENS03 (assembly GCF_014852035.1). NCBI lineage: Bacteria > Pseudomonadati > Pseudomonadota > Alphaproteobacteria > Hyphomicrobiales > Rhizobiaceae > Ensifer > Ensifer sp. ENS03. The sequence goes on along the minus strand of NZ_JACVAV010000008.1, from coordinate 304,868 downwards.
GCCGCGTCTCAAACGACACGGACTGGAGGACGGCGCGCTCGACAGAATGATGCGGGACAACCCCCGCTCGGTATTCCAAACCGGGGCCTGATATCGGCTCCCAACGCAATTCAAGACAGACGGATAGACCATGACAAAGAAAGTGCTTCTCGTCGGCGAGAGCTGGGTAAGCTCCGCCACCCACTACAAGGGTTTCGACCAGTTCGGCAGCGTGACCTTCCATCTGGGCGCGGAACCGCTCGTCAAGGTGCTCAAGGACAGCGAGTTCGAGCTGACCTACATGACCGCACACGACGCCGTGGACCAGTTCCCCTATGAAATGGCAGGCCTCGACCAATACGATGCGATCATCCTGTCGGATATCGGCGCCAACTCGCTGTTGCTGCCGCCGGCCGTATGGCTGCATTCGCGCACCGTTCCGAACCGGTTGAAGCTCATCAAGGCCTGGGTCGAAAAGGGCGGAGCGCTGCTGATGGTCGGCGGCTACTTCTCCTTCCAGGGTATCGACGGTAAGGCGCGCTGGCGCCGCACGGCTGTCGAAGACACGCTTCCGGTGACGTGCCTTCCCTATGACGACCGCGTCGAGATTCCCGAGGGCGCGGTTGCCGACGTCGTCAAGCCGGACCATCCGACCATGGCGGGGCTTTCGGGCAGTTGGCCGTTGCTTCTCGGCGTCAATGAAGTGGAGGTTCGCGATGGAGCCGAGGTCGTCGCCCGGCTTCCCGAAGATCAGGGCGGACACCCGCTGCTCGTCCTTGGCGGTTTCGGCAAGGGGCGCACCGCCGCCTGGACGTCCGATATCGGCCCCCACTGGCTGTCGCCGGCATTCTGCGAGTGGGAGGGCTACGGCCGCCTCTGGAAGAACATCCTTGGGTGGATGACGGCAACGGAGCGCTAACCGCAGCGAGGAGCGCGCGCTGAGGAGAGCCTCAGCGCGCGGCCAGGATCGCTTGCAACTGCTCGATCGATGGAAACGCCGAACGGGTTCCGGGACGGCTGACAGTGATGGCGGCGGCGCGCGTTGCATGTTCGATCGCGGTGCGATCGAGGCGAGTGCCACGAAGTGTGGCGGATGCGAGCGCCACCGCCATGAACGTGTCGCCGGCGCCTGTCGTGTCGACGACGTCGCATTCGACGGCGCCGATCGGGACGCTGCTTTCGGCGGTGACGAGCATGGCTCCGTCGCCGCCGAAGGTCAGGACGACTTCGCGAACGCCGGCCGCAAGCAGCTTGCGGGCAGCCTCTTCGCCGCTGGTACCGGTCATTGCCTGCGCCTCACCCTGGTTGAGGAAAGCAATGTCAACCAAGGGCCACAGGGTGCTGAAATAAGGACGCAAGGGAGACGGATTGAAGGCGGTGATCATGTGGCGGGCGCGCGCAGCTTCAAGGACACCCCGCGTCGTTTCGTCCGACAGGTTTCCCTGGAGCACAGCAAGGTCGCCGGGAACCGCGTCGGCCAGCGCTGCCACGGCGTCGGCAAGCGTGAGGTTCTGGGCAGAGTCGGTGGTCGTGATGTTGACGTTTTCTCCATCCGGCGTGGTCAGCACGATCGAGAAGTCGGTGGACTTGCCGAGGACCGGCACAAGTCTGCTGACCACCGGTTCGCTTGCCAGATGCTGGCGGATCATGTCGGCGCGAAAGCCGTCGCCGAAGGCTGCGACAAGGCTCGTCGGCAGGCCGGTGCGGGCCATGACAACAGCCTGGTTCGCGCCCTTGCCACCGAGGTCCCGGGACCGCTGGCTACCGTGGATCGATGCGCCCGCGGCCGGCATTTCCGACACGGCGATGGTCTCGTCCACCGTCACATTACCGATTACGTAAGCGTGCATGAACATACCTTCGAAAGGGAGAGAAATGCAGGAAATATCTGACAAGTCCACAAGCGCCATAAGGGAAATATTTGGGACTGACAAGGTTCTGATCGGCATGATCCATTGCCCGGCCTTCCCCGGTGCGCCGCGCTATCGGGGTGCCGATATGTCTGTTATCTACGATGCCTGCATGCGTGACGCCGAGGCGTTGGTCGAGGGTGGCCTGCATGGCCTGATGATCGAAAATCATGGCGACGTGCCGTTCTCCAAGCCGGAAGATATCGGCCACGAAACGGCAGCCTTCATGTCGGTCGTCACCGACCGGATCGCGCGGGCGACAGGTGTGCCGCTCGGCATCAACGTCCTTGCCAATGCGCCGATCCCGGCCTTTGCCATAGCCATGGCGGGCGGCGCCAAGTTCATTCGCGTCAACCAGTGGGCCAACGCCTATGTCGCCAACGAAGGCTTCATGGAGGGGCGGGCCGCAGAAGCGATGCGCTACCGCTCATTGCTGCGTGCCGAGCACATCAAGGTCTTTGCCGACAGCCATGTGAAGCACGGCGCCCACGCCATCGTGGCCGATCGCTCGATCCAGGAACTGACGCGCGACCTCGCCTTCTTCGACGCCGACGGTGTGATCGCCACCGGTCAGCGCACCGGCAATACGGCAACCATCGAGGAGATCGAGGAGATCGGCTCGGCGACGCACCTGCCGCTTCTGGTCGGCTCGGGCGTGACCAAGGACAACATCGTCGAAATCCTCAGGCGCACCAACGGCGTGATCGTCGCCTCGTCTCTGAAGCAGGGCGGGGTCTGGTGGAACCCGGTCGATATCGAGCGGGTTAAGGCTTTCCGCGCCGCTGCCGAACCCGCGCTGGAGGCGTGACGATGGCGGCTGAAACGCTTTCGGAACAGATCCTGCGGGAAAACGCCACCGTCTTCGAAGCCATGGTGAACCATCGCTTCGTCGAGGACATCGTGATGGGGCGCCTGTCCCCGCAGGTTTTCGAACGCTATCTCGTCTATGAGGGGGCCTTCGTCGAAACCGCGATCTCGATCTTCGCCTTTGCGGCGGCGAAGGCCGAGACGATCGAACAGAAGCGCTGGCTGATTGCCGTTCTGGATGCGCTCGCCAACCAGCAGATCGCCTACTTCGAACGGATTTTTGCCGAACGCAATATCAATCCCGGCACCTATGATCTCAATGTTGCCGAGGTCGATGCTTTCCGAACGGGTATGCTGGACATCGCCCGCAACGGCGGTTTCCTCGATACCGTCGCTGCCATGTTTGCGGCCGAGTGGATGTACTGGACCTGGTCGAAAAGGGCCGCCCGTTCATCGTTTGCCGATCCACATTTGAAGGAATGGGTCGAAATGCACGCCGATGATGAGTTTGCGGCTCAGGCGAAGTGGCTGAAAAAAGAACTCGACGTAGCCGGCGACGCGCTCGAGGCTTCCGAGCGCAAGCGCCTGAGCGCTATCTTCGGGCGAGCGCAGCAACTTGAAATCGCCTTTCATGACGCAGCCTACGTCTGATCAAGGCGACATTTGGGAACGACCATGACCTCTCGCACCACAGTGGACGGCAAGCGCCTGCTCAAGCGTCTTGATGACTTCGCAAAAATCGGCGGGACGCCGGCCGGGGGCGTCAACCGGCAGGCTTTGTCGGTGGAAGATCGGGGCTCCCGCCGGCTGCTAGCGGAACTCGCGCTTGCGCGCGGTTTCCGCGTCTTCCAGGATCCGATGGCAAACCTGTTCATCCGGCGGGAGGGCCTTTTTCCTCAAAGGCCGCCGTTCGTGATCGGCAGCCACCTCGACAGCCAGCCGACCGGCGGGCGCTTTGACGGAGCGCTCGGCACTCTGGCGGCCTTTGAGGTGATGGAAAGTCTCGAAGATGCCGGCATCGAGACTGATTTTCCGCTTGAGGTCGTTGCCTGGACGAACGAAGAAGGAAGCCGCTTTGCCCCCGGCACGATGGGATCGATGGCTTTTGCCGCCGGTGCCATCCCCGGGGCCTGGTCCGATCTTCGCGGCCGCGACGGAGCGTTGTTCGTCGATGAGTTGGAGGCAACACTGAAAGCCCTGCCGGAAGCCGAAATGCGCCCGCTCGGCTTCCCGATCACCGGCTACCTTGAGCTTCATATCGAACAGGGCCCGTCGCTCGAACGGGAGAACATACCGGTTGGCATCGTCTATGGCATCCAGGGCACGCGGTGGCTGGAGGTCAGGATCGATGGGCAGGCAGCGCATGCGGGCACGACGGCGCTCGAATTCCGTCGCGACCCGATGGCCGCGGCCGTTACCGCGCTTGAACCACTGTATAGGAGCGCCATGCCGGGCGACCGGCGCGCACGCTTTACCGTCGGCCGCTTCGCAGTCGAACCAGGTTCGGTGAACTCGATTCCGGGGTCGGTCACGTTCACCGTCGATCTGCGCCACCCGGAGACCAACGCCATCGACGACCTGGAAGAGCGGGTCCGGCAGGCATGTGACAACGCCTCTAAAGCCAACGGTTGCCAGAGCACAACGCGGCAAATCTTCGACATGCCGCCGGCCCTCTTTTCAGACGACCTGCTCACCTGCCTCGATCGCGCTGCCGCATCGCTCGGACTGACAACCAGGCGTATGCTCTCCGGCGCCTTCCACGATGCCTTGTTCGTCAGTCGTGTCGCGCCGGCAGCCATGATCTTCGTGCCTTGCCGCGATGGGCTTAGCCACAACGAAGCGGAATATGTCGAGCCCGCGCATTCCATCGAAGGTGCCCGTATGCTGCTTGCCGCGACCCTCGAAGCGTTTGCTGCGGGCGCATAGAGCGCGCGCGGGTGCTGCTCGCCGCCCCTGTAGCCAGCGCAGGCGCGCTTCGGTGTTGCCAGCGGGCATGCGCTCCGAAACTGCTGCATCCGGATGGATCATATTTTTTTCGTCGACGATGGATGAGAAATCGCATCGGCTCCGTATATGCGGGTATGGAATCGAAAAAAGGCGCTTTCGACGTTATTGGGCAGCTGGCCGCGCTGCGGCGCTACGCGCGTTCGCTTGCGCGCAATTCGCCTGACGCAGAAGATCTCGTTCATGATGCCTTGGTGAGAGCCTACGAGCGGCGCTCGACGTTCCGGTCGGGAGCGAACCTTCGAAACTGGCTTTTTGCCATCGTTCGCAACGCCCATATCGACCGCGTACGATCGGCGCTGTCGCGCGGCCAGCGTGACAGCCAGACGGCGCAGGAAGCCGTATCGTCCTACCCGGCCCACCAGGAACACAGCGTCCGGCTCGCTCAGGTTCGCGAGGCGTTCATGCTGCTGCCGGAGGAGCAGCGCGAAGCCCTACATCTGGTTGCTGTCGAAGATCTCTCCTACCAGGAGGCCGCCGACATACTCGACATCCCCGTCGGGACCTTGATGTCGCGCGTCTCCCGCGCACGAGCAGCGCTCAGAGATTTCGAAAGCGGACGGAGGAAGCCTAACCATCTGAAGCTTGTCGGAGGCGACAATGACTGACGTCGATACGATTACCGATGGCGATCTCGACGCCTACATCGACAATCAGCTCGACGCGACCGGTCGGCTGCGGGTCGAGACCTGGCTTGCCAGGAATCCGGATGCGGCGGCGCGCGTCATGGCCGACCTCGGCATGCGCACCACGCTCAAACTGGCGATGACGTCGGATGTCGTTGCCGGTCGTCCAGAGACGCGCGAGGCGGCCCGGCGCCTTTCTTCTGGGCTTGCGAATGCGCGCGTTTGGAACGCGCTGCAAAAGGTTGCGGCGGTCGGCTTGATGGTGTCGGTCGGGTGGATTGCCCATTCGGCGGTCGGCCCGAGCGAAGTCAATGCCTCGGCCCATCCGCCGGCTTTCGTGGAGCACGCCATCCGCGCCCATCAGACCTCGGTCGTAAGGGCTGGAATGCCGTCGCAGCCTGAGGTTCAGACCTATGACCGGGACGACATTCGTGCCGCGACCGCCATCGTCATGCCGGAGCTCCCGAAGGGCTGGAACGTCGTCGATGTCCAGGTGTTCCCCTCGGAATTCGGACCCAGCGTCGAGATGAGCGTCAAGACCGACGCGGGCACGGTCATTTCACTTTTCGCCGGCAGGCCCGGTCGTTTCGCGGTCGAACCCGTGAAGGACCTCAACCTTTCCAATGCCGAGGCTGCCTGGTGGCAGGTCGGCGAGGTTGCCTATGCCGTCGTTTCAAGCACGCCGGGCATCGGCCTCAGCGACGAGGCCGAGCTTCTCAAGAACTCACTTTACTGAGGAAACCTTCATGTATCAGAACCAGAACCGCTTCGGCGGTATGAGTCAGGCTTCGGCCGCCGCCCTCGACGAGGGCCTTCGCCAGCACATGCTGCGCGTCTTCAACTATATGGGCCTCGGCCTCGTCGTGACGGGCCTTGTCGCCTTCATCGTCGGCACCACGCCGGCGCTTTACGTGCCGATCTTCTCCACGCCGCTGAAATGGGTGGTGATGCTGGCGCCGCTCGCCTTCGTCTTCTTCTTTTCCTTCAAGATGCATTCGATGTCGGCATCCTCGGCACAGATGACCTTCTGGGCCTTCTGCGCCGTTATGGGCCTGTCGCTCGCTTCGGTCTTCCTGGTCTTCACCGGCGCCAGCATCGCCCGCACATTCCTCATCGCCGCTACCATGTTCGGAGCGACGAGCCTCTACGGCTATGTGACGAAACGGGACCTCGCGAAGTTCGGTTCGTTCATGATCATGGGTCTGATCGGCGTGATGATCGCCTCGATCGTCAACATCTTCCTCGGTTCCAGCGCCCTTCAGTTTGCCGTCTCGGTGATCGGCATCGTCGTCTTCGTCGGTCTGACCGCCTGGGACACGCAGAACATCAAGGAGCAGTATGCCGACAACTTCGACCAGGAATCCCAGCAGAAGCTGGCGGTCTTCGGCGCTCTCTCGCTCTACCTGAACTTCGTCAACATCTTCCAGCTGCTGCTGAATTTCACCGGCCAGCGCGAAGAGTAACAGTCGCCGATATCAAGGACATATCTTATGGATCGCAATGATCAGCAGGCCATAGACGGCCTGTTCTCCAAGCTCGCCCAGGCGGAGCGCCAATCCGCTCCGCGCGACGCGGAAGCCGACCGCTTCATTCAAGAGCGGATAGGCCAGCAGCCGGGCGCGCCCTATTACATGGCGCAGACGATCGTCGTACAGGAACAGGCACTGGAGGCGGCTCAACGCCGTATCGAAGAACTGGAAGCGCACACCGCACAAAGCCAGCAGCGCGGCGGCTTCTTCTCCTCGATGTTCGGCAGCAACGCTGCTCCTCAGCGCCCGGCGCCACAACAGGCCGGGTATGGCCGTGCGGCCCCGAGCTCGCCATGGGGCAACCAGAGCCAGGCTTACGGCCAGCCGATGCAACAGCGCACCGGCGGCGGCTTCCTCGCGGGCGCCGCGCAGACCGCAATGGGCGTCGCCGGTGGCGTCCTGCTCGGCAATGCGATTGCCGGCATGTTGGGTGGTAACGAGGCCCAGGCCGCTCAACCAGCCGCCCCTGCCCCGGAGCCGGAAGCGCCCGTTGACGACATGGATTTCGGCGGCGACGAAGATATTTGACGCCGCTTTTGGCTTCCGGGGACCATCCCCCTCCCCCGGAAGCCAGCCTTCCCTCAGAGCCAACCCTTTCTCATGATCCCAGCTGCACCAAGCCCACCGCCTGTCCCCCATCCGGTCACGATGACCCGCCACCTTGTCGGTCGCGCAGGGTGGGCGGAGTTCGGCTTGCTGTTTGCCGCCCGCTCCATGGCCTATCCGACAAGGCGGACCACGCGGCATGCCTGACGACGCCGACCCTGACCAACGTTCATCAGACCCTACAAGCGCGGCTCCGCTGAAGCGGTTTCGCGGTCACCTACTTTGCGCCCGCAACCGTCGACCAGACGGGCGGGCGACGCTTTTTCTTTTCCCATCAACAATAGAAGGATTGGCCTTGCCTTGAGGGCTGGCCTTTAAACCCAATGATGTTCGAATGGATGTCTGATCCGGCCGCCTGGGCGGGTCTCGCCACCCTCATCGTTCTCGAGATCGTGCTCGGTATCGACAACCTCGTCTTCATCGCCATCCTCGCGGACAAGCTTCCAGAGCATCAACGGGAAAGAGCCCGACTGATTGGCCTCGGACTGGCGCTGGGCATGCGTCTCGTCCTGCTTGCCTCGATCGCCTGGATCGTGACGCTGACCACTCCGTTGTTCACAGTGCTCGGCGCTGAGATCTCCGGCCGCGACCTGATCCTTCTGTTCGGCGGCCTGTTCCTTCTGTTCAAGGGGACGATGGAGCTGCACGAGCGCCTCGAGGGCCATGCCGGTCACAAGGAAGGCAAGGTGGAGCATGCGGTCTTCTGGCAGGTCCTCGTGCAGATCGTCGTCCTCGATGCCGTCTTCTCGCTGGACAGCGTCATCACCGCCGTCGGGATGGTTCAGCATCTCTCCGTGATGATGATCGCGGTCATTGTCGCCGTCGGCGTGATGCTGCTTGCGTCCAAACCACTGATGGCCTTCGTGTCGAAACACCCGACCGTCGTCATCCTCTGCCTCGGCTTCCTGATGATGATCGGCTTCTCCTTGATCGTCGAAGGGTTCGGTTTCCATATCCCCAAGGGCTACCTCTATGCGGCGATCGGCTTCTCGGTGCTGATCGAGGCCTTCAACCAGATCGGACGCCGCAACCGCGAACGCTTCATGACGACGGGTGACTTGCGCGAGCGTACGGCAAATGCCGTTCTCTCCCTCCTCGGTCGACGCAAGAGCGAGACGTCGCTCGGCGAAACGGCGGATGTCATCGCGGAGCGGGCGACGGAGGACGAACTGTTCACGCCGGTGGAGCACGAGATGATCGAAGGCGTACTGACACTTGCAGAGCGCCCGGCAAAATCGGTCATGACCCCGAGGCTTGATGTCGAGTGGCTGGATATCGAGGAGAGTGACGACGAGTTGCGCCGCAAGATCATCGAAACAGGTCATTCGCGCTTCCCGATCGGACGCGGCAATCTCGATGAGTTCCTGGGCGTCGCGCTGGCGAAAGACCTGTTGAGAGACCTGCTCGAGACCGGCAAGATCGACTTCAGCCGATCCCTTCGCCAGCCCTTGGTCGTGCATGAAACCGTCAGCGCGCTGCGCCTGCTTGAGCAGTTGCGACAGTCTCCCCTTCAGGTCGCGATCGTCCTTGACGAATATGGCTCGATGGAAGGCCTGGTGACACCAACAGACCTGCTCGAAGCCATCGCCGGCGACTTTGCCGACGATGATGATGATCAGTTGACGGTCGAGCGCGAGGAAGACGGAGCGCTCCTCGTCGACGGGTGGATCGATATCCGGCATGTCTCAAAACTGCTGGAGGTCGATCTCGTGGATGAGGCCGACCGTTACTCCACACTGGCAGGCCTCGTTCTTTGGCGCCTCGGACATCTGCCCAACCAGGGTGAAAGCGTCAGCTTTGGTGGCCTGACCTATGAAGTCGTCGCCTTGGATGGCCGCAACGTCGACAAGGTCAGGATCCGAAGGCCGCAGATGGAGGAACTGACGGGCGCCCAGTTTCGCTGAGCTTCCGCCAGGCTGAGATGAAGCAGTTGCGCCGCCGATTTTGCGCCCGAGAGCGGCTATTCCGCCGGCTCGGGCGTGAAAAACACGTCGGCATGCATGTCTGAGCGGTTCAGGCCGCGGGCAAACGCAACCTCCATTGCCGCATCCACCATCGGCGGCGGGCCGGCGACATAGGCTTTCCATCCGTCGAGGTCAGACAGATCCTCGGCCACTGCCTCCGTCACGAATCCACGGCGGTATCCTGCCGAATCCGCCTCCGACAACACGGCCTGGAAGACGAGATTGGCGTGCCACTCGGCGAGCGCGCGAAAATGATCGACGAGGTAGAGATCACGCTCGCTGCGTGCGCCGAAGTAGAGATGGATCGGCTGCTTCAGGCCGTGGGCAAGGGCGGTTTCGACGATCGATTTGATGGGGGCGAGGCCGGAGCCGCCGGCGATGCACAGGATCGGGCCGGAGTGGTTCTCCCGCAGATAGGAGGATCCCATCGGGTATTCGAGCGTCACCTTGTCCCCGGCCTTCAGAGCGCCGTGCACATATTGCGAGGTCGCTCCGCCGACCACGTGGCGAATGTGGAACTCCACCCGGCCGTCGCCATGCCGGTTGGCCATGGAATAGCTGCGGGCGGGGACCCCGTCGAAACTCACCTGCGCATATTGTCCAGCGACGAAACGAGAGCTGCCCCCATCTTCCGCATCGATGCGCACCAGCTTGATGTCGTGCGTGAGGTCCTCCAGATGCGTAACGATGCCGCTTAGCCGTTGGGGCGTTTGGACGGCATCTTCTTCGCCGCCTCCAAGCCATGCCACGGCGGTGTCCGTTACCGGAAGCGCCCGGCAGGCAAGGATGAGACCGCCGGCTTTCTCCTCATCGGTGAGGGCGAAGGGCGAATGCTGGAGAAGCTCCACCTCGCCTTCGATCAGCCGAGACTTGCAAGCGCCGCACCGCCCAGATCTGCAGCCATGGGGGTAAGGAAGCTTGGCGGCGAGCGCAGCGTCGAGAATGGTCTGGTCGGCGTGCACTTCGAGGTTTGTTCGTGCCGATCGTATGTCTATGCGTTTGACGGTCATATCAAATGTTTCCTCACAGCGTTCGAATCCTCTCGCGGGCCGGTTCCTGACGGCGGCAAGCGAAAATGCCCTCAGGCTGCGGCTTCCAGCGCTGGTAAGGTCAACGGGTATCGGATCACCGCCGACGTTCTCAGTTTCGGAGATTGGAATGCGACGGCGAACCTGGACCGATCGCCTAGTGGGACTCTCGGCGCGACCACACGAATGACGGTGGCGTGGCGCCCCAGCAAAGAGCACAGCTCAGTCGTGGTCGGCGCCCCCCGCCGGAGTGCCAGCCGCGGGGAATACACAAGACGAAAATCCAGATTTTCCAATCTCTTATCGGCAGAACCTGACCATTCGCATCAGGGTGAGCGAAAGAAGTTTCAGGAGGTCTTGACCTTTCCATCGTTGGAAACCGCACCTTCGCGAAGAACTGATCGCTGCCGTGGCCGCCCCGGCCGCAAGCGTGAACAAAATGAAGGTGAACGAGAATGAGTAAAAAGGCCGCCGCCCTGTTCCTAGCCGGTATCGCAACCGTTGGAGGGCTTGCGCTTGCCGACGGCGATGGAATGGGAACCTTCGCCAGTCGGCTTCTTGGGCTTGCCTCCTCGACCAGTGCGTCGGAGGCAGTCGCGGCGACCGGAACCACGGGTGCGCCCATGCCCAAGGTTCCGGTCGCCGAGGTCATCACGCGAGAGGTCGCGCCAGCCGTAGAGTTCACGGGCCACTTCGAGGCGGCAAAATCCGTTGAACTGCGTCCGCGTGTCGGCGGCGCCATCGACAGGGTGAGTGTTCCCGAAGGCGCTCTCGTCAAACCGGAACAGGTCCTGTTCCAGATCGATCCGCGACCGTTCCAAGTCGCCCTGGACGCCGCCAAGGCGCGCTTGAAACAGGCGATCGTTCTTCTCGATCACGCCGACATCGCGTTCCGCCGCGCCAAATCCCTGGCTCCGAACGGGACCGTGTCGCGCAAGACCTATGACGATGCCGAGGCAGTGCGGCGCCAACGGCAGGCCGAGGTCGAAATCGCCAAGGCGGCAGTGGCTGCGGCAGAGCTTGATCTCTCCTTCACGCGCGTCGCAGCCCCGATTGGCGGGCGGGTCGATCGTGTCCGGGTGACCGAGGGCAACCTTGTTTCAGGCGGCAATGCGGGTGCCGCCACGCTCCTCACCACCATCGTCTCGACGGACCCGCTCTACGTCTACTTCGACATCGACGAAGCGACGTTTCTCGATTTTGGCGGGCGAGCGCGTCCTGACAATGGAGAAGGCGGAACCGAGAAGTTGCCGGTCGGGATTGGCCTCATGACGGATGCCGGTTTCCCCCATGCCGGCGTGCTCGACTTCATCAGCAACCAGGTCGAACGCAGCACCGGCACGATCCGGGCCCGCGCGATCGTCCGGAATCCGGACGGACTGCTGGCCCCGGGTCTGTTTGCTCGGGTGAACCTTGTGACGGCCCAGCCAGCCCGCACCGTTCTGATCGACGATCAGGCGATCGGTACCGACCAGGGTCGCCGCTATGTGCTGACGCTGGGCTCGGGGAACAAGGCCGAGTACCGGCCGATCGAACTCGGTCCGATGATCGACGGCTTGCGTGTCGTCGCAAGCGGTCTCAGGCCGGGTGAGAAGATCATTCTCAAGGGCCTCGTGCGCCCTGGTATGGAGGTTGACCCGCAGACGGTTTCGATGGTGTCGGGCGAAGCGGCCAAAGGTGACTTAGCGGCCGCCGCTTCGCAGGAGGCGCGTCGATGAACATTCCACGCTTTTTCGTCGACCGCCCCATCTTTGCGGTCGTTCTCTCCGTATTGATGCTGATCGGCGGTGGCCTGACCCTCCTAAAGCTGCCGCTCAGCGAATATCCCCAGGTGACGCCGCCGACCGTGCAGGTGACCGCAAGCTATCCGGGTGCCAGCCCCGAAGTGATCGCCGAAACGGTTGCGGCTCCGCTGGAGCAGGTGATCAACGGCGTCGAGAACATGCTCTACATGAGCTCGCAGGCCGCAACTGACGGGCGCATGACGCTGACGGTGACCTTTCAGCAGGGCACCGATCCCGACATGGCGCAGATCCAGGTTCAGAACCGGGTTTCGCGCGCGCTTCCGCGTCTGCCGCAGGAAGTTCAGCGCATCGGTGTCGTGACGCAGAAGACCTCGCCCGATATCCTGATGGTCGTGCATCTGGTTTCGCCCGATGACCGCTACGATCCTCTCTACCTATCGAACTTCGCGACGCTGCAGGTCCGCGACCAGCTCGCGCGCCTGTCGGGTGTGGGTGACGTGCTCGTCTGGGGAGCCGGCGAATACTCCATGCGGGTCTGGCTCGATCCGGCCAAGGTCGCGGCGCGCGGATTGACCGCTTCCGACGTGGTTGCTGCAATCCAGGAGCAGAACGCTCAGGTGGCCGCCGGCTCCGTCGGCCAGCAACCGGATGCCTCGGCAGCGCTGCAGGTCACGGTCAACACGCTCGGCAGGCTATCCAACGAAGAGCAGTTCGGCGCCATCGTCGTCAAGACCGGCGCCGATGGCCAGGTCACCCGGCTGCGCGACATTGCCCGCATCGAGTTGGGCGCCGACTCCTATGCGCTGCGCAGTCTTCTTGACGGCAAGCCGGCGCTGGCGCTGCAGATCATCCAAAGCCCCGGCGCCAACGCGCTCGACGTGGCGAGTTCCATTCGCGCCACGATGGAAGACCTGCAGAAAGGCTTTCCTGAGGGCATAGAGTATCGCATCGCCTACGATCCCACCGTCTTCGTGAAGGCCTCGCTGGAGGCCGTGGTGATGACGCTACTTGAAGCGATCGTGCTGGTCGTCATCGTGGTCGTGCTTTTTCTTCAGACCTGGCGCGCGTCGATCATCCCGCTGGTTGCCGTGCCGATCTCCTTGGTCGGCACATTCGCGCTGATGTACATGTTCGGCTTTTCGCTCAACACGCTGTCGCTGTTCGGCCTGGTCCTCTCGATCGGGATCGTGGTCGACGATGCGATCGTCGTCGTCGAAAACGTCGAGCGTCACATCGCGCTTGGCGAAACGCCGAAGGAAGCGGCGCGCAAGGCCATGGACGAGGTGACCGGGCCGATCATTGCGATCACGTCCGTGCTCTCGGCCGTGTTCATTCCGTCAGCGTTCCTATCCGGCCTGCAAGGCGAGTTCTATCGTCAGTTCGCCTTGACGATCGCAATCTCGACGATCCTGTCCGCGGTCAACTCCCTCACCCTTTCCCCGGCGCTAGCCGGCGTGCTTCTGAAGCCGCACCACGGCGAGGTGAAGCGCGATCTCCTGACGCGCGTGATAGACGGCCTGTTCGGCTGGTTCTTCCGGCTCTTCAACCGGTTCTTCGAGCGCGCTTCGAACGCCTATGTCTGGTCCGTCCGCCGTGCCGTCAGGTTCAGCGCGCTCGTCCTTCTCGTCTACGCTGGCCTGGTCGCCACGACATGGCTGGGCTTCCACACCGTGCCGAACGGCTTTGTCCCGGCGCAGGACAAATACTACCTGGTCGGCATCGCCCAATTGCCGACAGGAGCCTCGCTCGACCGAACCGAGGCGGTCGTCAAGAAGATGTCGGAGATAGCCCTCGCGGAACCGGGCGTCGAAAGCGTCGTCGCTTTTCCGGGGCTTTCGGTCAACGGCATGGTCAATATTCCCAATGCCGCCGTCATCTTCACGATGCTGAAGCCCTTCGACGAGCGCAAGGATCCGTCCTTGTCCGCATTCGCGATCGCAGGTCGCCTGATGGGCAAATTCAGCCAGATACCCGACGGCTTTGCCGGCATCTTCCCGCCGCCGCCCGTCCCGGGTCTCGGTACGACCGGCGGTTTCAAGTTCCAGGTCGAGGACAGGGCCGGGCTCGGCTTTGCGGCGCTTGCCGAAGCGCAGGGCGCGATTATGGGCAAGGCGATGCAGACGCCGGAGCTTGCCGGAATGCTTGCAAGCTTTCAGGTGAATGCGCCGCAGGTGCAGGTGGACATCGACCGGGTGAAAGCCAAGTCTCAAGGAGTGCCGCTCAACACCATCTTCGAAACGCTGCAGGTCAACCTCGGTTCTCTCTACGCCAACGATTTCAACCGCTTCGGCCGGACCTATCGCGTGGTGGTCCAGGCAGACGCGCCATTCCGCATGCAGCCGGAAGACATTGGCCGGCTGAAGGTGCGCAACGCGGCGGGCGCGATGATACCTTTGTCGGCGCTGTTGACGGTCAAGCACAGTTCGGGACCGGATCGCGTCATGCATTACAACAGCTTCCCGTCGGCCGATATCAGCGGCGGTCCGGCGCCCGGCTATTCGTTCGGCCAAGCAACCGCGGCCATAGAACGGATCGCGGCGGAGACGCTGCCACCCGGCATGACCTTCGAATGGACGGAGCTCGCCTATCAGGAAAAGCAGGCCGGAAACACCGCGATGTACATTTTCCCTCTGTCTGTCCTGCTGGCGTTTCTCATTCTCGCCGCCCAGTACAACAGCTGGTCTTTGCCCTTCGCCGTGTTGCTGATCGCGCCGATGGCGCTGCTTTCCGCAATCGCAGGCGTCTGGTTTACCGGCGGCGACAACAACATCTTCACGCAGATCGGCTTTGTCGTTCTCGTGGGGCTCGCGGCCAAGAATGCGATCCTGATCGTCGAGTTCGCGCGAGCGAAAGAGGATGAAGGTGCCGATCCTCTGTCCGCCGTGCTTGAGGCGGCCCGCCTTCGGCTCAGACCGATCCTGATGACGTCGCTTGCCTTTATCGCAGGCGTCGTTCCGCTGGTGATTGCTAAAGGCGCTGGCGCAGAGATGCGCCACGTCATGGGCATCGCCGTCTTTGCCGGCATGCTCGGCGTTACCTTGTTCGGCCTCGTATTGACGCCGGTATTCTATGTTCTGGTGCGGAAGTTGGCGATCCGGCGGGAAAAAGGCCGAATCCCTGAAGGGGCGTCGCTGGAACAGCGAGCCTAAACCAACCATAACCATCGCACGCGGTCATGTCGGGAAGCCAGATGGCCACGTGCGATGCCTCCCGTCCGAAGGCAAATCCGATCGGCCTGGCGAACTGAGCGCAAGTGCAAATAGTCGTCAGGTTTGCCGGCTAGGGCGCACCTGGTTTCCAGTCGCAAACCGCAGGGCTCACGCAAACGTGCAAGGACGTGACCGGCAAAGGATTGCATCGGGTCGAAACCCTGCTAACACCCGGCTCCTCAAGCACCGCGTTGGAAGATCAGCAAGCGGTCGACGTCGGAATTTCGAGTGGGGCACTGCTTTGCCTGGCGCTCTTCGTTGATCCCGACCGAGCTGTCTCCCATATGCGACGAGCCCGGCCTCTCCTCCCGGCGGGCTCGACAACAACGACCCAGGAAGAATAAAAATGAACAATAATGGACGCCTATCGGGCAACTCCTTCGCTGCGCATAACCTCCGCGATCGCCTGGCGGCCGACGGTCTCGCCTATCTGGTCGCGCTGATGCCCGTATTCCTGTTGCTCTGCTAAGCTCGACTGCCGCGTTTCAGGACGCCTGTCGTGGACGCGCTCTGTTCGCGGCCTCAAAGCCACCTTCGGCGCAAGAAAGATCCCCATTCGGCTTCAATTCTCAGCTTTCGGAGGCGATCGCCGCTTGTGACGTGCGCGGCGTAGGAATTGGTAAAGGTGACGAGCAGGATGCGCGCCATCTTCGGATCTCCTTCGGTTCGCTCAAGTTCGTCGGCGATCTCTCGGTAGAGAGCTTCGCTCGACGTGGGCTCGGCGATACGCCGTTCCGCCATCTCCAGCATCCGTTCGACAAAGGCGAGATCGATCACATAGGCCGGCATCGATTTTCCGATCATGATGATGCCCCGCTGCCTGCAGAAGAGGTCCGGCATGGTGTCTCGTGCGTGGGAACGCACGGGCGGTCCGTCTGAGAGAAGGTGGGAGTCCGGGGCGTGTCCTGTCCTGTTCGGAAAAGTATCATGCTCCATCTCCTTCTCACGCTATAGGCCCAGCAAGGATCGGGCCGAAGGATATCCCTATGGGAGCCCAACCGCCAAAGGCGCGAAGAGTTCCAAGGGAAAATCAACTTTTGCGATCAAAGGTCGCCTTCGCGCGACGACGCCAAACGCATGGAAGGGAGCGCGTGAGGCTACCGGCGCGTTTCTAAGGTCAATGCGAACCGCTCGAGCCCAGATGCTCGAACAGGTCTCGCGCCGGCGGGGACAGTTCCTCTTCCGCGCGCACGCAGACGGACAGCCGCCGCGTCGCCCAGTCATCAGCAAGGCGCACGAACGCGGTCTTGGGAGATCTGCCGCCGCGCCGTGCCGCCGTCTCCGGCATGATGGCAAGGCCGACACCCGCCGAAACCATGTGACACATGCCTTCGAAGCTACGCATGCGCGAGCGCATCTTCAGCGTCAGCCCCAATCTCCGAGCTTGTGCATCGATATGGCTCTGCAATGCGCCATCTGCCAAGCCGACGAAAGGCTGGTCCGCAATGTCGGCGAAGAGTGCCCGCCTGCGTGCCGCGAATACGTGATCGCGTGGGATGACGGCGACGAGCCGGTCGACGGCAAAGGGACGCAGTTGCAGGCCGCCAGTATCGACCGCGTCCGAAAGAATGCCGATCTCCACGAGGTCGGCGGCGACGGCTCTCGCAATCTCGATGCTTTGCCGTTCCTTCAGATCGACGTCGATCCGCGGATGCGCCGTCATCCAGGCGCCGAGCCGCTGTGGCAGAAACTCTGTGAGTGCGGCGGTGTTCACCGCAAGCCGGATTGTTGCTCGAAGGCCATCGGCGTGTTCACCAAGCTCGCCGCGCATCCGCGCCATCTGGCGCAGGATCAGCCGGGCGTGATGCGCGAGCGCTTCTCCGGCCGGCGTCGGCCGCACCCCGCGGCGACCACGTTCGAGCAGTTTGACTTTGCCGATCATCTCCATGTCGCGCAGACGTTCACTTGCCGCCGGCAACGAAAGCCCGGCATCCGCAGCACCATGGGTCATGCTGCCGGCATCCACCACGGCAAGAAACAGACGAAGGTCGATAAGATCGAAACGCATGCAAAGGAGGCTAACGGAAAAACAGCCTTCGGACCAGCCGAAGTCTGACTGCGGATGATCCGCATTGTGCCGATGCGGGTATACGCTATGCCGATGGCATGTTCGATCTTGCTCCGTCCCTCGTCGTTGCGATTGCCGCAACTTTCTTCGCCGCCGGCATCCTCAAGGGCGTCACCGGCATGGGGTTGCCGACCTTGGCGATGGGCGTGCTCGGTACGCTCATCTCTCCACTTGCGGCCGCCAGCCTGTTGATTGCCCCGTCCTTCGTGACAAATGTCTGGCAGCTTCTCGCGGGCCCGAGCTTCGGCGCGCTTGCGCTCCGGCTTTGGCCGATGATGCTGGCGATCGTTCTTGGCACGCTCAGCGGTTCTTCGGTGCTTGCCGGTGGCAGCACCGCGCTCACGACGGGCGCGCTTGGTGCGGCCCTCCTTCTCTACGCCGCCTTCACGCTCTTTGCGCGCCAGCTTCGCGTTCCGGCGAAGTGGGAGCCGTGGCTGTCTCCCGTGGTCGGCGCGGCAACCGGGATCGTCACGGGCGCAACCGGCGTCTTCGTCATCCCGGCCGTGCCCTATCTGCAGGCGCTAGGTCTTGAACGGGACGAACTGGTGCAGGCGCTCGGCCTCTCCTTCACCGTCTCCACAGTCGCCCTCACCGCCGGGCTCGTCTGGCGGGGCGCTTTCGAGGCCGACAATCTGCTCTTCTCCGGCCTCGCGATTGCGCCGGCGCTCGCCGGCATGTGGGCGGGGCAAGTCGTTCGCAACCGTGTCGACCCGCCCGTATTCCGGCGCTGGTTCCTCATCAGTCTGCTCGTCCTCGGCGCCGAAATGCTTGCGCGGCCGCTTCTGTAGGTCCTCGCCCAGTCCGTGGTTTGGTCATCTTGGGACGGAAAACTGCCGCTACGGGACCCATTACGCAAGACGCGGATCGCGCTGGCTGACGTTCCCAAGAGCTTTGCTGAGAAACATCGATCAATATATTGAAGAAACTACGTTTTAATGCCGACTCCGGCCCGGAATTCAGGCCGGCACGATCTTCAGCGCGATGACACCGCCGGCGATCACCAGCATTGCGGTTGCCCGCGAGACTGTGATGGTTTCTCCAAAGAGCAGCACACCGCAGAGCACGGAACCGACGGCGCCGATGCCGGTCCAGACCGCGTAGGCTGTTCCGAGCGGCAAGGTCTTGAGCGCCTGGGTGAGCAGGGACAGAAAGATCACCAGGGCAACGATCGAGACCAGCGTCCAGGACAGGCGGCTGTAACCGTTCGAGAACTTGGTGCTGACGGCCCAGGCGACGTCTGCAACGCCGGATAGCACGAGGTAGATCCAGGCAAGCGATGTGGATGACATGGCAATTCTCCAGGGTTCGGCAGATCGCGATCGGTTGCGGCTTCAGACGAGTTTAATAACGGCGACACCGGCCAACAGCAGCACCACGCCGCCCAGGCGCAGCCCCGACACGGACCTCTGCGGCAGACGGAACCAGCCATAGCGATCGACGAAGACACTTGCGACCTGCTGGCCGGCCACGGTGAGACCAACCGCCGCGGCCGCACCAATCGCTGGGATTGCGGTAAAGACCGTGGTGACATAGGTCGCTCCGGCGAGACCACCGAGCCAACCCCACCAGGGCATCGTCTGCACGCCGGTGATGTTGGGACGGGATGTCTTTTGCCCGGCGAGCACCAGAAGCATCACCGCGGCCATGGCGAGCGTGGCGACGAGAAACGAGATCGCACCCACCGCGAACGGCGCACCCCCGAGATCATGGCGCAGGAGCGCATTGACGGCACCCTGGACCGGGAGCACGGCCCCTGCCATCAGCGCAAGGGCAATCCAGCCAAGCCGGTCGACTTTAACATTGTCTTTTCCGCCTTGCCCGAACACCACCATAGCAACCCCGAGGAGCACGACGAGCGTGCCAACGGCGGCCCCGACCCGCAGTCCCGTCGGCGGAACGCCCAGCAAGCCGAAACTATCGAGCGTCAGGGAGGCGAGCATCTGTCCGGCTATGAACAATCCGACGGAAACGACGGCGCCAAGGCGGGGGAAGAGAACGATGGTCGAGACGACATAGACGGCTGAGGCGGTGCCTCCGACGAGATGCCACCACTTGACCGCGGGAATTGCACCAAGCGCGGCGATTGTTCCCGTCAAGAGGGTGACGAGAAGCAGCAGACCGGTACCAATCGCGAGCTGAAGTGTGGTCGCCGCAAAAGGCGATCCGACAGCTTTGGAAAGTTGTGCGTTGGCACCCGCCTGGACAGCGAGCAGACCACCCGCAAACAAGGCCAATGGGACGAACAGGGTCTCCATGACGGGACCTCCTTGATGAGAATGAGTTGAAAATGGAGGAAGGGTTGATCAGGTGGACGTGCTCTGGTGCGCCCGGACCTGAGGAAGGTGCGGGGCGGTCGGGTGATCACTCGTCTCAGGCACCAGATCGCTGAAGAATGGGATCATCTTGCGTCGCTCCACCGATCGGCCCATCCGATCGTGACACCATCTTTAGACGGTGCTCGGTTGCAGAACGATCTGTCGTTTCGCCTACTGCCTCTGCATATTTGCACAGCCGCTTCAATGACGGTACCACAGCGAATAAGGCGTTTGACCGTGGAGCTCGATTGCGCAGAGCGATTGACAATACGCGGTGATAGCGGTGCAAATTCGCTCATCCGATGAACAACCTGTCTTAGGTTTGCCCAATCATGCACAGCCATCACCGTATCGACTGGGAAGACCTCCGCTTCGTTCTGGCAGTCGCGGAGGCGAACTCCCTTGCTGCTGCTGCCCGGGCGCTTGGCGTCAATCACACAACAGTGTTAAGGCGTGTCGGGTCGTTCGAACAGAAGCTCGGGGTCCGGCTGTTTGACCGCCTCCCGTCCGGCTACATGCTCACCGCCGGCGGCGAGGAGCTGCTGGCCGTGGCCCGGCAGATGGCTGAAACGGTCACGGAGCTCGAGCGCCGCTTGACGGGTCAGGATCTGCGGCTCGAGGGTAGCCTGCGGATCACCACCACGGATACGCTGATGGCGTCCATCCTGCCGTCGATCCTGGCGGATTTCCGTCAACGCCATCCCGGCGTCCTGCTCGAGGTCAGCACCTCGAATGCGCTCGCAAACCTCTCGCATCGCGACGCGGACGTTGCCATCCGCCCCGCGGTCGATTCACCGGATGCATTGGTCGGTCGCCGGATCGCGAAGGTCGCTTTCGCCGTCTATGCGGCGCCGTCCTATCTCGATGTGCGGGAGCTGACAGCCGACACGCTGAATATTGCACGGGAGCACTGGATCGGGCTTGGTGACGCGCTTGCGTCCACGAGCGTGGCACGATGGATGCGCGCGACGCTCGTGGCACCCGCGGTCTTGCGTTGCGATTCGCTGGTTACGGCCCGCGAGGCGGCAAAGGCCGGCATCGGTCTTGCGGCCCTGCCCTGTTATCTCGGAGACACGACGCCCGGTCTCATCCGTATCGGCGCACCGGTCGCCGATATGACGAGAGAGCTTTGGCTTCTCACACACGAGGATCTGCGGCGCACGGCCCGCGTCAGCGCCTTCACCGAATTTGTTGGCCAGGCGCTCGCGAAACATCGGCCGCTCCTCGAAGGCAACAAGCCCTCAACTTAGGAGTTCCCCCGGGAACGGCCAATGCGGACGGAGCGCTTAAGATCGCTTTAAATCCAGTTGATCAGGGACACGTCAGATGCCAAGCTCAGTTTGCGAAACCTATCCCGGAATATGCGAAAAAAACCGCCTGAAGTATCCGCGGCCACCCCGCCTCCTGCGTGCTGCCAACCAGAACCTCCGAGGTGCGCCACGGCCGATATCGTTCGCGCCGGTAGCCATTTCACTGACCGTTGAAAGCGAAAGCGCTTCGGCAATCCGGATCGGATCGGCTATCTCGATGCTGGGATTGCTCGTTCTTGCCGCGTACGCCGGGACGACGGCCGTTGCAGGGATTCTTGCCGGCGGATTCGATGGACTGTTGATCGAGGCGTCGTCGAACCTCTGGTGAGTTCGGCACTGGGCGACCCGTCGCCTCAGGCCGTCAGAAGCGATTGACCGCATTGCGGTTCGTCAACGTTCCCGTTGCAAAAGCAAGGCTTGCCGCGGCGACAAGCGTGTCGCTGTAGGCGGTCGCCTTTGCGACTTTCGCCTGGAGCAACGCCGTCTGCGCGATGCTGACATCGGTGATCGTGCCCAGGCCCTGCTTGTAGTAGTCGACCGCAGCATCGTAGGTCGTCTGAGCGGCCGTCGTCAGCTCGCTTGCGGCCGCATAGCCGGCCAGGCTGGTGCGCAGCAGATCATAGGCGACGACGACTTCCCGCGCCGCAGTGTTTTGCAACTGCGCCATCTCCTGCTCGGCAGCGCCGACCTGCGCCATCGCCGACTGCAACCGCGCGTCGCGCAGTCCGCCATCGTAAATCGGGAAGCTCAGGCCGATCATCAGGTTGGCGTTCGGCTGGTTGACGCGGATCGTCGAGCGCTGGTCGAAACGGGTGTCTTCGACGCTGAGCGAGCCGATATTGCGGTTCACGTTGCCCACCAGCGCGACCTTCGGCATGAACTCCGCGCGGGCGGCCGCAATACCGTTCTTGTCGGCCTGCAGGCGGGCAAAAGCCGCCTGCACATCCGGGCGACGCTGGAGCGATGTCGCAATCAGCCGGTTGAGGTCCTCGGGCACAGCCTTCGGCAGAGCACGATTGCTGCCGTCGGCGATGCGGATCTCGAGCGTTGGCGAGACCCCGACCGCTTCGAGAAGCGTCATATAGGCATTGCGCTCGTGCCCTTGCGATTGGGTCAGGTTGAAGCGCGCCTGCGCCACTTGCTGGTTTGCCTGCGCGACTTCGATCGATGTGGCGATGCCGCGACCCATGCGCGCCTTGGCGGCTGCCTGGACAAGCTCGGCATTCTGCACCGTCTGGCGGGCGATCTTCAGCTGAACACGCGCCGCCGTCAGGACGAAATAGGCGTTGGAAACATCGAAGATCAGCTTCTGGTGCGTACCGTTGAAGGTCACGTTTGCGGCAAACGCCAATTGCGTTGCCGCCTCTCTCCCCGCATCCCGCCCGCCGAAATCGAGAAGCAGCCACTTGACCGTAAGGGATGGAATGAACTGCGCGCCAGTTGTCGTCAGCGTGCCGGGGGCGATCGGTATGGGACCGCCGATGCCGGGCGCAGTCGCCGACGTCTGCTCCAGACCGGCGAGTACATCGGCCGTCAGGAGAGGCAGGTACACCGCTTCGGTGATGCCGACGGCAATCGCCGCCTGCCGGGCGCGCTGCCAGGCGGCACGGGTGATCGGATTGGTTCGCTGGGCGATATCGACCAGTTCCGGCAAGCTGTAATCGTGTTTCGGATCGATCGACGGCGTCGCGATCGTAATCGGGATCTCAGGGTTCGGCGCGAGAGAGAAATCCGGCGCGCCGGCACTCACCTTCGAGGCGTCCTTGGTGCCCGTTCCCGAAACGGCCGGCCGGTCGGCGCTCGGTGGCGCCAGATCATCGAGTGCAGCGGACGTGCAGGCTGCCGGGATCGACAATGCGCCAAGGAGAAGAGAGCCTCGGGCAGCACGGCACATGCTTCGGCAAAGGGCGATCACCCCTACCGAAACCCACCTCGCCCCCGCAGAAACCATCATTCCAAGGCATCCCCCGCTGCCAGCCGCCGAACCACAGTCTCGATCTTCTCGTAGAGTGCAAGCCTCCAGGCGAGCTCGTCGCGAATTCGCCGGGGAAAACCTCCGGCATGTATGCTTGCCTTCCGGGCGCGGGCGAGACGCGCTTTCAGCCGCCGAAGCGCCAGGGCCAGATCCGCACTGGGCTTCGGCCGGTGCCATGCCTCTAATCCCTCGGCCTGATCGTTCAGCCATTGCGCCACCGCGTGTTCATAGCCGAGAACCGCGCGCTTCAGCGGCGTCGGCGCGCCCCGCAACGGACCGAAGGCCCGGTCGTGTTCGCGCAATTCGACGATCGGGGCGGCCAGTTCCTGCAGGCTGAGGGCAATGCGCTCCGTCGTCCGGGCATCGATGTCTCCCCGCCGCACGTTTGCAGGCTCGAAACGCAGCAGTTCACTCTGGCGCAATGCGCCAGCGACACCGCTGATCAGGTCGGCATAGTCGCCGGTGGGGCCGCCGCGGCGCGCTAACAGATTGGCAAGCGTGGCACCGCTCGTAGCAAGGCTCTTGCGTATTCCCTGCCCGATGCTGACCGGCCAGATCGTCGAGAAAACGACCGAAACGACGATGTTGCCGAAGACGATGCCGATGATGCGATCCCGCGCCTCGTTGAGATCCAGACTCGGGCCGAAGCCGTGCAGCACGACGAGAAAAAAGCAGAGCGCCATCTGCCAGCCGATATAGGAAATGCGCTCCGAGCCGACGGAGATCCATGCCGCAATGAGGCTGACCGCACCGACAAGAAAGGCGAGCTGGCCGATATCCGTCATGTGCGGCACGAGCCAGATCGTCGAGCCAATCGCCACGGCGCCGCCAAGGAGGCAGCCCGTCAGCCGCAGTGCCAGCTTGTGCATGGTCTCGCCCGTCGTTCCAAGCGCTACCATGAAACAGGTGATCAGGGCGGTGTGGATCGCAAACCAATCGAGGGCCGTGTAGGTGATGTAGGTGATCATCACCGCAAGCAGAGCCTTCAGCGCGAACTGCGTGTAGAGCGGATTGCTGAAAGCATCCGGCAGGAAGAACCCTCCCTTATGCGCATCTGACACCGGCCCGGGCGGGTCTGCTTCCGATAGGATATCGACGATCCTTTCGACCTGATGCGCCGGGAGCGCATCACCGGCTTCAAAGGCGCGAAAATCGGGTGAGCTTAGCAGCGTCTGTTCCGGCGGCTTCCGCCTGCGGATCGCTTCGGCAATGCGGCGAAGAACCTCCGGCGCCGCAGCGTTTTCCCGCGGCCTTCGTTCATCAAGCGATAGGGCGAGTGCCAGCGTCAGCAAATCATAGGACGCGTCCGTCGCCGCCTGCATGCGCGGCACGTCGTGCTTGTCCATCAACGCCAGAAGCTTTGAGAACCCGGCATATTTCTTGAGCTCGCCATTGCCTTCGGCCAGCAACGTCGCAGCCACGCGTTTCGCCGCGTGGTCTCCACTGGACAGGAGCTGGCCCGCCACCTCCAACCGCTCGGCGATCGCCGAGCGTAGCCGTCGCGCCGGGCTGTGGCCGGTGATGAGATGGATCGCGATCAGGTAGACCACCGGGAAGAACACGACCACCCACATCCAAGCGAGCCCTCGGATCAGCAGTTCCG
Source organism: Ensifer sp. ENS03 (assembly GCF_014852035.1). Lineage (NCBI taxonomy): Bacteria > Pseudomonadati > Pseudomonadota > Alphaproteobacteria > Hyphomicrobiales > Rhizobiaceae > Ensifer > Ensifer sp. ENS03. Next base: position 280,190 of record NZ_JACVAV010000008.1, on the reverse strand, counting down.
GGATCGGCACGATATCGTAGAGCGTCATGACGAAGGCAAAGACCATGGCGACCGTACCGATCGGCGGCCCGGCACGGCTTGCCTGCGTCAGGTACATGCCGCCGAAGGTAAAAAAGGCGACAAGTGCCAGGCGCAGTGCCGGTTCGTCCGCCACCACCATCAGGCAGACGATGGCCAGCAGAATTCCGATCGTCGCCCCGACAAGCAAGCCGATGGCGATCAGGATGCCGGAGCCGGCATCAGCTCTGAACGCGAAGAAGACGAGATAACAGGAGATCGCCGCTTCGGGGACCCGCAGCGCCATCGCCGTTACAGCAACCAGCGTGGTGACCAGCGCCATGCGCAGGGAAAGGTCCAGCCGGCCCGGATAGGGTTGCAATTCGTCCCAGAGGATCGACGTGTAGCGGACGCTACTTCGCGGCTGGAACAGCATCGGCGTCGTTATGCGCGGGCCCGATGACGACGACGGCGGAGGCGCCGACGCGCATCAGGTCCTCCGGCGGATTTTCAAGCCGCACATGCACGGGAAAGCGCTTGGCGACCCTCACCCAATTCAGCGAGTTGGAAACGATCGGTATGCCGAGGATCGTGGCGGAATCTTCCGAACGCACGCCCCAGCCGACACCCTCGACCGTGCCGGAAATACGGCGCTCCGGATCCGCCATTACGAAGACATCGGCGCGGCTGCCGATGGCGATCGCCTTGAGTTCTGTTTCGCGGAAGAAAGCGACGGTTTCCCATTCGGCGGTATCGATCAGAGTGAACAGCGTTTCGGCGGGAACCACGACTTTGCCGACCGTCGTGCGCAAGCCGACGATCTTGCCGTCGAAGGGCGCCCGCACGACGGTGTTCTCCAGGTCCCGCTCGGCAAGTGCTACCGTCGCGCGTGCGACATCCGCCTGGGCTTTACGGGTGTCGAGGGTTCCAATCACCCGGTTGGCTCCGTGGGCCGACTGCAACGCCTGAGCAAGGCTGACTTCGGCGTCTTTGACGGCGGTTCGCGCCTCGTCGACTTGCTGCGCCGTCACGAAGCGCTTCGGCAAGAGCGGCTCCAGCCGTTCCTGTGTCTGGCGCGCAAGCAAGACATTGTTCTGAGCACGGGCGATCTGCCTGTCCGCAACGTCGGCATTGGCGCGCTCGAGATCGAGATTGCGCTCTCCCTGCGCCACTTCCGACTGCGTCGCCTTCAGTTCGGCCTGCGCCTGTTCGAGACGCAGGCGATAGGGTTCCGGATCGAGGCGGAAGAGCACGTCGCCCTTCTTCACGCTCGCATTGTTACGCACCTCGACGGCGATTATTCGGCCCGGCACGCTCGCGGCGATCGCAACCGTCGGCGCATCGATTTCAGCGACGTCCGTGCGCGGGCTGCGATCGACCTGCCAGAAAGCGAAATAGACCGCAACGGCCGCACTGGCGATAATAAGCGGGCCGAGAGTGCGTGCAACTGCACGCCGGAAGACGTCATCGGCACTCAATGCGGCGCTCCGCCAAAGGCCAGAAACCAGTAGACGATGCTGGTGGTGAGCGCGAGCGAGAGGTAGACGAGAAGCGGCACGGGCAGGTGTTCGTCGATACCGGCGTGGACGAGGATCAGCCTTGCGACAACCGTAGTGACGATACCAAGCCCGGCACAAAGCAGCCAGGCTGGAAAGTAGGACCCGAACACCACGATCGAAGGGGCAAGCGGATCCCGGGTACACCCCGCGGCCGTCAGCATCCCCACCGATAAAAGTGCGCGCCCGATCGTCCACCGCCGGCGGCCGGCACGCATGCTAAGTCGAACCACACCATCCCCCGTGTCATGGCCATTGTCATGCAATTGCCGATACTGGTGAATTACGCGAGCCGATTCAACCATTCATGGACCGGCATCACCAGGGTTCGAGAAACGACCGGTCGTTGAGGGTCGGTGATCTGTCGTTCTTGGGACGGACGGCCTTGCCCCATATGGAGGCGATCAAGGGTCGGGCTAGTTGTCGGCGCGCTCCGCCAGGCGCCGCAGCCCGGGAATGTCCTTCAGCGTCAGCTTCTGTCGTCCGCCGACGACGAGACCCTGCCCCTCCCAGGCGCTGAGGATGCGCGAAACCGTGTGCAGCGTTGTCCCGGTCATCTCGGCGATATCCTGGCGTGAGATCGGAAAGTCGATGCGGATGCCGCCGCTTTCGGGTTTGCCAGCCTGTTCGGCGAGCCGGAGCACCGTGTGCGCGACGCGGCGCTCGACCTCTTCGGTCGACATCTCGCGGATACGGGTATGGGCCTCGTCGAGCCGCTGGCCGATGGTGTGGAGGGCATTGACCGCAAGGTGAGGATTTTTCTCGACGAAGATGTTCCAGAGCTCCGTCGGCCAGGCGAGAACCAGGCTTTCGGTCGCCGCCGTTGCGGTGCCCGGATAGTCGCTGCGCTGGAGCGCTCGGGCAAAACCGAAGAGATCGCCGGGATTGACGACCCGCACGATGATCTGCTGCCCGTCCTTGGTGACCTGTGTCACCTTCAGCCGGCCATTCAGCAGTAGGAAGAAGAAATCGGCCGTCGCCCCCTGTTCGAACACGGCTTCGTTCTGCGGCACGCGCCGCACCGTGGCGCGCGTCAGCAGCGTGTCCAGTTCCGGGTCGCTCATCTTCTGAAACAGGGGGAGCGATTTGACGAGTGTGCGATCGAGTGCAGCCACGTTGGCCCTATATCCTGCCGATTTGAAATTGCCTTTGCTCTAGCATAGTGCCGGGTCCTGCAAAAGGACCCGGCATTTATGCCCGAGCGATGGTTTTCCCAGCAATTTCATCGGCCGTCTCATCTCAGCCAGCACCGTGGAGCCGCCGTTCAAAGGCATAGAGGTAGCCCGAATACCAGCGGCCGTCGCGCACGAGCCGGAAACCGAGATTGTCGGGCGGCACGCCGACGGCGCAGCCGCCGCTCTTCGGATCCCGGATGAAGAAGCTCATCGACGCCCGGTGCTTGCCGTTGACGACGAAGATGCCGCAAGCGGGAGCCTCCTTCAGCACCTCGCCGTCGTCACCGAGGGTGACGCGGCGGTGGCAGGTCTCGGTCCATTCCCAGACATTGCCGTCGAGATCGGCAACCCCGTATTCGTTCTCACCGAAGGCGCCCGTGGGCAGAGGCATGGGGTTCTTCGCCCTCTGCCGGCTGGATTCGCGCTCGTAGTCCGCAAGCCAGCGCAGCGCCGGATTGTCCTTGGTGCCGTCGATCCCCAGCGCATCGTCGGGGAATTTGGACCCGGCGGCAAACGCCCATTGCTGGTCGGTCGGAAGGCGCCAGACCTCGCCGGTCTTCTTGGTCAGCCACGCCGCATAGTCGGTCGCGTCCGTGTAGTTGACCCCAGTCATCGGCACACCCGACAGGCCGGCGCCATGGCCGCCCTCCGGCTGCTGGCAGCCGCCATCGGCGACGCAGCGTTCGTAGTCGTCGCGCGTCACCTGATACTTCATGATCTCGAGCGGCTGCTTGATGGCTGCCACCACGATCGGCGCGTCGACGGCAAAACCGTTCTTCAGGAAGTGTCCCTCCGCCCGATAGCTCATCTGTCGCGGCGCGATCGTCACGGTCACCGGCGGCCTGATCGACGGATCGATGCCGTCCTTGAGATCGTCGAACAGCCCCACCTTCGCCGAAAGTACGCCGCCGATTGCCGCCAAAAGGACGACCGGTGCTGCTAGCGAGAGGAGCGAAACCGCAGTTTTCTTGGTGGTGGGCATGGAAGGTCTCCGGGGGAAGTGGCACGCGCCGGCAAGCGCGTGCCTTTGTTCGCGCGTGGGGTCGCTGTGAGCGCGGCCCCGCGATCATCCGCCGTCACCCGGCTACATCGACGCCGGCTTGACGACCGATGTCATCAGATCGTCGTTCCATTCGCCGGTCACCTTGAAGTGGCCGGCGGCACCCAGCTCGAACGCCTCGATCAGGTTGTGGTTGACGTAGGCGTACACACCCGGCTGGCGGAAGGTGTAGAAGGCAGCGCCCGCGGTTCCGCCCGGAATGAGCCAGGTTTCCTGGTCGAGATCCGGCGGGTTGCGGAACTTGCCGGTCGCCCAGACATAGTCACCATGCCCGCCGATCAGGTGCGGCCGCGTATCGCGGTTGGCCTGCGAATGGACGACGAGCACACGCTCGCCCACGGCCGCAGTCAAAGCATGGTCGCCGGTCAGCGCGCCGACCGCACCGTTGAAGACGATGTGGGTCGGGGTCAGCGTGCGCATCGCCTTGACAGCATCTTCATAGGCTTCGCCGGGGGTTTCGTACTTCTTGTAGTTCCCGGCCTCGTCCTTCGGCACGTAGAAGTCCTGCTCGCCGACATAGTAGATCTTGTCGTACGTCAGCGGCTGGCCCTTCTCGTCCTTCAGTCCGTCGCGCGGCAGCACCATGATGGCGCCGTTCATGCCCGAGGTGACGTGCCAGGGCACCATGCCCTCCGGCGCGCAATGGTAGACGAAGACGCCGGGCTTGGTCGCCTTGAAACGAAGCGTGGTTTCCTCGCCCGGGTTCACCTGGGTCAGCGCCCCGCCGCCGAGCGCACCGGTTGCGGCGTGGAAGTCGATGTTGTGCAGCAACGTGTTGGTGTCAGGGTTGATCAGCCGCAGTTCAACATAGTCGTTCTCATGCACCACCATCAGCGGACCAGGCACCGAACCGTTGAAGGTCATCGCGTGGATCTCAGTGCCCTCGCGGTCGATCACCAGCTTCTTTTCCTCGATCGTCATGGTGAACTCGACGACGCGCGGTCCGGTCTTGGCGACCTGGTCATGGGCGTGCACGAAAGGCGGCTTGACGAGGTCGACCTTCACGCGAGGCAGGGTCGAGATATCGACGGGGGCAGCACCGGCTGCCGCGGCAGCGCCAGCGGCATGCGCCTGAGCGGTGTGGAGAAGCGGCGCAACCGCGCCCGCCAGGGCAGCGCCGGCAAGCATCGTCCGGCGGGTCATCTGAAGTTGTTCAGTCATCTTGCTCTCCTTCGGCGCGTTCCAGCGGCCGGGATTGGCCTTCTGCGAAACGCGCCTGTATTCAACGAGTTAGGGTGGGCGGCGCCGACTTTGGCGGCCTCACCTCCGGTCTCGACCACCGGTCCCCCAGCAGTCACTAGAGAAGTAGAACCACAGACGAATCTCGTCTTTGTCTTGGAACAAATCGTTGCGAGGAGATCGCTTTTCTTTACGCCTTGCGACGTCGGCGGTCCGACCGGGCAGCGATACTTGCGTTTTCGCAAAGAGGGCCTTCGAACCCATTGATAGATCAAGCCTCATCCGCAAGTCCGCAAGGACGCACGACGAGGAACACGACCATGTTGGACAGATTGATAAGACCGAAACCGAGCGGCGGCATTCCGCGCGGACTCTCGACCACCGGCCCGGTGCTCTTCTCCTATGGCTTTCGGCCGTTCTTCCTCGCAGCCGCCCTCTGGGCGATCGGCGCCATGGCGCTGTGGATCGCCGCACTGATTCTCGGACTAGACCTAGCCGGCGACTACGGTGCCGCCCATTGGCACGCGCATGAGATGCTGTTTGGCTTTTCCTCCGCCGTTCTCGGCGGCTTTCTGTTGACGGCGATCCCGAACTGGACGGGAAGGCTGCCGGTTTCCGGCCGACCGCTCGCTGCCCTCTTCGGACTCTGGGTCATTGGTCGGGTTGCTCTCCTGTCGAGCGGCATCATCGGCCTACCCGTCGCAGCCGCTGTCGAGGCGCTGTTTCTGCCGGTGCTGTTGCTGATCTGCGCGCGCGAGGTGATCGTCGGTCGCAAGTGGAAGGACCTCAAGGTGATCGGCGGGCTCATAATTTTGTCGGCCGCCAATATCTGGTTCCACCTCTCGGTCCTCGGTAATCTCGATGTCGACGCCGCAGCGCGGCTGGCGATCGGGGCCTACACCATGCTGATCATGATCGTCGGCGGACGCATCGTGCCGAGCTTCACTCGCAACTGGCTGAACAAAGTTGGCCGCACCGATTTCCCCGTGCCCTACAACAGGTTCGACACCGCGGCGATCCTGATCGGCGTTGCAGCGCTCGGTGCCTGGACCTTCGCGCCCGTTCACATCGTCACCGCAGCGATTGCGGTGATCGCGTGCGCCTTTCATACGGTACGGTTGCTGCGCTGGCACGGATCACCGACCTGGCCGGAGAAGCTGCTCTTCGTTCTGCACGCGGCTTACGCCTTCGTGCCGCTCGGCTTCCTGGCCATATCGGCCGGCGCGATCGAGCTCCTCAGCGACTACCCGGTCATGCATGTGCTGACCGTCGGCGTGATCGCCTTCATGATGCTCGCCGTGATGACGCGCGCCACTCGCGGCCATACCGGGCGGCCGCTGGTGGGATCGGCACTCACCAGCGCCTCCTATGTCGCGATCGCGGGCGCCGCGCTAATCCGGCCGCTGGCCGAGGTGCTGCCGGAGCATTATCATCACCTGATCGCGCTCTCGGGTGCATTGTGGATCGCGGCCTTTGTGCTGTTCACGCTCGAATACGGACCGATGCTGGTGCGCGAGCGCCGCGCGCCGCGCGCCTCACCCTGACCGGACGTCGATACCCAACGCAAAAGGCGCCGCAGATGCGGCGCCTTTTCTTTTCTAGAAGGCTGGTCCTAGAAGATGCTGCCGTGGCCAAGTTCCAACGCGCCGTCGGCGATCATGTCAGGCGTCCACGGCGGCTCGTACGTCAGCCGGACCTCGGCATATTCGACACCCGGCACATACCAGACGCAGTTCTGCACCGCTTCCTTGAGGAAGGCAGTCGCCGGGCAGCCCTTGATCGTCGTCGTCATGGTGACACGGGCAATGCCGCCCTCCTGAACGTCGATGTCATAGATCAGGCCGAGATCGACGACGTTCTTGCCCATTTCGGGGTCGATGATGATGCGCAAGGCATCGCGGATCCTCGCCTCGAGGTCCAGGGTTTCAGGCGCCGACATGGGAGCGCCTCCCACCGATGCGGATGAGGATCCGGTAGGTCTCGCCGGTCGCATCGAAATTGCCGGCCCATTTGTGGCCGCGCTTGGCGAGCTCCGGATAAAGGAATAGCGGTTCGCGCGCGAGCAAGGCGAACAGAACCTCGCCTTCGGCCATCTTCTCGGCCGCTGCCAGAATGCGCACCATAGGCTCCGGCGGATCGAGCTCCGTCAGGTCGAGCTGGCGGCTCGGGTCGGGCCAGGCGTCGAGATCCGTTTCGCTGACCGAAAGCCTGATCCCCTCGACCTCGCCTTCGGGCGTAAACAGAACCTCCCAGTCGCCATTGTCGAGCGGGCGGTCCTGATGGGTGAAGCCGCGACCCGCCATGACGCTGAAGAGCGGAACGGGCCGGAAGGTCGCGATCAGCTTCAGCGCCTGGCCCGGCGCCAGGCTGTCGACTGCATTCATGATGGCCTGGAACGGGTCGCTGCCGCCGCGCAAGTGCGGTCGGACGTCGAGTTCATAAGGATCTTGGCTCATGGGAACCTCCGTGAGGAAAAGATGGCAGAAACAGGCCTGGTCGAACAAGTCCATCAGGCAATCGAAGTTCGGCCGGAACGTTGATCAGTCGCCGTGTTCGCACGAACTCCAGGATGAGCGCATTGACGGCAATCAACTGGCCGAGGCTTGCAAAACGAAAAATAGGCGCGCTGCCGATCAGGAGGGCGAGCGAGCCAACCGCGACCGTCAGATAAAAGAGCCGGAACCAGCGAAGGGCGGACGTTTCGCTGACGAGGTCCTGGACCCTCGGGGTCGGCATGCGCCCAAGCGCCGGCCCGTAACATTCGAGCCAGGTCATGAACGGCACGATCTTGTAGAGCTGGGCGAGCCCCATGCCCGTCAGCCATCCAAAGGTGGCGAGATAAATAACGGCGCCGATAGCCTCATCAAGGCGGCCGGCCGAGAGCAGCGCGACGAAGAGCATAGCCGCGGCGACCAGTGACACGAAGGCGCCGATGCTGGCGCGGCTGTTGAGTTCGATCGCCTTGCGCCGGCGCTCCCGATAGATACGCAGGATATCGCCGACATAGATCGCGACCACGGCCGCGCCGGAACCGACGGCAAGGAGGAAAAGCGGCGAGCGACCAACGGTGCCCACGAGAATGACGGGCACTGCGGCCGCCAGAACGCCGAGGCAAAAGGCACCAAGCATGAAGACAACACGGCTGCTTGTCCGCTCTTTGTCTGGCGACAGCATGAACATGGTCAAAAGTCGATAGCTGACGCCCATGGTGGTGAAGCTCAACCAGCCGCAGAGGCCGAGGGAGGCATGAAGCGAGAGACCATCGACGGTGAGGTCGATCGCGCCCGCCGCGTCGATCAGGCCCGAGAGCACGCCAGCATAGACGCCGCCGAGCAGCATCGTGCCGAAGAGAGCGGCAAGGCCGACCGCGACGAAGCGGGCCGGTAGTGGCAGGGGGCGTGCATGCCAAAGCGTGACTGCGAAGGAAAAGCCCAGCACCGAAAAGCCAACGATCGAGAAAGCGGCTCCAAGAGGAAGCAGCGTCACGGGAACATCGTTCGCACCGGAAAGACCGACGAAGCCGAGGGTCAGGGTGGCGATGCCGACGATAAGAAACAGGAGCGCCGGCAGGGCGACGGTCGGCAAGGACAGCGGCTGGCCGACGAGAACAGGTACGAATTGCAGCAATGCGCCGGTCATCAGCAGGCTTAGCCAACCGAGAGCGACAATATGGACGAGCGCCAGCGTTTCAGGCGCCTCAAGGGCTAAGACCGGATAACCAAAGCCGAGAACCATCATGGTCTCGCCAAGGACGAGGAAAATCAGCGCGGCCGCGAAATAGGACATGGTCCAGCGGGATAGCGTGGCTGCGAACATGGTGGTTCAACCCTTGGATCACGATGGCTCTGGTCGAGCCGAACAAGCGTGATCGATTCTGCTAAGTGGGAGCGGGATGAGAGCGGAAAATGACGCACGCTTTTTCTCACCCCGCTCTTGAAGGACACCAGGGGCTCAGTGCCCGCCGCAGCAGCAGTCACAGCCGGAGGACTGTTGCCGACCGATCTCAACTCGCCAGACCTCCGGCCCCTGCTCGAGGTATTCCCAGGTGAATTCGCCCGGATAGCGGGTTTCCAGCTGGTAGTGCAGTGGACGCGGATCGTGGTCGTTAACGATGATGAAGGCGCCACCCTCGGCAAGTGCGTTCAACATGCCGAAGATTTTCGGATGGCGTTCTACCGGCGGGATCGTCCGCACATCGATAAAGGGCTTGTCGGTCTCTGCAATGGTCATGGTTATCCGATTCTGAGCGCCGTGGTTTGATGATGATCCGGGAAACGCCGGCGCACACGCCCCGGATTTCCGCAACCTAGCGACAGCGCCGCCGCGACATTTTGTCGAAGCGCAAACAAATCTCGCTTTGGCCTCGACCAACCCCGTCCTTGACTTTTCGCAAAGAGGTGCCTGCCAGCGCGGCCTACAAAAGCTGTATCCATCGCCACCCAGATGAGGACGAAATGTTAGCTTCCGCGCTCCTGAAATACGGTGAAATGCGCCTGCCGCGCTACACGAGTTACCCGACCGCACCGCGCTTTGCCGCTGATGTCGACGATCACACCTACGGCGACTGGCTGAAGGCGATCCCCGAGGGGCAGAACGTGTCGCTCTACCTGCACATCCCCTTCTGTCGTTCCATGTGCTGGTACTGTGGCTGCCACACGACGATCACCAAGAAGGACGATCCGATCCTCGACTATCTCGATGTGCTCCGAGACGAGATCCGCATGGTCGCCGATACCATTGGCCGGCCGCTTCCGGTCTCGGAGGTACATTTTGGCGGCGGCACGCCGACGATCATCGAGCCACGTGAATTCCTTGCGCTGATGACGTTGATGGGCGAGCGCTTCGCGCTGTCACCATCAGCCAATGTCGCCGTCGAGATCGATCCGCGCCGGCTGACGCTTGCCATGGCCCAGGCACTCGGCGAAGGCGGCGTTAGGCGTGCCAGCCTCGGCGTACAGAGCTTCGATCCCGTCGTGCAGAAGGCGATCAACCGCATCCAGAGCGAAAAGCAGACGGCCGAAGCCGTCGACCATCTGCGCGGCGCGGGCATCGGTGGCATCAATTTCGACCTGATCTACGGCCTGCCGCATCAGACGGTGCGCTCCTGCGTCGAGACGGTCGAAGCGGCCGTCGCGATGCGGCCGGAACGGTTCGCGGTTTTCGGTTACGCCCATGTGCCGAGCTTCAAGAAGCACCAGCGTATGATCGACGAGAACGCGCTGCCCGACAGTGCCGCCCGCGCCGAACAGGCGATGGCGATCAGCGAAGCGCTGGTCAAAGCCGGCTACCGCCAGATCGGCCTCGATCATTTTGCGCTTCCTGACGACGATCTCGTCACCGCACAGGAGGCTGGGCAACTCCGCCGCAACTTCCAGGGCTACACGACCGACACTTGCGAAACGCTGATCGGTTTCGGCGCCTCGGCAATCGGCCGCTCGCGCGACGGTTATGTCCAGAACGAGGTGCCCCCCGGCGTCTATGCAAGCCGCATCGCATCGGGACGGCTCGCAACCACCAAGGGCTACCGACTGACCGACGAGGACCGTTTGCGCGCCGCGATCATCGAGCGGCTGATGTGCGATTTCAGCGCGGATATTTCCGCAATCGCCGCAGCGCATGGCCGGGACTGGCAATCGTTCGTCGACGGCAATAGCAAACTGGCCGAACTGCGAAAGGATAGCGTGATCGATATCGCTGATGGCGTCATCACTGTGCGTCCCGAGCACCGCTTCGTCATCCGCGCGGTGGCGGCGGCCTTCGATGCCTATATCGACGAGTCCCAGAGGGTGCACAGCAAGGCGGCTTGAGGGCGCTGGTCGCCGGGAAGGTTTGGCTATTGCCAAGCATTCCCGGCGCAATCACGCCGGCAAAGCGCCGTCCGTCTCTTACGTCATGCTCGACCCGAGCACTTCGTTGTTTTGTGCCACGAAATACGTTTGGATGCGCCTTGGATCCTCGCCTCAAGGGTGACGATGACGAAGTTTGGGGCAACTGCGCTCCCTGAAAACGAGCCGTTTCCAAGCTTGTCGCCGGCAGCCATCGCTGGCAGCTCAGCGATACACTTTGGCAAAACTGCCCATCCAACACGTCATGCCCGGCTTTTCCCGAGCATCGAGACCCAGCCTCCTCCCCCCGAGAATAGCCGCGAGCGGATCGGCAAATCCGTCCCGAATGGCCGCGAAACGGCGCACGCGCGGCGGGCATACGGCTTCCGTTGAATCAAAGAGGCCCGGCGGTTGCAGGGCCTCTTGCTTCTCTCTCGACTTGGGGACCGCCCTACCCCACCAGATTGCGGTAGATCGCCGGCAGTGCCGCCGGCAGCCGCGAGATGTTGCCGACTACGGAATAGCCGTTCTGGCCGAACATGGCGGGCACGTAGGACTTCGCCTCCCGGTCGACCGTGACAGCGAAGGTGTTTATGCCGCTGCGCCGTGCCTCCGTGACCGCGCGACGGCTATCCTCGAGCGCAAAACGCCCCTCGTAGTGATCGATATCGTTGGGCTTGCCATCGGTCAGAACAAGCAAGAGCTTCTTGCGGTTCGGCTGCCGACGAAGCTCGGCCGAGGCATGCCGGATCGCAGCACCGATGCGGGTATAGTAGCCGGGTTTCAGTGCGGCAATGCGCGCTTCGACCAGCGGCCCCATAGCCTCGTTGAAGGCCTTCACGGTTTCCACCCGCACCCAGTCACGCCGCCTTGAGGTGAAGGTAAGGATCGAGTGGTTGTCGCCGCAGGCCGACAGCCCGTGCGCAAGGATGAGCAAAGCTTCTTTTTCCACGTCGAGCACCCGCCGGTTGTCTGACCAGGAATCGGTCGACAGCGACACGTCGACGAGGATCGTCACCGCCAGGTCATGCACCTGCGGCCGACTCATCAGATGGATGCGGTCGCTGCCCTGGCCGCCGGCGGCGAGATCGGTGCGGGCACGCACGACCGCGTCGAGATCGAGATCGGCGCCGTCAAGTTGTGCACGCAGCATCTCGTGCCGCGGGCGCAGCACTTCGAACTGGCGCCGCACCCGGCGGATCAAGCTCCGGCTTTCCTCGGTCAGTTCGCTCCGCTCTTCCTGGGCGGAAGCCGGCATTGCCAGCACGCGGCAATGGTCCTTGAGGTACTGCCCGGTCCGGTAGTTCCATTCGGGATAGGTCAGCTCGGCCGTCAGCGGCGTCGGATCGACGGCTTCCGGCGGCAGATCGAGATCGAAGCGGAATCGCGCCGAGGGCCGTCCCTTGCGCTCGCCGAGCGTCATGTCGTCCAGTTCCTCGGCAGCCTTGCTGTCGTGGTCGTCGCTGTCGTCGCCGGGACGGTCGACGTTGACCATCTCGGCCATGGCCAGGATCTTCTCGAAGCGATTGAGGATGAACGGGCTGCGTTCGCCCTTGCGGTTCTCCGGGTTTTCGCGCACCGCCACGTGGCGCTCAACCTCGACACCCTCACTCTGCGTGCCCGCTGTCGCGGCCACATCTTCGTCACGCACGGTCGTGGTTTCGCCCCGCAACAGCGTGTCCGGCCATAGCGGCATCGGCAGCATCGGCAGGTAGCCGGGCGGCGCACGATGTGGGAAGATCACCGGCAGCGTCGTATCTGCCTCGCCTGTGGCCCTGCGCAACAGCCGCAGGATGCGGTTTTCAAGATGCTGCTCGATCGACGGCAGAGCGCCCCGCTTCCGCTCGGCAAGGGTCGCCTCGGCCAGACGCCGATAGCGCCGCCTAAGGCCTGGGAACCGTTGGAAGACGTCCTCGACCGTCTCCAGCGCGCGCGATATCAGCGCCAGGTCACGACGGAGCGGATCGGTCTCGCTGACGGGGTCGACCGGCATCGTCGCCATATAGGCGACGAGCCAGTGATAGAGATCCCGGTTCAGGTCTTTCGTCGGAAAAATGTCGATCTCGCCCGGCAGCATCAAGGACGCGTGGTCGCGCGCCGGCTGGACGAGTTTCTCTTCGCCAAGTCCCATGCGCTGCCGCCACCGCAAGCGATGGGTCGACGTGCGCCCGCGGGCGGGCACGATCTGCACCGCTGGCTCGCCGCCATGTCCGCGAAAGCAAACGCCGAGCACCGGCAGCATGTCGGCGAGCTTCACCGCCTCCTCCGGATAACGCCGCCAGGTTCTGGTGTTGCCGACGAAACGGTGCCAGGCTCGTCCGACGGTTTCTTCGAGCTCGAGGAAATCAAGCATGGCTCACCTCAGGCGATCAGAGAACCGGCCACTTCGAGAAGTGCTGAGCGCACATCCGGTTCGTCGGTCAGAGGCTCGATCATCGCGGCCCGCACCGCATCCTTCACCGGCATTCCGGCATCAATCAGCGAGGCGCAATAGACGAGCAGCCGGGTCGACACGCCTTCTTCGAGATCATGCCCTTTCAGAGCGCGCAGGCGCTGCGCGAGGTTGACGAGCGGCGCCACCTGGCTCTCCAGCAGTCCGCTCTCTTGCGAAACGACTGAAATCTCCGCGTTGCGCGGCAGGAAATCGAACTCGATCGCCACGAAGCGCTGACGGGTGCTCGGCTTCAGGCTCTTCAAAAGGTTCTGGTAGCCGGGATTGTAGGACACGATCAGCATGAAGCTCGACGGTGCTTCGAGCAGTTCGCCGGTCCGTTCAAGCGGTAACATGCGGCGATCGTCGGTCAGTGGATGCAGGACGACGGCGACGTCCTTGCGGGCTTCCACGATCTCGTCGAGATAGCAGACGCCACCGTTGCGCACGGCCCGGGTCAGGGGGCCGTCGACCCAGACGGTGTCGCCACCCTTGAGCAGATAGCGACCGGTAAGGTCGGCGGCGGCCAGATCGTCATGGCAGGAAACGGTCGAAAGCGGCAGGCCGAGCTTCGCTGCCATGTGGCTGACGAAGCGGGTCTTGCCGCATCCTGTCGGTCCCTTCAGAAGCAGCGGCAGCTGGCGCACCCAGGCGCTTTCGAACAACGCGCATTCATTGCCGGAGGGGCTATAGGCGGGGATATCGAGCGCCGCGCGACTGACGGCAGATTGGACAGGGCTCATGGCAAGTCTCCATGCTGGGATTTTTTGGGGAGATGCCGGCGCGGCGAACCGCGCCGGCTGGGCAGTTATTCAGCGGGTTGGACGATACCGGCGAGCTTCTCGCTACGCTCGCGCCCGGGCACCAGAACGGCCCAGATGAACATCAGCGCCGAGATCAGGACGACGGCACCGGAACCGAGGCGGATCCAGTAGAACAGTGCCAGCTGGTCCTGGACGTCCATGTAGCTTTCGCCGAGCACGCGCTGCAGATGCGCCTGGAGAACACCGGCAAAGGTCAGCGCGAAGGTCATGACCGACATGGCGGTGCACATGATCCAGAAGCTCACCATCGACAGCCACTGGTTATAGGGCGCACGGCCGCGGATCTCCGGGATGGCATAGGCCATGACCGCGAGGTTCAGCATCACATAGGCGCCGAAGAAGGCGAGGTGTCCATGGGCTGCGGTCACCTGGGTGCCGTGGGTATAGTAGTTCACCGAAGACAGCGTGTGCAGGAAGCCCCAGACGCCGGCGCCGAAGAAGGCCATGACCGAGCAGCCGATCGACCAGAGGAGGGCTGCGCGATTCGGATGCTTGCGGCCGGCCTTCCAGGTCATCACGAAGGTGAAGACCACCATGGTGAAGAAGGGGGCCACTTCCAGCGTCGAGAACAGCGAACCGATCCACTGCCAGTAGCCCGGCGCGCCGATCCAGTAGTAGTGGTGGCCCGTGCCGAGGATGCCGGAGAAGAGCGCCAGGCCGACGATGACATAGAGCCACTTTTCGACGACCTCACGGTCGATGCCGTTGAGCTTGATCATCAGGAAGGCGAGCACCGATGCCATGATCAGTTCCCAGACGCCTTCGACCCAGAGATGGACGACGTACCACCAGTACATCTTGTCGAGCGCCAGGTTGATCGGATTGTAGAAAGCGAAGAGGAAGAAGATCGCGACACCCCAAAGCCCGAAGATCAGGATGTTGGTGACGGTCGTCTTGCGGCCTTTCAACACAGTCAGCGTGATGTTGTAGAGGAACATCAGCGCGACGATGACGATGCCGACCTTGATCGCGAAGGGCTGCTCGAGGAACTCACGCCCCTCGTGGATGTGCATGAGGTAGCCGACGACGGCAATGGCCGCGGCGATCAGGAAGATCCAGAACTGCGCGATGGCGATCTTCGTGCTGTAGAGCTCGGTTTCTGCCTCTTCCGGCAGCAGGTAGTAGGTCGCGCCCATGAAGCCCATGAGCAGCCAGACGATCAGCGCGTTGGTGTGGACCATGCGCACGATGTTGAAGGGCAGCAGCTCGGAGAGCGTGTTGGGCAGGACGTAGATGGTGCCGGCAAGCACGCCGAACAGCACCTGGGCGAGAAACAGGCCAAGCGCTCCGTAGAAATAGAGCATCGCGACCTTTTGGGTTTGGTATTTCATGGTGTCACACTCCACTCGGTTCGCTTAACCTGCCTCGTTCGGCGGCCAGTTCTGGGTCTTTATGCGGCTCGTCCATTCGAGGAAGTCGGCGAGGTCGTTGAGTTCCTGTTCGGTGAGATTGAACTGCGGCATCTGCCGCCGTCCCTCGATGCCGGTCGGCTGGGCAGCCATCCAGGCCTTAAGCGTATCGCGGGCGCCATCCGGATCGGCCTCGCCGCCGAATCGCTTCCAGACGTTGCCGAGCTCGGGCGCGAAATAGGCGCCCTCGCCGAGAAGTGTGTGGCAGTTGATACAGGAGTTCTTTTCCCAGACGTGTTTGCCGCGGGCGACCGCATCGGTCAGCGTCGACTCATCCGTCGAAGTCGTCCGCATGTAGTAGTGGCTGTGGGCGGTCAGCCCGACGAAGATTGCGAAGAAAAAGAAGGACCCGCCGTAAAAGACGTTACGGGCCCCGGTTTTGGTGAGGCGTTCTGCCATCACGTCGTCCTTTCGATTTCAGTTGGCCGCTGAGAGTGCGGCCGGCTGATCTGATCCCCTCCCCGTGCGGCGCAGCCGGCAACAATCGGGGCGACCTCATGTCTAGGGAAATCGGCGGCGGCTTCTTTGCGTTTCGGCAAACAAGTCCGCGGCTAGCCTCAGCTGATGAAAGCAGTGCTCAGGACCAGCTTCGCTGCAGCGACGAGGACGAGTGCTGCGGGCCAGATCAAAAGGCCAAGACGAAGGGCCGACGGCGCCTGCCGGAGCCCCATGAAATCGAGCGCGACGAACCGGCTTTTGACTATGGCGAGCCCGAGCAACACGACGATGACGAGGGTGGCCGGCCCGGCGACCGCCATCAGCGCCATGCCCGACATCACGGCTACGGCAAGCACCAGCCAGGTCTTGAACAATTGTCTGGGATTGCGATCGGTCATGGCACTCACACGAGATAGACGAGCGGGAACATCACGATCCAGACCAGATCGATCACGTGCCAGAGCGTGGTGATCAGCTCGACATTGCCGGGTTTCGGTCGCCAGGCAACGATGATGAGCACGAAGGCACCGAAGACGACGTGCAGCAGATGGAAGCCCGTGACGAGAAAATAGAGCTCGAAGAAGGAGCCGAACTGAGGATCGCCGGCAACGCCGGCCTCGGCGCTATATTCGAAGAGCTTGATCCCCACAAAGGCGAAGCCGAAAAGTGCTGCATTCACCAGCGCCCGCCGACGCTGCTTAAGCGATGCACTCGGCCTCGCCGCCAAGGCCGCCTGCCAGCCGCTTGTCAAAAGAACAAGCGTGTTGATGCCGGCAAGCAGCGGATCGAGATGCGAGCGGGCGGCGGCAAACGCGTCCGGCTGGAGAAGACCCACAATCAGGAAGCCGACAAGCAGAATACCGAACGCGGCAAGTTCACTCCAGACGAGCACCCAGAGCAGCAAGGCGTCCGTCGTATCCTCTTCCACCGTTGCGGCAATCGGATGACTGCGGGCATCCATGTCAGCGCCTCCGTTCAAAAAACATCGTTCGAGCTAGGCGCGAGCGCGCACCCTGTCTTTGCGATTGAGCAAAGAAGCCGGCAGGGGGCGGGGCTATTGGCTGACAACAAAGGAGCCTTCCGATGACAGACGCACAGATCGGCCTTTCCGTCGCCACCCCCATCATCATCGTCTTCGCCCTCGTGCTCTATCGCATGGGCGTGCTTCAGCGCGGCGCGACGCTGTCGGCGATCCTCTCCTCCGTTGCGATCGCCATCGTTCTGTTTCTCGATCGCTGATCTGCAGACTTTGAGAAATGTCAAAGAGGATCATTGCCGTCGGGTGTAGTTCGAACCAACACTCAACGGAGCAGATCGATGCAGCAGCAATTTTCAGAACATCACGAGCTGGGGCAGGCTTACCGCGAGCTTTTATCCCTGTGTGATCGCCTCGAGACGCTGGCCGATTCCATCCCGCGCCGCATCGACCTGACGAGCTGCCGCGTGATCCTGACGGAGCTGCCGGAAAAGCTCAGGCGCGTCCACGCGCTGGAGGAAATGATCCTGTTTCCAGCAGTCGAAATTCAGCGGGCAGACGACGGCCGTTACGCCTTGATCGCACGGCTGCGCGCCGAGCATGACCAGGACGATCGGGCAGCCGTCGAGCTGGTACGTGTGCTGAAGGCGGTTCTCGACAACAGGCCATCGCTCAGCTGGGATGCGATCGGCTACATGCTGCGGGGCTTCTTCGAAACTGTTCGCCGCCATGTCGCAACGGAGCGCCTGCTTCTCTGGCGCCATGCGTGAGACAACCGATATGACCTATTTTCTCCTCGCCTTCGCCGTCTTCCTGCTGCTCCATCTGGTGCCGGCCTGGCCGGCGTTACGCCAGGGCCTGATCAACCGGCTCGGTCGCTCGACCTATTTCGCGGTCTATTCGCTTCTATCAGTGCTCGCTCTCGGCTTCGTCTTTCACGCGGCCCTTCAGCTCGATTTCATCCCACTCTGGGAACCGTCAGCCTGGCAGGCCTGGGTAACCTTCGTGCTGGCGCCACTCGGCATCTTTCTCGTGCTGGCTGGCCTCTTCAGCGAAAACGCGTTGTCGATCTCCATCTATCAGGGAAACGAGCGGCCCGGCGCCATCGTAACGATCACCCGTCACCCGGTGCTCTGGGGCTTCCTGTTCTGGGCCGCCGGTCACATCGTGCCCAATGGCGACTTGCGCGCGCTGGTGCTTTTCGGCGGTTTCGCACTGTTTTCCGCCGGTGGCTTCTTCATGCTTGAAAAGCGTGCCCGCCGGCGTTTGGGTGACGGCTGGCAAACGGCCTCGAAGGGCACGTCAGTCTGGCCTTTTGCGGCCATTATCCGAGGCGAAACCCGTTTGCGCGCCGATCCCGTGATGATCATCGCCGCCTTTGCCACCGTCGCGATTGCCGTGTGGCTACTGCTTGGCGGTCACGAGGTCCTGTTCGGCGCCGATCCGCTGCTTCAGGCCACCGTCTTCTAGATCACGATGATTTTTGGTCCTCGCCCTGCCAAGCCATAGCCTGCGGGGTGATCGGCAGTGCCAGCAGGTCGATCGCTCGGGCCGCCAGATGGTCGACGATGGCCGCGACGCTCTCAGGCCGATGATAGAAGGCCGGCACCGGCGGCATGATAATCGCTCCCATTTCCGTGACGGCGCACATATTGCGCAGGTGACCGAGATGCAGCGGTGTCTCGCGTGCCATCAGCACCAGCCTGCGCCGCTCCTTCAGATGCACGTCGGCTGCACGTACCACGAGGTTATCGGCCATGCCGGCAGAGATCGCCGCAAGTGAGCGCATGGAGCACGGCGCGACGATCATGCCGGCCGTCGAAAACGATCCGCTCGCAATCGCCGCGCCGATATCGGCGTGGTCATAGGTCCGCGCGGCCAGACGCAGCAGGGATGGAAAAGCGTCTGCGCCGACCTCATGCGCGAGCGTGCGGTGCGCCGCCGGCGACAGAACCAGATGCAGCTCGACGCTTTCGATTTCGCTGAGCCGCTCCGCGATGCGTACCGCAATCGCAGCACCCGAAGCCCCGGTGACACCGAGGACGATCTTCAACCTGATCATCGGGTCAGCCCTCCAAGCCCGAGACCGGCCCAGATCGCATCGACCTGACCCACGACCTCCGGCGACATTTCGAGCACCCGCCCCCATTCACGGTCGGTCTCAGTGCCAATCTTGTTGGTGGCGTCGAGCCCGAGCTTGCCACCGAGGCCGGAGCGCGGCGACGCGAAGTCGAGATAGTCAATCGGCGTGCCTTCGATCACGGTCACGTCACGGCTGGCATCGAAGCGGGTCGCAAGAGCCCACATTACGTCGGACCAGTTGCGCACGTCGATATCCGGGTCGACGGCGATGATCAGCTTGGTGTAGCTGAACTGCGGCAAGACAGACCAAAGCCCCATCATCACGCGCTTGGCCTGACCGGGATAACGCTTGTCGATCGCGACGACCATGGCTCTGTAGGAGCAGGCCTCCGGCGGCAACCAGAGATCGGATATCTCCGGAAACTGCTTGCGAACCAGTGGCACGAACAGCCTGTTCATCGCCTCTCCGAGCCGCGAAGGCTCGTCCGGCGGTCGGCCGGTATAGGTGGAAAGATAGAGCGGATTCCGACGCATGGTGATCGCCGACAGACGCATGACCGGGAACGGCTCCACCGAATTATAATAGCCGGTATGGTCGCCATAGGGGCCCTCCTCCGCGGTCTCGCTCGCCGAGACCGTACCCTCGATCACGATCTCCGCATTGGCCGGCACTGAAAGTGGCACGGTCTTCGCCTTCACGAGTTGCGTCCTGCCGCGCCGAAGCAGGCCTGAGAAATTCAGCTCGCTCAGTCCGTCCGGCAGCGGCATGACCGCAGAAAGGATCGTCGCTGGGTCGGCACCGATGACGACCGCGATCGGCATGTCCTGACCCAGGCGTTGCCAGAGACGATGGTGGCGGGCGCCGCCGCGGTGGGCGAGCCAGCGCACGATGGCGCGATCGGGCCCCAGCACCTGCATGCGATAGATCCCGACATTGACATCGAACGGATCATCCGGCGCGCGCGTGATCACCAGTGGCCAGGTAATCAGCGGCGCCGGCTCGCCCGGCCAGCACCATTGAACCGGCAGGCGCCCAAGGTCGATTTCCTGATCGCGCCAGACGACCTCCTGACACAGCGCACGCGTTACCTTTCGTGGCCGCATATACATCGCCGATCGGAGCAGAGGCAGCCGATCCCAGGCGTCGCGCAGCGACTGCGGCGCTCTCGGATCGCGCAGCTCCGCAAGTTCACCCGCAAGCGCATCGAGCCCGCCCGGCGCCAGGCCGAAACCACGCTCGATCCGGCGTTCCGACCCGAAGAGATTGGTCAGAAGCGGGATCGGTTGTGCGGTGCCTGTCGCATCGACCGGCCGCTCGAAGAGAAGCGCCGGCCCGTCGGCGGCAAGCACGCGGCGGTGGATTTCGGTCACCTCATGCACCAGCGAAACCGGTCGCGAAATCCGCTTCAAATCGCCTTCGCGCTCGAGCACGTCGATAAAATCCTGAAGCGTTGCAAAGCCCTTTGACGGGCGAAAGGTCCTGTTCATGGAGCCTGTTTGTGGCGGCGAATGGCCCTTGTCTTTGACGTGGCGCAAACAACGACCGGCAGCAGGCGACTAGCATGCGCCGCATCGTTCGATTCCGACGCTCCACAGGTAGCAAATGACACTTCCGCTCGCGATCACCGCCCCCCTTAGCTTCGTTCCCATCGTCGCCATCGAAAGCGTGGTGCAGCGCGTCTTTGCCCATGTGATCGCGAGCCATCCGGGCCTCTTCGACCGTCTCGCGGATCATGCAGCCAAGCGCTACGCCTTCCAGCCGTCTGACCTGCCGATCAGCTTCCTTGTCGAACCGGCCGTGCCGCGCATCTCCGTACATCGCAAGGAGCGTGCGCCGGTTTCCGATGCCTGCATGGAAGGTGAGCTCGTACTGCTCTTGGCGCTGCTCGAGGGCCGCATCGACGGCGACGCCGTGTTCTTTTCGCGCGATCTTGCCGTCAGCGGCGACATGGAGGCGATGCTGGCGCTGCGCAACGCACTCGACGATTGCGAGATCGACCTTCCAAGCGATCTCGCTGACATGGCCGGACCGCTGGCCCCGCTCGTGCGCCGCGCGGGAGAACAGATCCGCGAACGGGCGCTTGGCCGCGTTCTCAAGGAGGAGGCTCCCCAATGGAACTGATCTGCCCCGCCGGCACGCCAGCTGCGTTCCGCGAAGCCGTCGATGCCGGCGCCGACGCGGTCTATTGCGGCTTTCGCGACGAGACGAACGCCCGCAATTTTCCGGGCTTGAACTTCTCGCGCGACGAACTCCGAACGGCAATTGCCTATGCCAAGCAGCGCAGGGTGATGACCTTCGTTGCGATCAACACCTTCATGCGCGCCGGCCAGGAGACGCTCTGGCATCAGGCGGTGGATGACGCCGTGGCACTTGGTGCCGATGCCGTCATCCTCGCGGATTTCGGCCTGATGGCTTATACGGTCGAACGCCATCCGCAGCAGCGGCTGCACGTTTCCGTGCAAGCCTCGGCCTCGAATGCCGACGCCGTGCGCTTCCTCGTCGAGACCTTCGCGGCAAAACGCGTTGTGTTGCCGCGGACCCTGACGATCGCCGACATCGCTCGCCTTGCCAAACAGATCGATTGCGAGATCGAGGTCTTTGCCTTCGGCGGCCTCTGTGTCATGGCCGAGGGGCGCTGTTCGCTTTCTTCCTACGCCACCGGCAAGTCGCCCAACATGAACGGTGTCTGCTCGCCCGCAAGCCACGTGCGCTATCGCCAGGACGGACGCGAGTTGGTGTCCGAGCTCGGCGATTACACTATCAACCGCTTCCCGGCGGGCGAAGCCGCTGGCTATCCGACGCTCTGCAAGGGGCGCTTCGACATTGCGGAGGACCGCGGCTACGCCTTCGAGGACCCGGTTTCACTCGACGTCATGGACCATATCGATGCCCTGCGCAGCGCCGGCGTCAGCGCGCTGAAGATCGAGGGCCGGCAGCGCGGCAAAGCCTATGTCGCCGAGGTCGTGTCAGTGATGCGGCGGGCACTGACCGCCAGCGCCACCGAGCGGCCCGCATTGGTGTCGCGGCTGAAGGCGCTCAGCGAAGGCCAGAAGACGACAACAGGCGCCTACGAAAAGCGCTGGAGGTAATCGGCCCATGACCATATCAACAAGCCCATCCAAGCCCGTCCTGAGCCTCGGCCCGGTCTACTATCTCTGGGATGGCCCCAAATGGCGCGATTTTTATTTCCGCATTGCCGACGAAGCGCCGATCGCCCACGTCACGATCGGCGAGGCCGTCTGCTCGAAGCGGCTGCATTTCATCGAGCCCCATGTCGGCGAGGTCATCGAACGGCTGGAGAATGCCGGCAAGCAGGTGAGCCTCGCCTCGCTCGCGCTGGTGACGCTGGAACGTGAAAGCCAGTTGGTGCGCGGGCTGGTGCGTGACAGCGCCCATCCGATCGAGGTCAATGACCTATCCGCGCTGCACCTGCTTGCCGGCAAGCCGCATTCTATCGGGCCGCTGGTCAACGTCTATAACGGCGCGACTGCCCGGCTCTTGGCCTCGAGGGGCGCGATGAGCATCTGTCTGCCGCCAGAACTGCCGATGACGTCGGTGCGCGGCATTATCGAGGAAAGTCCGGGGGTCGCCTTCGAGGTCTTCGCGTTCGGCCGCGTACCGCTCGCGATTTCGGCGCGTTGCGCCCATGCCCGCTCCAAGGGGCTGATCAAGGACAATTGCCAGTTCATCTGCGGCGAAGACCCTGACGGCCTGACCGTCGAGACCCTCGACAGCCAGGCTTTTCTGGCGCTGAACGGCGTACAGACCATGTCGCACACCTGCCAGGCGCTGATCCAGGAACTGCCGGAGCTTGCCGCCGCCGGCGTTTCCCGCATTCGGCTGTCGCCGCAGGATTGCGACATGGCGGCCGTGGCCCGCATCTTCGACGATGTCATCGCCGGGCGATGCTCACCACGTGAAGCACAGGCGGATCTTGGCGGCGTTTACCCAAACAGGCCGTTTTCGAATGGTTTCCACCACGGTCAGACAGGAGCGGCATGGATATCCGCCGAAGCAAGTTAGCGAGGTGAGGAGGCGCATACATCGCCTCGCATTTGCGAATTGCGTCCTTCGCAGGATCCACCTGTCGGTTACAGCGCTTGCGCAGGCTGATGAACCGACGCATTGGCGACAGCGAGAAAGTTTGCGCATGCCGCGTTCCGATCATTGGTGCGCCAAAGCAAGCCAGTTTCAACTGTCGGGACGCGCCCGGAAAGCGGCAGATAGGTCACCCCGTCTCGCTGCAGCCTGGTCATGGACTGCGGAACCAGTGCGACACCCATCCCGGAGCCTACCAGTCCGATGATCGTCTGCATCTGTATAGCCTCCTGGAAGACGGAGAAGGCTGAGCGATGCTCGGCGAAGTAGCCCGAAACAAGGTCGTGAAAGATCGGCGCGGACCGCCGTGGAAAGAGGATCAGTGGCGCGGCGAAGAACGCGGCAGGTTGGAGTATCCCCTCGCAGAAGCCGTCGCGCCCTTCGTCTATCCAGGATGACGGGACCGCGGCAATCAGCGGTTCGCGAAGGATCGGGCGATAGCTCAGGGTTTGGCTCAGCGAACTGGATGGCGGAGCGATGACGATGCCGACATCGACTTCGCTCCTTAGCAGGGCATCGATCTGCACGTCGCTTGTCGCTTCGCGCAGAGAGAGCTCGACGTTTGGATAGGCAGCCCGAAAGCGACCGACGGCTGCTGGCAGCAGGCTATAGTCGACAGTACTGACGAAGGACAGGCGCAGGAGCCCCATTTCGCCGCGTGCAAGCTTTCTCGCGATATCAGGCAGCGCTGTCGCCTCTGCCAGAACGCGTCGGGCATGCACAAACCATTGCTCGCCGACGGGCGTGAGTTTCACCTCGCGTTTGGTGCGATCGAAAAGCCGCAATCCGAGTTCTCTTTCCAGCGCCTGGATCGCTTGACTGAGCGGCGGTTGCGTCATGTTGAGGCGTTCGGCGGCGCGGCCGAAATGAAGTTCCTCGGCAACCGCCACGAACTGGCGAATCTGTCTCAGGTCCATGTTGCTCATTAATATGTTCAGAGACCTAAATTGGCGTCAGAAATATATTTCACAACTCTTTTGCGCGCCAGTAGGTTGGTCTCGATTTCGGGAGGCCAATTCGGGAGGCCAAGATGCACAACCAACGATCCAGACAGATTACAGAAGGCGTCGCCCGTTCGCCGAACCGGGCAATGTATTATGCGCTCGGATACAAGAAGGCCGATTTCGCCAAGCCGATGATTGGTATTGCCAATGGCCACTCGACGATCACGCCCTGCAATGCCGGGCTGCAGCCACTCGCGGACGCGGCCGTAACCGCGATCAAGGCTGCTGGAGCTAACCCACAGATATTCGGGACGCCGACGATTTCGGACGGCATGTCCATGGGAACAGAGGGCATGAAATACTCCCTCGTCTCGCGTGAGGTAATTGCTGACTGCGTCGAGACGACGGTGCAGGGTCAATGGATGGACGGCGTTCTGGTGCTCGGCGGCTGCGACAAGAACATGCCGGGCGGCATGATCGGCATTCTCCGCGCCAATGTCCCGGCCATCTATGTCTATGGCGGCACGATAAAGCCCGGTCTCTGGAAGGGGCAGAGCCTCTCGGTCGTTTCGGCATTCGAGGCCGTCGGCGCCTACATGGCAGGCCAGATGAGCGCGGAGGATTTCGAAGGCATAGAGCGAAATGCCTGTCCGACGACCGGATCCTGCGGCGGCATGTACACGGCCAACACGATGAGTTCCTCGTTTGAAGCCCTGGGCATGTCCCTGCTCTACTCGTCGAACATGGCCAATCCCGACCGGGAGAAGATCGACAGCACCGTCGAATCGGCACGCGTCCTGGTGGATGCCGTGAAGAAGGGCATCAGGCCGCGCGACATCGTCACGCGGCAATCGATTGAAAACGCAGTCACACTCGTCATGGCGACGGGTGGCTCGACGAACGCCGTGCTGCACTACCTGGCGATCGCGCATGCGGCTGAGGTCGACTGGACGTTGGAGGATTTCGAGCGCGTGCGTCGCCAGGTTCCGGTGATCTGCGACCTGAAGCCGTCCGGCCGCTACATGGCCGTCGACCTTCACAAGGCCGGTGGCGTGCCGCAGGTACTGAAACTCTTGTTGAACGCGGGCCTGCTCTACGGTGATTGTCTTACGATAACCGGCAGGACAATCGGAGAGGAACTCTCGCACGTGCCGGATAGGCCCACCGCAGAGCAGGAGGTCATCCGGCCGCTCAGTGCACCGCTTTATCGCGAAGGACATCTCGCGATCCTCAATGGCAATCTCGCCGAAGGCGGGGCGGTTGCGAAGATCAGCGGGCTCAAGCGCCCCGTCATGACCGGTCCGGCGCGGGTCTTTGAGGACGAGCAGTCCGCCATGGATGCCATTCTCTCCGACACAATAAGGCCAGGTGATATCCTCGTCCTTCGTTATCTCGGCCCGAAGGGCGGACCGGGCATGCCGGAAATGCTCGCTCCCACATCGGCGATCATCGGGCGCGGTCTCGGCGAGAGCGTCGGCCTTGTCACCGACGGGCGGTTTTCCGGTGGCACATGGGGCATGGTCGTCGGCC
Source organism: Ensifer sp. ENS03 (assembly GCF_014852035.1). NCBI lineage: Bacteria > Pseudomonadati > Pseudomonadota > Alphaproteobacteria > Hyphomicrobiales > Rhizobiaceae > Ensifer > Ensifer sp. ENS03. The sequence goes on along the minus strand of NZ_JACVAV010000008.1, from coordinate 254,665 downwards.
ATGTCTCCCCGGAAGCGTTCGAAGGCGGAACGATCGCCCTCGTCGAGGATGGTGACCAGATCACAATCGACGCTGGCAAGCGGCTCCTGCAGCTTAACCTGCCGGTAGACGAGATCGCCCGACGGCGGGCGTTGTGGCGCCAGCCTGCGCCGCGTTATCGGCGCGGCGTGCTGGCAAAGTATGCGGCCCTGGTGCGCCCGGCCAGCGAAGGTGCGGTCACCGGCTGACGTCGCGGAGCATTTTCGACAGCCGTCGGAAAACCGGGTTATCGACGCCGACCCAGAGGCGGTTGGACGCCGCAGCCTCAATCTGCAACGCCGCCGACCGGTACTCGGTTGGAGAACAGGTTCAAGGCGGCGTACTGCAGAAGCATGATCGTCTTGCCATCGCGGATGGCGCCAGAGCGGATCATGGCAAGCGCCTCGTCTATGCCAAGTTCGAGAACTGCGATATCCTCGCCTTCGTCTTCGTTACCGCCGCCTTGGGATGTGCGGTCGCCGGGCTGGTACTCGCCAACGAAGAAATGCAGGCGCTCGGTCACCGAGCCTGGGCTCATGAAGGCGTCGAACACCTGTCGCACGTCGCGCACGCGAAAGCCCGTCTCCTCCTCCGTTTCCGCGCGGATGCGCGCTTCCGGTTCGGCGTTGTCGAGCAGTCCCGCTGGCGCCTCGACGAGCAGGTCATCATGGCCGTTGACGAAGGCTGGGTAGCGAAACTGTCGGGTCAGGATCACGGTGCGGCGGACCAGATCGTAGAGCAGGATCGTCGCGCCGTTGCCGCGATCGTAGGTTTCCCGTGACTGCCGCTGCCAGCTCCCGTCGCCGCGCAGAAAGGAAAAGGTGGTTTTCTTCAGGACGTACCAATCATCCGAGAGAATAGTGACGTCTTCCACTTGAATTCGGTGCGCAATGCTCATGCTGCCCTCCATTGATAATGGTTGTGATGCGGTCCAGTAATTTCGTGCACGTTCGTGCAATGTCAAGATTTTTCGTGTACGGACGTCGCCATGCGGCAGGTATATCGGGCGGCGTTTGTTGCGGAAACGGCGAGTGCCGCGGGCGCAATCCCGCGGCACTCGCGTCAGTCGATGGCCTAACGGCATCCGCCTATCGCAACGGGAAGGCGACCGGCCGGATCGGAGCTGCGTCGGCGCCACGGAACTTCAACGACGCACCAACGAAGGCGAACTCGTAGACCCTGTCCTTGGACAGTTGTTCGAGATTGATGAGCTCGATGATCGGAGCGCCTTGCTGCGCGAGCAGGTAGGTGTGAACGGGAATGTAGTTGTTTTCCGTTTCGGCCGGGAAGGCTTCGAAGCTCAGGTTATCTGCGCCCACCACCATGGCGCCGCCGTCCTCGACGAGGAACTTTGCCGCGTCGATGCTGAGGCCGGGAGGGTTGCTCATATAGGCGGACTTGTCTTCGTAGTTCTGCATGCGACCCGTGCGGATCAAGGCGACATCGCCCTCCGCCAGCGTCACGCCCTGGCTTTTCAGCGCGTCTTCGAGATCCTTGCGCGTGATCCGGTAGTTGTCGGGCAGCATCTGCATGCCTTTGGCTGCCGCGACGTCGATCATCACGCCGCGCGCGACGATCGGCGGCAGTTTTTCGGCGCCGGTGACCGTCCAGCCCTGATCTCCAAGGTGGTCGGCGGCCGCATAGCCATTCCAGATCTTGCCGTTCAGGCCGAAGTGATTGAGCGCGTCAATGTGCGTGCCCATATGCGCATACATCGAAACCGCCGAGCCGGTGTAGCTGACATGGGCGTTCATCTCCTTGCCGACTTTCATCGGATCGGAGACCAGAGTGCCATTCGGCGTGTGCGTCATCCACATCTGGTAGGGCGGGTCCCCGGCTGCCTCCCAGCTGGGCATGCCGATGAAATACTCGACCGCGAGGTCGTAGGACTTGCTCCCCTCGATCCGCGACAAAATGGCGGCGCGGGATTCCGGCGTGATGAGGTTGAGGCGCCCGATCTCGTCCTTCGGCCCCCACGGGCTCTTGCCGACCTCCTGCGCGAAGGCCGTGCCGCCAAAGAGGCTGGCGACAAGAGAAGCGATCAAGACACGCTCCAGGACTGCGGTGTTGAACATGATGAACTCCTTCTTCTGGTCTTCCCGCGATATCAGGAAGCTGGGCTCACCTTATTGCTGGCAATGTAGCGAATAATCAGCGATGAATTGAAAATATAATTTACTCTGGAGAAAATATGGATCTGCTGGCCGCCATGCGTTCGTTCCGCCGCGTCATCGAACTTCAGAGCTTCAACAAGGCGGCGGAGGAGCTCGGACAGTCGAACGCGTCGATCAGCAAGCAGGTCCGGCAACTGGAAGAACGGCTCGGGGCCGTGCTCATCGTGCGCACGACCCGGCGCATGAGCCTGTCGGAAAACGGACGCGCCTATTTTTCCGAATGCTGCCGGCTTCTCGACGAGCTCGATCATCTGGAGCGCACCACCTCCGGCGAGGCAGGCGAGATCAACGGCCGGCTCCGGCTCAATGCGCCTCTCTCCTTCGGATTGACCGTGCTTGCGCCGATGCTCGCGCGCTTCATGACACTTCATCCGCAATTGAAGGTCGACATGACGCTCGACGACCACGTGCTCGACGTCGTTTCGGAAGGCTTTGACGTTTCCATCCGGGTGCGTGCGGCTCTGACGGATTCATCGCTGATCGCCCGGCGGCTCGGCGACATTGGCCAAGTCATCTGCGCCGCCCCGGCCTATCTCGCAGACAATGGCACGCCCGCGACCGTTGCCGATCTCAAGAGCCACCATTGCCTCACCTATCGCCTGGCCGACCAGCCCGGCAGCTGGAGGCTGGAAGGGCCTGACGGCGCCGTCATGATCGACCTGCCGGCGCGTTTCGTCGCCGACAACAGCCTGATGCTCAGCGAAATGATACAGGCGGGCATCGGCATTGGCGTGTTGCCCTCCTTCATCGCCACGCCGTTGCTTGCCGAGGGCAAGCTCTGCCAGGTGCTGCCTGGTCACAAGCTCGCCGAACGCGGCATCTACGCGGTCTATCCTACCAATCGGCTGTTGCTGCCGAAGGTGAAGGCCTTCACCGAGTTTCTGGCAAGCGAGATGCGACAGGCCGGGCTTTAAGGGCTCGGCGTGACAATACCTCAGAACCGAGTCGTGAGGTTCACGCGGAATATGCGTCCCGGTAGCCGCATTCAGATAGCTGTCATGTTCGGCCACCTGAAGATGGCGCGGGCGCCGTCGATCCCGAACGCCTCGTAATCATGTTACCTGGGTGACAGCTCAGATTATGGAACGGCCAAACTTTCCAAATTCGTTTGACAGCAATCGGCGGCGCGAATATTTTGGAAAGCATAAAGTTTCCTTATTTGGCCAACCGTTCATTTCGACGCGCGCCGCACCGGTGAAAGGAACCGGAAATGAGCCAGCAGTCATTCAGCATCGAAAATGCCCAACCTATGAAAACGATGGAGGCCGTGCCCGGCGTGGAGGCACAGCGGACGCTGCCTGTCATCCCGACTGTGATCGCCACGAACGCTATCGGAACCCGCAGGCGCCGGCTTCGCAATGTGCTTTTCGCATCCGTTGCCATCGCCGCCGTCGCCGGCGCGACCGATTTCGGTTGGGCCTACTGGACGACGGGTCGCTTCGAGGTGTCGACCGACGACGCCTATGTGAAGGCCGATAGCACGACCATTGCCCCAAAGGTCTCGGGCCATATCGCTGAGGTGCTGGTCACCGACAACCAGCAGGTCAAGGCCGGACAGGTTCTCGCCCGCATCGACGATCGGGACTTCACAGTCAGCCTCGAACAGACCAGGGCCGGCGTCGAAGCCGCCGAGGCCAATATCGCAAACAAGCAATCGGCTCTCATCGCACAGCAATCCGTGATTGATTCGGCCAAGGCGACGGTCGAGGCCGACAAGGCGGATCAGACATTCGCCGAGCAGGACGACAGGCGCTATTCGGAACTCGCAAGGCAAGGCTTCGGTACCCTGCAGAACGCGCAACAGGCCGCCTCACGCATCGCCGCCGCAAGGGCCGCAGTGACGCGCGACACGGCGGCGCTCGCAAGCGCGGTCAAGCAGCTCGATGTAATCAAGGCCGAGGTCGCGCAGGCAAAGGCCGCGCTCGACAGCGCGAAAGCGGCCGAGCATCAGGCCGAGCTCAATCTCTCCTACACCGCGCTCGCAGCACCGATCGACGGCGTGATCGGCAACCGCACCTTGCGCGTCGGTCAATATGTGCAGGCCGGGACACAGCTGATGGCAGTCGTGCCCACGCACGCGGCCTACATCGTTGCCAACTACAAGGAAACACAGCTTGCCGATGTCGTTCCCGGCCAGACCGTGGCGATAGAGGTGGACACCTTCCCGGGCCAGGTCTTCGAGGGCCACGTCGACAGCATCTCGCCGGCAAGCGGCCAGGAATTTGCGCTGCTGCCGCCCGACAATGCGACGGGAAACTTCACCAAGGTGGTGCAGCGCATCCCCGTCAAGATCGTGATCAATCGCGACAGTCCGCTCGACGTGGTGCTGCGGCCCGGCATGTCCGTCTACCCGACGATCGACACCCGAACCGCAGGAACGGCGGTGGCCGCCGTGTCGGCAAGCATAAACTGAAGGACGCTCAGGCGCCGTTCCCAGCTTTAAGGGCTGGCAGGAGGATGCAATGTCCACCACCACGATGCCCATGGTTTCGCCCGGCGTGCGTGAGCCCGCAGCAACGTCGCCCGACAAGGCAAGTACGACGGCCTGGATTTCCGTTCTTGCCGGCCTGATCGGCGCCTTCATGGCGATCCTCAACATCCAGATTACCAACGCCTCGCTGCTCGATATCGAAGGCGGCATCGGTACCGGCGTCGACAACGGCGCCTGGATATCGACCTCGTATCTCATCGGCGAAATCGTCGTGATCCCGCTCACCGACTATTTGAGCCGCGTCTTCTCGTTCCGGCGCTATATGCTGACGAACGCCATCCTGTTTCCGCTGTTTTCGGCGGCCTGTGCGTTTGCCCATGATCTAGGCTCGATGATTGCGCTGCGCGGTCTGCAGGGTTTTGCCGGCGGCGTGCTCATTCCGATGGCCTTCACCATGGTGTTGACCCGCCTGCCCAAAGCGCAGCAGCCGCTCGGCCTGGCGCTGTTTGCGCTCTCGGTCACCTTCGCCCCGGCGATTGGCCCGACGATCGGCGGCTATCTCACCGAGAATTATGGCTGGCAGTCGATCTTCTTCGTCAACGCCCCGCCGAGCCTGGTGATGGTAATTGCGCTCTACTTCACCCTTGAGAAGAAGCCGCTGCAATTGTCCCTGCTCAAGGAGGGCGATTGGGCCGGCATTATTACCATGGCCATCGGCCTTTCGGCGCTACAGACGGTTTTGGAGGAAGGCAACAAGGACGACTGGTTCCAATCGCCGTTCATCGTCAAGCTCGCTTTGACGGCGGCCGTGTTCCTGATCGCCTTCATCATCATAGAGCTCAAGGTCGAAAAGCCGCTGGTGCAATTACGCCTGCTCAAGCAGCGCAATTTCGGGGTCGGCGTTCTCGTCAACGTGCTTGTCGGCGTCGCCCTGTTCGGCACGGTCTACATCCTGCCGCAGTATCTCGGCCAGGTGCAGCGCTACAATGCCGAGCAGATTGGCCTCGTGCTTGCCTGGACCGGGCTGCCGCAGCTTCTCATCATCCCGCTCGTGCCGGCGCTGATGAAGCGGTTCGACGTGCGCTACATCGGTTTCGTCGGCATAAGCATCTTCGCGGCCAGCTGTTTCATGAACACGACGCTGTCGCTCGACAGTGCCGGCGACCAGTTCTTCATCCCGAATATCGTACGCGCCATCGGTCAGGCGCTGGTGCTGACGCCGATCACGGTGATCACCACCGCCCGTATCGCCCCGAACGACGCGGCAGCCGCCTCGGGCCTGTCGAACATGCTGCGCAATCTCGGCGGCGCCGTCGGCACGGCCACCCTTGCGACGGTGCTGACCAAGCGTGAGCAGTTTCACTCAAACATCATCGGCCAGTCGGTGACTGTCTATCGCGACGAAGTCCGCGACCGGATCGGCGATCTGACGCGGCATTTCATGGCCCATGGCGTCACCGATGCCGCCGTCGCACAGCACAAGGCGATCGCCGTGATCGGTGCTACGGTTCGCCGGCAGGCGCTGATCCTCGGTTTCAGTGATACCTTCGCGGTGATCGGGATCGTGCTGGCGCTTGCAGCCATCGCGCTGCTCTTCACCCGCAAGATCCAACTCGGCGGCGCCGGCGCGGGTGGCGCACACTAATTCGAAGATACGATGGAAGGAGGAAGGCCCATGCATGGTTCCAGACCGGATCGTCTCTATCTGGAGGATCTTCACGTCGGACAACGCTTTACCAGCGCGACGCATACGGTCGACGAGGCGCAGATCAAGACTTTTGCCGCGCAGTTCGACCCGCAGCCGTTTCATCTGGACGAGGCGGCCGCCAGTGACACGCTCTTCAAGGGCCTGGCCGCAAGCGGGTGGCACACGGCGGCGATCACGATGCGGCTGAACGTGGAGACCGGCCTGCCTTTCGCCGGTGGCCTCATCGGCGCGGGCGGAGACATCACTTGGCCGGCCCCGACGCGGCCCGGCGATACCCTGCGTGTCGAAAGCGAGGTGGTCGAGATCATTCCCTCGCGCTCGAAACCGGACCGCGGCATCGCCGTCGTCGTCAGCCAGACGATCAACCAGCGCAACGAGGTCGTGCAGATCCTCAAGGCGAAGCTCGTGATCGCGCGCAAGCCGGGCTGAAACGGCCGGCCGTGCTTGGCGATCCTTCGGGGTAGCGCCGCGCGACGCGCTCTGGATTTTCTGTCGTCGGGACCGTATTTTCCCCGGCAGGCGCCCCGCGCAGCCGGACAGCAGCAATGGAAGGCTGTGCAAGAAAGCCTGCAAATGACAAGAATGATCAATGTTACCGAACAACCGTCCGTTTCTTGAGCGGCCCTTTTTTCTTGCTGCCCTTTGGTGTCTCCTCCTGCTTGTCGGGGCCGTGGCTCTCGGCGCTCGTGAGCGACAGTCCCTCGTTGCCGAACTGGAGCAGGAAAGTACCGTGCTCCATGGGCTGGCCTCCCAGCGCGCCGATCAGCACGATGCCCATTTGACGGCGCTTTCGGCCGTGGCGGTTGCGTCCGAAGGGCGCCGGCACGATCTCTTCCTGGATGTCGCGCGCACGATTACCCGCTTCTATCCGCGCATTGATGAAGTCCAGCTTGTCTCGCTTGATCCGGAGACAGAGACGATCGGGACCGGTCCGCTGGATGCGGCGACGGCCAAGCGCATTCGTGCGGCGGCCAAAGCTTCCGACGGCCGGATTGCGCTTCTGCCGCATCCGCAGCGCCCCGATCATTACATGATGGTCAAGCGCAGCCCCAACACGAACGAGGCGCGCTACGGGTTGATGCTCGCCATCGATGCCGGCAAGCTGATCGGCGATGGCGGGCCTTTCTGGTCCCGATCGAGCACGGCCGTCCGGCTTTCGCTGCCGGACGGGCACAATCTGCTTCAGCCGGCCACGCTGCCCAATGCCATCCGCTTCTCCAGGCCGCTCAGCAGCGCGTCACAACCGCTCTTGCTCGAAACCGGTATGGATATCGGTCTCTCCGATATGTTTCCGCCCCTACAGACTGGCCTGACGTTCGTCGCCCTGACGCTCGCCTATCTCGCAGGCTTGGCGGCCTTGCGCCAACGGGCGCGAACCCGCGCGGCGGAACAGCAGGCACGGCTGAGCGCGCTCGATTCGCGGCTTAGCCATGCCTCACGGGTCAATGCGCTTGGAGAGATGGCAAGCGGCATGGCTCACGAGTTGAACCAACCCTTGACCGCAATCCTCGCGCAGGCTCAAGCCGGGCGTCGCCTCCTCAACCAGGGGAACCACGCTGCCCTCGCCTCCGTGCTCGACGATACCATCAGCCAGGCGCGCCGGGCTTCCGGTATTCTGGAGCGGTTCCGCAACTGGTCGCAGCCGAATGCGGTACCTGTGAGTGCATTCGACCTGCGCCGAGCGCTCGGCAATGTCGAGGCGCTGCTGGAGCAGGACGCCCGGTCCCGCAGCATCCTGCTGGAGTTCCACCTGCCGGAAACGCCGGTGATCGTGACAGGCGACCCGGTCGAAATCGAGCAGGTAGCCTTCAATCTGGTGCGTAATGCGATGGAAGCACTTGACGGTCACGCAGGCGAAGCGCCCGGCGTGGTCGTGACCTTGAGGCAAGAAGACTCCATGGTGGTTTTCGATGTCGTCGACAATGGCCCAGGTATTCCCGAAGCCTTGCGCCCGCGCCTTTTCACCCCGTTCATGACGACGCGGGCGGGCGGCACGGGACTTGGCCTCGCCCTCAGCCAACGCCTGGTGGAACGCGTCGGCGGCGAGATTACATTGGTGGCCGGCGACGAGGGCGCCACCTTCCGGGTGACACTGCCCAAGGCGCGAGCCCGTCTGGAAGAGACACAATGACCGTTCCCGTCTATCTCGTCGACGACGACGATGCGGTCCGCCGCGCGCTCGGCCTGCTGCTCTCGACGGTCGGCGTCAAGGTCATCCCCTTCGCCGATCCGCAGGCTTTTCTCGGGCAATTGTCGCGCCTTGAGCCGGGTTGCCTGATCCTCGACATCCGCATGCCGGCGATCTCCGGGCTGAAGCTGCAGGAAAAGCTCCGCGAAAATGGCGTGGACTGGCCGACGATCGTCATTTCCGGCCATGGCGATATCGAAGCTTGCCGGCGCGCCTTCCGCAACGGCGCCATCGACTTTCTCTCCAAGCCCATAGACGAAGAGGACCTGATCGACGCGATCCACAAGGGGCAGGAAATACTGGCGCGTACGATGCAGGCACGGGCGGAAAAGGCGGAAACTCTTGCTCTGTTGGCAGCGCTCACGCAGCGTGAGCGCGAGGTTCTCGATCGCATCGCTGCAGGTTTCACCACCCGCCAGATCGCCGAGGGGCTCGGGCTCTCGCCGCGAACGGTGGAAAGCCATCGCGCGGCGATCGGCGCCAAGCTCGGCAGCACCTCGCAGGCGGAGATGACCCGCATCTGGCTCGAAGGGACGCAAACTCCGTAGAACTACGGATGGTGATGGAAGAGCTACGAATATCGATGGGCGGCGTTCCGCAATAACCTTTCCATATCAACAGGAAAGGAACCCATTGATGATCCGCAATATCGTGCTTGCAGCAGCTCTTCTCGCTCCCGTTGCCGCCACCGCCCAGGAGCTTCCGACCGCCGCCTACCTGCCGCTCGACATGGCCGTCAAGGCGGCCGACGCAGCGCTGAAGGCATGCGCCGCCGAAGGCCACAATGTCAGCGTCGCGGTCGTTGCACGGGACGGTTCGACCAAGGTGCTGCTGAAGGCCGACAATTCCGGTCCGCACACCGGAAACAGCGCCCAGGGCAAGGCCTTCACCTCGGCGGCCATGGGGCGCGACACGGCTGGCCTCGGCGAATTCATCGCTTCCAAGCCCGCCAATGAAGGTCTCCGCGACATGGACGCACGCATGGTCATCCAGGCCGGCGGCGTGCCGATCAAGTTCGGCAAGGCGCTCGTCGGCGGCATCGGTGTCGGCGGTGCGCCGTCGGGCGACGTTGACGCAAACTGCGCGACCGCAGGCCTTGCTGCAATCGGCGCGAAGTAATTCGCTCCAAGGGAGGCTCTCGCCCTTGAAAAGGCGGCGGGCCTCTCCATTTAAAGGCCACTACCCGTTTCGAGAGCTCTCAGCCGTCGGCGCCTTTGGCGTGCGATAGCGGCACTCCGGGTTAAAAACAGGGCGCTCCCCGGCACGGGTCGAGCGCCCTGTTTGCTTTAGCAGGTCATCGATCAGCCGAACGATCTCACCAGGTCTTGCTGAGCTTCAACGTGACCGTGCGCGCATCGCCATATCCGCAAACAAGCAGGCCATTGCAGCCGCTGACATAGTGCTTGTCGAACAGGTTGGTGACATTGAGGGCAGCGCCCCAGCCGTCCTTCTCGTAGCGCAGGGCTGCGTCGAAGACGGTCGACGCCGGCACCTTCGCGGTATTTTCCTTGTCCGCCCAGCTCTCGCCGCGATAGCGCACGCCGGCGCCGAGGCTGAGGCCTTCCAGCGCGCCCTGCTGCACCGTGTAGTCGAGCCACAGCGAAGCCTGCGTATCGGGGACGAGATAGGGCGACTTGCCGATCAGCGCACGGTTTGCGTCCTCGGTCACCTCGATATCCATGAAATCGAGGCCCGCAATCAGCTTCCAGCTTTCGTCGAGATTGACCTTGCCCTCGAACTCGATGCCGCGGGAACGCACTTCGCCGGTCTGGGTCGAGATGCTGGTCAGCGGATCGGTGACGAGAGCGTTGCGCTTGGTCAGCTGGTAGATGGACGCCGTCAGCACGCCATCAAAAAAGGTCGGTTCGTACTTGATCCCGGCCTCGAACTGCTCGCCCTCTTCCGGCTTGGTATTGCCGGTCGCCGTTACCGCCACGACCGGATTGAAGAAGGTCGCGGCGCTGACGTAAGGGGTGAGGCCGTTGTCGAATTCATAGGCAAGGCCGGCGCGACCGCTAAGCGCGCCTTCGCTGTAGTCGAAACTCGAATTCTGGGTCGGCGCCCAGAAGGTCGGCCCGTTGTCGGTCTTGGTGTCGACATGGTCGTAGCGACCGTTGAGCGTGACGAGCCAGCCGTCACCAAAGCGGATCTGGTCCTGCGCGTAGACGCCGATCTGCTGCTGTGTAATCACCTGGTTGATGTAGATGGCGTTCGCGGGTTGCGGCGCGCCATAGACCGGATCAGTAGCGCTGATCGGCGTTCCCGCCGACGACGCCTGGACGTGGTCCAGCCGGAAGAACTTGTAGTCGAGACCGACGAGCAGCGTATGCTCCAGCGCTCCCGTCTCGAACTCGCCTTCAAGCCGGTTGTCGACGGCGAACGTATCGACCTTCGACGTCGCCTCGAAGCCGAGGCGATAAAGCAGGTTGTCCGGGGTCGCCGGCGTGTTCGAAACCGGAAAAGGAAGGCTCGGATCGTAGTAGCCGTAGGTGTAAGGCCCGTTCTCGTGCTTGTAGAGATGACCGTAGCGAAGGTTCTGACTGAACTGCCAGCCGCTGTCGAACTCGTGCTTGAATTCGTAGCCGAGCATCTGCTGCACATAAGTTCCGGTATCGATGTCCGGCTCGCCAAAGAAGGCCTTGCGGTCGATCTTGCCGAAGGGCGCATCGACGACCGAGCCGATATAGGGCAGGAAGCCGCCACCGGTATGAACCTGGTCGAGGCCCTGCAGCAGGCCGTAGACGGTCAAGCTGGTCGCGTCGTCGGGCTGATAGGTGATCTGCGGCAGGATGAAGCCGCGCAGATCCTCCGAATGGTCCACATAGTTGTCGCCACCTGAGACCTTGCCGGTGACGCGATAGTTGATTGCGTCGTCCAGCTGCCGGTTCACGTCAATCCCGAGGAAGGCATTGCCGTTGTTGTTGATGCCCGTCTCGACATAGGCGGAGTTTTCCCCCGTCGGCCGCTTGCTGATGAGGCTGACGATCCCGCCCGGATTGGCGCCGCCATAAAGCACCGAAGCCGGACCTTTCAGCACCTCGACACGTTCCAGCATGAAGGGATCGATCTGGAACCCGCCAAAGCCGTAGGAAAAGAGGTTGAGGCCGTCGAGGAACACGCCGGTCTGCGTCGCGTCGAAGCCGCGGATGTAGAACCAGTCGGTATCCGGATCGACGCCGAAGGGCTCGGCCATCACGCCCGGCGTGTAGCGCAGCGCTTCGTCGACCTTGTTGACGACGCCGCGGTCGTCAAGCTCCTCGCGTCCGACGACGGAAACGCTCTGCGGGATCTCAGCGATCGGAGTTGCGGATTTCGAGCCGGTCGTCGTTGCCTTGGCGACATAGCCGTCGACCGGACCTGTGGCATCGTTCTCCGTCCTCGCGCCGGTCGCCTCGATCGTTTCCAGCCTTGTCGCCGGCGCATCCTGCGCCATCGCCGCGCCGGTGGCCAGAACCGCAATGGCGGCGACCCCGCTTGCCAACCACTCCGTCAGCCGTACTGCCTTGCCTCTTACCATCATCTGTCTGCCATCTCACCCGAACCACCGCAGTGCCTTACAGGCGGCGCGGCTTACACCCTCTAATAAGGTGAGTGTTTATATCAACTATTGCGGTGGCTCTTGTCGCGATCAGCGGAAATTGAACGTTTCTGGGCTATTTGATGCGAACAACCGCCCTTCAAGATGGAACTTGCTCAGCTCAATCGGCTGCGTTTCCAAGACGCAGGCGTCGCGCCCACGACCTTGCGGAAGACCCGGGTGAAGTGCGCCTGGTCGGAGAAGCCGGTCTCGGCCGCAACCGTCGTCAGCGACGCCTCGTTCTTCAGCAACAGTTGCTTGGCTCTTTCAACCCGCGCATTGGTCTGCCACTGGTGCGGTGCCATGCCGGTCGACGCCTTGAAGGCGTGGCTGAAGTGCGACTGCGACAGTCCGGCAAGGGACGCCAGCTCCTCCAGGCGGATGTTGCGCCCCCAGTTCTCGTCGATGTATTCGACCGCCCGGCGGAGTTGCCAGGTGGCAAGCGCGCTGCGTTTGCGGGCATCGCTGCGATTAAGCTTCATCAGGTCGATGAACAATGCGACCGTCAGGCCATCGCCGTAGAGATCGTGCAAGGGCTGCGGATTGAGGCACTCGGCGGCGATCAGCTGTGCAAGCTGCAGGAAGCGTTCGTCGTAAAACATCAGCCGTGGCGTGTCGCATCGCCCCGCATCGAGCTCCTCCTCCAGCCGTCGGCCGAGAACCTCGAGATTGAAATGCAGGTCGAGGTGGCGGATACGCCTGACATCGACCATGTCCGCCCAGATTTCCATGCCCGCCGGGATATAGGAAAGCGCCTGCTGGCGCTCGTTCTCGACCGCGCCGCGCCCATCGGGCGAAAGTCTGACGTTGCAACGGCTACCGCCTTCAGCGTCGAGCACGATGAACATGCGCGGATCATCCGAGAGATAGTGGCCACCTGCCCTCGCCTCGCATTCGACGTCCCAGACGTCGGCGATGATCCCGTTCCATTCCCGCCGGTGGAGCCCGCCGATCACCTTGAACCCGGAAATCTTGTTCTGCATCCGCGGTTGAAACGACATCTAGGCGTATCCAATGCTCGAGGGACGAGGCGACGCCTCCGGCTAATTCCTTCCTCCATTACTCATCTTTAATGTTTGACGGAAGCCCGTAATCTTTCCAACGCGATTTAAACGGTCAGAACGCACATGGACCAGTGCATATCCGGGAGCGAAAAGGCAGCGGTGGAGCGCCGGTTCGGGCAGCCTGCCTGCCCGAACCGGTTGCGCGCGATCAGAACCGGACGCGGGCGCCGACCTTGGCACCGGCCGACTTCGAACCGTCGCCCTCGATGTTGAAGAGCAGCGAGAAGTCGAGGTCCCAGTTGTCGTTGTTGCTGAGCGCAAGCCCGGCCGACACCCGCCCGAACAGACCCTCGCCGTCAAGCGAGGCAAAGCCGACATCGGCGCCGACTGTCGGCGACAGGATCAGCCCGTTTTCTAGCTCCAGGGTGCGTTCGACGTCGAAGCCGATGCTGAGACGGGCCTGTTCCTCGATGAAGCCCTTGAGATCGATCACCTCGCCGAGCGGGTTCTTGACGGTGTAGTCCTCGGTCTCTTCATTGAAGTAGACGGCTCTCAGCTTCGGCATCAGCACCGTCGCCTCATCCAGTTGCCATTCGCCGGTCAGCTTGACGTCCGCCATCCAGCGGGTGGTGTCGAACGTGCCGGTGAAGATGCCGGTGTCGATGTCGTTGGACGAACCGCCATAGAGCAGGTTGGCGTCGAGGAAGACGCCCTGGCCGATCTCGAACGAGGCATAAGGACCGGCCAGCCAGCCGTTGCCTTTAAGCTCGGCATCCGCGTCGGTCGGATCGGTCGTGTAGTCGTAGTGGAACGACAGGCCGATGAGCGCCCGATCGCTTAAGAGATAATCGGCGCCGAGCGAGAACAATGCGAAATTGCCCCACTTGTCGTTTCTGTCGTCTTCATCCTTGTGGAACAGGAAACTGCCGTTCACCCAGATGTCGAACGGCCGGTCGGTCGCCACGAAGGTTTGACCGGTCGCTGCCGCATCGGCGGCATCGCGCGCCGCCTGGATCTGCGACAGGCTGGAGGAGAAGCCGAGGCGGGCACCCTTTTCCGACGGCGTCACCGCCGTCGTCACCGGATCGGTGCTCATCGCCGCCCGCCGCCGTTCGATCAGGCCGGGCACCTTGACCGTCGACGACAACAGGTTCTGGCGATTGCGCACAAAATCGCGCACCAGCCCGTCGATCTCTTCGCCGGCAGCCACCCGATCGAGCGCGATCTTGTAGGTGACGGAGCCAATATTGGACGAGCCCAGCGCGCTCCTGAGCGTATAACTGACCACCGCCGAGCCGGAATAGGACGGGTTCGGCGTGAACTTCAGATAGAAGCCGACCGGCGTGAAGCTGGTGGCAGCGGCAAGCTCGCCTTCGATGATTTCGGCCGTGCCGGCAAAGGGCGGCGAGACCGAGGCAACCGATGCGTCGGTGAACGGACCGCCGGTGGCGCCACCGTTGAGATAGACATCCTTCGGCGTCGAACCGGCGGGAACCTCGACGACGACATTGGGCACCGTCACCGCACGAGCGTTCAGTTTCAGCGTATAGGCGGCCGAACCGCTGGCGCCGCGGCTGTCAGTCACAGCAATGGTGAAGTGATAGCTGTCAGGCACCGCATCGTCCGCGAGCGGTCCGGTCAATTCGCCAGTGGAGATATTCAGCACCATGCCATTCGGCAGGGCGCCGCTCTTGAGGCTGTAGACCAGCGCGCCGGTGCCACCGGTCGCCGAGACGCGTTGGGAATAGGCTTCGCCGACCATCGCGTCGGGAAGCCCGCCGGCCGACGGGGTAAAGACGAAACTGGCGGAGGCAACGGCGATCTGATAGCTGGCCTGGCCTGTCGCGCCATTGGCATCGGTCGCCGTCACGGTGAAGGCGAAATCGCCATCGGCCGAAGGTCGTCCCGAGATCGTCCCGCTTGAGGCATCGAGCGACAGACCGCCCGGCAGAGCACCCGACGAGACCGCGTAGTTGTAGGGGGCCGTGCCGGCGCTGGCTGAGATGTTCTGGCTGTAGGAAACGCCGGGCACGCCGTTGGCAAGCGCCCCGCCTGCCGGCGACAACAACAGCATCGGCGGCGAGACCGTGACCGAAACGGTTGAAGGCGCTGACGTGCCGGTCGCGTTCGTTGCCGTATAGGTGAAGCTGTCAGCGCCCGAATAGCCGGCATCAGGCGTGTAGAGGATCGTTGTCCCCGTCGCCGTAGCTGTGCCATGCGCGGGCGCGGTGGCGATCGCCACAGATGTTGCCGCCCCGCCCGTCAGACTGAGGCTGATAGCATTTGGGCTGGAGTTCGCAGCAACAGTCGCTGCAACCGGACCGGCCGATGGCGCTTCGACGGCGACCGCGAGACTATAGTTCGCGGTGCCCGTCGCATTGTTCGCGTCGGTCGCCGTCACCGTGAACGTTGCCGCTCCATCGGCGGTCGGCGTTCCGGACAGGCGACCGTCGGCAGCAAGCGTCAAGCCGGCCGGAAGTGCACCACCGGTGACCGCGTAGGTGTAGGGAGCCGTTCCGTTGGCGGCGATGATCGTCAGGTCATAGGCGTCTGCAACGGTCACGCCGGCAAGCGCACCCGCAGCCGGCGTGAAGGCGAATGTCGGCGGAGACACCGTCACCGTGACCGTCGCTGCTGCGGACGTTCCGGTCGTATTCGCCGCCGTGTAGGTGAAGCTGTCGGCGCCGGAGAAGCCGGCCGCCGGCGTATAGCTGAATGTGTTACCCGCGACCGTGGCCGTACCGTGCGATGGGGGCGCTGCGATAGCGACCGAAGCGGCCGTGCCGCCCGTAAGGTTCGGCGTAATCCCGTTGGCCGACGAGTTGGCGGCAACGGTTGCCGTCGTGGCGTTGGCGATCGGCGCCTGGATGCGAACCTCCAGGCTATAGCTGCCGCTGGTTGCGGTCGCGCCATGGGTATCGGTCGCCTGAACCGTAAAGGTGAAGCTGCCGTCCGCCGTTGGCGTGCCGGACAGCGTACCGGCAGCGTCGAGCGAAAGTCCGGCCGGAAACGCGCCGCTGGCCAAGGCGTAGCTGTAGGCCGCCGTGCCGCCATTGGCCGTGAAGCTCTGGCTGTAGGTCGTTTCCACGGTTGCGGTCGGCAAAGCGCCGGCCGCCGGCGTGAAGGCGAATATCGGCGCGGAGACGAGGAAGGACTGGCTCACATTGGACGCGGCCAGGTAAGCGCTATCACCGCCTTGCGAGACTTCGATGGTGCAGGTGCCGCCATTGCGGAATGTGACATCGCCGGTTGACGTGACGACGCAGACGGGCGTCGTCAGAGACTGGAACGTGACCGGCAGAGCGGAACTGGCGCTCGCCGAAAGGGTCACCGGCGTTGCATAGTCCTGCGGGCCGGGATTGGCGAAGGTGATCGTCTGTGGCGCCTTGGGCGTCACCGTATTCGACGCACTGGAGGCCGGTCCCGTGCCGACAGCGTTGGTCGCCGTCACCGTGAACGTGTAGCTGGTGCCGTTGCTGAGACTGCCGACCGTGACCGGGCTCGACGTGCCCGTTCCAACAAAACCACCGGGATTGGACGTGACCGTGTAGCCGGTGATCGATGCGCCGCCGGCGCTTACCGGCGCGGTAAAATTGACGGACACCTCGCCATCGCCAGCGATAGCCGTGCCCACCGTCGGGGCGTCCGGAACAACCGCGTTGACGGTAAAGCTCTGGGTGACCGTCGTCGCAGGCAGATAGGTGCCGTCGCCGCCCTGGTCGGCAGCAATCGCGCAGGTCCCCGCGCTGTGGAAGGTCATGCTACCACCCGGCGTGATCGTGCACACGGCTGCGGTCGAGGATGTGAAGGCAACGGGCAAACTCGCGTCCGACGATGCCGTCAATGTCGGCGTGGTCCCGAACGTCTGCGCGCCCGGATTGGCAAAGGTGATCGTCTGGGTTGCGCGCGGCGTGACGGCGTTCGAGGCCGCCGACGCAGGCCCCGTGCCGGCACTGTTGGTTGCCGTCACCGTAAATGTATAGCTGGACCCATTGCTGAGACCCGTCACCACGACCGGGCTTGACGACCCCGTCCCGGTGAAGCCACCCGGGTTCGACGTCACGGTGTAGCTAGAGATCGACGCTCCACCCGTGCTCGCCGGCGCCGTGAAGGCGACGGACGCCGAAGCGACATCGGCGGTTGCCGTTCCGATCGTCGGTGCGCCGGGCACGACGGCATCGACCGTGAACGTCTGTGAGACCGTCGGTGCAGCCAGATACGTTCCGTTGCCCACCTGATCGGCTGCGATGGTGCAACTGCCGGCCTGATGGAAGGTCAGATCGCCCTCGGGCGTCACAGTGCACACGCCGGCAGTCGACGAGGTAAAGGCAACAGCCAGGCTGGAGCTTGCCGTCGCCGTCAATGTCGGCGACGTGCCGAACGCCTGCGTACCCGGATTGGCGAACGTGATCGTCTGTGCGGATCGCGGCGTAACCGCATTGGAGGCGGCCGACGCGGTGCTTGTCCCGGCGCTGTTGGTGGCGGTCACGGTGAACGTATAGCTCGTGCCGTTGGTCAGGCCAGTCACCCTGATCGGGCTCGTCGTATCCGTGGCCGTCATGCCGCCGGGGTTCGACGTCACGGTATAGCCCGTGATCGTCGCGCCGCCGTTCGACGCCGGGGCGGTGAACGACACGTCTGCATAGGCATCCCCCTCCACGGCCGCACCGATGGTGGGCGCGTCGGGCACGGTCGGCGCAACGTCGACAGTGAAGACTTGGCTGCCGGTCGCGCCATAGGCGTCCGTTGCCGTAACGGTAAAGGTGACGGCGCCACCGATCGATGCAGTGCCCGACAACACCCCGTTGTTCGCCAGCGTCATGCCAGCGGGCAAGGCATTCTGCGTGACGGCGAATGTGTAGGGGCTTGCGCCGCCTGATGCCGCCAGGGTTTGTGAATAGGCGGTGCCAGCGGTCGGATCAGGAAGCGTCGCCGGCGAGAGCGAGATCGTCGGCGCAGCGATGGTGATGGAGAATGCGCGCGAGGCGGACGAGCCTTCGGGATCGGTCGCCGTCACTGTGAAATTGAACGGACCGCTTGCCGTTGGGGTGCCGGAGACGACGCCGCCGCTCGAGATCGCCATGCCGGCGGGCAGTGCACCGGAGGTCGTTGCGTAACTCAAGGTGCCCGATCCCCCGGTGGCACTTAGCGTTTGCGCCGCATAGGCCTGGTTGTAGACCGGGTTCGGCAGCGTTGTAGTCGAAATCGCAATCGGTGCGTAGGCAACCGAATTGTCGGTGCTGGTGGATAGGTCGTTGGTAAAGCCGGCCGCGCTCGTGGCCTTGCCGGCGGGTATGGACGCCACGACCGTGCCTGCCTGCGTCATTCCGCTGACCGAAACGGTGTAATTGGCGCCCGATCCCGAAACACTCGCCGTCGTCGCGCCGGCCGTGCCTGAAATCTGGACGTCTCCAGCGGAAAAGCCGGTGACGGACTTGCTGAACACCACATCGAACGCAACGGATGTCTTGGCGCTGGGATCGGATTGCGAGCCTGCCTGGTTGATCGCGACCGTCGGTTTGGTGTCGACCCAGTGGCTGGCGCCGGTCGCAGTGCCGGTGCTGCAGCCGCTGCCGCCACCGTAGCTGGCGGAAACCGCGTGCTGTCCGAGCGGCAGCGTCGATGTCTGGAAGGTCGCAGACGATGCCGTGCTGACGGGCCCGGTCGGCGTCAACCCAAGGGTCGTCGACTGCGATCCGATCGTGATCGTCACGTTTCCGGGCGGAGACTGTCCGGCGTTACAGCCCATCGACGATACCGTTGCCGTCACCGAAACCTGTTCGCCCGGCAGCGACGGTCTCGGGGAAGATACGACATCAACGACAACCGGTCCCCCTGTGGCCGCCGTGACGACGATGTTGTTGCTGTTGGCGGTGTAGTTGCCGCCCGTGCGCGTGCCCGTGAATGTGACCCAATCGGAAAACTGGCCGGACATCGCATCGAGGGAATCGACCTGATAGGAGCCTGTGCAGGTCACGGAAGACGTCGTGCCGCCGCCCGGGATTGCCGGGCATGAAACGACGACGCCCTTGTTCGCGGTGGTCGCAGGCGCGATGCTGAGAATATTGTAGGATCCGGGGTTCAGCACATAGCTGAAATTGATCGTGTCGCCAGCCGCATTAAAGGTCGCCGGGTTCGCCGAAATCGTCACAACCTGCGCCGAGGCACCAATGGCAGAAGCCAGAAGAATGCCAATCGCTGCGAAAAATGTCCTGAAATACAAACCCTGGAATGCAGACGAAAAAATCTTCCCGCCCGCGACGCTTCCGCACCGCAGCCCCATAAATACCCCCAATATATGCCGGGAAAATTAGCCCCATCTCCCAGTCGAGGCAGCTAATAAAGTGGAAGGTACTGAGTCAATCGCACAACTCACCATTGCCGGAGAAAATGCGGTCGGCCGTTGCCATGTGGCTTATCGATCACACTTTTTGGCGCCGCCGCCGACTGAACTTCAGCTGCGCCGAGTGACGGCCCCAAGGTCAGCAACTTCAGGAGGAGTGCGCGAAAATGGCGGCCAGCCGTCGCGAAGAGAATCGTTATTCCGCGCTTGGCCTCTTCCGGCTTCGAAAGACGAGGTAGGCGCCCCCCACACTCATGGCCGCCAGCGCGAACCAGGTCAGCGCGTAGACAAGATGGCTGTTGCGGAAGCTGACGACTGTGAGACCGCCGATCGGTAGGCCGCCTGGGTTTGGCGTCGCGTCCGCGTCGATGAAATAGGGCGCGACATCCGTCAGCTGTTGTGCTGCCGCGATTGCCGCGACATCGCGGGAAAACCAGCGATCGCTAGCCGGATCGTTGGAGCGAAGAAAGGCGCCGCCGGGTTCGCTGATGCGCAAGAGCCCGGTGATCCCGGTGGTGCCGGGCGTTTCGCCTGCGGCGCGGGCAGTCCGATCGCGCCGGTCGGCGGGCACGAAGCCGCGATTGACGAGAACCGTCGTGCCGTCTTCGCGGCGCATCGGCGTCAACACCCAGAACCCGGCGCCCCGCTCGGTTACCGCCTGCACCAGAACCGACTTGTCGTGGCTAAAGGTACCCGTTGCCGTGACGCGAAGGTATTCGTCGTTCTCTCGGGTGATGCCACCCCAGTCCGGCCGCGACGGGGCCGGGACGGCGTCAGCGTGCACACGCGCATCGACGCGAGCGATCAGATCGAGCTTCCAGAAGAGCCGCTGGATCTGCCAGGTCCCAAGCGCCACGAAGATGGCGCAAAGAAACAGGAGCGCGCCGGTCAGAAGGAACCTGGCGCGAGAGGACGCTTTCGCACCCTCCCCTTTCACGTCGCGGCCGCCGGTCATGTTCGCGTCTGCCCGCCCCTGATCAGGGCATGTTCTTCATCATCTCGTGGGTCATCGGCATCATGTTCGTATTGAGGTGATGCATGACCCAGAGCGAGCCAGCGAGCGCGATGCCGACGATGATGATCGTGAAGATCAGCGCCATCAGCGTCCAGCCACCTTCCGAACGGGCGTTCATGTGCAGGAAGTAGATGACGTGCACGACGATCTGGACGACGCCGATACCCATGACGAGCACGGCGGTCAGCAACTTGCTGTCGAGCGCGCCGCTCATGACCAGCCAGAACGGGATCGCCGTCAGGATGACCGACAGGATGAAGCCCGTCATGTAGCTCTTGAGCGAACCATGCCCGGCAGCGTCGCCCGGATGGCTGTGCGCGTGGTGAGGCTCGAACGCGCTTTCGTGGCCAGGATGCTGCGAACTCATCCGAGTACTCCCAACAGATAGACGAAGGAGAAGACGCCGATCCAGATGACGTCGAGGAAGTGCCAGAACATGGAGAGGCACATCAGGCGGCGGCGGTTTTCCGGGTTCAAGCCATGTTTTTTGACCTGCACCATCAGCGTGATCAGCCAGATGATGCCGAAGGTGACGTGCAGGCCGTGGGTGCCGACCAGCGTGAAGAACGAGGACAGGAACGCCGAACGCGTTGGACCGGCACCCTCGTGGATCAGGTGGTAGAATTCATAGAGCTCGAGCGCGAGGAAGATCGCGCCGAACACGCCGGTGACGCCGAGCCAGAACAGCGTCTCCATCTTGGCGTTGCGCTCCATCTGAAGCATGGCAAAGCCGTAGGTGATCGACGAGAACAGCAGCATCGCCGTGTTGATGGCGATCAGGTTGAGGTCGAACAGGTCGGCTGGTGCGGGACCTGCCGCGTAGTTGCGCCCGACCACACCGTGCGTGGCGAAGAGAACGGCGAAGATCAGGCAGTCGCTCATCAGGTAGAGCCAGAAGCCCAGCATGGTGCTGTGCTCCGGGTGGTGCTCTTCCTTCAGGTAGAACTGCGGCTTTTCTGTTTCTTGGACTTGGGTTTGGCTCATCGTTTCAGATCCGTTCCGCAAGCAGTTTCGAGCGTGCGTCTTCGGTCGCCGCGACGGTTTCCGCGGGAATGAAGAAATCACGGTTGTAGTTGAAGGTATGGCCGATGGAGACCGCAATCAGGGCGATGAAGGATACCGCCGCCAGCCACCAGATGTACCAGATCAACGCGAAGGCGAGAACGACGCTGATGCCGGAGAGAACGATGCCAGTGCCGGTGTTCTTCGGCATGTGGATCGGCTTGAAGCCTTCGAGCGGACGCTCGTAACCCCGGTTCTTCATGTCGTACCAGCTGTCATGGTCGTGAACGACGGGCGTGAAGGCGAAGTTGTAGTCCGGCGGCGGCGACGAGGTCGACCATTCGAGCGTGCGGCCATCCCAGGCATCGCCTGAGGTTTCACGCAGTTGGTCGCGACGCAGGAAGCTGACGACAAGTTGGATGATGAAGGACGCGATGCCGATGGCGATCAGGACCGCACCGAAGGCGGCGATGATGAACCAGATCTGCAGCGAGGGATCCTCGAACTGGCTGACACGCCGGGTGACCCCCATCAGGCCGAGCACGTAGAGCGGCATGAAGGCGAAGAAGAAGCCGATCTGCCAGAACCAGAAGCTCATCTTGCCCCAGAAGGGATCGAGCTTGTAGCCGAAGGCCTTCGGCCACCAGTAGACAAGGCCGGCCATCAGCCCGAACAGCACACCGCCGATGATGACGTTGTGGAAGTGGGCAATCAGGAACAGCGAGTTGTGCAGCACGAAGTCGGCCGGCGGGATCGCCAGCATGACGCCGGTCATGCCGCCGATGACGAAGGTCACCATGAAACCGATCGTCCACAGCATCGGCAGTTCGTAGCGGATACGGCCGCGATACATGGTGAAGAGCCAATTGAACATCTTCGCCCCGGTCGGGATCGAGATGATCATCGTGGTGATGCCGAAGAAGGCGTTCACCGAGGCACCCGAACCCATGGTGAAGAAGTGATGCAGCCACACCAGGTAGGAGAGGATCATGATCACGCAGGTGGCGTAGACCATCGACGTATAACCGAACAGGCGCTTGCCGCAGAAGGTCGCGACGACTTCGGAGAAGATGCCGAAGGCCGGCAGCACGAGAATGTAGACTTCCGGGTGGCCCCAGATCCAGATGAGGTTGATGTACATCATCGGATTGCCACCAAGGTCATTGGTGAAGAAGTTGAAGCCGAGGTAGCGGTCGAGCGACAACAGCGCAAGCGTCGCCGTCAGGATCGGGAAGGTCGCGACGATGAGGATGTTGGTGCACAGCGACGTCCAGGTGAAGACCGGCATCTTCATGAAGGTCATGCCCGGAGCGCGCATCTTCACGATCGTGGCGATCAGGTTGATGCCGGATAAGGTCGTCCCGACGCCCGCCACCTGTAGGCCCCATATGTAATAGTCGACGCCGACGCCGGGACTGTAGTCGGCACCCGAGAGCGGCGGATAGGCGAGCCAGCCGGTGCGCGCGAATTCACCGACGAACAGCGACATCATGATGATGACCGCACCGCCCGTCGTCATCCAGAACGAGAAATTGTTGAGGAAGGGGAACGAGACGTCGCGGGCGCCGATCTGCAGCGGCACGACATAATTCATGAAACCGGTGACGAAGGGCATCGCCACGAAGAAGATCATGATCACGCCGTGGGCAGTGAAGATCTGGTCGTAGTGGTGCGGGTTGAGATAGCCTTCGTTGCCGTTGAAGGCGATCGCCTGCTGTATGCGCATCATGATCGCGTCGGCAAATCCGCGCAAAAGCATCACGATCGCCAGGATGATGTACATGATGCCGATCTTCTTGTGATCGACCGACGTGAACCACTCGTTCCAGAGATAGCCCCAGAGCTTGTACTTCGTGATCAGCGCGAGGATCGCCAGGCCGCCGACGGCCACGGCTGCGAAGGTCACGACAAGGATCGGCTCGTGGTATGGGATCGCTTCCCAGGTAAGCCGCCCGAAGATGAATTGCGTGAGGCTGGTGTCACCAAACATGGGTCTTCCAATATGTCTCGAATTGCGGCCCGAAGGGCCCTGGCGCTCGCTGGATCAAAGCCGGCGAGCGCGCGAAAGTCCTAGTGCGTCTTGTGCATGTCGTGGTTCATGGGCTCAGCCGCGGGCTGCTCTTCCTTGACGCCCTCGGCCGGTTCCTCGCTCTTGGCGGGGTTACCGGTTTCGGGGAAGGTCGCGGCCGGTGCGGCCGCTTCGGTCACTCCGCCCGTATGGCGGTTGTCATGCTCGAGTTTGGCGCGGTTCTCATGGCTTTCGACGCCGGCTCCGCCCATCATGTCGATGTGCATCATATCCTCCATGCACATCTGGCCTTCGCGCACGCACATGTTGAGAACGGCTTCATAGAGGCCGTTTTCGACGGAAGCGTAGTAGCGCACCGGCTCCTTCACGCTCGGCTTTTCGAGCTTCAGGTAGGCGTCGCGATTGAGCATCGTGCCGTTCTGCTTGACGCGGGCAACCCAGGCGTCAAAGCCCGCCTGGTCCACGCCGTGGAACTTGAAGCGCATGTGCGAGAAGCCGTCGCCGCTGTAGTTGGACGAAAGGCCCTCGTATTCGCCTGCCTTGTTGATAACGGCGTGCAGCTTGGTCTGCATGCCGGGCATGGCGTAGATCATGCCGGCGAGCGCCGGAACGTAGAACGAGTTCATCACCGACGAGGCAGTGATCTTGAAGTTGATCGGCACGTCGACCGGCGCCGCCATCTCGTTGATCGTGGCAATACCGTATTCCGGATAGAAGAACAGCCATTTCCAGTCGAGCGCGACGACTTCGACGGTGATCGGCTTCATCTCTTCGGTCACCGGGCGCGCCGCATCGATCCGATCGAGCGGTCGATAGGGGTCGAGCTTGTGGGTGCTGACCCAGGTGATCGCGCCGAGCGCGATGATGATCGCGAGCGGAGCCGACCAGATGATGACTTCGAGGCCGGTGGAATGGTGCCATTCCGGATCATACTTGGCGGCCGTGTTTGACTGGCGATAGCGCCAGGCAAAGAACAGCGTCAGGAAAAGGACGGGAACGATGATCAACAGCATCAGGACCGTCGAAATAACGATCAGATCCCGCTGCTGCGCGGCGATATCACCGGAAGGCGACATGACCACCATGTTGCATCCCGAGAGAACGGAGAGCAACAGGACGGCAATCGTCGATCGTCCGGCTAAACTGTATGGCTTCGGCATTGCGGCCTCAACTTGCGTTTTGTCTAGTCGGCATTACTCGGGCATGATCGGGCATGGAAGTGAGGTCCATCGTCGCAGCGCAACATTATGCCGCAGTGCAGTGACGACCGTATCGCTCTATGCGCGTTTGTACGGGCGCAAAGGCATATTGTCGGTTCGATGCCGGCTGTTCCAGCGAACGTTAGGCACGAACTCGAATGAGGCATGTGCGCAGGTACGTGCACGGCATTCTTGATATCAGACGCCAATTGGTCAACACTCTAACGACAAGACGTTCGATCGTCGGAGAAATTCATGGTTTCGGTCGCTAACCCAACATCGTCTGGTCTCGAGCGGGATGCACGTCGCATTCACGAGGACGACAAGCCTCTGTCCCCGGGCAGCATCGCCATCGGCGTGGTCATTGGACGAACCTCGGAATTCTTCGACTTCTTCGTCTACGGCCTCGGCTCGATCCTCGTTTTTCCGAAGCTGATTTTCCCGTTCGCGCCCAATGCGGTCACCGCGACGCTCATGTCCTTCGCGCTGTTCCCGCTCGCTTTCCTCGCCCGCCCGGTCGGCTCCTTCGTCTTCATGTGGGTCGACCGCAACTACGGGCGCGGCACGAAGCTGACGATCGCGCTCGTCATTCTCGGTGGCTCGACGGCGTCAATCGCCTTCCTGCCCGGCTATGACACGATCGGGTATTGGGCGGTAGCGCTATTGGCGCTGTTCCGGCTGGGCCAGGGCTTTGCGCTCGGCGGCGCCTGGGACGGCCTCGCATCGCTGCTGAACCTCAATGCGCCGCAAAATCACCGCGGCTGGTACGCGATGATCCCGCAGCTCGGCGCGCCGATCGGCTTTGCGCTTGCGAGCATCCTCTTCGGTTATTTCGTCAGCAACCTTTCGCAGGAAGATTTCCTCGCCTGGGGCTGGCGCTATCCGTTCTTCGTCGCCTTTGCGATCAACGTCGTGGCGCTTTTCGCGCGCCTGCGCATCGTCGCCAGCAAGGAATTCGGCGCCGCCATGGAAGCCAAGGAGCTTGAGGCGCGGCCGATCTTCGAGATGCTGAGCAAGCACAGCATCGACGTCGTGCTCGGCGCCTTCGTGCCGCTCGCAAGCTTCGCAATGTTCCACCTCGTCACCATCTTCCCCTTGAGCTGGGTGACGCTCAATGGCGGCCAGTCGGCGGCTGAATTCCTGTGGGTGCAGGTCGCTGGTGCCGTCGTCGGCGCCATCGGCATCGTGCTTTCGGGCGTAATTGCCGACCGGGTCGGTCGCCGCAACCAGCTGATGATCGGTGCGATCCTGATCGCGATCTTCAGCTTCTCGGCCCCCTTCCTGCTCGATGCCGGCGGCAAGGGCCAGGACGCTTACATCCTGATCGGCTTCGCCATCCTTGGCCTTTCCTTCGGTCAGTCCTCGGGCGCCGTCTCCTCGCGCTTCACCCAGTACTATCGCTACACGGGTGCCGCTCTGACGTCGGACCTCGCCTGGCTTGTCGGCGCCGCTTTCGCGCCGCTCGTGGCACTCGGGCTTGCCAGCAGCTTTGGCATCATCTTCATCGGCGGCTACCTGATTTCGGGTGCGATCTGCACGATCGCGGCGCTGAGCCTCAGCCGCGCGCTCGACCAGCAGTAAGATCCAGAGGCAGGCGGGGCGCAGTTACAGGCGTCCCGCTTGTTCGTCCTTTCCTCGCGTGACCTTGATTGCGAGGAACGGAAACGCGACCGGATTGACCGGTCCTGCAGCCGTCAAAGGCGGACTTCGACCTCAAACCCCTGCGTCTTGCCGCGCGCCGGCGAAGCGATGAGCAATTGGCCCTGCATCTGCGCGACCAGCCGCTCAACGATGGCAAGCCCGAGCCCGGAACCGGAGGCCTCGGTCGGCCCGCGGACGAAGCGCTTGGTCAGGTTGGCGCGGACGTCCTCGGCGACAACAGCGCTTTCGTTCGTGACGCGGATACCCATTGGGTCGACATGGAGATCGACCCGGCTGCCCGGCGGACTGTGGATCAGGGCGTTTTCAAGAAGATTGCGCAAGACGATCGCAAAGGCGTCCACGCGGATCGGCCGTTCAAGTACGGTGCCCTTGGCGACCTGAACGTTCAGGCGGTTGGCGCCGAGCGCGGATCGCTCCAGATCCTGCATCACGACCATCAACACCGGCAGCAGATCGTGCTGCTCGTCCGAAATGGCAATCTCCGCTTCGGCGCGCGACATCTGCAGCAACTTCTCGGCAAGCCGGCTCAGATGCACGAGCGCACGTTCAATCTGGGCGGTTCGCGGTTGGTATGCCGGCGGCACCTCGCGCGCCAGCCGTTGGGTTTGCGCGAGCGCACCGGCAATCGGGGTCCGCAGCTCATGGGCGCTGTTCGAGGTGAATTCCCTCTCCGCCTCTAGGCCCGCCTTCAGCCGCGCCAGAAGCAGGTTCACGGAACGCGCGATCGCCCGCAGTTCGCGCGGCAGCGTCGCCTCGTCGATCGGCGCCAGATTACCGCTGTCCTTGGTCAGGATATCGTCGCGCAGCTGCGACACGGGCGACAGCGTGCTGCGAACGACGAAGACGATCGCAAGGATGCTACCCGGTATCAGCACGAGCAGCGGCAAAAGCAGCGCCGTTCCGCCTTCCATGAGCGCTTCTGTGCGATGTTCGATCGCATCGGCAACTTGCACATAGAGTGATCCGTCAGTCGTTCCGGCCGTGTAGATCCGATGGGTGGGGGTCTGCGAGAAGCCGGTCGCAAGGGGAACCGCAAAGGGCTCCGGCGCGCCGTCTTCAAACAGCACGCGGCCGTCGCGGTCGCGCACCTGGTAGGTAAGGAATTGCGAATTGAGCGCGGGCGCCGTAACCGACGCCTGGGCCAAGCCGCTGGGCGCGTCCCTCGTCGTCTCGTTAGCCACGATCTGCAACAATCGTTCGGCGGTTTCCTGCACGCCGCTGTCGAAGATTTCGGTGAACTCGTCCTGCATCACATAGACGCCAAGCCCGAGCGCAACAAACCAAAAGAGGGCGACGACGCTGGTGAGCGCAATGGCCAGTCTGCGGGTCATGCTCCTCTTGTCGGACATGCGATCACCTGAGGCAGTAGCCGAGGCCGCGCACGGTCTCGATCCGGTCAGGCCCGATCTTCTTGCGCAGGCGGCTGATATAGACCTCGACCGTATTGCTTTCGATCTCGGCACCGAAGGCGTAAAGCGCATCGTGCAACTGCGCTTTCGACACGAGGGCGCCGGGATGCGCGGCCAGCTTGTCCAAA
The DNA here is from genome assembly GCF_014852035.1 of Ensifer sp. ENS03. Classification (NCBI taxonomy): domain Bacteria; kingdom Pseudomonadati; phylum Pseudomonadota; class Alphaproteobacteria; order Hyphomicrobiales; family Rhizobiaceae; genus Ensifer; species Ensifer sp. ENS03. The sequence continues at coordinate 226,778 of NZ_JACVAV010000008.1, read as the reverse complement.
ACGGCCCATTCCCGAGCGCTCAGGCTCTGGCTGTCGCCATTAACGGCGATCTTGCGGTGAACCTGGTCGATCTCGATGCCGGGCAGCTTGACGGTCGGCGTCGCGTTGCCCGTATAGCGCCTGGAAACGGCCAGCATGCGGGCCGTCAGTTCATTGAGATCGAAGGGCTTGACCAGATAGTCGTCCGCCCCGCTGTTGAGCCCCTCGATCCGGTCGGATATCTGGTCGTGCGCCGTCAGAATGATTACGGGCGTGCCGTCGCCGCGCGCGCGGAGAGAGCGCAGGAGCGTCAGCCCTTCGCCATCGGGCAATCGCAGATCGAGCAGGATCAGTCCGTAGGTTACCGTATCGGTCGCCGCCACCGCATCGAGGATGCGCTTGAACCAATCGACTGCGTGGCCGGCGGCGGCGACATGGTCGCGCAGCGCCTCCCCCAGAACCTGATCGTCTTCGACTAGTAGGACTCTCAAGATATCACCGGACACTTGTTCGTCCTTGCCTAGGGTCGATCGGGGATGGCCGTCAAGTCCTTGAGCGCCCAAGCGGCGAAATGCGGTGAGGCTGCCCGTCTCGGCCGCCGCATACAGGGCGCAAGAATGGGAGGATTTCAGGAGGCGACGGGATCGCGAAAGGCCCCGCGCCTCTTCTTGTAGCTGATCACCGCCGTCGCGATCCCGACCAGAGCCATCGCGCCGCCAAGAACGGCCAGCACGCCAACATTCCGGCCTGATGGCTCGTAGGTCGCGAGCTTGTACATCTCCGTTGCGAGCACCGCGATCATGGCCGCCGAGACGGTCGAATAGTCCTTGCCGACGACACGTCTGATGTTGAACGCCATGCCTTCCGTGGATTGGCTGAAGTTTGAAAGGCGCAGCGCCCAGCGCGGCACGTCACGGCAATAGACCTGATAGGCTTCGCCGAAGGTGCGAAGAAGAAAAGCCTCCTCGGCATAGACAATGCATTGGTACATGAAGGCAAAGAGCCCGATGCCGATCACGATGAGCAGCGGGTTGCCGTGCAGCAGGAAAACGCCACAGTAGAGCAGCATGTTGCCGACATAGAGCGGGTTCCGGCAAACGCCGAACATGCCCTCGGTTACCAGGTCCTTGGCGTAGACCCTCTTTTTCAGGCCGCCACGCTGGATGTACTTATAGCCGACGACCGTCGCGCGAAGCGCGAGGCCGGCCAGAATGACGAGGATCGCGACCGCATCCTTGGCCAGCGTCAGCAGCGGGTTGTCCAACACCAATGCCGGCGGCGGCATCAGCAGGAACAACACCACGATGATCGCGGGAAAAAGCTGGTTGCGGAAGCGGAAGAGAAAATTGCCGATCGCGATCATGGTCGGTCCGTCCTACTTGATCGCGACTATGCCGCAGAAATTATACCAGCGGAAAAAGACCTCGACGCTGCGGAAACCCACTTCCTTCAGCAGCTGGAAATTTTCCTCCAGGCGGTACGGAATGAGGACGTTTTCAAGCGCCTCGCGCTTCCTGGCGATCTCGATCTCGGAATAGCCGTTGCGGCGCTTGTAGTCGTAGTAGTGCTCGATGAACAAGCGGTTGAACGTCGAGTCCTCGCTGGTCAGCTTCTCGACGAGCAGCAGAGCGCCGCGCTCGTTGAGGCCGTCATAGATCGAGCGCATGACGCGCTCGCGGTAGAGGGGGCGCACGAACTGCAGGGTCAGAAGCATCAGGACGACGCTGGCATTGTGGATTTCGATGCCGTGGTGCAGGTCGCCGCCCCTGAGATCAATCGCCCGGTTGGAATTTGCCTGGACGATCTTTTCCTTCGCCTTCTCGATCATGTCGGGAGCGTTGTCGATGCCGACGAAGCGCACGGCGGGATCAACCATGGCGTCGAGCCCGAGCAGCGTCGTCGCGGTCGAGCAACCGATGTCGAAGAGGTTGGTATCGGCTTCGGCAAAGTCGCTGGCGAGTTCGCAAACCATCCGCTGGATTTCGCCGTAGTAGGGAACCGATCGGCTGACCATGTCGTCGAAGACGGCGGCCACGGTTGCATTGAAGGCGAAGTCGCCGACATTCTGGTCCGGTGCGGCGAAAACCTCGTCCCGGCGGTGGCTGTTGTCGTGCACGTGTAGATGCGGGGCCTTGCCAACCATTCGCACTTTCCTTTCTTTTCCGGAACACGCCAAAGGAGAGGGCAATCGCCTCTGTCCCCGGAGCGATCGATGCACCACACAAGCCACCCTAACCTGACACGAACCTGAAAGGTTTGGCCGCCGTGGGTTCGGCAGATCGGGGTGCCGGGCTGGGATCACGGCGTGATCACGCGATTTTGCCGGCAGGTGCGCGCGCTTTTGTCGATAATCGGCGGCGCGAAACCGGAGCAACGACCATGCGGCCGAGACTAAGGTGTACAGCGTTGATCGCCAGCCTCGTCATGTCGACGGCCGCTATGGCGTGGGCCGCGGAGCTGCCACGCTCCGGCGAGCCGACATTCGACCGGGTGATCGAACTCGTGAACGCGAACTTCTATGACGGCAAGGCGCTCGACCGTTTCAATACCACCGCCCAGGCTGAGATCACGGATCCCGTGGCGGCACTATCCAGGACGAGCGCGTCTTCCCGCGTCGATGCGGCGATCGCGTCCGTCCTTGCAAGTCTCGGGGTTTCCCATACCGGACGTTTCAAAGCCGACACGATCGACTATTTCGAGCTCGCCGACATTTTTCGCTTCGCCATCCGTGACGATATGCGGCGTCTTTTTCCGCCGGATGGCGCCGCGCGCTATCCCGGCATCGGCATGGTGACGACGGTTAAGAATGGGCAGCGGTTCGTCAGCGATGTTTACGACGGATCGGCTGCAAAGAAGGCGGGCCTCCTCGTTGGCGACCAGATCCTTTCGGTCGACGGGCAGGCTTATCATGAGATCGGATCCTTCGAAGGTAAGGTCGGCCGCACGGTCGAACTTCGGCTCCGCCGCCACCGCGATGCGGAGCCATTGTCGCTGCAGGTTCCGGTCGAAAGCTTACGACCACTTCAAATGTTCGAGCGCGCGATCGAAGAAAGTGTCGCGCTCATCGAGACCGGCGGCCGGAAGGTCGGCTATGTGCGGCTCTGGACCCTTTCCACGCGAAACGGGCTCAATCTCGTCGCCGAGGCGCTTTCGAGCGGCCGCTTGAAGGATGCGGAAGGCCTCGTCGTCGACCTGCGCGGCCGCTGGGGCGGCGGGCCGGCAGACGCAGCCGAGTTTCTGGTCGGTGGTACGCCGACGTTCCGGCTGATTCCACGCCGGGGCGAAGCCACGCTTGCCAATTTCCGCTGGCAAAAGCCTGTGGTCGCGCTGATCGACAACGGAACCCGCAGCGGCCTCGAACTCTTTGCCTACACGCTGCGGCAACACGGGATCACGCTCGTCGGCGAGCGGACGGCCGGTGCTCTGCTTGCCGGCCGTGCCTATGTGCTACCGGACGACACCCTCTTGGAAGTGGCGGTTTCGGATGCGGTCATCGGCGACGAGCTAAGGCTTGAGGCGGTGGGCATCGCGCCGGATGTGCAGATGGCCTTTCCGCTTGCCTATGCGGCCGGCAAGGATCCGCAGCGGGAAGCCGCGATCGCTGAGATGGTTCGCGTGCTCCAAGCCACGCCGGCGCCAGAAACCCTGCCGGCGCAAGAACCGGCCGCAACCCGGTGACGCTTGGAGCCTCGCAGAACTATGTGTCAGTCGATGCCGCCGCCTGCGACAATCTCCCGTCCGAGTCTCACAACTTCGCGCACAAACAGGTCCAGGTCCTCCCGTCGCGTCCGGTGATTGTTGACTGCCACGCGCAGGCAATGCTCGCCGTGTACCGTCGTGTCGGAGATGACGGCGGTCCCCTCGTCCTGAAGCCGCAGCATGATTTCCGTGTTCAGCGCCTTCAATCGCTCAGCCGTCATTTCCTCCGGATGGTAACGGAAGCAGACGATGTTGATGTTGGTCGGCGCCACGAGTTCGAGTTGGGGCTCTGCCTCGACGAGGCCGCTCAGATAATGGCCTTGAGCAACATTCTGGTCGACGAGGCGACCAAACTTCTCGATGCCGTGCTCCATCAGCGACATCCAGATTTTCAGGGCACGAAAACCACGCGACGTCTGCAGGCCATAGTCATAGAGCCAGGGCGCCGAAGCGAGACCCCGCACGGTCGACTCCAGATATTCCGGCGTAACGGCGAAGGTGCCGCGGTGTGCGGCCGCATCGCGAACGAGGACGCAGCCTGCCTCGAAGGGCGCATGCAGCCATTTATGCGGGTCCAGCGCGATGGAATCTGCCCTTTCGATGCCTGCGACACGCCAGGCATTCTCGGGCGCGATCCGGAGCAGAGCGCCGATGCAGCCGTCGACGTGGAGCCAGAGGCCAAACTCTGCAGCCAGATCGGCGAGAGCCTGGATGTCATCGATGGCGCCGGTATTCACCGTTCCGGCATTGGCGATGATGCAGATGGGCAGCCGACCGGACGCGCGATCCTGCTCGATCGCACGGCGCAAGGCCGCGATATCGATGCGCAACTCGGCATCCGTCGCAACGCGCCGGAGGGCCCGGTCGCCGAGGCCGAACAGTTCCACCGCCTTGCGATGGCAACTGTGGCTCTGGTCCGAACCGTAGAAGCAGAGCGGCCGATCGCCGATGCCATGCGCACGCACATCGATCCCGGCTTTGACGTTGCGGGCAACCGTCAGGCCGACAATGTTGGCGACCGAGCCGCCGCTGACGAGCGTGCCGCTGGCCGTCGTCGGAAACCCCAGCATTTCCTTGCACCAATTGACGACCTGTTGGTCCATGAGTGCGGCGGCATGGTTGCCGCCGCCGACGTTCGACCCCTGAACGGCCGCAAGAAATTCGCCAAGCGCCCCGGTGAAGTTTCCCGACCCCATGTACCAGGCCCAGAAGCGGGGGTGGATGTTGCCCATGGGATAGCCGAGCACGTTTTCCGCGACCGACGCGTAGATCTCTTCGAGCGGCTTTGGTGTCCTGGGAAGCGGGGTAGAAAAGCTCTCCCGCACCATATCGGGCATGTTGCGCCATGCCGGCCGTTCCCGGACCTGGCTGAGGTAGTCTATCGCATCGTCGACGATGCGATGCGACAGAGCCCGCAATTCGGCCCAGTCTTTCGGGTCGAGCGTTTCCTCCACCCTGCTGGACGCTGCCGATCGCTTGTCCATGGAAACCTCCCCTCCCCGTCGTTCCCTTCTGCTATCGTCGCGTGCCGGCGATGATCGTTGCCGTCGCGCGCAGTTCCACCTTGCCCGCCCGGATCGCCTGGCCTGCCAGATCGAGAACCTCGCTGCGGATGCGGTTGCGCGTCTGGTCATCCGCCTGTGCCAGTCCGGCGACGACGGGTGCGGCGATCTCGGTCATGAAGGCCCAGTAGTCCTCCGGGGTCTCGTGGACCATCGTGGTGGTGACCTCCTCCTCGTGGATGTCGTGCAATCCCGCATCCTCGAAAACGGCCTTCATCAGGCCTGCGGACGCGCAGCGAAACAGGCCGGGCGCGCCGGCCGGAGGCTTCGGCATGTCGACGTGCCGGGCGATCGTCGCCATGATCGTCGTTGCCCAAGCGTTCTTTTCCGGTGCACCCCACACGGCAGCGCATACACGCGACTGGGGCTTTGCGACCCTCGTCAACTGTTGGGCTGCCGCTGCAACGTCGGGAAAAAACATGAAACCGAACCGGCAGAGGACGGCGTCGAATGTTGCTTCCGGAAACGGCAAGGCGCCAGCGTCGCAGGCCCTCGTTTCGAAATTCGCAAGACCGCGATGCCTGGCGTTCTCCGTCGCCACCTGCAACATGCGCTCTGAAAGGTCGGTGACAGTCACGCGGCCCTTCGGTATCGACGCCGCCACCGTCAGGCCTGGTTCTCCAGTTCCCGCAGCGACGTCAAGCACCCGGTCGCCGTCCTTGATGGCCGCCTGCCGGATCATTGCCTCGCCGAAGGGGGCGAGCCATCCAAGCACCAGTGCGTCCCACTTCTTCCAGCCGGCGGAGAAGCGGTCCCAGGTCTCTCTTTGCTGATCGCGGATTTGATCGAGATGCGCCGACATGCAGGCTCCTCCCTCGGTGCCGTGTTCCGACCTCGCTCACGAAACTATGAACCCTCTGCGGAGGGTTGCAATTCAACTTTCCCGCCGCAATTCGGGCAGTGTGCCGCATTGTCACGGATTTTACGATCCGCGCTGTGACCCCGGTTACATGTGGGCGCAGACAATCCGCGCTAGGGAGAGAGGGTAAGGCAGGCTATATTCTACTCGAGGAGACCGGGAAGGAGAGATTCGCACCGATGTCGAACCGGACGAACGGCAAAAATAGCGGCCGGATAGAACCCAGCGACGAACAATCCCTCGGTGATCAATTGCGGATGATGCATCGGGCCTTCATGGCCTCGCCACTGCGCAACAAGATCATCTGGCTGAGCATAAGCATCATCGTTGTCATCGTTGTGACAGCCTTTGGTCAGATCATCCTCAACCGATGGTACAAGCCGTTCTACGACACGCTCGAGCGACGCGACCTTCCGGCCTTTCTCCATCAGCTCGTCGTCTTCGCCCAGATCGCCGGCGTGCTCCTCGTTCTAAATGTTTTGCAAACCTGGCTCGGCCAGGTCATCAAGCTGCGCTTGCGCGAAGGCCTGACCCAGGACCTGATCACCGAATGGATGCGCCCGACGCGCGCGTTCCGGCTGGCGAATGCCGGCGCCATCGGCATCAACCCGGACCAGCGAATCCATGAGGACGCGCGCCACCTGACCGATCTCTCGGCCGGACTTTCGATCGGCCTCTTCCAATCCGGTATTCTGCTGGTGAGCTTTATCGGCGTGCTGTGGTCACTGTCCGACGGTTTCGTCTTCCATGTCGCGAGCTATTCCTTCGACATTCCCGGCTACATGGTCTGGGCCGCGATCCTCTATGCGGGCACCGCCTCCTGGCTGAGCTGGCTCGTCGGCCGGCCTCTGGTGGCGCTCAATGGCGAACACTATGCCCGGGAGGCGGCGCTGCGCTTCTCGCTGATGCGCGTCAACGAACATATCGAGGCCGTTTCGCTTTCATCAGGCGAGGCCAATGAGAAAAAGCGGCTGCAGCGCGACCTCGCCTCGGTGCTCGAGATCAGCTACGGCCTGCTGCGTGCGGTTACGCGGCTCACCTGGGTGACCGGCGGCTATGGCTGGATCACCGTCGTCGCACCGATCGTCATTGCTGCACCGGTCTATTTCGCCGGCGACCTGAGCTTCGGTGGGTTGATGATGGCCGTCGGCGCTTTCAATCAGGTGCATGCGTCGCTGCGGTGGTTCGTCGACAATATCGGCGCGATCGCCGACTGGCGCGCTACATTGCTGCGCGTCGCCGCCTTCCGCTCGGCGCTCTTGATGACCGACGAACGGCATGAGGGCGACAAGCGCATCGACTTCAGGACCTCCGATACGCCGCAGATGAGCTTCGACAACATCGAAATCGTCTCGCCGACCGGCTGCATCCAGCTTCGCGAGCCGAGCGTCACCATTGATCCGGGCGAACGCGTGCTCGTCACCGGCGCGCCTGAGGTCGAAAAGGCGCCGTTCTTCCGCGCGATCGCCGGGCTCTGGCCCTGGGGGCACGGCCGCATTGCACTGCCGGTTGACGACGGCCTCGCCTTTGTGCCGAAGTCTCCCTATTTCCCGCCGGGCACGCTTGGAGAAGTGCTCGCCTATCCGAGCCCGCCCGATACCTACAGCAAGGGCGAACTCGCCGCCGTTCTCTCGAAGGTCGGCCTTGGCCGCCTGAGCGGCCGGCTCGACCAGGATGCGCGAAAGCAGATGAACCTCAGCGAGGCCGAGCAGCGCCTCCTCGCCATCGCTAGGCTCAGCCTGCACAAGCCGCGCTGGCTGATCATCGACGAAGCGCTCGATACCCTTGAGGACGACGCCTACCAGCGCGTGCTGAAGTTCATGGACGACGAGCTTCAAGGTGTTGCGATCGTCAACATCGGACGCACCGAACGCGGCAGCGACTTCTTTACCCGCGTGCTCCACCTCGACAAGAACCCGACCGGCAACACGCTCAGGCGTCTCCAGCCGCGCAGCCTGCAGCCGGCCGATCCGCAACTGGTGGACTGATAGTCCGGTCCACGGTTGGCAAACGGCGAAGCGCTGAGGGCCAGGATCTGGAAACGGCTTTATCTGGCGGAAAAAAAGAAAAACCGCGCAATCCCTGGAATGCGCGGTTTTTCTTGGCCCAAGGTGAACTACTCAGCGTGATTTCAGCTTCATGTGGCGGTTCACGTCCTTGTATAGCAGGTAGCGGAACTTGCCCGGACCGCCAGCATAGCAGGCTTGAGGGCAGAAAGCGCGCAGCCACATGTAATCGCCGGCCTCGACCTCGACCCAGTCCTGATTGAGCCGGTAGACGGCCTTGCCTTCGAGCACATAAAGGCCGTGTTCCATCACGTGCGTCTCGGCAAAGGGAATGATCGCGCCGGGCTCGAAGGTGACGATCGTCATGTGCATGTCGTGGCGCAGGTCCGTCGGGTCGACGAAGCGGGTCGTTGCCCACTTGCCTTCCGTGCCCGGCATCGGCGACGGGGTGATTTCGGCCTCGTTGGTGAAGAAGGCCTCCGGCGTGGGCAGGCCATCGACGTACTCGTAAGCCTTGCGCACCCAGTGGAAGCGAACGATCGCTTCACTTCCGTTGCGAACGGTCCAGTTGCTCGCCGGCGGAATGAAGGCGAAGCCGCCCGGCTGCATCTTATGCGCCTTCCCGTCGAGCGTGATGGTCAATTCGCCCTCGACGACGAAGATCGCGCCCTCGGCGCCTTCGTCGAGTTCCGGCCGGTCGCTGCCGCCGCCCGGAGCGATTTCCATGATATATTGTGAAAATGTTTCAGCAAAACCGGAGAGCGGCCGGGACAGTATCCACAGCCGGGTCTTGTCCCAGAACGGCAAATAGCTGGTGACGATGTCCATCATCGTCCCCTTCGGAATCACCGCATAGGCTTCGGTGAAGACCGCGCGATCCGAAAGGAGTTGGGTTTGGGGCGGGTTGCCGCCATGCGGCGCATAGTAACTACGGTTGGTCATATCTTCCTTCAGTCTGCTTGCAGGCACCGCCTCCTCTAAAGTGCGGTGCAATGGGTCGCGCGCGCCGCATCAAAGCAATGCGGTGCGAAGATCGCGGGGCTGGTCTTTCTCCTCGTCCAGGTCCAGCTCCGCTTCGACGTGGTTCAGGTGCTCGGCCATTTCCTTGATCGCGCTCGCGACGTCGCGTGACGCGATGTACTCGACCACGGCCAGATGTTCGTCCGGTCCGCAATTGTGCAGGTGGTTCGACCGGTACATTGCGGTGATCAGGGATGTCCGGGACACGAGGTCGCGCAGGATACCGAAGAGGAAGGCAGACCCCGAAAGCTCCGCGAGCAACAGGTGGAAACCACCGGAAAGCCGAACGATATCAGAGAGATTGCCGGATCGGCCGGCAATGCGCTCCTCTTCGATATGGGCGCGCAACCGGACGATATCCTTGGGATTGGCGCGCTCGCAAAGCCGCTCGACGACCCGCTGTTCGATCGCCCTGCGGGCAACGAAGACATCGCGTGCCTCGTCTACCGAAGGCTCGGAGACGAAGGCGCCCCGGTTCGGCATGATCGTCACTAGGCCATCGCGCTCGAGCGCGGTCAGTGCCTGGCGGATGCGAGCCCTGCTGACGGAGAATATTTCGGCAAGTTGTTCTTCTTTCAATCGCGTTCCCGGCCGTAGCCGACGCTCTGCAATCGCAAGCCAGATCTTCTCGCAAATGATCGCCGTCGGAGCACCGGCGACTTCGTCCGCGTTATACATGAAATCTCCCTTAGCCGTTCGCTTACTCTCGCCGTGCGGCGCTCAAAGTCAATTCCATCCGCTGCAGTTAGATATTGACTACAAAATTGTAGACAATATTGTGTACCGCAACTTGATGTGCAATGGCAACCGCTTAAACACGACCGTGCGACCGGCAAATAGACCGGGCCGCGGCGCCAATTGAGAGCTCCGATGGACTTCGATTTCACAGAACTGCCGGCCCAGGACCGTTACCGCCTGCTGACGAACTTCATCGGTCCGCGACCGATCGCGCTGGTCTCGACGCTCTCTCCGAGCGGACAGGACAATGCCGCGCCGATGAGCTTTTTCAATGTCTTCTCGCACGACCCGCCGATCGTCATTCTCGGTATCCAGACCCGCCCGAACGGGGAAGAGAAGGACACGGTCGCCAATATCCGGCGCACCAACGAGTTCGTCGTCAACATGGTGGACATGGCGATCGCCGACCAGATGCTGGTCTGCGGCCTGTCCTTCGAGCCGGATGTCGACGAAGTGGCAATCGCCGGACTGACGGCGGCTGACGGCCTCAAGGTCAGCGCCCGCCGCATCGTCGAGTCACCCTGCTCGATGGAATGCCGCGTTGAGCGGCTGATCGAATATGACCGCCGCGTCATCGTTCTCGGGGAGGTCGTGCATATGCACGTGCGTAAGGACTGCCTCGACGAGGAAGGCCGCTACGTCGACCCGTCCCAATACCAGCCGATCGCACGGCTGCACGCCAACAACTACATCACATCGGATCGTCAGTTCGTCATGCCGACGCCCGATATTACCGCCTATGCCCCCCCTGCAAACGCCATGCGGAAGACGAGCTGATCCATGCGTATCCTGCTGATCAATCCGAACTCCACCCGCTCGATGACCGAACAGGCGCATCGCAGCGCCGAGCGCGTCGCTGCAGCCGACACCCAGCTCGAATCGATCAACCCGACATCGAGCCCAGCCAGCATCGAAGGCCATGCCGACGAAGCGATGGCTGTGCCAGCGATGCTTGCGGAAATCCGCAAAGGCGAAGCGCGCGGCATCGATGCCTATGTAATCGCCTGCTTCGACGATCCCGGACTTGGCGCTGCACGCGAGATCGCTCGCGGTCCGGTCATCGGCATCTGTCAGGCGGCCGTGCAGGTGGCGATGAACATTGCGACCCGCTTTACGATCATCACCACCCTGCCCCGCTCCGTGCCGATCATCGAGGACCTCGCCGAGGCCTACGGTGCCGGCCATCGCTGCCGAAAGGTGCGATCGGTCGACATGCCCGTGCTGGCGCTGGAGGAGGATCTGGCCCACACCGAGGAGATGCTGGTTCAGGAGATCCTGAAAGCACGCCAGGAGGATGGCGCCGAAGCGATCATCCTCGGCTGTGCCGGCATGTCTGAGCTCTGCGACCGCCTGAAGGCGCGTACCGGCATGCCTGTGATCGACGGCGTGACGGCAGCCGTGAAGCTTGCCGAGGCGCTCGTCGGGGGCGGCTATGCCACCTCGAAGGTCGGCGCCTACGACTATCCGCGCGCCAAGGAAGCGCCGGCCCGCCGGCTGGTCGACGCCAGCTGAGCGCATCCGAATATGTCACCGGACGCACATGGCGCCCGGGACATTTTGTTTCCGGCGCCGTGCTGTCAGCGCGTCAGGGCGTCAAGCTGCTCCTCGAGCGTCGCCACCTTCCGCTCAAGCGCTTCCAGTCGTTCTTCGAGAGCCGATAGGGCCGAACCGCTCGGCGCCGACGACACGGCCGCCCTTTCGGCAGGCTGCTCGACTTCACCACACAAGAGATGCGCGAAGCGGTCTTCGCGCTGGCCGGCACCCCGGTTCAGTTGAACGATGAGCGGCGGCCGGCGGCCCATCATCAGATCCAGATTGTCCTTCAGCTCCTCGATCGACGAGAACCGCGCCATGCGCTCGCTGCGCGCCCAAAGCTCGTAGGCCGTCTGCGGGCCGCGCAGAAGAAGCAGGCCGAGCACGACGATCTGCGGCGACGTCAGCGAGAAGCGGTTGGCTGCGAGGTGCTCGTAGCGCTCGACCCGCGAGGCAAATGCTTGCCGGACCAACCCTTTCTGCCCCAGAGACGAGAGAGCGCGGTGGATCTCGACCTGCTCGAGCGCCATGACGGGATCGCGCGCCGTTTTCTGGTTGGCAGCCGAATGCGCCGAATTGAGCGTCAGCGGATAGACGTCGGGCGTCGTTTCCTTCTTCTCGATCAGGCATCCGAGAACGCGGGCTTCAACGGCATTGAGGACGGGGAAATCGGTGTCGGAGGTCGTGTTCATAAGCCAACTCTTCAAATCAACGCATTTCGATCCCGGCCGGATATCCCGAGCGGGAAGCGGTCCGACCATTGGCCCCTACCCTAACGTGAGTGCTTGAGCCCGGGAATGGTCATCGGTCTATTTCGTTGAATTCCGGTTAGCAGCCTAGCATTTGCCTTCCGACAGCGATGCGAAAAGGGCATGGGAATTGCTTGGCGCAAATACTGAAATTGCCGGCGGTAAAAAAGAGGCTCCGCGACTGGTACGACACGGAGCCCAAGTCTTCAGGGAAAGAGGTTGGCGTTACGCTGCGTTGATCACCTTCACAGTTTCTTCGATGCGGTGGCAGGCGGCACGCGAGCCGTCAGCGAAGCTGCGCATCTCCGGCCGCTCGCTCTTGCAGCGCTGGTCTGCAAACGGGCAACGCGGATGGAAGGTACAGCCGGACGGCGGGTTCAGCGGGCTCGGCACTTCGCTCGCCGCAATGCTGCGCCCGCGCTTTGGATGGGTAATATCCGGGATCGTCTCCAGCAGCAGCTGGGTATAGGGATGCCTCGGATTGGCAAAGAGCGTCTCGGTGTCGGCCTCCTCGACGATGCGTCCGAGATACATCACGGCGATCCGGTCCGACATGTGGCGAACCACGCTCATGTCGTGGCTGATGAACAGATAGGTCAGCCCCATCTCGTCCTGCAGCTTGCGCATGAGGTTGAGGATCTGCGCCTGGACCGACACGTCGAGCGCCGAGGTCGGCTCGTCGCAGACGAGGAACTCCGGCTCGCCGGCAAGCGCGCGGGCAATCGAGATACGCTGGCGCTGGCCTCCCGAAAACTCGTGCGGGAACTTGGCACCGTCCGAAGGCGCAAGGCCGACGATCGTCAGCAGTTCGCCGACCCGGTCCATGATCTCGGCTTCGGAGTTGCGCAGCTTCAACTCGCGCAGCGGTTCGGCGATGATGTTGCGCACCCGCCAGCGCGGATTGAGGCTTGCATAGGGATCCTGGAAGATCATTTGGGCCGAGAGCGGCTCGCCGTTCTTGCTCGGTGCAAACCGCACCTCGCCTTCGCTGGCGCGATAAAGACCTGTGACCAGCCGCGCCACCGTCGACTTGCCGCAGCCAGATTCGCCGACGAGGCTCAGACAGCCGCCCATGGGCACGCTGAAGCTGATGTCGTCCACGGCGCGCACGAACTGCCGCGGTTTGCGCTCGATGACGCGGTTCAGCCAGGGTGCCGAAACGTCGAAGTTGCAGGTCAGGTCGTTGACCGTCAGGGCATCACTCATAGCACTCCTCCTGCATTGAGCCAGCATGCGGCGACGCCGGTCCCGACCGGCGCCGGTTCGGGCCTATCCTTGCGGCAACGCGGCCCGGCATCCGGGCAGCGCGGGTTGAAGGCGCAGCCGGCGGGGATCGCGTTCAACCGCGGCATGGAACCGTCGATCTGGTTCAGCCGCTCGACGCGGCGGCCAAGCGCCGGGATCGAGCCCATGAGGCCCCGCGTATAGGGATGACGGGCGTTTTTCAGCACCTCGGCGACAGGGCCGATTTCGACGAGCCGCCCGGCATACATGACCGCGACGCGATCGGCCGTCTCGGCAATCACGCCCATGTCGTGGGTGACGAGCATGACCGCCGTTCCGTGATCATCGCAAAGACGGCGAAGCAGCGAGGTGATCTGCGCTTGGATCGAGACGTCGAGCGCCGTCGTCGGTTCGTCGGCGATGATCAGCTTCGGTTCCGCGGCAAGTGCCAGGGCAATGACGACGCGTTGGCGCATGCCACCCGAGAACTGATGCGGATAGTGGTCATAGCGTGCCTCGGGCGCCGGAATGCCAACTTCCTTCAGGAGCTGGATCGCCCGCGCCTTGGCATCGGCCTTGGAAAGCTTCAGGTGAAGGCGGATGGTCTCAACAAGCTGCGCCCCGACGGTGAAGAGCGGGTTCAGCGAGGTCAACGGATCCTGGAAGATCGCACCGATCTGACGGCCGCGCACCTGCTGCATCTGCTTGTCGTCGAGCTGGTCGATGCGGCGGCCGCCGACCCAGACCTCGCCGCCGGAAATGCGGCCAGGCGGCTCCAGAAGACCCTGGACGGCAAGACCGGTCATCGACTTCCCGGCGCCGGATTCACCAACGACGCCAAGAATTTCGCCGGGGCGAATGCTGAGCGAAACGTCGGATAGCGCCTGCACCGTTCCATGGCGGCCAGGGAATTCGACGCAGAGACCGCGCACGTCGAGCACGGCCGATGAGGTATGTTCAGTCATCGCTGCACCTCCAATGGGTAGCTCGGCGGGAAGATCTCGCTGACAGGCGGGTGACCGAAGCTCCGCTCCGGATACTTGGCAATCAGGCCATCGAACTGGACCTGTGCCTGCGCGCGTGCCGCGTTCATGTCGAAGCCTGCCACCTCGCCATCGCGCATCGACAGACGGCCATCGACGAAGACCGCCTTGGTGACGCGTCCGGAACCACCGACGACGAGCGTCGTGATCGGATCGATCGCCGGCGCCATGTGATGGTCCATGAGATCGAACACGGCAATATCGGCACGGGCGCCCGTTTCCAGGCGACCGAGATCCGAGCGACCGAGGGCCTTGGCGCCGCCAAGTGTCGCAGCATCAAAGAGATCGGCGCAGCTGACGGCTGACGGGTCGCCTTCGACGACGCGGGCAGCGATCAGGCCGACGAGTAGGTTCATCAGCATGTCCGGCGGCGTCGTATCGGTGCCCATGGCAATATTGACGCCGCGGGCCTTGACCGAGCGGAACGAGTTGAGCGTGCTTCCGCCGCGGGCCGAAACCAGCGGGCAGTGCACGATACTCACGCCGTTTTCGGCATAGAGACGCAGATCGTTGTCGGTCGCCTGGGTCGCATGCGGCGCAATCAGCCGGTCGCTCAAGAAACCGAAGCTCGCCAGCCATTCCGGCGCCGTCTTGCCATGCAGGCGGCGGACGGTGTCGACCTCCATCGTGCCCTGCGCAGCATGAAGCCGGATCGGGCAATTGAGGTCGCGCGCCGCATCGGCGGTGCGCACCAGCAGTTTCTCGGTGCAGGTTTCCACCCGGTCGGGAGCCAGCAGGCCCTTCACCAGGCCACCATGGCGACCTTCATGGTCACGGATGAAGCCAATCGCGTCGTCAAGGCCCTTCAGACCCCTTGCCTCGTCGAAGATCGCTTCGAGCTGACCCGGCGCCGTCACCATCATGCCGCCGGCGCGATAGGCCGGGCTCAGATAAACGCGAAGACCCAGGTCACCTGCGGCGTCGGATGCGGCGGCGAATTCAGCAACGGTCTCGCCCCATTCACGATAGAAAAGCGAGGCGATCGGCGCTGCGGTGGTGATGCCATTCAAGAGAAGCTGCGCGAAGGCGAAGCGCTTCTGGAACGCCAGCTCCTCCTGCGTGTACATCTCATAGGGGCCGCGCTCGATGTAGCTCAGCGGCCAGACGCGACCCTTGGCCCAACCAGGCTGATGGTCGATCGCTAAGATCGTCGTGTCGAGATCAGACAGCGCATCGAGGTCGATGAGCCCGGGGCTGATCATGGCTGCGCCGAGATCGATGCGGCGTGCCACCTCTCCTTCGAAACGTGGGCCGACATAGAGCAGCGTGCCGCCCTCGATGACGACTTCGCCGTTCGGGATCAGCCGGTGCGAACCGTCGCGGTGCCCGAGCACCCATTGTGCTGTCAGAAGCGTGCGTCCTTCGGCGCGCTCACCGAGCGTCAAATCCTTGATGTTGGTCATGGGATCGCCACCTCCGCAACGCCGTTGCGGGCGACGACGCGGCCACGCTTGACGACCAGCGGCCGCGGCGCGACGTCGACGACGGCATGCGCCAGCGTCTCGCCGGTGAGCAGGGTGAAATCGGCATCGCAGCCAACATCGAGGCCATATCCCTTGATATCCATGACGTCGGCGCCGCCCTTGGAGCAGACGTAAAGCGCATGTTCGAGATCGACGTCGCGGCGCAGGCCGTTCTTCATGCCGAGGATGCGGGCACGATCCATCATGTCGGGTTGGCCCCACGGACCCCAGGTGTCGCGGATACCGTCGCAGCCGGCAGCAACCTTCACGCCGGCATCCTTCAGACGCAGGATCGAAGGCACGGTCGAAGACGGAGAGCCTGTCGTGACGATACGGATATCGAGTTCGGCGATCTGTTCGATGAGACCGCCGACGCGCAGATAATCCGGTGCGCCGAGCGCAAAGGCGTGGCTGATTGCGACCTTGCCCTGCATGCCGATCGCGCGGATGCGCTCGAACATCATCTCCATGCTGAAGGCGCCGAGTTCGCCCTGCTCATGCAGGTGAATGTCGATCGGCTTTCCATGTTTTTCGGCAAGGCCGAAGATCGCGTCGAGATGGCCCTTCGGGTCGCGATCGATGCCACAGGGGTCAATGCCGCCAAGGACTTCCGCGCCATTGCTCAGAGCCTTGTCGAGCAACTCGACAGTGCCGGGCCGCGTGACGAGGCCCGACTGCGGGAATGCGACGACCTCGATATCGATGACATCTTTCAGCACCTGGCGGGTCTCGATGATGCCTTCCATCAGCCGAAGGCCGTGGGTGGTGTCGATGTCGACATGGCTGCGGATGTGGCTTGCGCCATTGGCAGCGAGCATGATCGCCTGGCGCATGGACTGACGGTGCGGGTCAATGCCGATTTCCAGCCGCTTTTCGCGTTCGAAATCGATGCGTTCGCGCAGCGTTGCGGTCTTGGCGTTGACGTGCCAGGGCATGCCCCAGACCGACTTGTCGAGATGGGTATGCGCCTCGATCAGACCGGAGATCACGATATGACCGTTGCCGTCTTCCACGGCCACGCCATCGGCGGCGAGGCCCTTGCCGAAGGCGGCGATCTTGCCGTCGCGCACGAGGATGTCGGTCGCTTCGCCGGCATTGGGCCTGACGTTACGGATCAGGAGATTGGACATCATTCACCTCAATTTCGGATTGAGCGCATCGCGCAGCCAGTCACCGAGAAGGTTGACCGAAACCACGAGAAGGCAAAGCTGGACGACGGGGAAGAGCACCACCCACCATACGCCCGAAAACAGGAACTGGTTGCCGAGACGGATCAGCGTTCCAAGGCTCGGCTGGCTCGGCGGCATGCCGATACCCAGGAATGAAAGCGTCGCTTCGGTCAGGATCGCCATGCCGAAGTTGAGGGTCGCAGCAACCATGATCGGCGTCAGCGTGTTCGGCAGGATGTGCTTCAGCATGATGCGCCGCGCTGGCGTTTTCAGAAGACGCGCTGCCTGAACGTATTCCTTGCCGCGCTCGACGATCGTCTGGGCGCGCACGGTACGGGCATATTGCACCCAGGCGCTGAGCGTGATCGCCAGCACCAGAACGGCGGCAGAGCCGACGTCCCGCAGTTCCGGCGGCAGCATCTGGCGCGCGACGGCACTGACGAGAATAGCGATCAGGATCGTCGGGATCGACAGAAGCACGTCGCCGATGCGCATCAGGAAATTGTCGATGAAGCGGCCGAAATAGCCGGCAACGAGGCCGAGGCTAAGGCCGACGGCGAGCGAAAGCACGACCGAGGCGACGCCGATCAGGATCGAGATGCGCGAGCCATAGAGAATGGCCGAGAGCATGTCGCGCCCTTGCGTGTCGGTGCCGAGCACGTACGGCCATTGGCCGTCGGCCTCCCAGATCGGCGGCAGCTCGGAGTTCCAGAGCTCGAGCTGAGCCGGATCGAAGGGGTTCTGCGGCGCAATCAAAGGTGCTGCAAAGGCGGTCGCGATCAGGAACGTAAGGATGATCGCGCCGATGATTGCCGAAGGCTTGTGGGTGAAGGACCACCAGAGATCGCTCTGGCGCCAGCGGGCAAGCCGCGAAGGCTTGCGCGCAGGTGTGGTTTGCTGGACGTGATCTGTCATGGCAACGACCTCAGCGGGTTGCATCGCGCAACCGCGGATCGATGACCGCATAGGCGATATCGACGAGCGTATTGAGCGTGACGAAGATGAAGGAGACGATGCAGAGATAGCCCGCCATGACCGGCATATCGAGGAAGGTGACCGCCTGGATGAAGAGCATGCCCATGCCCGGCCACTGGAACACGGTTTCGGTGATCAGCGCGAAGGCGATCAGCGAGCCGAAGTTCATCGCCGTCATGGTGACAACCGGCATCAGACAGTTCCTGAGCGCATGTCGGAAATAGATCCGCCATCGCGGCACGCCACGGGCGCGTGCGAACTTGATGAAGTCCGAGCGCAGCACTTCCATCATTTCTGCGCGCACCAGACGCATGACCAGAGTGATCTGGTAGAGCGCGAGTGCGAGCGACGGCAGAAGCAGCGATGCGCGGCCCGACGACGTCAACAGGCCGGTGCTCCACCAGCCGAGCTGCACCACATCGCCGCGCCCGAAAGCAGGTACGAGACCGAGCGTTACGGCGAAGACGAGGATCAGAAGGATACCGACGACGAAGCTCGGCAAGGAGACGCCGATGATACTGACGAACTGCAACCCCTCGGAATACCATCGCCCTCGGTGGATAGCGGTCAGGACACCAAGTGGAAGACCGATCAGGAGCGACAGGACGGTTGCGACAAGCGCCAGTTCCATCGTTGCCGGGAAGCGCTCGGCAATGAGCTTCATCACGTCCTGGCCGTTGCGGTAGCTGATGCCGAAATCGCCCTGGGCGGCATTGCCGACGAAGCGGCCGAACTGGGTGAGGAACGAATCGTTGAGCC
Source organism: Ensifer sp. ENS03 (assembly GCF_014852035.1). Taxonomy (NCBI): domain Bacteria; kingdom Pseudomonadati; phylum Pseudomonadota; class Alphaproteobacteria; order Hyphomicrobiales; family Rhizobiaceae; genus Ensifer; species Ensifer sp. ENS03. The sequence continues at coordinate 208,000 of NZ_JACVAV010000008.1, read as the reverse complement.
CGAGCTTTTCGCGCAGCTCGATACGGTCGGCCTGCGACATCTGCTCGTTGGCCATCAACTCGACCGGATCGCCGGCGAAGCGGAAGATCAGGAAGGCGAGCAGCGCGACGGCGAGCATGACCAGCACGGCATTGGCCAGCCGCTTGATGAGAAAGACAATCATTGGGTTTCTCGCTGAATGAGGAGCCCCGGCAAAGCACGCTCTGCCGGAGCAAGAAAACTCAATCGCCGATACGGGTCAGCCAGTGACGCGGCTTGTTGTCGGCCCGAATGGTCACATCCGTGACGTTCTTCGACATTGCCCAGGCCATCGGCTGCTGATGCAACGGGATCATGATGACCTCATCCTTGGCGAACTTCAGCGCCTCGGTTTCGATCGCCAGACGCTTGTCGTGATCCATCTCGAGCGCGGCCTTCTTCACCATCGCGTCGAGTTCCGGATAGGACCAGCCGCCATAGTTGGCGACGCCGGCCGCGCCTTCACGGGTCGAGAGAACCTGAACCAGGATCGAATAGGCATCGAGCGTCGGCTCGTTGGCCCAGCCGATCATGTAGGCGTCGGACTTGCCGCCGGCGCGCTTCGGCGCCTGCACGGCGCGCGGACCGATGTCGAGGGTTGGCTTCAGGCCGACGCGTGACAGCATAGAGACCAGTGCGCTGCAGACGTCTTCCTCGTTGACGCTTTCGTCGTTCATGCAGACGAGCGTGAACTCCTTGCCGACGGCGCCTGCCTCTTCGAGCAGCTTCTTGGAGAGTTCCGGATCATAGGCGGTCGGCACATCGAGTTCGGCGCTGTAGCCCGGGATTTCCGGAGCAACCATGGTGCCGGCGACATGCGACTTGCCGCGCATCACGCGCTTGAAGATCAGTTGGCGGTCGATGGCATGGTCAATCGCCTGGCGCACCTTGATGTTGTTGAAGAAGTTTTCGCGACCGTCGGCGAAGGTCTCGTGACGGTTGAAGACCATGTGCACGGTGCGCAGGTCCGTGCGCTCGATGACCTTGATGTCCGGCGAGCTCTTTAGGCGCTCAAGATCCTGCACCGGCGCACCATCGGTCAGATCGATTTCGCCCGAAAGCAGCGCTGCAACGCGGGTTGCGGCCGAGGTAATCGGCATGAATTCGATGCGGTCGAGATTGTGCTTCGGCGTATCCCACCAGCCGTCGTTCTTGATGAGAACGGTCTTGCTGTCGGGCACGCGCGATTCGACCTTGAACGGGCCGGTACCGTTGGTGTTGTAGGTGGCGAAGCCTTCGACCTTGGCGCCGACATCAGTCGGCAGCTCGGACCTGTTGTCGACCAGCCAGTCCTTGTCGAACATGAAGATGTTGGTCATGTCATTGAGGAAGAGCGGGTTCGGCGAATTGACTTCGATGTCGACCGTGTAATCGTCGACCTTGGTGGTCGAGACATAGGCCGGAATGTTGCCGCGCAGCGGCGAGGTCGGATGGCTGACGCGGGCCATGGAGGCGACGACGTCGTCAGCGTTGAACTCGGCGCCGTTTTGGAACTTTACGCCCTTGCGCAGATGGAAGCGCCAGACCTTGTCCTTGACCATCTCCCAGCTCGTGGCGAGCGCCGGCTCGACCTTGAACTCCGGCGTATAGCGGGTCAGGCCTTCGTACACGTGGTTGAGGAAGGCAAGGTTCGAGGTGCTGCCATAGGAATAGGGGTCGAGCGAGAAGATGTCCCGCGGGCTACCCCAACGCAGCGTTTCGGCGGAGGCCGAGGATGCGAGAAAGGCAAATGCCAACCCCGCGAGGAGATGCTTTCTCAGTTTCATGTCGTTCCCTCTGTTTTCTCATCAGTCGCCATATGCAGGCGCCCTCACCCACTCGTGAGCAAGTTGCCCTAGATTTGAAGCTGTCGGCGACAATGTCAACTATTTTGTCGACAATTTTGTATGCATGATTGTTTAAAGTCGCATACGGCGGTGAAAACGACGGCCCACCAGCGGACGAGGGCAAGGGAAAAATAAGGGGGAAGCGGCAACCATGGGCAAACCGGCGGCGGGCATCCTGGCATGTCTGCGTGCAAACAGGATTCGTTAGGAAACACCCGTATTTATGAGTGTTTCCGCATGTGAACGTGGCGGAGACCTTGCCACCAACGACCCGCGAGCCTTCCCGTGGGATGGTGCGCGCGCCGGTGGCGGCGGTTGCGATCGCAGCCCCCGCTGACATCGGCTGCAGATTTTGACACGTCCGCATGTCCAGCTCGCCCGCGTGGCATGCGCAAATCTCCGGAATTGGCCGAAGGTGGCACATGGCGGGCCACGGGCGTCTCCACCGGTGGGGCAATGCGCTCAGCCAGCATACCTGCTTCCCACGCTCCAAAAAACCGTGGGCAAGCTGAAGTCCATGGCTAGGCTCGGCGCTGCAGCTCTCCTAGATTGGCCGCTCGAAAATGTGAGGAGAAATGCGCGTGAAAGTCTATCTCGCTGGCCCGGAAGTGTTTCTGCCCAATGCGGCGGAGATTCAGAAATTGAAGGCAGAGTTGGCGCGTGCAGCCGGGTTCACACCGCTCGTGCCCGGCGATCTTGAGATTCCGCCGGCTCCGACCAAGCATCAGCGCGGCCTTGCGATCTACGCCGTCGACGAAGGCATGATGCTTGCCGCCGACATGATCATCGCCAACCTGACACCGTTTCGCGGCATCAGCGCCGATGTCGGCACGGTCTTCGAACTCGGCTTCATGTGCGGTCACAGCAAGCACGTCTATGCCTATACGAACACCTCCCGCAGCTACTACGAGCGCATCTTGCACGACCACTACGGCGGCAAGGCCGGCTTGCGCCTCGACGGCCGCATGGCCGGTCCGGACGGGCTCAGCATCGAAGACTTCGACATGGCCGACAACCTGATGCTCGATGGCGGCGTTCTGCGAAGGGAAGGCAGGCTCGTCCAGCGCGAAGTGCCTGAGGCCGATCGCCTGACCGACCTGCAAGCCTTCAAGGAATGCCTTGCGATTGCCGCAAAGCGGCATTTGGCATAACGACCGATTGGGCCGCGGCTTTGTGACGGCGATCAGTCGCTGGCGCAGGGCCAGCCCGCCGGCGTGCTCATGCCGGCGGGAAGCTTGGTCGAGCTGTCACCGCAAGTCATGTCGACCTGCTCCTGTTCAAGTCCGGTTGCCTCGGACAGGTCGACGCCCTCGATACGTGTCAGGAACATGAACGCCCCCTGGAAATCGATCGGGCCGGAAAAACTCGTGCTGGTCAGGTCCGCGCGCGAAAGGTTGGCATGGGTAAACCGGGTTCCGGTGAGCTCCGCCTTGTCGAAATTCGCCCGGCCGAGTTCGGCCTTTTCAAAGCTTGCCCCCGTCAGGCGGGCACCGCTGAAATTGGCCCGCTGCAGCTCGGAATTGACGAACGATGCCTTCTCGGCGGAGACGCCTGCGAAATTGCACCGATAGGCTTCGATTTTGGAGAAGTTCGCGCCATTCGCGGTAGCCCCCGCAATCGAGGATCGAACCAGAGTTGCCTTTTCCAGATTGGCTTCTGTCAGGTTCGCACCGCGCAGATCCGTCAAGGTGAAGTCGGTGTTGACGAGATTGGCACCCTGAAGGTCGCTGCCGCCGAGCATAAGCGCTTTCTTGTTGCAGTCGGTCCAATCGGCTCCAGGCGATGCGGAATCCTTGCAACTGGCGGCATGCGCCATCGACGGCGCTGCGAACGCCACTAGGCCTATAGCCGCCGCCGGAACGACCAGTGCCTTCATGACGTCGGCCACGATCCTCGATGCCTTTGCGCTAGCCGGGCGCAGCGTACCGCGCTCCTGGCCGAGATTGATTTTGAGGATGTTCATGGCGCCGCTCCAGGACCCGAGGGTCGAATCGATTGCATATCAGGTGCTTCGCGCGCCTTTCCGCCGACTGGCATCGCCGGTCATGCGCGCGTGTTCGTTAAACGTATGACGTTGCTCGCCTTTATGCAAATGACAGAAATGAAAACGGTCCGTTTCAGATCGATACGGCCAGCAGCCAGTCACGCAACGCCGCGCTTGGTCCATGGTCGCCGATCGCTGACGGCGACAGCAGATGATAGGCCGTACCGTCTTCGATAAATCCGCATGGCGCGGCCAGGATGCCATTGTCGATATCGTCGCGGACGAGTTGCCAAGGCCCGATCGCCACGCCGATCCCGGCGATGGCCGCCTGAAGGCTGATATAGAAATGCTCGAAGACTTGGCCGCGCTGTTCGGGTGCGGCGCGGCCTGCCGTCGTCCCCCAGGTCTCCCACGCATTTGGCCGCGTTCGCGTATGCAAGGGGACCGCGTCGTTGCGCAATTGAGGCGAAGAGCCGCCCTCAGCCTCGTTAAAAAACACGGCGATTTTGTCCGTTCGGCAGACCGGACCTATTCGCTCCGGAAAGAGCGGCACGGCATGCGTGCCGCCCGCTCGAGGAAAATCATCGCGTCGGATCGCCAGATCGATGCCACGGCCCAAGGACACCGGCCCACCTCCGGCAACGAGGTGGATAGACACCTCCGGATGCCGCGCCTGGAAGTCAGGAAGGCGCGGTATCAGCCAGCGCATCAAAAGGGTCGGCTCGCAGGACACCACCAGCGCCGGCGTTCGCGCCACGTCCCTGATCTCCCGGACGGCACTCTCCACCAGACCGAAACCTTCGCGCACGGCCGCCGCCAGCTTTCGCCCGGCTTCTGTCAGGAAGACACGCCGGCTGCGGCGCTCGAACAGCGCCACGCCGAGTTCGTCTTCGATAAGCCGGACCGCGCGACTGATCGCGCCGTGCGTCAGATGGAGCGCGTCCGCGGCGCGACTGAAGCTCTCGAGTCTGGCCGCCGCCTCGAAACAGCGCAGCGCCGCCAGCGGCGGAAGCCGCGTCGCCGACATCTGTGAGTGTAGCTCACCAAAATGGTCAGAACTCATCGTTAGTCGCTTCTCATCGATCAAGCTATTTAGACATTAATGAAAGAGACGAACGGGAAAGACAATGACTGAACTGTTAGCTGTAGTAACCATTACAATCTTTGCCGTCATCAGTCCGGGACCGGATTTCGCGATGGTGACACGCAACAGCTTGCTTTTGTCGCGGCGGGCCGGCGTCCTGACGGCGCTCGGTATCGCCGCCGGCGTCTGGGTCCATGTCGCCTACACTCTGCTCGGCGTCGGCCTCTTGATTCGCCAGTCGCTGTGTCTCTTCACTGTCCTGAAGTTCGTCGGCGCCGCCTATCTGATCTGGCTTGGCATCAGGATGCTACGCACCAAGCCAGCCGAAAGGACGGGCTTGGCCGCACATCCCGCCCTCTCCGACATCGGTGCGCTGCGTGTGGGGTTTCTCACCAACGCGCTCAACCCCAAAACGACGATCTTTGTCGTCAGCCTGTTCATGCAAGTCGTCGGGCCGACCACGGCTCTGCCCGTCCAGATGGGTTACGGCGCGTTTATCTCTGCCGCACATCTGATCTGGTTCGCAATCGTTGCCCTGTTCTTTTCCTCCGGCACGGTACGGCTTCGTCTTATCGCGCTTCGCCATTGGATCGATCGCACCTTCGGCGCCCTGCTCGTCGGCTTCGGCGCGTTGCTGGCAACGCCAAGCGTGACACGCTAGGCGACGCTTGGTCGCGGGCGCGCCGCTGCATTCCCACTGTTAACACTTGCCCTCAATCGGATAACCATGCAATATCCATACAATTAGCATGAGGTAATCGCGATGACGGACGTGCGCTTGGGAATTTCGTGGCAACCGGTAATCCGTAAATCGGATGGACCGCTTTATCTCGCGATCGCCGACGCCATCGCTGCCGATATCAGCGAAGGGCGCCTGTCCGAGGGGATGCGTCTGCCGCCGCAGCGCACGCTTGCCGAGGCGCTGGGGATCGACTTCACCACCGTCAGTCGCGCCTATAACGAAGCCCGGCATCGCGGCCTCGTCGAGGGCCGGGTCGGCCAGGGCACCTACGTGAAAACGCGACGCATCCGAACCGGCCGTACGCCGGCAGGCGGCCTCATCGACATGAGCATGAACCTGCCGCCGTTGTTCGACGACCCGATGCTCGCCGCTCGGCTCTGGGACGACATGGCGGCGCTGCAGGCCGAGCATGGGCTCGAACTCCTGATGCGATACCAGCCGCCGGGCGGCACCCTGCACAACCGTGCTGCAGGCGCCGCATGGCTGAAACCCAGGCTGGGCGAGGTTCCGGCTGAGCGCGTTCTGATTGCCGCTGGCGCGCAAGGGGCTCTGCTTGCCACGCTTGGCAGCCTGACCAAGGCCGGTGACATGATTTGCGCCGAGGCAATCACCTACCCCGGCCTCCGCGCGCTCGCAGCACATCTCGGCATCAGACTGCACGGCCTCGCCATGGATCGAGAGGGCCTCCTGCCCGAAGCATTCGAAGAACTCTGCGCGAAGGAAACGCCGAAAGCGCTCTATTGTAATCCGACGCTTCACAATCCCACGACAACGACACTTTCGCTCGAACGGCGCCAGGCGATCGTCACAATTGCCCGGCGGCACGACGTAGCGATCATCGAAGACGATGCCTATGGCGCCCTTCCCGTTTCGACGCCGCGCCCGTTGGCGGCGCTGGCGCCTGACCTGGTCTACTATGTCGGCGGCCTTGCGAAATGCCTGTCGCCGGCCTTGCGCATCGCCTATCTTATCGTGCCGGACAGCCGAAGCTCGGTCCGCGTCGAAGGCGCGATCCGGGCCACTGTCGGCATGGCGTCCCCTCTTGCGGCCGCTATCGCCACGCGCTGGATCGAGGACGGGACGGCTGACGCCGTGCTCGCAGCCATACGTAGAGAGACGGCGGCGCGACAGCGCATCGTCTCCGAGCTTCTTCCAGCCGGCGTCGCACAAACGCATCCGCACGCCTTTCACGCCTGGCTGCACCTGCCGCCTCCCTGGACACGCGGCGAACTGAGCGCGCGATTGCAAGCGGCCGGCATCAGCGTCGTTGCAAGCGACGCCTTTGCGCTCGGCGCCCCACCGGAAGCCGTCCGCCTCGGCCTCGGCGCCGCTGCCGGCCACGCGGAGCTGCGACGCAGTCTTCTTGTCATCAACGACCTCATCGGCCAGCCCCCCGCCGCCTCAAGCTTCGTGGTGTAAATGGTGTGGTGTAAATGGTCGGCGGGCGAAATTGTCGCAGACATGTATGCATACAATAAATTGACAATGTATGTTTTTCGGCGCCTAATCTTGGCGAGCCTGATGCGGCCCCAAGAAGAAGAAGCGGTCGCATATCCAGGCAATCTCGGCGCAAAACTCCAGCGCCAACCGGAACGCCTGAAAGGAACAAACATGTCTTCCGATAGTGATTGGCCGCCGATCCCGCCCATGCAGACTGGCTTGCGCGGCCGCTGCCCACGCTGCGGGCAAGGGCACCTGTTCAACGGCTTCCTGAAGATGCGCAAGGAATGCGAAGTCTGTGGCCTCGATTACTCCTTTGCCGATCCGGCCGATGGCCCCGCTTTCTTCGTCATCTGCTTTGCCTGCGTACCGAGTGTTTTCCTTGGCGTCTGGCTGGAAGTTCAATACAGCGCACCGCTCTGGATACACCTACTGGTGACCGGGCCCTTCATGCTGCTGACTTGCATTCCGCCGCTTCGCCCCCTGAAGGGCTGGCTCGTCTCAAGTCAGTTTTTCTACAAGGCTGAGGAAGGCAAGGTCGTAAGGCGAAACGGCGAGCCGCCGGTGGCGACGCAGTAGATCTTCGAAGGCTCACTCCTGAGCGAAAGAGAAGCCCAAAGCCTCCGTGTATACCCCTAAAAAATAATTGCGCCGCCAACTGTTGATAGTTGACGGCGCTTTCACCGGAAGCCTCTCTTCTCAAAGGCCGGCTCTACGTAAAATAACAAAATCAAGACGTCAACGTGCAAACTGTGAAGTTTTTATGAGAGCATTTTGTCATATAAAGGCTTCGCTTTTAATATAATTCGGATTCATTACTATCATTTGTAAGATAAACTTATTTTAGAAATATATGATAGTTGCCGATGTGCAACAGTTTATAGTAATAGCTGTTAACAAACGCTAGAAACGCGTTTGTTGCGTAACTGTCTTGTTTTTTGTGATAGCGGTGTCGCCGCTGCCCGCTGCGAGTCATCGCAGTGGTTCATTTCGTAGCAGCGCGAGCGAGGTAACCGATAAATCTCTGGGGGACACCAGGGGCGGGCCTTGTTGACCTTGATAACCATTAGAGAGATCGATCGAATGACTATCAAAAGCCTTCTTCTCGGCTCCGCTGCTGCTCTCGCAGCAGTTTCCGGCGCTCAGGCTGCCGACGCCATCGTTGCAGCCGAGCCGGAGCCCATGGAATACGTTCGCGTTTGCGACGCTTTCGGCACTGGCTACTTCTACATCCCGGGCACCGAAACCTGCCTCAAGATCGGCGGCTTCATCCGTTTCCAGACTTCGTTTGGTCGTGACGCCGCTGATAGCCGCTACAATCAGGAAAAGTTCGGCGGCCAGTCCACATCTGACTGGGATTCCTTCTCGCGCGCTTACATCTCGTTCGACGCCAAGAGCGACACCGAGTACGGCACGCTCACCGGCTTCTTCGCTGCTGAATTCAACGCCGACAACGACACCGACGCTGGCGACAGCCTGATCGACGTCGATGAAGCCTACATCCAGCTCGGTGGCCTCAAGGCCGGCTTCTTCTACAGCTGGTGGGATAAGGGCCTGAACGGCGAAACCGACTCGATCGGCAACGTCACCGAATTCAACTCGATCGCCTACCTCTATGACGGCGGTTCGTTCCAGGCCGGTATCGCCGTTGACGAACTTGAAGGCACCTCGACCAAGTCGAACGGCGTTGGTGTTGAAGCCATCGTTTCGGCTACGCTCGGTGGCGTTTCCTTCGACCTGCTCGGCGGCTACGACTCTGAATACGAAGAAGGCGCCATCCGCGCTCTGCTCTCGGCCGACCTCGGCCCGGGTGTCTTCCAGGTCGCCGGTGTTTGGGCTTCGAACCCGAACGCATACTGGAACGCTTCGGAGTGGACCGTTGCTGCTTCGTACGCCTTCAAGGCAACCGACAAGCTGAAGATCACCCCCGGCGTTCAGTACTGGGATAGCCTGCGCACGGGCAACGACTTCAACAACGACCTCTCCAAGTGGCGCGCTGGCGTAACGCTCGACTACGCGATCACCGAAGGCCTCGCGACCCGCGTATCGGTTCAGTACGAAGACACCGACAAGGTTGGTGGCGGTTCGGACGACCAGGTTCTCGGCTTCGTCCGTCTGCAGCGTAACTTCTAATCCGAATAAACTCGGATGAAAGAAGCCCGCAACATCGTAAGACGTTGCGGGCTTTTTCTATGGTGGCAGTAAAATTGGCCGCTGTTCTTGTGCCACTCTTCAGAAAAGCCGAATTACTTCGATCGAAGCCGGCATGAGCGCTTTGCGCGATTGAAATTGTTCTGGAGTGCCTGCCGCTTTCTGACTGCAAACAATCGCCGCGGGTTCTGTTTCGGCCGCTCACAGGTTCGAGATGGGTCAGGTGACGCGCATGCAAAAGCCCGCAAGATCTCGATCTTGCGGGCTCGCCTATGTCTGGCGTCGGTTGCGACCGACCGCGTGTGCGGCTCAGTTTGCCGGCGTTGGCTCTCCAAGTGAGAGCATCAGCCGGTTTGCCCAATTGAAGAAGGCGGCACCATGGATGACGTCGGCGATCTCTAGTTCGTCTAGGCCTGCTGCCGAAAGTCGGCCGATGTGCTCCTCCCCAAAGGTAGGCGGGGTCGCCGTCAACGCCACAGAAGCGGCGACGATTGCATTCCAGCGTTCGCCGAGATCGGTTTCGACGCCCTCGTCGAGGAGCTTCTGCACATCCTCTGTGCGCTTTGAGTGATGCGAAGCGAAGCGCGAATGTACCGAGGCGCAGAAGATGCAGCCGTTATATCTAGACGCGGCGGTCGCCGCCAGTTCGCGCTCGGCGCGCGTCAGGCCCGAGCGGGTGTTATAGAAGATGTCCTTGTCAGTTTTCGTGCGCGCTTCAAGCACTTCCGGATCGCGCACGAGCAGGCGGAAGTAGGGCGACTTTGCGCGCCCAGCCTCGACCAGGCCTTTGAGGTGACGCTCCGTCAGCTCTTCCTCAGGCAAGGGCTGCAGCCACGGTGTCCAGCCGATCTCGGCCTGCGTGAAGGTAACAGGCGGATTTTCAACGATCGGGATGATGGCATGTTCGGTCATTCGCAGGTCCTCTTGAGTTCTTAAGCCGCAGCGCGCTTCGTGGCGGTCGACAGCAAGCCAAGACCGGTGATGACGCGGATCTGAAACGTAACGAAGGAAATCAGCTGCGACAGGGTCACGACACCATTTGTCGTCCAGCCAGCGTCGAGCAAGGCTTGCAACGCCTGCGGGCTGGCATCACGCAAATGGAAGACGAGCAGGTGGGCGTGCTCCAGCGCGGCGGACAGCTTACGGCCGAGCACCTCGCGGCTTGACCGTGATACTTGATAGAGTGGGCCGGCTTCATTCTCTCCATTAAGCGGCCCGTCGGGATAGTTGCCGTATGGCCCTGTTGCCCGTCCTGCCCCGATCTCGGCCTTGATAACCTCGATCAACCAGCGATCGTTGTCGCTATCCTCGAAAGGACTGCTGTAAAATTCGAAAATGTCCGGCTGACGGTGCAGGCCGGCAACGAAACTTGCGACCGCATGCCGCTCCGCCGCCGACACGTCGCCGAAATCCGCGGGCTGAAAGAGTGCAAGATAGCTTTTCTGCGCCTGTTCGCGGGTTTCCGGCCGTTGGGCGCGAATGCGGTCGAGCGCCGACCCGGCGGTGATGCCGGCCAGCAGATCGATGATATCCGGTGACGTGGTGGTCATGACGTCGTCTCCTTTGAAAAATGGAACCAGCTGTCCGTTTCAACCGACGGCGCCGAAACGCCGGGCATGGAATTTCTCCTGCGGCGACCAGCCGAGCGCCGGAGCGACCTTGGTGGCGATGAGCTCGATGGAGCGCAGAATCAATGGGTGCGGCGGATCAACGGAATGAACCTGGAACACCAGATCGGTGACACGCTCCAGCGTCTCATCTGCGCTGAGACTGGCGATGACGTCGTCAACGGAGCCGACATGTACGTCGAAGGCCGCAATCAGATCGGCAAGCGAATTGCCGGGAACTGTATGACCGCTAGCGATCAGTCGTTCCGCACCCCGTCTCAACCCAACCTCGGCAAGCCGCAACGCTTCGGCGCGGCTGTCGGCAACGAACAGGCTGCGAGAACCGAGGATACGCGGCGCGCGGCCGGAAGGAAGCGCATGCAGATAGGCGTCGATGATCGGGTTTTGCAACTCCGCCAACGAAGCGTGCGGATTGTCTTCTGGCCGCGGTTGGGTGCGTGACAACATCAGGCCGTCGCCGGCCCGCCCTGCCCGCTCGCCACCCGCCACCGAAAAGGTTGCCTGCCAGATACGGCCGAGCAGTTGCGGCGCTGACGGGTAGAGGCGATCTCCGCCTGGAAGGCCACGACCTGCCCAAGCGTCGAGAACCGTTTGGAGATGCCTGCCGAAGATCGCGCCGCGATCGGCGCTTTCCAAGCCAAAGGCCGTGAAGGAGGACGGCGTGCCGCCGGTCCCGAACCCGACCTCCAGTCGCCCGCCGGAGAGCAGATCGAAAACGGCGGCGTCCTCGGCCACCCGGATCGGATTTTCGAGCGGCAGCGTAATGACACCGGTTCCAAGACGGATGCGCGTCGTCTCCGCGGCGACATGGGCAAGGAAAACCAGGGGCGCCGGAAGGCCGCCTTCGTCCGCGTGGAAATGGTGCTGCGCGACCCAGGCCGTGTCGAAGCCGAAACGCTCGGCGGTGACGATCTGCTCCTTTGCGTAATGGTAGCGGGTGCCCGCCGGAACGTCGTCGAGCAGTCGGGTAAAAAAACCGAGGCGTTTGCGTGGCGTCGTCTCAATCATGGTCGGTCCTGTCTGTAGTCCGCTGCTTCAGGCCGCAGCCCGGCGGTTGCGTCCGGGAATGGCATTGATCAGCTCACGGGTGTAATCGCTGCGAGGGTTTTCGAAGACGTCGGAAACGGTTCCGCCGTCGACCAGCCGCCCATCCTTCAGAACCGAAACGGTGTCCGAGATCTGACGCACCACGGCGAGGTCGTGGGAAACGAAGAGGTAGGTGAGCCCGAGGTCGCCCTGCAGTTCGTCCAAGAGGTCGAGAATGCGGGCCTGCACGCTGACGTCGAGTGCGGAAACCGCTTCGTCGAGCACAACCAGTTGCGGATCGAGCACGAGCGCCCGGGCGATGGCAACACGCTGGCGCTGGCCGCCGGAAAGCGCATGGGGCCGTCGTGCAAATGCGTCCTCGGGCAAACCGACGCGGCCAAGGATCGCCCTTGCCTTCTCCTCGCGATCAGAACGCAGGAGTCCCGGGTAATTCGTCAGCGGCTCGGTCACGATCTGCAGCACGCTTTGGCGCGGGTCCAGCGAGCCGTAGGGATTCTGGTAAACGAGCTGGACCTTGCGGCGGAACTGCCGAAGCCCCTCTCCGGTCAGGCCCGAGACATTGGTGCCGTCGATCTCAATCCGCCCGGCCGTCGGCCTGTCAAAGCCGACGATGTTGCGGATCGTCGTCGTCTTCCCAGACCCGGATTCCCCGACGATTGCATGGGTCGTTCCGCGCCGGACGCGAAAGCTCAGTTCGTCGACGGCGCGTAGCGGGGACCCGCCGTCCTTGCGAACGAATTCGCGGACAAGGCCCTCGACGACGACGATATCGTCCGGAGCCTCCGCAACGGGTGGTCGAACCGTTGCCAACCTCGGGGGGGCGGTAAAGGATGGCGCGTCCGAAAGTAGTTGTTTCGTGTAGGGACTGCGTGGTGCGGCCAGAACAGCGCCCGTTGCGCCCTGCTCCTGAATCCGGCCGCCCTGTAGGACGACGATCCGATCGGCCCGGTCGGCGGCAACACCGAGATCGTGGGTCACCAGAAGCACGGCCGTACCATACTCCGTTCGCAACTCGTCGATGAGATCAAGAATGCGCTTCTGGACCGTGACGTCGAGCGCGCTCGTCGGCTCGTCGGCGATGATCAGCTGCGGCTTCAGCGCAATCGCAATCGCAATCAAGACCCTTTGGCGCATGCCGCCCGACAGTTCATGCGGATACTGCCGCGCCCGAAGTGCCGGCTCGCTCAAGCCGACGCGGGCCAGAAGAGAGAGCACCTGGGCCTCGATCTCGTCGGATCTCAGCGCGCCGTGGATGCGGAACATCTCGCCGAGTTGCGAGCCGATCGTCTTGACCGGGTTGAGCGAACTTCCCGGATCCTGAGGCACGAGGCTGATCCTCGCGCCGCGCACCTTATCCAGTTGCCGATCCGTCCAGCGGGCAATGTCGGTTCCATTCAGCTTGATGGTTCCGCGTTCCACTCGGCCATTCGCAGCGAGCAGACCGATGATCGACTGTGCGGTCGTCGTCTTGCCGGAACCGGATTCACCGACAAGGGCCACAACCTCACCTGGATTGATGCGAAACGAAACGTCATGAACGGCGCGGCGTTCGCCGCTGCTGTCAGCGTAGGCAATGCAAAGATCCTCGACCTCGAGAACGGGGGGAAAAGGTCCAGGTATGACGGTCATGCTGCGGCCCTCCCGAAAGATTGGCTGACGCGATTGGCAGCCAGCACGACGAGGACAACCACGATGCCGGGCGCGGTGGTCAGCCACCAGGCGGTCGAAATGTAATTGCGCCCCTCGGCGATCAGCAGCCCCCATTCCGGGGTCGGCGGCGGCGCGCCGTAGCCGAGAAATCCGAGCGTCGAAATCTGCAGTACGGCCGATCCGAATTGCAGCGCGGCAAAGGCGACGACCGAGGTTAAGGAATTCGGCAGAATATGGCGCCACAGAACCGAGGCAAAGGTCCCGCCACTGCCGAAGGCCGCCTCGACATAATCGCTGCGACGCACGCGCACGACTTCCGCCCGCGCCAGCCGGGCAAAGCCTGCGACCGAGGTGACCCCAACAGCGATTGCCGCGTTCACAGTTCCAAAGCCGAGCAGGATAATGATGCTGAGCGAAAGCAGCAGCGGAGGGATCGACAGGAGCACGTCGACAACGCGCATGATCGCATCGTCGAAGCGACGCCGCACCGAACCTGCGACGACGCCGAGACCGGTGCCAACCGCAAGTCCCAGCCCAACGGCGACAAAAGCACCGGTCAGGGAATGAACGGCCCCGTAGACGATGCGCGCATAGAGATCGCGCCCGAGCGCATCGGTTCCGAGCAGATGATCAGCGCTCGGCCGCTGCAACTGCGCGCCACCGACGCCCTCAAGCGGGTTGTAGCCTGTGAAGAACGAGGGGGCGACCGCCCAGAGGAAAACAGAACCGAGGATAAGCCAGGAAAGGGCCAGTCCTACGGGTACACGGCGCAGCCGCGATGCCGCGCCAGAACGCCGTTCGCTCTTTGCTCTTGGCGCCGCAACGGCGTCATCGTGAAGCGTATCGAAGGTCGTCATGCAACGGCTCCCGTTTTGGTCCTGAGGCGTGGGTCGAGCACCGGATAGAGCAGGTCCACAGCGAGATTGATGATCACGAAGGCCAGCGCAGACAGAACGACGATCGCCTGAAGCACGGCTGCGTCCTGGCTGCCCACGGCGCGTTCGGTCAGTCCGCCAATGCCGTTCAGCCCGAAGACGGTCTCCGTCACCACCGCCCCGGCAATCAGTTCGCCGAACAACACGCCGGCAATCGTCAACGTCGGAAGCAGCGCGTTCTTCGCGACGTGCCGCCAGAGAACCCAAAGGCGAGTGGCGCCCTTTGCCCGCGCCACGGCGACGAAGGGGCGCGTCAACACCTCGTCGATATTGCGAACGAGCACCTGCGCCAGTGGCGCGGAAATCGGCACGGCAAGTGTTGCGACCGGCAGGATCAATTCCTGCCAGGGACCAGGGTTGATGACGGGCACGAGTTTCAGGCGGAAGGAGAAGATCTGGATGAGCATGATGCCGAGCCAGAAGGTCGGGATAGAAATGAAGAGCGACGGAACCGACTGCAGCGCGCCACGCAGCCACGCAAACGGCGCGAGACTGGAGAGGAAAGCGATGACGGTCGCCAGGATCGCAGCTAGCAGGAAGCCGAGCCCCGCGAGCTTCAGCGTTGCCGGCAGATGCGCAGCAAGCAGACTTGAAACCGGAACACCGGCTTGAACCGAGTAGCCGAAGTTGCCGGCCAGGAACTTGCCGATAGTCCGCGCGTATTGCACCGGCACGGAGCTATCGACCGCATAAGAGGCGCGGATTTCGGCGACCTGTTCGGCGGTCAGGCCGAGATCGGGGTTCTGGAACTTAATGAGGATCGCATCGCCGGGCATTGCCTGCAGCAGCACGAAAGAGATCGTGAATGCGGCCCAAAGCACAAACAGAGCCTGAGCAACACGATTGAACAAATAGGCGGACATGATCCGTTCCTCGCAGGCGGATTTCAGAGACGACGGCCACCGACGTTGCGGTGGCCGTCGAACCAATCAATGTTCAGCAAGCCAGGTGCTGTAGAAGCTTGGACGCCCGACGGCCTCGAATGCCACGCCCTGGACGTAGGGCGCACCTGCATAGGCCTGCGGCTCCTCGAAGATCGGGATCGCATAGGCTTGATCGACGACGTAATCCTGAACCTCGCCGGCAATCGCGAGGCGCTTCTGGCGATCCGGCTCGGACGCGAGCGCATCGAGCAGACCATTCAGCTTGGTATCGACGAAGCTCTGGACCTTGTCGCTAAGCCCGCCCTTCTGGCGCAGCACATCGCGGTTCTTCGGATAGTACTGGCTCTTGATCACATCGGGATCGGCACGGCCGACCATGGCAGGCGACACCGGCGTCTTCAGCGGATCGAGATCATCCACCGTCTTGCTGCCGCTATCGCCGGCAAGAACGCTCAGCTTGACGCCCACCTTTCCCCACTGCTGCGCGACCAGTTGCAGCGTTTCCTTGTTCTGCGGCTGCGGCAGCGATTCATAAGCCGTCAGCACCAGTTCCTTGCCGTCCTTCTGGCGCAGACCGTTGGCGGCGACCGACCAGCCCGCTTCATCGAGCAGGGCCTTGGCCTTCGCCGGATCAAAAGCGAGCTTGGCCGAGATATCCTTGTAGCCGAGGGCCGACGACGCGATGATCGAGGTTGCCTGCGGATAATTGGCAGAAAACAATGTGGTGACGATTTCCTTGGTGTCGGTCGCATGCAGCAGCGCCTGACGCACCCTGATGTCGGACACCAACGGGTTGTCTGGGCGGAAGACGACACTGTTGTTCACCCCGCGGGTGGAAGGCGCGTAGATCTGATAGTCCTGCGCCTCGACTTGGCCCTCGTCATAGGCCTGGACCTGGCGGATGAAATCCGCCTGCCCTGCGAGCAGTGCACCAATGCGCACGCTGTCTTCACCGGTGATGATGTACTTGATGCCGTCGAGATAGGCGCGGCCCTGGTGTTCGAGTTTGGCCGGGCCCCAATTGTATTCGTCGCGCGCCTTCAGGTTCAGTTCCTTGCCGATCGTCTCGCTCTCGACGACGAATGGGCCGGAGCCGATGATTTTCGTGGCGTCGCCGAGTTCTTCGAGGGGCAGCGCCAGCGTGCTTGCCGCGACCAGGCCCGAACCGATCACGGACGTTCCCTGAAGGAATCCCGGCGACGGTTTCTTGAAGTAGAATTTGACCGTCAGCGGATCGACGACTTCGCTGCGCTCGTAGTTGTTGATGACCTCGGAGACCGGCTGCTTCAGGGCTTTGTTGCCGAGGCCGAAGACGTCGTAGTTCTTGGCAACGGCAGCCGCGTCGAGCGGCGAACCATCGGAGAACGTCACGCCGGGACGGATCTTGAACGTATATTCGGTCGCATTCGCGTTGACCGTCCAGGACTCGGCGATCCAGGGCTCGATCTCCAGCGTCTTCGGGTTCTGATAGGTCAGCTTGTCGGTGATCTGGTTGAGGATGCCACCGTTCGGATAAAAGCCGCCGGCCGGCGGGTAGAGGTTCGTATGGGCCTGCTGCTCAAGATAGATCAGCGTACCGCCCTTGACCGGATCTGCCGCTTGCGCCTGCGCGTCGCTCAGAGCCAGGCCAGTGGTCGCAAGTGTGGCGAGCGTCAGTGCCAAGCGTTTCAGTTTCGTCGTCATGAGAGCCTTCCTTCAGAAATCTGGAGGCTATGGTACGACTGCGGCCGGCGTAATCAATTAAATCTAGTAAATTAATATGCTATATGTTTTACCCGAACCGAAAGAAGCATCTAGCGCGCCGTCGCCGGGGAGATAATTGTCCCTTCCCGCATTTTTCCCACCAATTTTGAAGGGCCGGGATCGACGGAAGTGTGGAAAGAAGCCCGCTGGTAACCACCGCCACATACGCGACATGGACACGTGCTTGATTGCGCGCGGCATTGACACCATTGTCGTCATCCGTTGAAAAATCTTGGCAATTTCTCTGAACCTCCCAAGGATCGTAAGCATCATGGAAAGCAATAAAGTCCTCGTCGTCGGCGGTGCCGGCTACATCGGCTCGCATACGTGCCTCGAACTCGCCAACAAGGGTTTCGAGCCTGTCGTTTACGACAACCTTTCGAACGGCCACGAAGAATTCGTCAAATGGGGCGTGCTGGAAAAGGGTGATATCCGCGACCGAAAGCGGCTCGACGAAGTCCTTGCCCGTCACAAGCCACGCGCCATCCTGCATTTTGCCGCGATGATCGAGGTGGGTGAATCGGTGAAAGACCCGGTTTCCTTCTACGACAACAATGTCATCGGCACGCTGACCTTGCTTTCGGCTGCCCTTGCCGCAGGCGTCGAAGCTTTCGTCTTCTCTTCGACCTGTGCCACCTATGGCCTGCCGGAGAGCGTGCCGATCGACGAACAGCACCGCCAGGCGCCGATCAACCCTTACGGCCGGACCAAATGGGTGTGCGAACAGGCACTGAAGGACTACGGGCAGTACAAGGGCCTGCGCTCGGTGATCCTGCGCTACTTCAACGCCGCTGGCGCCGATCCGGAAGGCCGCATCGGCGAGTGGCACGAGCCGGAGACGCATGCCATCCCGCTCGCCATCGACGCGGCCCTCGGCCGACGCCAGAGTTTCAAGATCTTCGGCACGGACTACGACACCCGCGACGGCACCTGCGTGCGCGACTATATCCACGTGCTTGATCTTGCCGACGCCCATGTGCGCGCGGTCGAACACCTGCTTTCGGGCGGCGACAGCGTCGAGCTCAATCTCGGAACAGGTACCGGCACGACCGTCAAGGAACTCTTGACGGCGATTTCCGAGGTTTCGGGACGCGAATTCCAGGTCGATCTCGTCGACCGCCGCGAAGGGGATTCGACCACCCTGGTCGCCAACAACGACAAGGCGCGCGACATTCTCGGCTGGGTTCCGAAATACGGTCTCACCGACATCACGCGCACGGCCTGGAACTGGCATTCCCGTCGTAATCAGGGTGTCTGAGATACAGACCACGTCTGGCGCGGCGGTGATCGCCGCGCCAGACGGCTCCGATTTGTCAGGCCGTGTGCTGCACCGGCCTTGAGAAAAAGCCCGAGCGCAGCCGTGTGGCCAGCGGCTTCTCGATCAGAAGATAGGCGAAAACGCCAAGCGCGGTCCCTGCAATGACCGCCAGCAGCGCCGATGTGAGCAGCCCTATACCCATCATTCCACAAGCCTTGACCACGACCGAAATCGCAAAGGTGTGCCAGAGGTAGATCGAGTAGGATGCGTCGCCGAGCATCATCGGCAGCCTGCTGGGGCGGAACCAGCCCTGCGCTTCGAGCGCCAGCGTTCCCAAGACGAGCATGACGGCCAAAGGCCCGAGGATGAATTCGTCGAAAGGCAGGCGAAGCACGGCGACCGCCGCAAATCCTGAAAACGCGCCGGCGACAAGCATAAGGCCGGACATTGCGCCAGGCACCCTGCCTCTCAGCCACAACTCGGCGACGATCATGCCTGCCACAAATTCAAGAATAATCGGCCGCGTATAGGTGACGAAGAGCGCGTTGTCGCTGTCGACGGCAAAGCCGATAGCAACCAGCGCCGAGAAACAGCCAGCGATCGCCGGCAACCGTCTCGACCGCGGCAACAGCAGTGTCAACGCGAAGACGGCATAGAAGAACATCTCGTAGTTCAGCGTCCAACCCTGCACCAGCACTGGCCAGATTTCGCCGCTGCTTGGCGATCGCATGGGAATGAACAGCAGCGAGGAAAGCACATGCGCGTTGCTCAAGACTAGATTGGGAAACAGGCCAATAACGCCGCCGATGACCATGACCGCGGTTGCAAGCCAGTAGATCGGCGCGATCCTCTGGATGCGATCACGGAGGAAGGCGAGCGGTGACACCGGCCGCCGTTCGCTGATCACCCACATGATGAAGCCGCTGATGACAAAGAAGACATCGACGCCCGCAGCACCAATTGCGAAGTGGTGCCCGGTGCGCTCGGCGGCATGAAAGACGACGACGCCGAGCGCTGCGACGGCCCGCAGATACTGAATGCCGTAGATCGTTGTCGTCGGGGCGCTGATCATTGATACCTCAGTCGTAGCGGGATCTCCGATACGGCCGGCGCCGGACGATCTTCGACGCTCTGGTGCGTGCGCGCTTCCGGTAAAGTCAGCTTTCCGGCGGCGAAATAGAGCAGGAACGAGCCGATGTGATAGGGGTTCATGATGTCGATTTCGACGAAGGACCGCACCAGCAGAAGCAGCGCTATGCCGAAGAGCACGGAAGATTGCGTGTCATGATCCTGCGTCAACAACCGCTTGGTATGCCCGAGCACGGTTATCAGAAGGATGCCGGACAGAAGCACGAGCCCGATCGCGCCGGTCTCCACCATCGCTTCGATAAAGGTGTTGTGGAAGTGGAAGCCCGAGCGCGTGGCAATATAGAACTCTTCCCACAGGCGTTCGGGCTCCGAGAAGCCCTGGACCCAATAGGCCTGATAGCCGACACCAACCAGCGGTGACGACATGGCCGCCTCGATGCCCTGCTGCCACAGATAGGTCCGTCCGGTTAGGGTGGAATCCTTGCCGAAAAGCCCGAGGACAAGATCGACGCCCCCACCATAGATGGCCGCAACGGCGACCATGACGCCACAGACGGCGGCGGCGAGGAAGAGCCCCTTGCGGTGTGCCGGCGACAATAGTCCGACCAACCGCATGCCCAGCCACACCCCGATGATGACCACTGTGGTCAACACCGACGTCGCCGATTGCGAGGCAAAAAGTGAATAGGCCGACAGCAACGCGACCAGGCTGGCTGCCGCGAACCACAGGCCGCGTTCGCCAAGCGCGATCGGCGCGACAAAGGCGAAATAGATGCCGAGCGAGGCGTAGAATCCCAGCTGGTTCTTCGAGGCGAAAGCGCCGACGAAGCTGTAAGTGCCGTCGAGAGGATCGAGGTGGTAGACGCCGAAGAGGAGTGAGTAGACGAGAACGACGCCGGTTCCGGCAATCGCGCCGCGCACCAGGGTCCTGATGCCGACAACCCGCATGGCAATCAGGGCGCAGATCACGTGGGAGAGATACTGTATCCCCGTTCGCGCCGTCATACCGGGCGCCGCCGACCAGAAGACCGACAGGCAGGCGAAGATCGCAAATCCTAGGATCCAGAGGCGGATTCCGTAGTTGCCGAGCACACGACGGTAATCGACCAGCACCAGCGGCAGCCACAGGCCATAGTAGAGCAGGATCGAGGCCTGTCCGAAGCGCGAGGAATAGGCGAAGACGAAGAGCGATAGCGCGATCGCAACAGTGCCATAGACACCATTGCGATCGGGAGAAATCAGGCTCGCCTTCGAAATTTTCACAGCCGTTCCTACTGCGTTGCCAGGTTGGCTTCGACCTTGATCACGTCACCGGGCAATACAGGCGTATTTTCGTCGGCGGAGATCTCTGTCGGCTTTCCGTCGCGCTCGCGCATGATCGAATAGGCGATCGTCGCCTCCTCCGTATTGTCTTTCGACTGCGCGGCTTCGGCCGATTGCAGCAACGCTTCGGCCATCAAGTCGCGGCTGGTGCCGAGCTTGATCGAAAGCGTGTCGAGTTCGGCCTCGGTGTTCTGCAGGTCCTGCGCCAGCTGAGCGTCCCAATCGTTGCGAAGATTGGTTTCGTCCTGGCCCGCCTTGCTGACATCCTGTTTCGCCTTCAGCGAAGCAGTATCGATGTCGAGAAGGGCGGCCTGCAGTTCGGCCACGCGCTGCTCCAGGGACAGCTTGCGCTGGCTGAGCGCCAGGCCCTTTTCGGCGAGGCTTTCGACCTTCTCGCGGTCTTCAACGACGAGCTCGAGCTGGCGGTTCTGGGTTTCCGTCTTCTTTGCCAGCGACTGGATTTCGCTTTCGAGCAAGGACTTCAGATCGGCGAGCGACTCCAGTTGCAGCTTCTGCTTCCTGTCACGCGAGGCCATCAATGCGGTCTCGTTTGCGAGAAGCTTGTCGATACCGGGAACACCCTGAAGGTCCTTCGGCAGTTCGATGCCATCCTTTTCGGCGATCTCGGCCTGAAGGCGGGCGCGACGGATCAGCAGCCGGTTGCGCTCGGACGTCCGGACGCTCGAATCGCCATGCGCATTTATGTAGTCGCGCGCAAAGCGCTGGCCGCTTTCCGAACGGCGCAATCCGCCGCCAAGGCTTACGGCCTTCAACACCGTCAGATTGGGGGCAAAAGGATATTCGCCGGGCTTCTGGACCTCGCCCGCGAGATAAACCGGGCGGTACTGCGCGAGTTCGACGGAGGCGGACGGCCGATCGCGCAGACCGAAGAGCGTCTGCATCTTCTCGCCGATCGCTTCACCAACTTCGGTCGTCGTCTTGCCCGCCGCCGGCAGGTCGCCGATGAAGGGCAAGGATAGAGCACCCGAAGGACCAACGGTGTACTCGCCGCTGACGACCGACCAGTCGCGGACAGCCCCCTCCGCG
This sequence comes from Ensifer sp. ENS03, assembly GCF_014852035.1. Classification (NCBI taxonomy): domain Bacteria; kingdom Pseudomonadati; phylum Pseudomonadota; class Alphaproteobacteria; order Hyphomicrobiales; family Rhizobiaceae; genus Ensifer; species Ensifer sp. ENS03. Next base: position 186,151 of record NZ_JACVAV010000008.1, on the reverse strand, counting down.
GTCTGCCATTCGGCCACGCGAATTCTCAGCCTGTCCATAGTGCCGAGCTGATACTCATCGGCCCAAGCCGGAAAAGCACAAGTGAGCGCCGCGGCGATGAAAACCGCCCGGCGCAGGAAACGGGGTAGCGTGCGCGGCATGCGCGACTGTCTCGACAGATGATGTTCTCTCATTTGGGCTTCCCGAATGAAGGCGCCTTCCCGCGACCGGTCGCGCGGGCTTTCCAGGCGCTGTTTCGTCAGTAGCTGCCGCGCGAAAGGCAAACGGCGGGAATGGTTCTGACAACGATGGAGAAGTCCTTCAGCAGCGACCAGTTCTGGACGTACTGGGTATCGAACGCGATGCGGGTTGCGTAGGATACGTCGTTGCGCCCGCTGATTTGCCAAAGGCCGGTAAGACCGGGTCGGGATTGCAGGTAGTAGACGGCGGCGCTGTCGTAGAGCTCCAGTTCGTCCTCCACCACCGGGCGCGGGCCAACCATGCTCATTTCACCGCGCACGATGTTGACGAGCTGCGGCAGTTCATCAAGGCTTAGTTTGCGCAGGACACTGCCGACGACCGTGACACGCGGGTCGTCCTGCAGTTTGCGCGTCGCGCGCCATTCCTCGTAGGCGGCCGGATTGGCCTTGAGGTAGTCCTGCAGGATCCGGTCCCCATCAGGGCGCATGGTGCGGAACTTAAGGCAACGGAACGACTTGCCGTTGTGGCCGATGCGGCGGTGGCCGTAGAAGATGCTGCCGCCGTCGGAAAACTTGACCAGCGCCATGAGCATCAGGAACAGCGGGCTTAAGAAAACGAGGGCGAGGGAAGCGGCAAGCACGTCGAAGCCACGCTTCGAAACGCCACCCACGGGTGGGATTGCCGCAAACTCTGCGGCACTGAAAAACGGCGAACTGGCCGATCTGGTCGCAGACTTCATAGAGGTGACTCCATTTACGTTTGGCGATTTGTCGGTCTCCCCAGGGGGGCCTACAGCCCACACTGGGGCGCGCTCATCGTGAATAATGAACGTCCGGTAAGGATTTGCTTTTTGAAGGCGAAATAAAGGCGAGTATCCGAGCAGGGGCCAAAATGCGTATATCACCACTTTCGAATATGAAATATTTCTCGTGACAGGCGCTGTTATATTATTGCGAGAAACAGTATCACCTCGCACGTATTCCTGTATTGTTTCTGGCGGGCCAAATTACATTTCCGGAGAAGTGCCGATATCTTCGCAGGCCGATGTTTTCCTTGAGCTTCGGGAGCGTGATTTCCCCTGCTCCAAAATTATCGGTCGTCCGTATTTCCCAAATTTTGCTGCGTCGCACCAAGTCTTCGCGGCGCACACAAAGACTCACAACATCGTTCAAACTTGTAATAAAAGTTGATCAGCACGTGAGTGTGGCGGCAACCATTGGGCGACGCGGAGAGCGTCTCCCGACGGGAGGTGGAAAATCAGCTGCCGAGCGCAGGCTCGCGTCACAATGGCGTTCGAGGCCAATCAACTGATTTTGATTCGATCGACGCTGCTCGAAACGCGACATAAAGATTTGCCTGTTTCTATGTGCCAAAGCGGCGGCTATTGCCGGTTGCAGCCGATGTCCGTCGCCAATATATTAACATTTGCAGAGGAAAGGCCGATTTTGCGATGACGTCTGCAGCGATAGAACCGATTGCGAGCTAGTGCCATGTACGCACCACGCGTCTTCGTGAGTATGATCGGCGCCCTGACGGTTTTTGCTGTCGTCACCTATTTCCTCAATGGCTCTCTCACATCCACGCTGATCCAGACGGCGATCTGTGCGGTCCTCATTCAGATCGGCTATTTCCTCGCGGTCGTTTTCCTAATCTGGAGGAAAGCGCGCGAGCGCGGAAAAAAAGCGGCTGAAGTGCTGCAATCGGCCAATGACGACAAGCCGGGCAGCAATAGCCACCGCCTGGACCGGCCCGGTCACTTCAATCGTTGACCGCACGGCCGGACAAGCCTGCCTCGCCCTTCTTCAAAAAAATCGCCTTTGACGCGGTTGCGACATGATCGCCCTGCATGGTGCGGCCCGTTACGGCAAGATTCCATGCCGGGCTGCATAATCTAGCCGGTCGCCAATGACCCGGCTGCGTCATGCAGCGATCGAGAACTGGTGCAGTCCACTTGGCCCCTAGGCGCCGCGCTGCCCGCGAGACACGATACTGGAGGCCCTCATGACCACAGTCGCCCGGACAGATGTCTGCGTCATCATTGCTGCGAAGAATGCCGAGGCGACCATCGCCCGCGCGGTCGCGTCGGCGCTGGCCGAACAGGAAACCGCCGAAGTGATCGTGGTGGATGACGGCTCCACCGATCAGACCGTCGCCGCGGCGCGATCTGCCGACGATCACAGCGGACGGCTGACGATCGCACGCTTTGAAAGCAATCGCGGTCCTTCAGCAGCGCGCAACCATGCGATTGCCATCAGCCGCGCCCCGGTCCTGGCGATCCTCGACGCCGACGATTTCTTTCTACCGGGCAGGCTCGGCAGGCTGCTCGCAGTAGAGGAGTGGGATTTCATCGCCGACAATATTGCCTTCATGGGCGAGGCCGCAGTGACTGGTGCGGCTCCAAGGGTCGATGACTTCCCGCCACGGCCGCGCCTTCTCGGCCTCATTGATTTCGTCGAGGGCAATATTTCGCAGCCGGGCGTGAAACGTGGCGAGATCGGCTTCCTGAAGCCGCTGATGCGCCGCCGCTTCCTCGATAAGCATGGCATCCGCTATCAGGAGGCGCTTCGTCTGGGGGAGGATTATGACCTCTATCTTCGCGCACTGGCCAAAGGTGCACGCTACAAGGTCATTCAAAGCTGTGGCTATGCGGCGATCGTGCGCGGCAATTCGTTGAGCGGCAGCCACCGGACCGAGGATCTAAAGCGCCTCTACGAGGCCGACCGCGTTATACTCGCGGCAAACGACCTCGACGGTGAGGCAGCGGCTGCCGTGCGACGGCATGAGCGTCACGTGCGTGGCCGCTACCAGCACCGCCACTTCCTCGACCTCAAAAAAGAGCGCGGTGCTATGGCTGCGATCGGTTACCTCATGCGGCGCCCGGGCGCCGCGCCGGCCGTCACCGCCGGTATTTTCGCCGACAAGACGGAGCGCTTCAGGCCGCGCCAGGATGCGGCACCGGCGGGCGGAGGCGCGGCAGTGCGCTACCTTCTGCCCATCGGCGCGGAGCACGCGCGCTAGCACCACGCGTTGCGGCGTCGGCGCCACGTCGAACCATCGCGAGCGGAATACGCTCCGGCATCTCGTCCGGAGCGTCGTTTGTCACATCCTAGAAGTAGGCGCGCCGTACGGCGGCCAACGCATCCTGGAAGCGTTCCTTGCGTTCGGCGAGCCGGCTGTCGCTGCTCAATTGCGGCTCTGCGCGAGTGGCCTGCCAAAGTGCAAGCGTCGACGGCGCCGCAAGCACCTGCTTGGCCGCGCTGCGCAAGAACGTCTGACGCGGTTCTCTGGCCGCGACGATCACCTCGCCGTCGGCGGATCGCAGGTTCGCAGCCTCCGGCACGGTCTGCGCCTCGAAGCCCATGCCCCAGAAACGTGCGCCCTTGATCATGGCTTCGGTGCGGCTGGAGACCGGAACATGGCGGGGACGGTATTCGACGCCGACAGTTTTTGCCCAGTCGTTCCACTTGAAGCTGTTGATGCTGTCCGACGTCGTCACCGCCACCCAGGGAACGCGGAATGCATCGGCGAGAATCGCCCCATGCATCGATTCGGCGACAATGAACTCCGATTGCGCGATCTCGCGGATCACGCTCTTGGCCTCGCCGCGCGGGTCGATGTAGTGCATGCCGACGGTGCCGCAGGTGACGGGCCACATACCGGCGATCGCACTTTCCCAATGGGGAATGAAACTGCGCTTGTATAGCTTAGGCAGGTTCCGGAATTCCGGCATGTCGGCGACCATGACCGCGGGATCGACAATACCGCGCTCCGGCGCAAGGCCGATCTTCTCGGCTGTCAACGGCCCGCGCACGCAGCGAAGGTCCCATTCGGCGGCATCCCGCATGTCCGGCAAGCTGCCGTAGCCGAAACCGCTGCCGATAACGAGCTTGCGGACGCCATCAGGCAGAAGCGCGCGGTTGAGCACCGTGCCGACGCCGACAAGGAGGATGTCGTCATGGACATCGCGAAAACCCGGCAGCAGGAAATCCCAAAGCCAGAGGTTGAGGTCGTCGCCGAAATTGCCGTGCTGAGATTCCCAGTAATAGGGCTTCATGGGCGGTCCCTTCTTTCAAATGCGAGATAGGTTCGATGCCGCGCCTGGCGGGCTTGTTCTTCCTCCAAAAGGAGTTTCTGTCCGGATCAGCGTGAACGGGAAAACTTGCCGACGGCAAGCTCGAATGCGCTTTGCAACAGCTTGGGATCGCGCAGGACCCAACGTGCCAGCAGTCGAAACTGCGGCGACTTCCGCCGCTTCAACCGGCGCGCCTGGCTCCAGAGCGCCTGACGACGGGCCGTGTGCTGGTAGGACTGGATCGACGCGACGGCCGATGGCTTGCGCGAAAGCCGGTGCTCAAGCGTCTCAAGGGCAACAAAGGTGTTGAACTGCTGCTGCAGGAATTGCGGCGAATCGTTGTCGATCGAGTGGAAGATGTTGATGCCCTCCCCGCGCACGGCACCGGCTGCATCGCAAAGCACGACACGATTTGCCGCCAGAATGCAGTCGCAGAAGAACAGCACGTCCTCGGCCGCGAGACGCAGCTCGGCATCAAAGCGCACCGTCTCGAAAAGCCGGCGACCAACCACCATGCAAGACAGGTGCAGGAAGCTCCAGTTCCGCAGCATGACATTGGAAAGATCGGGAATTTCGACGACAAGCGGGCTTTCCTGCAAGCGCACGACCGTATCGCTTGCCTCGAGATCGGCGACGCCGAAATGGTAGTAGAACGCCTCCCCGCCTGTTATCGACGCCCAGTAGCAGTCGGCACCAAAGCGGCTCATGCTGTCGACGGCATTCTGGAGATGATCGATGGTCCAGATGTCGTCGGAATCGAGGAACGCGGCGAACGCCGCGTCGGCCGGAACGTTGTCGAGCCCGGTGTTGCGCGCGCCGCCTGGACCCTTGTTGTCCTGCCGGATCACCGTCACGCGCGCCCGCTCGCCATCGGCAAGCGGCCTCAACTCCTCGTCGATCGAGTAGGGAGATTGATCGTCTATCACCAGGACATGGAAGTCTTGATAGCTTTGGGCAAAGACGGACGCGAGAGCGCGCCGAAGAATACCCGGCTCCTTCTGGTAGTAGGGAATAATAACAGTCAGCTTCGCCATCTTTTCGCCCCTGCGGTTTCTCTAAAAGAGTATTTCGTGGTCTCCTCCCACCGGGTCGCGACCTCAAATCTAGCGCTTGCCCTTTGTCGGAAATCCTTCAAAGGCATCACGGGATGCTCACATGCCTTCAAACGTAAATGCCAAGTCTGTGACTCGGAACGTCGGCTGGAGCGTCCTTTCAAAGACAGGCACATTCGGGCTGAAGTTTGTCACCGTGCCGATTCTTGCCCGTATCCTGACGCCCGAGGAGTTCGGAACGGTCGCCGTCGCGCTCACCGTCGTGCAGTTTCTGGCGATGATCGGCGGCGCCGGTCTTGCCTCCGCTCTGATCATCCAGCGCGACGAGGACATGGAACTCATCCACTCCGCTTTCTGGGCCAATCTGGTGGTTTCGCTGATGATGGCGCTTGGGCTTTTCGTCTTTGCCGAACCGCTGGCGAGCCTGCTCGGTGCGCCGGAGGCAAGCCATCTGCTCCAGATCATGAGCCTGCTCATCCCATTGCAGCTTGCCGGCGATGTTGCCTATTCACTGCTTGCCCGGCGGATGAATTTCAGCAAGGACGCGGTCTGGACCATGCTCTCCGAAATCCTCGGCGCGCTCATCGCGGTCGGGGCGGCGCTTCTCGGCTTTGGGGTGTGGTCGCTGCTCGCTCAGCTTTTCGTTTCTGCATTCATCCGTTTGGCCGGTCTCTACGCTGTCTCCGGCTATGTCCCGCGTTTCGTGTTTTCGGCACGGCGCGTACTTTCGCTCTGCCGCTTCAGCTTCGGCATGATGGGCTCCGAGATCGCCAACTTCGTCACCTTCCAATCGCCGATGGTCGTCATCAGCCGTTATCTCGGCCTTTCGGATGCCGGCGCCTATTCGGCGGCGAACCGCTTTTCCAGCATTCCGAACCAGATCGTCCTTTCAGCAGTCATGGGCGTTCTCTTTCCCGCCTTCAGCCATATGGGCGAGGATCGCCAGCGGCGCTCGCAAGCGCTGATGCTCAGCACGCAGGTCACCACCGTGCTGCTCGCGCCGATGATGTTCGGCCTCTGGGCGCTTGCCGAGCCGGCGATGCTCGTGCTCTTCGGACAGCAATGGGCCTCAGCCTGGCCGGTGCTCGGCCTGCTCGCCCTGTCGAAGGGCCTGCTGACACCCTGCAGCACCTACATTCCCTATCTCAAGGGTATCGGCCAGGGCACGACCCTCTTCTGGTGGGCGGTGATCCGGGCAATCGCCACCACTGCCGCCGTCGCCTATGCCGCGATCGGCGGATCGCTCGTCGAAGCGATGATCGCCCTCTGCCTCGTGAACCTAGCGACGCTTGTCGGCTATTCCTGGGTTGTCTTTCGCGCCGACCAGCTGCCCTTCCTGCGCGGGTTCCTGATTTCGGTGAGGCCGCTGGTCTCGGCTTTCATCATGGCTGTCGTCGTAAGGCTGCTGCTGGACCACTACGGCACGCTTCTTCCAAGCGCGGTGCTCCAGGTTCTTGTTGGCGCCGCGATCGGTGCCCTGATCTATCTGGTGTTGGTACTCGTTACCGAACGGTCGCTGCTGGCAAAGCTCACCGATATGGTTCGTTCCCGCGGTGCTTCGAGCTCTGTACCAGCCGCCGCCGAGTAACGGCTGGAATAGCGCTAAAGACTGCCCCACCCTTGCCGCATTTCGGCGAGGAATGAGATCCGCGGCATTGTCTCAACTGAAAAACAGAAGAAAAAGCGCACAACTTTTCGGCGCTACATATGCACTTTAACAAGCAGAAGTATCAGAAAATAAGCGACCGTTAATATTCCGCAACTGACGCCCACGTCATGGTTTTTTCCCAGTCCAAGTGCGGGGATAGGCCTATTTTCCTAGTATTGCCGCGATTTCTAATGCTGCACCGCAGCAAACCAGGGCCGATTCGTTTGCTGCGGCGCCATATTTTGATCCGTGCCCGAGCCTAATCTTCTGGGTGCGGGCTCTGGTCTGCTCTGTTGAAACGGCCGCTTCTAAACGCGCTGCCAGATGGGGGTGACGGATATCGTTGATGTGAACGCGAATATCTCCTCGCGGATCAATCTGATGCGCATCGTGCTGATCTCAGGCATTGTCTTTGTGCATGTGCCTTATGATCCGGCGACCAGTCCGTATGTCGGCACCTATGGCGGCATCGACTGGTTGCGCATTTTCCTGGGCGACAGCCTCTTCCGTGTCGGCGTCCCCTGCCTCAGCGCGATTTCCGGTTATCTCCTGTTCCGTCGCGGTCTCGAAAATTTCGACTATGGCCGGACGCTGAAGACCAAGGCTCGGACAGTACTTCTGCCATTCCTGTTGTGGAATCTGGCGTTTCTCGCGCTGGTTTTCGTCGCGCAGAGCAAGGACATCAGTTCGGGCTATTTGCCGGAGGTCATCGGAGCCAGCCCAATTGAGTGGCTGAGCTTTGCCTTCGCGCTCGAGGATCTGCCGATCAATCTGCCGCTCTATTTTCTGCGCGACCTCCTGCTTTGTATCGTTCTTTCGCCAGCGCTCGCCTGGCTGATCAAGCGCTATCCGGCACAGACGCTCGCCGTCCTCTTCGCCTATGCGGTGCTGCCCGTTCCGAACGGCATCTTTTTGAAGAAGTCGATCCTCTTCGGGTTTAGCGCCGGCATCTACATGAGCCTGCATCGCATTGATGTCCGCAGCTTCGATCGCTTTTCCTGGCCGATTACCATCGCGTTCCTAAGCGCAGCCGTGCTCCTGTCCATCCTGCTCTATCAGTTTGGCCCGAATTTTCCGGTGTGGCTCGAAATGCTGCGCAGTCTGATTGCGATTTCCGGCATCGTCGGTTCCTGGGCGGTTTCGGCACTTCTCGTCCGAACCAACATCGGCGCTCAGCTTTCGCGCGGCAGCGGTCTCAGCTTCTGGATCTTCTGCACGCACTTTCCGCTACTCGTGCTCTTCTGGATGATCTGGAACCGCTCGGACATCGGCTACTACCCGGCGTTTTACTGCGCGGTTCCGCTCATCACGATCGCCTTCCTCGCCGGCGCCTACGCTCTTTCCGCGCGCTGGCTGCCAGCCCTCACCGCTATTCTCACCGGCAGCCGGACCGGCTCCGCCCGCGACATGCGTGCGCGGACAAGGGCTGTTCGCGCCGGTCCCTCCCCCCAGCAAAGGACCTGACCATGAGATCGAAACGACCTCACCGCCTCGCCCTGCTCACCCTTGTCGCCGTCGGCCTTGCCGGTCCGGCCCTGGCCGAAGAGACCACGACGGGTGCGTCTTTCATCGACAACTTCGATACACTCGACACCGCCGTCTGGTACGTCTCGGACGGCTGGAACAATGGCACGCATCAGAACTGCACCTGGTCGAAGAAACAGGCGAAGGTCGTCAACGGCATCGCCGAACTGACGTTTGCTGAAGGAAAACTCGGCGAGCGCAATTACGCCTGCGGCGAAATCCAGACCCGCAAGCGCTTCAGCTATGGCACCTACGAGGCGCGGATCAAGACGGCCGACGGCTCGGGGCTCAACTCCGCCTTCTTCACCTATATCGGGCCGGCCGACAAGAAGCCGCATGACGAGATCGATTTCGAAGTGCTCGGCAAGAACCCGGCAAAGGTCCAGATCAATCAATACGTCTCCGCCAAGGGCGGCAACGAGAAGCTGGTCGACGTGCCGGGCGGCGCCAATCAGGGCTTCAACGACTACGCTTTCGTCTGGGAGAAGGAGCGTATTCGCTATTACGTAAATGGCGAACTGGTCCACGAGGTCACCGACCCAGCGAAGATCCCGCCCAATCCGCAAAAGATTTTCTTCAGCCTTTGGGGAACCGATACCCTGACGGATTGGATGGGCGCCTTTTCCTACAAAGGCCCCTCGATGATGCAGGTCGACCGGGTCGCTTTCACCGCGCCGGGAGACGAGTGCCAGTTCCCCGAGTCGATTGCCTGCAAAATAAACTAGCCGACGATCGGGAGCCGTGCCGGTGGGCGTGGCTCTCGCCGCTGCAAGGCGGAAAATTTGAACCATGTCCGGCGCAGCCGGACAGAAAACTGGATGTTCATGCTGCAGATACTTTACTTCGCCCAAGATCTTGCCGACCCCGCCGTTCGCCGACGCGTGCTGATGTTGCTTACCGGCGGCGCAAAGGTGACGCTTGCCGGGTTCAGGCGCGACGCAAACCCGCTGGCGGCGATCGAGGGCATCGTACCTGTCGAGCTCGGCAACACCCATGACGGCCGGTTCGTCCAGCGCGTCGGTGCGATCGCGAAGAGCTGTCTCTCGCTGAAGCAGGCGCTGCGCGGAGTGGAACGTCCAGACCTGATCATAGCCCGCAACCTCGACATGCTGGCCATCGCCAGGAAGGCCGTCAGCCTCTTCGGCGGCGACGTCCCAATCGTCTACGAATGCCTCGACATTCACCGCCTGCTCCTTTCCCCCGGCATCGCTGGCAAGGCGTTGCGGACAAGCGAGCGCCTGCTCGGCCGTGACGCGCGCCTTTTGATCACCAGTTCTCCCGCCTTCGTCGAGAACTATTTCCGCCCGTTATCGGGTATCTCGGCACCGACCATGATGCTTGAGAACAAAGTGCTCGAGCTCGACGAAACCGATGCGCGACCATCGGTGACCGCTGCCGCCGCACCGACACATGGCCCATGGCGGATTGGCTGGTTCGGTGCTCTGCGCTGCCGCAAATCACTTGCGCTGCTGGCGGCCTTCTCGCGCCGCATGGAGGGTCGATTCGAGATCGTGCTGCGCGGCCGGCCGGCCTATCGCGAGTTCGACGACTTCGACGGCTTCATCCGCAACGAACCTTTCATGACGTTCCACGGCCCCTATCGCAGCCCGGAAGAGCTTGGCGCGATCTACTCCGACGTGCACTTCACCTGGGCGATCGACTTCTTCGAGGAAGGTCAGAACTCCAAATGGCTGCTCCCGAACCGGCTCTATGAAGGCTGCCGCTTCGGGCGGGTGCCGATTGCCCTTCGCGGCACCGAGACCGCCCGGTTTCTGGCCATACGTGGCCTTGGCGTGCTTATCGAAGAAGCTGATGCCGACGCGCTTGCCGCGCTCATGGGTTCGTTGACCTCCGAGATTTACGACGCCACATCCCGGCGGATCGCGGCCTGCGCGCCGGAAACCTGGATCTTCAATCGCAGCGATTGCGAGGGCCTCGTGCGCCGTCTGTCGGCCGTCACGTCCGCCGCTCCGCCGCGCATCGCGCTGGACTTCCCGCAAGCACATCAAAACACCTCAACGCCCCAAAACGAAGGTGGATTGTCATGAGCATACGTGTCCTCATCGTCATTCCCTGCCTCAACGAGGCGGAACATCTGCAGGGCCTCGCCGAAGCCTTGCTACCCGCGGCAAGGCGCCTCAACGGCGCCATCCTGATCGCCGACGGCGGCAGCACCGACGGCACCCGTGAGATCGCGGCGCGTCTCGCCGAGAAGGATCCGGCCGTGCTGGTGCTCGACAATCCGAAACGCATCCAGAGTGCTGCGATCAATCTCGCCGTCGCACGCCATGGCACCGATTTCGATTATATGATCCGCATCGACGCGCACGGCACCTATCCGGATGACTATTGCGAGCGCCTCGTCGAGGAGGCTCTTCTGACCGGCGCGGACTCCGTCGTCGTCGCCATGCAGACGGTTGGCTTCACGCCCTTCCAGAAGGCCACCGCCTACGCCCAGAATTCCAAGCTCGGCAATGGCGGCGCCAAGCACCGTCTCGGCGCGGCGAGCCACTGGGCCGATCACGGTCACCATGCACTGATGCGCATTTCCGCCTTCCAGGCGATCGGCGGCTACGACGAGATCTTCAGCCACAACGAAGACGCGGAGTTCGACTATCGCTTCCGCCAGGCGGGCTATCGCATCTGGATGACCGACCGGACCAGCATGGTCTACTACCCCCGCGCCAAGGTCGGGCCGCTCTTCCGCCAGTACTTCGCCTATGGGCGCGGACGCGCGCGCAATGTGTTGAAGCATCGCGCCTGGCCGAGCCTCAGGCAGTTGCTGCCGCTTGCCGTCGCTCCGGTCGCTGTCGGCGCACTGCTCGCGGTCGTCAGCTGGCTTGCGGTCGTTCCGGTCGTGCTCTGGGCTGTGGCCTGCATCGGCTACGGCATGTGGATGGCGCTCGGCCAGAAGAACCCCTACGGCCCGCTCGCGGCCATCTCGGCAATGGTCATGCATTTTGCCTGGTCGGCCGGCTTCTGGCGGGAATTGCTCACCACGCGTAACCGGAGGGTGGCACCATGACCAACACCGTCGCCCGGACACAGATCGACATAGCGGTGTGCACGTTTCGCCGGCCGGAGCTTGCAGAAACGCTGCACTCCCTCGCGCTCATCACCGTGCCTGCCGATGTGGCGATCCGCATTATCGTCGCCGACAACGACGTGACGCCGAGCGCGCAGGCGCTCGTCAACCAGATGCGCCCGACCATGCCTTGCGAGATCCTCTACGTGCATTGCCCGGCGTCGAACATTTCCATCGCCCGCAACGCCTGTCTCGACAACAGCACCGGGCACTATCTCGCCTTCGTCGACGACGACGAGACGGTGTCGAGGACCTGGCTCGTGCAATTGCTCGATACCGCCCTAACGACCGGCGCCGATGTCGTGCTCGGCCCGGTTCGTGCCGAATACACGCTGTCTGCCCCGAACTGGATGCGCCGCGGCGATTTTCATTCAACCCGGCCGGTCTGGGTCGATGGCGAGATCCGCACGGGCTACACCTGCAATGTTCTGATCGATCTCACTCGCCCGGTCGTCTTCAACAGGCGGTTCAATCTGGCGCTCGGGCAGACAGGCGGTGAGGATACGGAGTTCTTCCGCCACATGCATGCGGATGGTGGGCGTCTGGCCTATGCGCCCGATGCGCTGGTCTTCGAACCGGTACCGGAGAAACGCGCGCGACTTGCCTGGCTTGCAAAGCGTCGTTTCCGTTCCGGCCAAACCCATGGCCGGCTCTTGAGTGAACCGGGCCAAGCCGGCAGCCGAGTTGCCGAAATCGTCCGCGCGACGGCGAAATCAGGCTATTGCGCCATCGCAAGTCTTATGCTGCTCGGATCGCCGGTCGCTCGCTCGCGCTACGCGCTTCGCGCAATCATGCATGCGGGCGTCGTCAGCGGCCTCATTGGTGTGCGCGAACTCCAGCAATACGGAGCGGCGACCGCTTGATGACGCAACGCGCCCCCGACGTCAGCTTCGTCATCGCGGCCTATAATGCTGCCGACACGATCCGACGCTCCATCGACAGTGCGCTTGCGCAGACGGGCGTCGACGTCGAGGTGATCGTCGTCGACGATTGCTCAAAGGACGAGACCTGTGCGGTCGTCGAAGAACTCGCTGATCCGCGCGTGCGGCTGCTGCGACTTGCCGAGAACCGCGGGCCCGGCGGCGCGCGCAATGCCGGTCTCGAAGCGGCCCGTGGCGACTGGATCGCCATTCTTGACGCGGACGACACGGTTAGCCCTCAGCGGCTGTCGCGCATGATCGGCCTTGCTTCCTCGACCGAAGCTTCGATTGTGGTCGACAACATCGACGTCCTCAATCTCGATGGGCGGCTGGAGCGCATGTTTCCCGAAGCCGAGCTTGAGCGCCGTCGGACGCTGACGCTTGCGGCCTTCATCGGTTCCAACGTGCTTTTCCGCTCCACCTTCAATTTCGGCTACATGAAGCCGATCTTTGAGCGCCGGTTTCTGAACGAACATCGCTTGCGCTTCGAGGAAACGATCCGCATCGGCGAGGACTACATCCTGCTCGCCTCGGCGCTTGCCCATGGCGGCCGATGCGTCATCGATCCCTCGGCCGGCTATTGCTATCACATCCGCGAGGGCTCGATTTCGCGCGTGCTCGAACTGCGCCACATCGACGCGATGATGACGGCCGACCGGGAATTCCTTGCCAGGCACACGCTCGATGCCGAGGCGCTAGCGATGCAGCGCCGGCGCGACAAAAGCCTCGTCGAGGCGCACGCCTTCCTTCGCCTTGTCGAACACCTGAAATCCAAATCGTTGGCCGGAGCCACCCAGGTGGCTCTGACCAACCCCAGAGCGCTTCGGCACCTCAGAATGCCGATCGCCGTGCGATTGCGCCGGCTACTTGCGCCAATCGCACGCATGAAGCCTGCCACCTCGACGGTGGCGGCCGAACGACCCACCTCGGGCGAAAGCCCACACGTAAGTAAAGGATAAGACCATGGACCGTATCAGGACCGTCAGGAAAGCTGTGATCCCGGTCGCCGGCAATGGAACGCGGTTTCTTCCCGCGACGAAGGCGATACCGAAGGAGATGTTGACGATCGTCGATCGTCCGGTCGTGCAATATGCGGTCGATGAAGCCCGTGAAGCGGGCATCGAGCACATCGTTTTTGTGACCAGCCGCAACAAGCAGGCGATCGAAGACCACTTCGACGACACGCCTGAACTCATCTCGTCGCTGACCCGCTCCGGTAAGAACGCCCAGATTTCCGAACTGGAGCAGATGCTGCCGCGCGCCGGTTCCGTCAGCTTTACCCGCCAGCAAGCGCCGCTCGGCCTCGGCCATGCCGTCTGGTGCGCCCGCGATCTCATCGGCGACGAGCCCTTCGCACTGCTCCTGCCGGACATGCTCTGCCACGGCGGACGCGGCTGCATGGCCGGTCTTGTCGACCTCTACCGTCAGACCGGCGGCAACGTTGTCGGCGTCGAGCAATGCGCTCCGGAAGATGCCTCGAAATATGGCATCGTCGGCAAGGGTACGGCCGTCCCCTATGGCTTCGAAGTCACCCAAATGGTCGAAAAACCGCTTATGGGCGAAGCCCCGTCCAATTTTTATCTGAATGGTCGTTACATCCTGCAGCCGCAGATCTTCGACATACTCGCCCATCAGCCGCGCGGCGCCGGAAACGAGATCCAGCTAACCGACGGCATGCTGAAACTGTCGCAAAATCAAGCGTTTCACGCTCATCCCTATGATGGGCGCACGTTCGACTGCGGCTCCAAGGAAGGCTTCATCGCGGCCAATGTCGCCTTCGCGCTGGCGCGTTCCGATCTCGGCGACGCGGTCTATGCCTCGGTCAAGGACATGGTCCTGTCTCACGAAGGCCGCATCCGCGCCGCATAACTGGCTTCGGCGCCTCTTTTGAAAAGAAGAGGCGCCAGCCTTCGGACCAAAGGGAAACGGACAGAGCGACCCAATGAATCAAAGAAGTCTCCCCTTCAACAGTGTCGTACCGCGCAACGTGGAGGAGCCCGACGGCTTCATCGACCTCGATCGTCTGTTTTCGGTCGTCTTGCGTCGCGCCAGAATGGTCGGCCTGTTTGTGGCGCTCTTCATCGCGCTCGGTGTCGCATACCTGGTCTTCGCAACACCGCTCTACACATCGGCAACGCAGGTCCTTCTCGACGAGAACCTGTCGAAATTTGCCGAAGAACAGGCGCCGCCGCAAAACAGCGCCCTGCTCGACACCCAGATTGCCAGCGCCGTGGAAATCCTGAAATCCGGCGAACTCGCCCTGCGTGTCGTCGACAAGATGAACCTTGCCGACAACGATACCGTCCTCAATCCGCCGCGCTCGCCGTTCGACGTCGTCAAGGACGGGCTGAAGTCCGTTACGGGCATCTTCTCGAGCGGGCCGGAGATTTCCGAGGATATGGCCCGCAACGGCCGGAGGCAAAAGGCGGCGGCACTGCTCCAGCAGGGACTGGCCGTCGAACGCGTGACGCGAAGCTCCGTCGTCTCGCTTGCCTATCGTTCCAGCGATCCGCAGCTTGCCGCCGGCATCGTTCGCACCTATGCCGACGCCTATCTCAACGACCAGCTCAACGCCAATTTCGAGGCGACCGAACGGGCCTCGGTCTGGCTGCAGGAACGTCTTGCAGACCTTCGGCAGCGCACGCAGACCGCGTCTCTCGAGGTCGAAAAATACCGCAGCGAAAATGGCCTGACGCTTGCGCGCGGCGAACTCATGTCGGAACAGCAGCTGGCCGATCTCAACAGCCAGCTGATCATTGCCCAGGCCGATAGCGCAAGCGCTTCGGCGCGCTACAAGCAATTCCAGGCGATCGTCGACCAGGGACCGGAGACGGCCGTCAAGAACGCCACGATTTCCGCCAAGGAAGGCGACAACTCGGTCATCCGCGATCTACGCACGCGCTACCTTGCGGTCAGCAAGCGCGAACAGGACGTGAGCCAGAGCTTCGGCGCCGACCATCCGCAGGCTGTGTCGCTGCGCAAGGAGAAAACCGATGTCGGCCGCCAGATCTTCCAGGAACTGCAGCAGCTGACGGCAAGCTACCGCAACGAATACGAGGTGGCGCGCTCACGCGAAGCGTCGCTGCGCGAAAACATAGAAGGCACCACCGGCCGCAACGCAAATGCAAATGTATCGCTCGTGCACCTGCGCGAACTGGAGCAGCGGGCAGCCGCGCTGAAGACGCTCTATGAGACCTATCTGAACCGCTACGAGCAGGCCTCTCAGCAGCGCTCCTTCCCGATCGCCAAGGCGCGGGTGATTTCCAGCGCCGGCGTCCCGGCCTCGCCTTCGAGCCCGAAGAAGACGATGGTGCTGGCCCTTTCGGCGGTGCTCGGCCTGATGGCGGGCGGCGCGTTTGCCGCTTTCCAGGAATTTCGCGAGCGGACGTTCCGGCTCGAAGGCGACGTGCGCGCCATCCTCGGGCACCGGTCGTTCGGCTACATTCCATTGGTCGGCCCACGTCACCCTGGAACGACGGATCTCGTTCGCGCCAAGCTGATGAAGAACAAGATGCCGCCACCGGTAACGCAAGGGGCTCCGTCTTTCGAGCGCCTCAGCCGCATCGTGCTCGACGCTCCGCGCTCGTCCTTCACAGAGACCTTCCGCAACGCCAAGCTTGCCTGCGACCGTATGCTGACCGGCAACGGCTCGCGCGTCATCGGCATCGCTTCGGCGGTGCCCGATGAAGGCAAGTCGATCATCGCCGCGAATTTTGCAGCCCTCCTTGCCGCAAGCGGCAAGAAGACCCTTCTGATCGATGCCGACATCCGCAAGCCGGGTTTGAGCAAGATGATCAATCCGCCACCGAAGGCGGGTCTGGTGGAAGCGTTGACCGGGCAGGCATCCTGGCCGGCGGGCATCAAGATCGACCAGCAGACGAAGCTTGCGATCCTGCCGGTCGGCGGTGAAGCAGTGGACGGCAACGGCCCGTATGACAGCCATGAGCTGCTTGCGTCGCCGGCCATGGCTGAGCTCATCGACAATGCACGCAAGTCCTTCGACTATGTCGTCGTCGATCTCGCGGCACTCGCCCCGGTCGTCGATGCCAAGGCCTTCGCGCCGCTTGCGGACGGCTTCCTCTATGTCGCCGAATGGGGCCGGACGCCGTCGCGCCTGGTGCGCGACCTCTTGCATTCGGAGCCGCAGATCAATGCCAAGATCCTCGGCGTGATCCTCAACAAGACCGACATGCAGGAACTGGCAAAGTACAGCGACTTTGGCGGTGCCGAGCATTACCGCCACCGCTATGAGAAGTACTACATCGAAAGCGCCGGCACGCGCCGCAAGACCGAGGCCGCCTGACAGGGCGCGCCTCGTTTCGACCTGTCGCTCAGTCCCTCCAGAAGAGCGGTGTCAGGATGACCAGGACGGTCAGTATTTCCAGACGGCCGAGCAGCATCATGAGCGACAGGAGATAGAGCGCCGGGTCGGTCAGCGTCGAGAAGTTGCCGGCCGGCCCGATGATCGGGCCGAGCCCGGCGCCAACGTTTGAAAGCGCCGTTGCGACCGCTGACACCGCCGTGACGAGATCATAGCCCATCGCCCCCATGGCGAGGCTGCCGAAAGCCCAGATGAACATGTAGGCCGTGAAGAACATGAACACGGTGCGCTGCACGTCTATGTCGACAAGTGTCTTGCCGTAGCGCACCGTGTGGACCGCATTGGGGTAGATCAGCTTGAAAAGACCGGCGCGGATTGAATTGAAGATGATGATGAAGCGGTAGGCCTTCATGCCGCCCGCCGTCGAGCCGGAGCAACCACCCATGAAGGTGGCGGCAAAGGCAAGTGCGACGATGAACTCACCCCAGAGCATGTAATCGTCGCTGGCAAAACCGGTGGTCGACAGGATGGACGAGACGGTGAAGAAGCCGTGCGCCAAAGCCTCGTGCGCCGAGACCCCGTTGACGATCCGCTGGTAGAGACTTGCGGCGAGCGCAAGTGCCGTCAGATAGGACAGAAAGACGATGATCTGCGGATCCTTCAGCGTATCCAGCCGCCCACGAACGATAAACAGAATGAGCACCGAAAACGGCAGACTGCTCAGCGTCATGAAGAAGGTTGCGACCCAGAGGATCGGCAGGCTGTTGAAGTAGCCGAGCGAGGCATCGTGGGTGGAGAAGCCACCGGTCGCGACCGTCGACATCGCGTGGTTGATCGCGTCGAAACGGCTCATGCCCAGATAGGAGAAGATGATCGTGCACGTCACCGTCATCACGACATAGATCAGGATGAAGGCGCGCGTGAAGGTGACGATGCGGGCGAAGGGCTTCTCGGTGGTGTCCGAGGACTCCATCTTGAAGAAGGACATGCCGCCGACCCTGAGATAGGGCATGACGAAGAGCCCGAGCGCCACAATCCCGATACCGCCGAGCCAGTGCAGAACCGAGCGCCAGAGAAGAATGCCCGGAGGCGCATGGTCGAGGCCGCTGATGACGGTCGAGCCCGTCGTGGTGATGCCAGATACCGATTCGAAGAAGGCCTTGGCGAAATCGAGCTTCAGCGACGACAGCCAGAAGGGCACGGCGCCGACGAGAGACACGACGATCCAGAGAAGATTGACGACGAGAAAGCCCATCTTGCGGCTGAACAGCGGCGAGCCGCCCTGCGTGGCGGCGATCGCCAGAAGCGACAGACCACCAGTCGCAAAGGCCGAACCGGCAAACACCCTCCAGTTGGGATGACCATAGAACAGATCGACTGCGGCCGGCAGCAGCATCGCGAGCGACAGATAGAACGCGGCCTTCGCGGCGATGTTGATCGCGGTCTGGTAAAGGGGTGCATGCAACGGTTGATCGCCTCAGCGCTTTGTCCAGGACCGAATCGGTCCTCTGGATTTGCGGCCATTCAACCTCAAAGGCGCGCGATTCGCACCGGCTCGGGGCCGAGTACCCGCTGGAGAGCGACAGTCAGTCCCGTATTTTCGCTGGTTCTGGCCCATGGGCGCGGCAATCGCGTCCAAGCATTCCCGGCAAACGCCATGTGAAAGGCGCCAAACGCATGCTGCACTGCGGCATTTTGCCCAATCAATTCTAACTCACGAAAAGATCACGACTTTTGGCCGCGGCAAGTCATCACCTTGACTTATTTCCACGTGTAAAGCCTGCTTCATCCATTCCACATGCAACCTTGAGCACAACCGATGACCCCCGCCCGTTTCACCCAATGCCTTCTCGTTCTTCGTTGGACGCCGATCAATCTGGCAAGCGCCCTCCATTGCAACCTGGCATGGATCGAGGCGATGGAGACCGGGGACGAAATGGTCCCGGAGGAACTGGCTACCTGGCTGGAAACGCTGGCGCGAACCCACGAGGGACTCGGCATTCCCGTCACCTACCGCGGCAAGGGGCTTGAACCGGCGACGAGCCGCGCAACGCGGCGCTGATCGACAAGGGCGCTTCGCTCCATCCAGCTCACAGCTAAAAATGCCTTGCATCAATCACCCTTGGCCGGTTCGATCGCAAGCGCGCCGGCCGGGCTTAGAGCACCGCAGCGCCATAGCCGGTAGTTCTGCTGGGTGTCCCAGTCGTAGTAGTAGGCCGCATTCAGGCGATTTTCTTCGGAAAACCGCTCGAAGACCGTCCGCATGGCCGTCATCGCCCCTTCGCGTTCGCGATCATCGACGGGGCAGCTGCGCAGTGTATTGGCAATCCCCCATTCCGTCACCCAGCAGGGCCGCCCTCTGTCGGCAGGCGCACAGAAATCGAGAAGTTTGGTGACGATCGAGGTGATTGCAGCCTTATCCTTGCGCGCCGGGTAGATGTGAATGCCATAGGCATCGACGAGCGCGTCCATGCCCCGCGCCTTCAAAAGGGCAATCACCTCGCCCGGATCCAGCCGCTCCATTCCCTGGCGGTCCGCTTCCCTGGCCCCCATGTCGGAGAGCCCGGCGGAGACGATGATCGCCTTGCTGTTGGCGCTCGCTCTTACGCCGTCGCGGGTGATCTTCAGCGCCTCGACGTAGTTGTCTAGACCTTTTCCGAATGCCTCGGGATCCCTGAGTTCACTGAGATGTCGCGGCGTCGCTCGGCCCGGCTTCTCGTAGACGGCGAGGTCGCCGTTATAGCCGGCGAGGTTGATCTCGTTTCCGGGTTCTACCGCATCCAGACGGATGCCAAGGGCATCGATGCGCTGCAGAGCTGACGCCAGGCCGACGCGGTAACGATCAAGGTCCAGATCGGACAACCGGTTGATATCCCAGATGCGCCCGAAGCCGGTGCGCGGGCGAACGCTGTCCGGATAATAGCTTTTGTTCGACAGCTGGATTTCGAGCAGGATCCGCAGACCCAGCCGGTTGGCAATCTCCAGCGCGTCGATGCTTTTGTCGACGGGGCGCGACAGCGATAGCCGCACATGCGTGGCGCCGCTGTCGGCGATTTCGCGAAGGATGCGTTCCTGATCCGTGCGCTCCAGCCAGGCGAGATTGAGCCGATTGACGCCGTAGCGCGCAGCCGCAACCTCGCCCGCGAACGCCGTTGCGCCACGCGAAAGCGCCGCCCAGGAGACCAGGGCGGCAAGGAGCAGCGCCAACGGCGCTGCCCGGGTCAGGGGCAGATTAAATGCCAACCTGTTTAAGCGCACTTTGGAAGTTCGCCTCGCATGCCGAATAGCGTTCGGTAACCGCCTGCGCATCGATCTTCGACAGGAAGTTGGCGAGATGCGCCTTCTTGTCCGCCTCACGATTCCAGACGCCCGCTTCGATATAGGGAAAGCCGATGAATTCGAGCATCTCGCGCATACGGTCGTCGACGGCGATCATCAGCGAAGGCGTGCCCGCCTGCATGCCGATGACGCAGCCATGGAAGCGCCTGCCGATGCAGAGGTCCCGGGTCGATGACCAGGCGCGCCACTGGTTGGTGTCGAAGAACACCATCAGTTCGTTCTGCCGCTGCCATTTTTCCTGATGCTTGTATTCGGTCTTGCCGGTGATGCGGCCGCTGGAGCGGTCGTAAACCGGCGCGTTGTCATCCACGGGCAGCGTGAGGTTATAGGCGACGATTTCGTCCTGGATGACGTAGCTGGCCACGCTCTCCGGCTTCAGCAGTGCGTGGGCATCGACGATGGTGTCGGCGACGCTACCGAGATAGCCGCCGAGCGCGAGCTTCTGTGCCGAGGCAAGGTCTGCGTTGGCAAGCGACGTCAAGGAGTGGCGCATCTCGTTGGGAGCGAAGAAGAGCGAGGGGCAGCCGGTCGGCTTGACGAACTTCATGCCCTCCGCGCGCAGGAACTCGGCGGTGAAATAGCCGCGGGTCAGGAAGAAGCTTTCCTTCTGCTTCAAGACCTCGAGGAACCGCAACGTACCGGCCGGCAGGTTTTCTTTCAGACCTTCACGCTTCTGGATGCCGATGCCCATCACCAGAACCGGCATCTTCAGCTTCTCGAACACATCCGCTTCGAGATCGGCCGAATATCCCGGACGCAGCAGGTTCGCCGAAGCGAACACGCACATGTCGAATTCCTTGTTCAGGGCATCGTAGACGTCGTTGGCGCCGCGGCTGTTGACCAGATGCCAGAACGGCACATAGGTCACGTCATGTCCGCGCAAGGCATAAGCTGCGCCCTCGCCGATCAGGTAGTTGCCGGTGTTGGCGATCTTCTTGACCTGGTCGACCAGATCCTTCTTGCTTCGGATATCGTCGAAGTAGGGTTTGTGATGAACCGTCGCACCGGAAACGCGCGCCACGGTACGCTGGAGGTAGGAAGGGATTCCGGTGAGCAGGATACGCATCGATACACCTGGTTTGTGGACTGGCCCACAGAGTTGAGGAAGAGGGAGGGCGGCACGAGGAAGCGGATCTGCAAACCTCACCGTGCCGCCCGAACATCATAAATTGAGCGCCTCGGATCGAACGCGTCCGAGGCATCACGGTTTAGAGGCCGATGCCGATCTCGCGCAGCACCGTACGGAAATTGCGTTCGCGATCGGAGTAGCGGTCGATCAGTTCAGACGCGTTCAGCCCGGCCAGATGGCTGGCAACGAACTCCGCCCGGTTTTCCGCCTTTTCGAGCTCCTGGACGTCGACCGACGGCAGGCCGGTAAAGCCCAGCATTTCGCGCATGCGATCGTCGACAGCCACCATCAGGCTCGGCACGCCTGCCTGCATGGCGATGATCGAGCCATGGAAACGACGGCCGAAATTGAAGTCCATGTGCGAGGCCCAGGCGCGCCACATGTTGGTATCGAAGAAGGTGCGTACATCGAAGGGCACCTTCTGGCGCTCAGCGCCCGGAAAAGCCAGTTCCCCGAGCATCTTGCCCGAGCAGGAATCGAAGACCCTGCCATCGGCATCCGGCTCGACCTTCATGTCGAAGTGCAGGAATTCGTCCTGGATGATGTATTGGGGCTTGGCGCCTTCCGGGTTCAGCGCGATCGCATCGACGATGCAATCGTGATTGGCGCCGAGATAGCCCGAAAAGATCGTCTTTGCCTGACCGATCTTGACGTCGGGCAGCTTCTTCATCGAGGCACGCATATTGTTCGGCGCGAAATAGACCGAGGGGCAGCCGGTCGGCCGGACGTATTTGAATCCCTGATCCTTCAGGTAGCCGGCGGTTTCGTAGCCGCGGGTCAGGAAGTAGTGCTCGCGGTCCTTGAGAACATCGAGCAGGCGCTTCGTCCCCTCCGGCAGGCCTGTTTCCAGGTCCTTGCGGTTCTGGTGGCCGATACCGAGCATGACGATCGGCATCTTGAGCTTGCTCAAGACATCAGCCTCGGCATCCGCAGAAAGCCCCTTGCGCAACAGATTGGCGCAGGTGAACACGCAGATGTCGAAGTTGTTGTTGAATTCATCGAAACCGGTGCCGTTCTTGTGGGCGTTGTAAAGATGCCAGAACGGAATCTGCTTGGCGTGCGGCGCGATGGCGCGCAGAGCCCCCTCACCGATCAGATAGTTGCCGGTGTTGCTGATGTTGCGAAGCTCCTGAAGAAACTCGTCCTTGGATTCGGGCTGTTTTTGCCGTTCCGAATAGGAAACCGACAGGCCATTGGCGCCGTTTGCGAGGCGCGTGTAATGACCAGGAATACCCGTCAGGAGGATTCTTGGACGCATGCGTAAGTCCCTTCTTTTTGAAAAGTCGTACGGGTCAATCAGCCTGCAGCTGCGACGCCGGTATTGGATGTCTCACGCGCCCGGATGACCTTGGCGCGCGAAAGCGAGGAATTGTTCACGGCGCCGTCGCACCAGCCGAGGAACTCCGAAAAGGAGTTCGCCCAGCCGCGACGCGCCGCTGTTCTCAGGCACCCTTCCATGATCGGAGCCAGCAGGTTGCGATCGCGGGAAACCTCGGCGATCGCCTTGACCATGTCGCGCACCACCTGGGGATCGGACGAGGCATCGATCAGGATGCCGTCCTCGCGATCGACGATCAGTTCGTCGACGGCGCCAACCGCGGTTGCGATCGGCACGCACCCGAGCTGTTGGGCTTCGGCGATCATCAGCGGGGCACCTTCCCAGCGCGAAGGCATGATCAGAACATCGGCCCAGCCGAGCGCCTTGATCAGGTCGCGGCTGGCAAAGACCGGTGGGCGCACGTCGACGCCCAGTTCCTTGAGCCGGTCCGTCCAGGAGAACGAGGCATCCGCCAGGATCTCGCCACCGATCGCCCGCGCGTCGAACGACACGTGCGCGGCACGCAGCTCTGCAATGGTCGCGGCCAGGCGGTCGATGCCCTTCTGCTGGTCAAGACGACCCATGTAGAGCAGCCGCAGCCGGTCGTCCTTGCGCTCGATCCGCCGCACCTGCAGAACGTCTGCAAGCACCTTGGGCGGCACGGAGAAACTTGCGCCGTTCGGAACGGCAAAGATCTTTTCGAGCGGCACGCCGAAGCTGTGCAGGTAGAACTTCAGTTGTTCCGAGCAGGTGAGGAAGGCGTCGTAGCAATGCTCGTGGGCGATGGCCGCAAAGGGCTGGCCGGCGGGGCGCTTGAACGGCGTGTTGTCGACGACGTGCAGATAGCACGCCGTGCGTGTCCCTTCCGAGCGCAGCCGCGCGATCAGCGGATGCATCGCCATCACGTGGTTGTTGATGACGAGATCGAAGCCCGAGAGCTGACCTTTAAGCGCACCCCAATCGACTTCATGATGGTCGGCGATGAAATCCTGGCCGAGGAACGAGCCGGAGCCGCCCCAGGCCGGGATGCCCTGATCCCAGAAGTGAACATAGTCGAAGCTCGAATCGAACTCGTCGATCACGTCCATCCGGCTGGTGCCGAGCACGAACAGATGCGTCTCGTAGCCCGCGGCCCTGAGTTCACGCGAGGCGGCGTAGATGACCTTCTCGGCGCCGCCAAACGACGCGTTCGGCACGAGAAGCGCTGCAGTCTTCTTGCCGGCTTCGCTGTGCCCGAGCGGCAGCACCGGCGAGCCGCCGATTTCTGTTCGCAAGGCCTTGTGCAGGTCGGAATAGGGCATGAGCCGCGCGGGTCGCCAGGTCCAGCGACGGCCGGCCGTGCGGCGAAGCGGACTGGTGGCGATCGCGTTGACGCAGTTGATCATCACCTGTTGCGGCGTGATCAGCGTGCGGCGCGGCAGGGCGCGCGGGAACGGGAAGCGCACATTGAGAACCGCCGAGGTCGGCCAGACCTGCTGCGTGCCGATAGAGGCAAACCAGTCGAGCGCATTGTTGCGGATGACGTCGCGCAGGAGCGCCGTCGAAATGAAGATGAGATCCGGTTGGCCGAGATGCTGGGCGCCGGCGTCGAGGAAGGTCGGCTCGATCTTGCGCTGCGTTGCGTCGTTGCCGAGATGAACGAAAACGACGTTGGCCTTCTCACTCAGGCGCTCCAGGTGGCAAAGCACGTTGGGCAGCATGCGCGAGCGCAAAAGCAGATCGATCGTCGCACCGCTGCCGGCCATGACGAAGGGCGGGAAATGCACGTTGTCGGGCTCGCCGGTGCTTGCCCAGAAGGCTGGGATGATGTCGTCGAGGCGCAGCCGCTTCGGTTGCTTCGTCGGATCTGTGAAGAACGAGATCGCCGCGTCTTCGGTGCGCGCGAAGAGATAACGCGGGCACTCCTCATGCTCGAAATCGACGAGCATTGGCCGCTGGAACAGAGCCTTGTGGCGCTTTCTGAGGAAGCTCACGGATGTCGCGCGGTCGCGGTTGGCTTCCTTGAAACGGCTTTCGGCACGCAGGCGGTATTCGAACGTCGTGTCGTGGCAGGGGGTTCCGACAAAACCGTGCTCGACGCAGGAAAGCCAGAACTCCCAATCCTCAAAACCGTTCTGCCGGTCGTCGTTGAACCGAACGCCCTCCTGGAAGACCTCGATCGAAATCATCGAGCCGGTGTCACAGATGTTGTCCGTGATGCAGTGGACGAGCCGCGAATACTGGTTGCCGTAATGCGCTCGCCAGCTCACCGAGAAGGTGTCGATGTTGGTATAGACCCAGCCGGCGCCGCTTTCGTGCAGGCGCCGATAGAGGGTCTCGATCGTTCCCGGCAAGACTCGGTTGTCGGCATCGAGGAAATAAACGGCCTTCGCCTCGGGCAGATTTTCGAGCACGTAGTTGATGGCGCGGTTGCGCGCACCGCCGGGGCCGGCGTTACGCCCGAAGACCACATGGATATCAGGGTGGGCCGCGGTATAGAGCAACAGCTGATCGAAGGTTTCCTGCCGCGGGTCGCCGTCGACCGAAACGACGATGGCAATACGGCAACCCTCGAGATCCGATGCAAGCGCGGATTCGAGCGCTTCGAGCGCCAGCGCCGCGTGGCCATAGAGCGGCATGGCGATCGCGATGAGGTCCCTTGGATCGCTATTGCTGTGCATAAGACGCACCACCCGACTGCTTGACCATCCGGAAGCCCGACACCTTGAGCCAGGAGAAATCGACCGAGTCGGTTACGGCGCGGCTGAGGATCATCAGATCCATGGGCTGGCGCACCGGCTCGTCGAGCTGGAAGTTGATGTTGATCGGCTGCTCGTTGGTGACCTCGCGCCAGCCGCTGAAGAAGGCGGACGGCTTGACCACCCCCTTGCGAGCCAGTTCCGCCACTTCGGAGCGCGCGTTCGAGCCCGCTGGAGCGAGCAGGAAGCTGACGGCCGCCGGGGCGCCCTTGGGATGATCGACCACTGCGCTTGCGGAGAAGGATATGGTGCCGGGCTCGACAGCGCGACCGACGGCGCCGGCCGATACGCCATTTGCAAGCGGATGGCAGACGACGGCGTGTTCGTGTTCGAGAAAGCGTACCGTCTGGAATTCCGGCACGACCGGCGTCACCGATACGTCGACGATCTGGCTGAGAAGATCGACCGACAGACGATAGTCCTCGATGAAGTGGCCGTCGAGCAGCGCGGTCGGCGCGATCATGTTCGGCATGCGCGTCGGCTTGACGCCGGGCAGACCGGTATAGACGCGGAACGCTAGAGGGCGCAGATCAAGGTCGGCATGGCGGGTCTCGGACCGAGCCGTATAGTGTTCACTGGCGATGGGATAGCCGAGCGAAAGCCCGATCGTTTCACTACCGGTCGTCGAAACGCGCAGCCGCAGGGTCTTCGCGCCACCCCCGCAGGTGCGCGGCAGGGCAAAGAAGTTCCAGCCTGGAACGAGCTGCGAGAATGGAACGGCCCACTCGGCAACCCCCTCGCCGCTCTCGACATAGCTCAAGACAACGACCAGTTCGCCGCCATCGCGCGGGACCGAATTGAAGTGAAGCGCGATGCCGGCGACGCCATGGCTGGAGACCGGCAGGAGCTGTTCGACAAAGGCATTGGCAATCAGATGGCCGATGCCCTCGTCCTTGGGATCGACATAGGGGTCGTGCGCAAAGACTTCGGCGACCGGCTCCCAGTTGCGTGCCTGGAACGCATCTTCGAGTGCGCGATAGTTTTCAAGTAGCGTTTCACGCTCGCGGCGAAGCAGCGCAAGCTCGGATGTGATTGCCGACGAAAACCGGGCAAGCCGCCCGACACCACCGTCGACCAATGCCTGAATGAGCCCAGCGCTTTCGCTGACGGCCTCGGCGCTCAAGCGCTTGATCGGGATATCCGGGACGGTGCCAAGCGCCCGCAGCGAGACGATGCCGTCGGCCAGATCCGCCTCGCCCTCCCTTGAAAAGGCGAGCCCGATCAATGGAAACACGTTTTCCAGGGTCGCATCAGGCCGATCGCCTGCCGGAAGAAAATGAACCAGGTGCTCGATGCCACTGCCCTGGACACTCGCCCTATCGTGATCCGAGGCCAACACCAGCTTTCTCTTCGCCTGCGAATACCTCACGCCAGAAGACACCAACCCTTGCACGCGCCACCCTCAATACAACCGAATTCTCTCTGTAGTTGAATCCGCCGACACGAAATAAACCGGCGAATTCAACGACCTAGAGGAAGCATATCAAGGTTATTTGCACTGCACAATAAGTTATATTTGCGTTTTTCGTGAAATAATACTTCGGGTTTTGAAGTATTATGCAGATGATACCCGTAATATTTGAGTGGATCCGGGATTTTCCATTGCCTTGTCCAGCAATGTCATCTGTCGTGCAATGCAATCACCCAGACGGAACCTTTGCTCGACGGTGCGACGGGCGGCTGCACGCAACTCGGTATACTTCTCCGGTTGCTGCAAGGCCCCGGAGATCGCCTCCGCGAGCGCATCCGTATCGAAGAACGGCACGAGGAGGCCGTTGCGGCCGGAGCTCAACACCTCCTGCATCGGCGCCGTATCCGATCCGATGACAAGAGCACCGCAGGCCATGGCCTCCAGGACCGACCAGGAAAGAACGAAAGGATAGGTCAGATAGATATGGGCGGCCGAAATCTGGAACAGCTGCTTCAGGACGCCATGCGGCACCACGCCTGGAAACAGGAACCGGTCGGCCGGGATATCCAGGGACTGAAGCAGGTAGTCTTTCCAGGAGCCACCACCGGGCGGCGGCGCGCCGTAACTGACGCCGTCGCCACCGACGAAAACGAAAAGCGCATCAGGATGGCGCTTCGCGACCTTTGCGGCGGCCTCCAACGCCTGCGGGAAGCCGCGATAGGGCTCAAGATCGCGGGCGACGAAAGTAACGATCGGCGGATCACCCGCCTTTAGCACCCGTCCGTCCGGAAGCTTCAATGATGCCGACGGATCGGGACGGAAGACGCGAGTGTCGACGCCCTCGTGGCAGACGCCGATACGGGCGCGATGCTCCGCCGGATAAAGGCTCCGTTGCCATTGGGTCGGGCTGAAGCCGCCATCGATCGCGTCAAGCGTCAGGAGTTGCGCCGTGTTGCGCAGCCGCAGCCGCTTGCGCGCATCCTGGTCGGGCTTGCCGTCGGGGGCAAAGCCGATATCGGCCCCTTCGGCTCGGTAGAAAAACTCGCAATAGCCGAGTGCCGGGACATTCGGCAGCACATCCTTGACGAAGGTCATGCCGCCCCAGCCGATGTGCCCGACGATAACGTCGGGCACCTGCCCCTGGCGGGCCATGGCATCGAAGGTTTCGGCGACCCGGTGACCGATCCGGACATGATGGTCAGGCACACCGAGGTGCCTTGCCATCTGCGAATTGGCCTGCGGGCCGGGTTCTGCTCTGTGGCGAATGACGCGCGTTGCCGGAATCCGCTGATCCACGGTTTCCGTCACGAGTGTCACTTCATTTCCCGTCTGCGCCAAATGAGACGCGAGAGCGGCGAACTGGCAGAAGCCGCGCCGGTGTACAAATGCTACGTGCATATTCCCTGCCTATAGCCGTTGAAAGGACAGCCTGTGCGCGGGCATCTCAGATGCCGTAGCGCGTTGCATTCCCCCAAACCAGCTCGAGCCGGTGCAGCGTTTGAAATGCGGTTTCGAGATTGCGCCGGTCCTGCTCGCCGTGGCTGAGGACACGTTCATAGGCGCCAGCCGCCTTGCGCAGGGCATCGCAGAGTTGCTTGCCCTTCTCCGAAAGCTTGATGCGGGCCGAGCGCCGGTCGCGCTGGGAGGCGGCCCTGTCGATATACTCCCCGTCACCCAACTGCTTCAGGTAGTAGGAAACGTTGGAGCCGACATAGTGGCCACGGTCCAAAAGCTCCGCCACCGACACTTCCGCATCGCCGATCGCCAGAAGGACCATCGCCTGTGCCGGGCCGATATCGTCGACGCCAAGCTTCGTCAGCTCGGCACGCAACAGGCCGGTAAAGCGCCGGCTGGCCCGTTCCATCATCCGTGCCAACTCGAAATATGTGACCACGGACGCTTCGCTCTCCTGGTCAATATTGTCATGTTCAGGGGCACTTCCAACTGCGTCATCCCCGGGGCGGATGGCAACAGCGCCGCCAAAATCTGCGAACGGATAGAGAATCCTTTGATTCATCCCTCTCTCCAACTGAGCATTACTACAATATTCAAAAATTACTTCAAATTTTGAAGCAATTTTTCACCCCCTTTACTCCCCCCGAATACGACTATCTTGAGCATTCCACCATTATTGTGTCACACTTATCACGGCAACACTGTGATTTAAGTGATAACAAACAAAATAGCTTCCTCAAGACCCCAACGAACTTATCCAGAAAATCGCCACGCGTGACAGCAAACGAGGCAATATGATTAGCAAGAACCAAATTGGGCCAAAGAAGGCGCAAAATGGAGCAAACGATCCGCGACTGCTTATTTTGAAGGCACGCCGCGTGTTCGTTTTGGCACTTATTTATGCAGCCCTGCTGAGTGCTTGCATCGGCATATTGCAGCTCTCGACACCACTCTACATGATGCAAGTTCATGACCGCGTTTTGAACAGCCAGAGCATGGACACGCTGACCATGCTGACGATTCTCGTCATCGGCGCGCTCGTGATCTACGGCGTGCTCGAATACATCAGGGCTTTGACGTTCCAGGCGATGGGTAGTGCGGTCGTGCGCTGGCTGAACCTGCCGGTGCTGACCGCCGCCGTTCAGGCGGCCGCCGATCAAGGGCTGACCCGGGCGACCCAGTCGCTGCGGGACCTGGCTGAATTGCGCAGCTTCCTCACGACGTCTGCCGTCAGCGCCCCGCTCGATGCCGCCTGGTCGCCGATCTTTCTCGGGGTGCTCTTTGCGCTGCACCCGATGTTCGGCCTTCTTGGCGCCATTTCCATTGCCCTGCTTGTATGCTGTGGATTGCTGACTGATTTGCTGACTCGCCGGCTGATGAAAGAGGCCAATCAAGCCAATATCGAGGCCGTTTCGAAAATTGGTTCAAGCTTGCGCCATGCCGAGGCGATCGAAGCGATGGGCATGCTGCCAGCACTCGCCCGCCGCTGGCGCACCGCACAGCTGCACGCGCTCGACGCTTTGGAAATAAGCGGAAGCCGCAGCAAGGCGATGGCTTCGATCACCCGTTCGCTGCGTTTCATGATCCAGGCGGCCGCACTGGCAACAGGCTCTATCCTCGTGATGAAACAGGAGATTTCCCCCGGCGCGATGATGGCGACGACCATCCTCGTCGGACGCCTGCTCGCCCCGTTTGATTCGATGATCGAGAACTGGCGTCAGTGGGTGCTCGCCATCGCAAGCTGGCGCCGGATAGAGACTGCGCTGAACCAGGATCTGGCCGTACGCCAGACCATGCCGCAGCCGCGCACGCAGGGCGATCTTGTTGTGGATAAGCTCGTTTACGCGGCGCCCGGCCTAGATGTGCCGATCATCAAGGGCGTTTCCTTCTCGCTCTCGCCCGGCGAAGTTCTGGGCATCGTCGGCCCCTCGGCGGCGGGCAAATCGACACTGGCCCGGCTCCTCGTCGGAATTCAGAAGCCGACCACCGGCGGCGTCTTCCTCGACGGCAACAATGTCTATCTGTGGGAACGCGCTTCCTTTGGCCAGATGACCGGCTACCTGCCGCAGTCCGTTTCGCTGCTCGAAGGAACAATCCGCGACAACATCTCGCGCATGGAGGAAGGCGAACCCCAAAAAGTGCTCGAAGCGGCTCGGCTTGCTGACGTGCACGACATGATCGGCCGCCTGCCGCTCGGCTACGACACCCCGGTCGGCGATGGGCATCTGACGCTTTCGGGCGGCCAGCGCCAGCGCATCGCTCTTGCCCGCTGCCTTTACGACCATCCTCGCCTGATCGTTCTCGACGAGCCGAACGCAAATCTCGACGCCATCGGCGAGCGCGCATTGATCCGCGCGATCGAGCGGGCGCGCAACGACGGTGCGATCGTCATCATGATCGCCCACCGGCCGACGATCATGCAGGCCGCCGACAAGCTGCTCGTTCTTGAAAACGGGCGCATCACCCAGTTTGGCCCGCGCACCGACGTGGTCGCATCCATGACACCCGGCGAGCCGAGACGGGAAGGCGTATCCGCATGACGAACAAACAGAACCTGCCGGCCTCTCGCGAGGCGCGCACACTCGTGGCCAAGGACGACCGCGCGAACCTGCCCGCGATCCCTGACCGGCCCCACCCGCTGCACGGGCTGGATGCGGACGCAGAAGGAAGCGCCACCGCGCCGCTGCGCGGCGTGGTCCTTGCGGGCCTGACGACGATCCTCGTCGCCTTCGGCGGCTTCTTCGGCTGGGCGTTTTCGACGGAACTCAGCAGCGCGTCGGTCGCAAGCGGCACGATCGTGGTCGATTCGAAGCGCAAGACCGTCAGCCACTTCGAAGGCGGCATCCTCGACCGCCTCCTCGTCCAGGAAGGCGATCGCGTCACGCTCGGCCAGCCGCTGGTCAAGCTTGCCGACACCCGCGCCCGATCCGACCTTGAGGCACTGCAAAGCCGGCGCCTTGGTCTGATCGCAAAGCTTGCCCGCCTCAGGGCGGAGCAGACGGAGGCCGCGCAGATAGACTTCCCCGACGAGCTGATGGGCACCGCGGAAACCGCTGCCGACGACGCGGTGAAGGCGGAGACAAACTTCTTCGACCGCCGGCGCGAAGCAAAGGCCGGCCGGCTAGAGGTTCAGGGCAAGACCATCGAAGAGTACTCGGAAAGGGCCAAGTCGCTTGCCGAGCAGATCAGAGCGACCGACCGCCAGATCGAACTGATCACCGAGCAGCGCACCGCGATCGCGACGCTGGTTGCAAAGGAATTTGCCCAGCGCTCCAAGCTGATCGAGATCGATGCCAAGCTCAGCGAACTTGCCGCTTCGCGCGGTGAGCTTGCCGGCAACAAGGCCCAGGCCGAAAAGGCGGAAGCCGGAGCGGAACTCGGGCTGACCGGTATCGAGAACGAATTCCAGTCGGAGATCGCTGGCGAGATCACGACGGCCCGCCTCGAACTTGCAGATGTGGGACAGCGGCTCGTCTCGGCCAAGGACGTCTTGAGCCGCCTCGAAATCCGCTCGCCGCAGACCGGCATCGTCACCAACATTCAGTTGCGCACACCCGGCAGCGCGGTCTCTGCCGGCCAGCCCTTGCTCGACATCGTCCCCGAGGACGAGCCGCTCCTCGTCGAGATGCATGTCGGCACCCGAGACATCGATAGCATCGGCATCGGCTCAAAGACGCAGATCCGGCTGACCGCCTACAACCAGCGCTCGCACCTGCCACTCGACGGCGAAATCAGCTACGTCGCGGCCGACCAATCGGTCGATGACAAGTCGAACGTCTCCTACTACGTGGCGCGCGCCCGCATTGCCCCGGCGTCGCTCACCGCCAACCCGGACATCCGCCTCTATCCCGGTATGCCGGCGGAAGTGCTGATCGTGCACAAGCCGCGCTCGGCGATCGATTACATGGTCTCGCCGATTGCAGAGAGCCTCAATCGATCCTTCCGCGAAGACTGATCCAGGAGACTCCAGCACTACCTGCGCCGGCGAAATTCAATTTCGCCGGCAATTTGTTTCTAATTTTGAATTTATTTCTAAGTAATAACAAAACTATCGCCCCTTAGATCTCAGGGATAATCATCAAACTGATACAAGATATACATCGTAGGTAGCAGATAATAATACAGTACAGCTGTTTTTATTTCTTTTTTGCTGTTGCCATATGTTTTTTTGCAGTGCAATGTCGCCGCGCTCGCCACCGGTTTGAGACCGGGGATGAGCGCAAGCAACAACCAAGATGACGTAAGCAACAACTAAGAGGAGTAGCATATGGCCACGTTGGAAGGCGGCGCGTATGATGACGCCCTTTTTGGCTCACGCTTCGACGACTTCATCCATGCCCGTGCTGGCGATGACTTCGTGAACGGAGGCAATGGCGACGACACCATTTTCGGCGACGAAGGTGATGACATGCTGTTCGGCGGTAACGGCAGCGATACCCTGTTCGGCGGCTGGGGCGACGATGTTCTCCATGGCGACAACGGGAACGATGTCCTGTTCGGCGGCCAGGGCAACGACCTGCTCTACGGCGACAACGGCAACGACATTCTCATTGGCGGCGACGGTAGCGACCTGCTGATGGGCGGCCGCGGCAGCGACATTCTGTTCGGTGGTGCCGGCAACGACATCATCAACGGCGGCCAGGGCGACGACGTCATGACCGGCGGTGAAGGCAGCGACGTGTTCGTGTTCGACGGTGGTGGCGGCAACGACGTCATCCTCGACTTCACGCCCGGCGAAGACCTTCTGCAGATTTCGAAGGACATCAACGGCCTCGACATTTCGTCGCCGGAAGATCTGGCATCGCGCGTCACCCAGGTTGGTGGCAACGTGGTCATCGACTTCGGTCATGGCGATACGCTGACGCTCGTCAATGCGGACGCCGACGACATCCAGGCGAACCCGAACCACTACTTCACGATCCATTGAGATTGACTGGCGCGCCCCACTTCCTCCCGTGGGGCGCCCTCCCTTTTCGTCCTTCAGGAGTAGCGCGTGACGGCAGACGACCGTATCAGAAGCTTCGGCCTCGACTTCACAAGTGCCGCAGCTTTCAGGCTCGGCTTCGACGTTGCTGTGCTGATCTGGGACGCACCTTCCGAACTCCCGGCAAAGACCAAATACGCCCTTACTGCGTCGCGTTCCCTCGTACCTCTCGTCAGCATGGCGCTTCCGCGCGCCCAAGGTGGCCAACGGATCTTCTGGGCGATGCGCCCCGGAAACGACCGCGAACTCGGCGAAATCGCGGCGGACGGCGAGATCTTGCAGACGGTGGTTCTGGAACCGACCGCCAAGCTCCCTTTCCTCGATCTGGCGGCCCAGCTTTCCGATCTCCAGCCCGAAGGTCGTCTCAAGTTTCTCAACAATCTACTGACGGTCTGGCGAAGCGCGTTTCGCCTGTCTCGTGACGAGTTCTTTATTGGCCTCGTCGATGACGTGATCCACGCCCTGAACCTTGGGCAGCGCCCCGCAACCATCGCCTGTCGGCTCGCGCATGGCCGCTATCTGGCAGAGACGACCGTCAATGCCGAGCTCGGCGAGATCAACGCCATCTATGCGCTCGGCGCCGAGGCGATTTTGCCGCTGCCGCAGCAATTCGCCGTAACCGGCCGAACCGAGCGCGGCCAGCGCCGCTGCCATTTCGTTCTAGAATCGCCGCGCGCGCCCCAGGCGCTCTCACTCATCATCATGGGAAAGCGCGGTATCGCCGTGCGCGAGCTTTCGCCGCGCGGTTCCCGATATCCCAACCTCCAGCAATGGTGGCCCGAGCACGGCGCAGCGCCGGGCTTGCGCGAGTTCGTCGTGCGGTCCTTGAGCGAGGTTCCGGAAAGCGGGACGGCCCTTGCGATCGACCTGCAGCTTCGCTCCGCCCTGCCGGCAAAGCAGGCGGGCAAGTCGGCACTGCATCCGGGTGCTGAGATCGACCTCGCCCTTGCCATGTCGGAAGGCCTGCTCATCGGCGGATGGAAGCGGGACGCGAACGGCGTCCTTGCCGGCATCGACTATCTCCAGGAAGACGGCACGGCCTTGCCGCTCGATGGCAACTGGTATGAATTTCCGGGCTGGGCCCGCGGCGCCGAAGAAGGCTCCAAGACCGACGTGACCGGTTTTGTCAGCTGGCTGCCGATGCGCGATCCACTTGGTCCCCTTCTTCAGCCGCGCTTCCAGTTGCGGCTGGCGTCGGGCGCAGTCAAGCCGCTGGTGCCAAAACCGCAACCCTTCGATCCTGCAACGCAACGCAACCGCATCCTGCGTGCCGTTCCACCCCAGCACGCCAACGATCAGGCATTCCGCACGATCCTTGCGCCGGCGCTGAGAGACGTGGAGCAGCGACTGGGCAAGACGATCAGGGTCGACCAGACCAAGGACTTCGGCCCGATGATGGCCGCGCCTCTCGTCTCGATCGTCGTTCCCCTCTACCGCGTGCTCGACTTCCTGCGCTTCCAGCTGTCGGGACTTGCGACCGATCCTTTTGTCGCGGCCAACGCCGAGATCATCTACGTGCTCGATTCCCCGGAGATCCACGACGAGACGGAACACCTGCTCGGTGGCTTCCATCTGCTTCACGGGCTTTCGATGAAGCTCGTGGTGATGAACCGCAACGGCGGCTATGCCCGCGCCTGCAATGCCGGTGCGCGCTTTGCCCGCGGTTCTGTCATCGTCATGCTCAACTCGGACGTCGTTCCCTGCGGGGCCGGCTGGCTGGAAAAGCTTGCGCTGCCGGTGCTGAAGGAAAAGTCGATCGGCGCCATCGGCCCGAAACTGCTGTTCGAGGACGGCTCGCTGCAGCATGCGGGCCTCTATTTCGCCCGTAACAAGCAGGACATCTGGCTCAATCACCATTTCTACAAGGGCATGCCGGGCGCCTATGCGCCGGCGCAGGAAATGCGCAGCGTGCCCGGCGTCACCGGCGCCTGCCAGGTGATGCGCAAGGAGGTGTGGGACCTCGTCGGCGGCTATGCCGAGGACTTCGTCATTGGCGACTACGAGGACAGCGATCTCTGCCTCAAGATCCGCCAAGCCGGCTTCGACATCGTCTATGAGCCGGCAGCCTGTCTCTATCATCTGGAGCGGCGCTCGATCAGCCGCAGCCAGGATTACACGCGCGGCGTCGCCAGCCAGTACAATGCATGGCTGCATACCGAGCGCTGGAACCAAGACATTACCACCCTGATGCCATCCTACCTCGGCGCCGAAGAGGCGGCAGCGCCGAGCACCCGTAAGCCTGCCGCCAGGAGCGCCGCATGAACCAGCCCGCACTTCGCCACGCAGACAACCGAGAGCCGGCCTGGCAACAGAACGAAGACCGTATCGAAGGCATGCTTCAGACGGTTCTCACCAATCGTTTCCTGCCGCAGCCGGACCAAAACAGCGTCTTCGTCGGAGATGGCAACTACCGGGCTGTCGGCGCGGAGTTTCTCGGCCACTTCATTCGCATGGGCGGATTACAGTCGAAAAGCAGCGTGCTCGACATCGGCAGCGGCATCGGCCGCATGGCAGTTCCGCTGACGCAATATCTCGATAGCGATCACGGGCGCTATGTCGGTATCGACCCGGTGGAAGGCGGCGTCACCTGGTGCCGTCAATCCGTCACGCCGGTCTATCCGAATTTCACCTTTCAGCATGTCGACATCGCCCACGAACTCTACAACCCGTCAGGCAGGATCAACGGCAAGGCGCTGAAGCTACCCTACCCGGATCGACAGTTCGACTTCGCCATCATGACGTCGATCGTCACCCATCTGCCGCCGGACGAAGTGCTCGTCTATTTCAGCGAGATCAACCGGATGCTGAAGCCGGGCGGACGGCTTTTCGTTACCGCCTTCGTGGTCGACGGCATCGCCGCGAAGGATGAACACGGCCGGCGGGACCCCCGTCTTGCCTTCGTACGCAGCGGCGACGGCCCCTGCTGGTTCGTGCCCGGCCTGCCGCCGCTTGCCGCCGTCGGTTTCGACGACGGCTTCCTCGACCGGGCGCTGGAGCGGGCAGGCTTCACGACGGTCCTGAAATCGCTCGGTCACTGGCGGGGCCAAAGTGCCGGTCACTACCAGGATGTCTTCGTCGCCGAACGTCGGAGTGTGAGCGGATGAAGAAGCGCATTCTGGTCGCCGCGCACAACCATCCGGCGCTTCACCCCGGCGGCACGGAGATTTTCGCGCACGACCTCTTCCGCGCCTATCAGCGGGCCGGTCACGAGGCGCTCTTCCTCGGCGCCACCAACCAGACCCACCGCCAGGTGCGGCCCGGCACGAGCTTTCAGGCGATCGGCCCCGAAGGCGACGAGGTGCTGTTGTGGTCCGGCCATTTCGATCGCTTCTTCATGAGCCAGATCGACCTCTATGGCGTCGTGCCTGACCTTACCGAGCTTTTGCGCGATTTCCGGCCGGATGTGGTTCACATCCACCATCTGCTGCTGCTCGGCGCGGAGTTTCCGCACATCGTCCGCCGCACCCTGCCCGACTGCCGGATAGTGATGACGTTGCACGACTACTATCCGCTTTGCCATCACGATGGGCTGATGGTGCGCACCAGCGGCAAGGAGCTTTGTCACAAGTCGAGCCCCGACCGTTGCCATAGCTGTTTCAAGGACATTCCGCTCGATCGTTTCGTGTTGCGCGAGCAACATCTCAAGGCCTTGCTCCGGGCCGTTGATCGCTTCATCTCGCCGAGCCAGTTTCTGAGGCAACGCTTTATCGACTGGGGTCTTAACGGCGACCAAATCGACGTGATTGCCAATGGCCTGCCGCCACGAGACGCGCCGTCGCGCAAGGGCCAGCCGGAGAACGATCGGCCGGTCTTCGGCTATTTCGGCAATCTCAATCCGTGGAAAGGCACGTCCGTGCTTCTCGAGGCTGCGCGGCAGCTGATCGACGAGGGCTTGCGTTTTGAGCTGCGGGTGCACGGGGGCGCCCCCTTCCAGGCCGACAGTTTCAAGGACGAGATCGCCCGCCTCTTCAAGAAGACGGCGCCTTCGGTCCAGCAGCGCGGCGCCTACAGGCGCGAGGACATCGGCGAGCTCATCGCGGCGGTCGATTGCACCATCGTGCCTTCGATCTGGTGGGAGAACGCACCGCTCGTCATCGGCGAGGCGCAGTCCCAGCGCAAACCGGTGATCGCCAGCAATATCGGCGGGATGGCCGAAATGGTGCAGGACGGCGTCAACGGCATCACCGTCTCGCCAAACGATCCGCGTGCATTGGCTGCCGCCATGCGCCGCATGGCGGAAAGCCCTGACCTTCGGCGCCGACTTTCGGCCAATGCCCGCAAGCCCAACGATATCGATACCACTGCCCGGCGCTATCTCACGCTCATCGACGCGATCGAGCCCCGAGAAACCGTCGCCGCCTAGAGGGAAGACCATGTCTGTAGCAGCCGACAAACCGGACGTCGCACCGGAGCAAAACAATGCAAAGCCGCTGAAGGGCCGCGTGGACGCGATCGACCAGGGCCGCGTCTTCGGCTGGGCCTTCGACCCGGAAACCCCGGAGAAGCGGCTTGCCATTCGCGTGCTTCTCGACGGCAAGGCGATCGCCGAGGCGATCGCCGACCGCAACCGGCCCGATCTCAAGCGCAACGGGATTGGCGACGGCAACCACGCGTTTGAAATCGCGTTGCCTGAGATGGCGAGCGCGCGCAGCGGCGAACTCGTCGTGCTTGCGGCGACGGGCAAAGGCGGCGAACTGCCGCTTCGTGTTCCCAAACCCGATGAACAGGCGGCCGAAGCGCTGATTGCAGCACCGCTTGCAAAAGTGCTCGACAAGCTCGACGTGCTGATGGCAGCGCAACGGCAATTGCAGGTCTCGCAGCGTTCCGCCCTGCGGTCGAAAGTTGACGACGGCGATGAAGCCGAAAGCCCCGGGCTTGCGGCAATCAGCGACGATGTCGCGAACCTCCGCGGAGAGATCACCCAACGGTTGACCGATCTCGACGTCCACCTGATGCGGCTCGACGGTGTAATCGCGGGCATGGAAAAGAGCCTCAACGCACTGAAGCAGCGCTCGAACGGCGATTTGAAGCCCGCGTTTCTGCTACTCTTCGTGCTTGCGGGCTTTGCGGCAGGCGCGATCCTTTCCGTCTTCCTTCGGACCTGAGGCGCATCTCATGCCCAGTTCGGAACTCAGCCTTTCCGCAAGCCCAGCACCGCTTGGCCGCATCGCGCGTAGTGGACGGATCATCGCCTGCCCGATCGACGAGACACTGTTGCTCGTTATCGGAACCGGTGGCCCGATGGCCGATCAGTTGCCGGTTGAGATCAATGAAGATGCGTCAAGCCAGGTCATGGCGTCGGTCGTCGGCTGGCGGCTGGCGGCACCCCAGTCTTCCGCCACGCATGGCTTCGCCGCGCTGTTGCCGGTCGAAGGTTCTGAGCGGCTGCCGACTACCCTGCGCTTCGGCAAGGCGGGTAACGGCAAGCGCTATATGGTTGCGCCACGCACTGTTTCGATCGGTGAAGTCACGGCGATGCTGAAGGATTTTGCCGGTCCGCAGTTTGTCCATGTCCTCGGCCGTCTGGTCGACGTGCTGATCAAGCCACCGCATGCCGATCAACGGCTCGCGGCCATTACGACCCTGCTTAAAACGGGAGCGGCGAGCGACGGATATATCGAACTGCTCGGCGAGGGCCATGACGGGACCATCGCCCTGAAAGGATGGGCGCACGACCTGCCCGCCGGCGTCTGCCGGGCGATCGTCAAGAGCGAGGATACCTTCCTTGCCGATTGCAACGTCGCCATTTTCCAGCGCAACGACGCGCCTGACGGCTCGGCCGGCTTTGTCGGCCTCCTGTCCGCAAACGATCTGCCCCGAGCGCGCGACATCAAGGGCATATTCTATCGCGGCCGCGGCGCCTGGCGTTATGTCGGGCTCCACGAACGCCGGGTCGTGACCGGTCCGCTCGAGACACCCGGCCATATCCGCGCGATGCTGCTCCAGAGCCAGAGCTCGCCCCAGGTCATGCTTCGCCTGCGCGATGCCGCCAGCGGATACGATGGCACCGAGACGATCTCAAGCCTTCCCGTTCCTGTCCGCCTTGGCGTGGATGCACTCTACCAGGGTGAGGATGGTGCCTTCCTGATTTCGGGCTGGCTTTTAGACCCTGATGGGTATGTTGAAAGCGTGCGACTTTGCCGACAGGGCGGCGGAGCGCGGCTGGACGCAGCCTGGACCCGTACCGAACGATCCGACGTCGAAGAGGCCTTCGTCGATCGGCCGGAGTTCAAAAGCGCGATTTCCGGCCATCGCCGGTCCCATGGCTTTATCGGTCGCGTCGAGGCGCTTGGT
Organism: Ensifer sp. ENS03; assembly: GCF_014852035.1. NCBI lineage: Bacteria > Pseudomonadati > Pseudomonadota > Alphaproteobacteria > Hyphomicrobiales > Rhizobiaceae > Ensifer > Ensifer sp. ENS03. The sequence continues at coordinate 146,681 of NZ_JACVAV010000008.1, read as the reverse complement.
GGCGAGGCGGAGGGACCAATTCACCTCGAACTCACCCTCAGAGATGCCCGCCGCGCCTACATGCCACTTTTCCCCGTGCGGCTGCCCGCACGCGCCGCCGCCCTACGGCTTCTTGGCTCGATCGATCCGACAAGCTGGGCCCTGCCCGATATTATCGACCGACAGATCGTCCAGTTTCTGACGGCGGCGCGCAACACCGCACCGACCATCGAGACCGTTGTCGACATGGGCCCCTTCGACCAGGCCGAGGGTACCGCCATCCTTCTTGTCGCCGGAGAAACCGAAACGGATTTCGCACCGCTCCTGGGGCTGCTCGCGCTTGATCCGCAAACGCGCCGGGCCCCGATCGCGCTCGTGCTGCAGACCGAGCGGTTCCGACGATACGCGGTCCACATCCGTCAACTCTCGGAATTCTATCGCTTGCCGCTGCGGCTCGTCTCCGTCGAAGGCGCCGGCGATGCCGGCGACCTGGCGCAAGCGGCCGCCGAAAGCATGAACAGCGACGCGGTCGTTCTGCTTTCCTCGTCGCTGACGCCAGCCAATGCCGGGTGGTATCAGGCACTCGTTTCCGCTTACGAGGCAAAGACGGGAAGCATCATTTCTCCGACCCTTGCCTATGAGGATCACTCGATCCGCTGGGCCGGCAGCACGTCGCTTGATCGCCCCGACCATCTGCAATCGAGCCGCTACGCCGGCTATCCTGTCGGCGCCGTCAATCGCCTGAAGCTGACCCGGGTCGCAACTGCATCGCTCGATTGCTGCATCCTGCCGCGTGAGGCGCTTTTGGAGGACGCTGGCCTGTCGCAGACCTATCTCGGCGCAGCGCTGAAGGGCCTCGATCTTGCCCTTCGCCTGAGCGGCAAGGGCTATGAAGCCTACTGGCTTCCTTCCCTGCAGATGGTCGGATCGGACGACATGCCCGGAGCGGGCTCTGCCGCCACAGCCCGGTTCGTGGAGCGTGTCGATCGGACGCTCTTCCGCGCCCGATGGATGCCCGCCTCCGAAACCGCCCAAACATTCTTCGAGGAGACTGACGCATGAGCGAAAAACTCCGCGTACTGGTGGTCTCCCATGGCCACCCGACCCATTCGCTTGGCGGGGCCGAAATTGCTTCGCATGGCCTTCACAAGGCGCTGAACGGCCTGTCGGGCGTGGAATCGATCTACCTTGCCCGTGTCGGCAATCCGGTTCCGCGCCATGGCGCCTCCGCGCTGATGAGCCTGCGTCTTGCCATGGACGAAGTGCTCTACCACGCCGAAGACTTCGACCATTTCTTCCTCTCCAACGGCGATACGGACGCGATCCGCCGCGACCTCTTGCGCTTCGTCGGCGACATCAAGCCTGATGTCGTTCACTTCCATCATATTCTCGGCTTCGGCCTGGAAGCGCTCTACGCCGTTCGCGATGCTCTGCCCAAGGCGCGCATCGTCGTGACGTTCCACGAATATCTGCCGATCTGCCACAATCACGGGCAAATGGTGAAACGCCCTTCGGGCCAGCTTTGCAACGGCGCCTCACCGATCAGTTGTCACACGTGCTTCCCTGAAATCCCGGTGTCGCGCTTCGTTCGCCGCGAACAGTTCGTGCGCGGCATGCTCAATCTCGCCGATGCCTTCATCGCGCCGAGCGCCTTTCTCGCCAACCGCTATGTCGAGTGGGGGCTCGAAGCTGCAAAGATCTTCGTGATCGAAAACGGCATCGTCATGGGCGACAAGGCGCCAGCCCGCGAATTGCCGTCGCCGACGGCCCGACGCAACCGCTTTGCCTATTTCGGGCAGATGACACCGTTCAAGGGCGTTCACGTGCTGATCGACGCGGTATCGCGCGTGCCCGACGACATCTGGGGCGATGATTCCTCGCTGATGATCTTTGGCGGGAACCTCGAGCGTCAGCCGAAGGACTACCAGGAGAAGGTGGCAAAACTGATCGAAGACGCCGGTCGTCGCGTCCGCTTCTACGGCGCCTACCAGAACCAGGACATGCCGCGGCTGATGCGCTCGGTTGACTGGGTGGTGATGCCCTCGGTCTGGTGGGAAAATTCTCCCGTCGTCATCCAGGAAGCATTGCATCACGGCCGGCCGATCCTGTGTTCGGATATCGGCGGCATGGCCGAAAAAGTTCGCGACCGGCTGGATGGCTATCACTTCCGCGCCGGCAGCGCCCAGGATCTGGCCGACCGCCTTATCGACGTTTTGAGCGCGCCGCGCTCATGGGACAATCTTCGGGCAACGCTTAGGCGGCCGACAAGCCATGTCGATTGCGCGCGCGAGCATGTGGCGCTCTACCGCAAGATGCTGAAGGGCGAGCAACCGGCTGCGCCGAGCGCCGCAGTGGCCTGAGATAGACCCGAAGCCCACACTGCTCAGCCAGATTGCGAAGCACGACCAAGAGCGCCCTGGGCTTCGGCTACTTTCGAAGCCGCGGCGCCCGACCCCTTGTCGTTGCCCCACCAATGATGAAAGTGATGCACTGGCCCATGCCCCTGTCCGATGGTCAGGCCATCGGCCGCCACCAGAGCGGCATGCAAGTAGGCCTTGGCTGCCACAACCGCATCGTCAATTGGCATGCCCTTGGCAAGCCCCGAGGCGATTGCTGCCGAGAGCGTGCACCCGGTGCCGTGATCATTCCTTGTTTCGATCCGCGGCCGTGACAGGTTGAGGACGTCCTCCCCGCTATAGAAAATATCGATCGCGTCCTTGCCCTTGGCATGGCCGCCCTTCATCAGAACTGAACGCGCACCGAGCTTCAGAAGCATCTCCGCCTGACGCGCGACCTCGCTTTCGGTTTCGGCGATTGCGCGTCCGGTCAACAGCGCCGCCTCGGGCAGGTTCGGCGTCAGAATGAGCGCCAGCGGCAACAACTCCTCCTTGAGCGTCGCGATCGCGTCGGGGCGCATCAGATGATCGCCGGAGGTTGCCACCATCACCGGGTCGATGACAGCCAGCCGGTCGTAGCGCTTCAGACCAGCCGCGATCACTGCGATCGTCTCGTGCCGCGAGACCATGCCTATTTTCACCGCTCCCACGGCGAGATCCGAAAACACCGCGTCGATCTGAGCCGTAACGACGGTCGGGGAGATATCTGCAACCGCAGAAACCCCACGGGTATTCTGCGCCGTGACCGCCGTGATCACGCTGGCGCCATAAACGCCCAGAGCCGAGAACGTCTTCAGATCCGCCTGGATGCCAGCCCCGCCACCGGAATCCGAACCTGCGATGGTAACGGCAATCGCAGTCATCGGACCACCCGAATGAGGCTTGAGCCTTCTATAACTGGTTCAAAAACAGACAGCAGCAACGCGATCTCCCGCAAACGGACTTTGACCCGAACAATGGGCGCGGAGACGGCTGGTGAGCAGAAGGGCCCTCGCCGTTCCTACGCCGGTATGATCCGGATCAGGTTCAAGGGTCTGGCTCACCGCCATCTCAGCACCGTGACAGTGCGCCCCTCGGCAAGAAGAATGCTAGGGGCGGATGATTGGGGATGTCAATGGTCGAAGTTTGGAACTCGAATGCGTGGTTCGATGCAATTCGCGAGAAATCCAAGCTTTCACAAGGACAAAAAAGGCCCTATTGCCGTGAGAGCGCAAGGAGCCTTTCGTCTGAGCGTTCGAATTCACAGACGCGCCCACATTACTTTTTTCATCCGACAAGGCAAGCGGCAAGCACCCGCATGCATCTCAGGAATCAGAGAATGCCGGGGTCCATAGTGGCTGGATACACCGGGCGCGGCACGGAGTCTGGCTCGATCCTCAACCTCGATCGTTTGGGGGTGTCGCCTTCAACGTTGTAAGCCTGTGCTTAAGCCTTCCTGCTTATGCTGAGTGTCCGGTCGAAAGTGGGGGCAGTTCAGGGGTCTATGGACCGCTTACGGTGCTCCCCCCGAACAAAGGAGGCGTTCACGATTTGGGATTTATGAGGCTAGTTCAGAGCCACTATAGTTCACAGCGAGGTCCAAGAGTTGTAAGGGTGCCGCACCGCCCCAGAGCTGGTGCATATCAGGGGCCGCAAAGAGCGAGTGCTATGATTACGAGTGGCGACAGTTTCAGAATTAGATCACGTGATTTTCGGTTCACAGATCACTCATTAGACGAAATCAACCAGGAGATATTCGAAGTCAACCAGCTTGCTGAAGAGGTCGGCGGAGTTTTCTATCCCGGCGCAGACGACTCTAGAACTCTCGTGCTTTTCGCTGGTTACATGGAGAAATTCGCAACTTTGAGCTTCGCACGGTATGTTAGTTGCAATGTCCTGGCCCTGCAGGACGTATCCAGTCCCTGGTATCAAGGCTCATCAACACTGCCACCAATCCTCGACCTTACCCGTATCCTCGAAGATGATTTGAAGAATCAAAAGCTCTATCTATTCGGTCAGGCCTCCGGCGCATATGCCGCGCTGGTGGCGTCCAAGAATCTGACGGAAGCCAAGATCATCGCCGTTTCTCCGCACTCATTTTCGGACGCAGACTTAAAGCGGAGAATAAGATTCGGCGCGGGGATAGCACCTTGTGTCACTCCAGACGGGTTGCTTGACCTTGTCGATTTTTTACATGATGCCGACGAAAGTAGCGATCGTGTCGTAATATGTTCGAGCTCTGAAACTAACAACCCCGCGCGTGACTATTTCTGGCTTGATCATTTGCATGCTCTAAGATTGGCTCATCTCTCGGCCGTGCGAGTTTTTGTCGCTAATTCTACTAGACACTCTTTCGCATTCCAGAATGCCCAGATTTTCGCCACCACGCTTCAGGCAGCCATCCATTCACGGGACACTTGGGACGCAATTATGGATCGGTGTTTGTTCAACATTTCTGTGCAGCCGGCCTAAGCGAAGATTGGCCGAATTTCGTACGAGGGACGCATGAGTTTAACTGGGATCGTCGACTGCATTTCTTTTCCGTCAACCATATCGGGCTGGGCGTATGCCCATGACAACCCATCGGAGGAGATCCAGATTACAGCGCTAAGGCATGGGCAGCCGCTTTCAGGGCGTTGCGTTTGGGGCCGGCAGCGGGAGTTTTTAGACTTAAACGGCGGTAAGATTGGCTTTTCGCTCGAAGTAGACGACACAATCACACCTGATGCAGTAGCCGCGGGGCAAATCACATTCGAAGCGAAGAGCGAAACGCATCCTGCGACGGCAATTCAGATCTGGAATGAGTTTCTCGCATTCTTGAAGAACATCCTCATCTTCAGCGAGGGTGGAGTGCCCACAGATTTTTCGGACGCAAAATTCAGCGAAACCGTCAAGTGGCTAAAGCGTTCCAATTTGCGAATGAATGGGGAGTGGTACGAACGGTTTGTCTCTTCTGTTAACTACATTGGGCGCAGCATTCATGCGCCGCACCCCTCGCCCTCCGAGGTGTCGTCTATAACAGTACTCGGCGGCTTGCGATCAATCGACGGCTCAGCCCTGTTGATCCCCGGTGGGCACGCGGTCCTTATTGGAGGGTCGAATCGAGTCCAGGAAATGTACGCGGCAAGTGAACTCGATGATGACGCTGTGTCCAGGTTAAAGCAATGGGAGAAGATCCTTCGAAGGCGGGCTGAACAACTGCTTCCTTCATACAAATACGTACACCTAACGATTCCCGAGAAAACGTCGTCCCTGAGAAACCTTGTGAATTTCCACATTCCTGAGAGGTCGTTTGTCTACGGCCAGATCGAGAACTTGTTTTCACAGGCACAATATTACCTATCAACTTTCGACTTGCTCGACGGGCAGCAGGACTATTTCCGCAAACTAGATACGCACCTATCACCGAAGGGTAGCTGGGAAGTTGTCAAATGTGTTCTCGACAGATTTGGAATTGAGTTGTCGCTCCGACCTGAGTTCACGCAAGGATTCTTTACCCTCGGCGATCTATCGAACCGCTTTTTTGATGTTGCCGCCTACGATCACCTCATGGAAACCAACGCTGATTTGTTTCATCAACCCCGGCTCATCATGTCCAAAGATGCCGACCGTCCCGGTGGCCATATTGGAATCCGGCGTCACTGGCTGAATGATTCAGCACCTGTGAACGCTAAGTTGTTCGTCGCAGGAAACTCTTTCTGCGGCTTGGGTGAAACTCAATCTACACTGAATTGGTGGTTTTCCAGGATTTTCCGCGAAGTTTTTTTTGATTTCAATCCTAGCCTAAATATGGATCTTTGTCGTTCCACCTCTCCTGACTATGTCCTTACTCAGACAATCGAGCGGTTTCTTTCAGCAGTTCCAATCGAATGACCCTTAATCGCGATCTCCATGCACGCCTCTTAAGGGCCCTTCTTCGGGAGGGCCCGGCTCGTCATAACCTCTTACTCCGAGGGTTGCTCGGTAGCGACCAGCTGACAGCGTCTGACTTGAATCTCCAGAACATGGGGGCTTCGATACTGAACGCTGCCCAGCGATGAGAATACGGGTCAGGGTTTGGTAGTCGAGCGGATCGCGGGGGGCTGACGATCGAAAGGATGCGCGTGCTTTGGTCGATCGAGGAAACGGTGAAACGGTGCCAGGCCAGAGCCCTGATGTTCGCGTTGCCGCCCGCCAAGATTCTTCCGCTGCATTCGTTGCCGATCTCTATAAGCTCTGGCAGGACACGCTGCCCCGCATCTCCGGAAAATCAAAACTCGCCGATGCGATTCGCTATGCCTTAGTCGGCGTGAAGCTCTCGAACACTTCCGCCACGACGGGCGCGTCGAAATAGTCTCCAACATCGTCGCGCGTGCCATCCGGCCCCAGGCAAGCGTCCGAAAAAATAGCCTATTACCGGAAATGCCAGCGGCGGAAGAACATGGGCAAGGCTCTCCACTCTCATCCAGACCGCCAAGACGTAACCATCCGGCCAGGGCCGCAGGCTAAGCAGCCTGATGTTGTCGGGATTTCGGTGGCTGCCAATTCCACGGGAGAAATTGCTCGAGCCTGGTGATCGAGGATCGAGGTGTCGGCGAGCCACGCTTGTGGATCGATGTCATTGAGCTTGGCGCTCATGATCAGCGTTGCCATGAATGCGGCGCGATCAGCACCACGGTCGGAGCCGGCAAAGAGCAATGCCTTCCTGCCCAGAGCGAAGCCGCGCAACGCCCGTTCGGCGGCGTTGTTGGTGAGGCAGATCCGGCCATCGCCGAGGAAGGATGTGAAGCCGTCCCAGCGCTTCAGCATGTAATCGATCGGCTCGGTGACCGGTGAACTGCGAGACAGCTTTGTTCGCTCAGATCGAAGCCAGGCCTCAAGCTCATCAGCGAGCGGACGGCTGTCCTGCTGAGTCGTTGCAGCCGGTCGTTGGCCGAAAGTCCGTTGATGTCGCGCTCGATGTCGAACAGCGCGTCGATGCGCTTGACCGCCTCGAGCGCAACCGGCGAGATCGCGGCAGCATTCTTTCCGCGTTTGGCGTTGGCGGCGATGTCGACAAGCAGGAAGAACTTGCGCCGCGAATGCGCCCAACACAGCGCCTGGGTCAGCGGACCAGGATCACGATCCACCTTAAACAGCGGATTGTAGCCGCTGACCTGAGAGCCTCGAGCGCATTGCCAACGGCTGGCCAAGCAGCGAAATCGACGCGCTGATGCCGTGGAACTACGCCCGCTGAACGGCCTCAACTTGCCGCTTACGAAGTAACGGCCTCACTCCTCACTTCACCTTCACCGCATACAACGTACAACCCTTGTCGTGCCCCATAAGAAAACCCCGCTCTACGGCGGGGCTTAAAAACGTCGCGGTTACCTGTCGGAGGCTACCCTTTGCGCATCCAGAATGATTGACCAAGGATTCTGCCCGTAGCAGGCTTGATATTGTCGTGCTGCAACAGCGGTTGGAGTGGTTCGTAGACGCGAGGTCGTTGAGATACATAATAGGCGGGAAACACGATCTCATCCCCGCCGCCCCCCCCAGAAAGATAGGCCATAAGCATGTATTGCTCCGAGTAATGGCGCGGTAGCCAACTCTCCGGATAGTCCTCATCAGGATAAAAGATATCGTGGATACCGTAGAGCATGCCTTTCGGCAGGTTTGGCAAAATTTCACCAAAGAACACCGCAACATCCCCGCCCTGATCAACGCGATGACTGCTGTCGAAAAAGAAAATGTCATCAGCAGTGAAACCGTCGAAGAAGGAACGATCAACGTCCTGAAAGGGAAAGCGCATCACCTCGTCGCATATCTCGTTGATTTCATCACGCGGATAAGGGTCGATCGAGATCAGCTTGGTATCAGGGCTGAAGTCTTTGATCGCGCGCCTGGCAAACTTCGTTGAGAAACCGGATCCGACCTCAATATAACGCTTCGGTTTGTTGGCGGCGATTAAACAATAAGTGGAAATCGCATCCACAAATGGAAACCACGGGTTTCTCCAACTAGGGTTTGTCGAGATGTCCGCCTGATCTTCGATTTCCATGGCCAACGAAAAATACGGAGAGAAGTCCAAGAGCATTCGAAAGTACTTTTGCTCATGACCTTCAAACCATTCTAAATCTCGCTTGATATTCGGCAGATTCGCGTAGTTCCTCTTCTTGGTAAGATGGCCATACTCAAACTCGACAATCTTACCTTCCTTGATTTTAGCGGTGATCCCGTCGATAAACCGGTAGGCGGTATCAAGTTCGGCGCGAACCGCCTTCACTTCATCATAAGGTTCCTCCGCAATCTTAGCAGGTACCTGCTCCCCGTCTTCCATGGCGCTCCTCCCATCATGGCGTATGACTTTATGGCAGGCGTGCTGTAAACCAGTCAACCATACGGCGCGTGCGCGCCGGCCGAACTCCGCGGCATCTATCCAATCACGGTCTTGTCGACATCAACGTCAACTCACGGGTAAGTAGTGCTCAAATCCTAGCCAATTGGCACGATACGGATGTCACTCCACGGCATCATCTTTCCAACCTAATCCTTCGAGGATCAGGTAGCCTTGTTTTCAATTTTGAAATTGGGCTAGTGCACATTTCTAGTAAGCGGTTAGCTGACGGCGTCTGACCTGAAGTTCCATGGCATGAGGGCGTCTATTTCTGACACGGGCCAGCCTTGAGCGATGCGGGTCAAGGTCTGGGAGAGCCAGTCGAGGGGATCGACGTTGTTCATCTTGGCGGACTGCAAGAGGGTGGCCAGCGTCGCCCAGGTCCGTCCGCCACCTTCGCTTCCGGCGAATAGACTATTCTTCCTCGTAATTGTCTGGGGCCTGATCGCGCGTTCGACAATGTTGGAGTCGATCTCGATGCGACCGTCCGCTAGAAAGCGCTCCAGCGCCTCGCGCCGAGTGAGAGCATAGCGGATCGCCTCGGCGGTCTTGGACTTCCCGGAGACCTTGCCGAGCTCTCTTTCCCAAAGGTCGAAGAGACTTGCGACAATGGCTGCGGACTTTCCCTGGCGAAGTGTGGAGCGGCTGTCGGCATCCTTGCCACGAACCTCATCTTCGATGCGCCAGAGCTCGGTCATTGCCAGGACAGTGTCTGTGGCGGCCTGCGAGACACCGCTGATGTGCAGATCGTAAAACTTGCGCCGTAGATGTGCCCAACATCCTGCAAGCTGGATCGTCTCGTTGCTGCCGGTTTTCGCCCGCGTCTTGGCGAGATTGGTATAGGCCGAGTAGCCATCAACCTGCAGGATGCCGGTGAATCCGGAGAGATGACGCGTCACGCAATCCGCGCCTCTGCTGTCTTCAAAACGATAGGCAACCATCGGCGGACTGGTTCCACCATAGGGGCGATCGTTGCGCGCATAGGCCCAAAGCCAGGCCTTGGTGGTTTTGCCCGAACCGGGCGCAAGAGTGGGCAGGGTCGTCTCGTCGGCAAAAATCCTTTCGCCCTCCTTGACCCTCTCCAGAATATAATCGGCCAGCATCTGCAGTTCGAAGCCCAGATGCCCCATCCATTGGGCCATCAGCGATCGGCTGATCTCGACGCCGTCACGCAGATAGATCGATTCCTGCCGATAAAGAGGAAGACCATCGGCGTATTTGGAAACGGCGATATAGGCGAGCAGCCGTTCCGTCGGCAGGCCGCCTTCGATGATGTGTACCGGCGCCAGGGCCTGGACCACGCCGTCGCTGCCCCGGAAGGCGTATTTGGGGCGACGCGTCACGATAACCCTGAACTTCGGCCGCACAACGTCCAGACGTTCGCAGCGGTCCTCACCGATCAGAACCTTTACCAGCCCCTCGCACCCGGCCGGAATTTCCGGCTCGATGACCTCCTCGATGCGCTCGAGATGGGCGGCAAAACCCTTGCGCGGACGCGGCGCTCGCTTCGGCTTGTCTTTGGCCGCGCGGTCGAGTTCGCTGCGGATTGCCGCTAGGCCCGTTTCGACCTCTTCGAAGGCAAAGGAGACCTGCTCGTCGTTGACCCCGAGGCGGAGCCGCTCAGAGCGCTTGCCATTTTGCGTGCGCTGCAAAACCTTCATGATCAAGGTCAGGTTGGCAATCCGCTCGTTGGCGCCCTTCTCAACCGCCTCCAACCGCGCGATCTCAGCCTCGGCCGCCTTCAACCGGGCCTCCTTCGCAGCCTGTTCGCGCGCCAACGCGAGAACCATCGCTTTCAGCGCATCAACGTCGTCCGGCAGGTCGCTAAGGGGCAAATCCATGAGGTCGAATAGAGCACAAGAACAGCCGCTTTCCCAATGATTACAGCAGCATGATTCATCTTGCCGCAGTCCCGCTCAGCCCGTCAGCAGCGGCCGCCTGACCTTGGTTGGCCGGATCTTCTTCCAGTCCAGACCGGCCAGAAGCGCCATCAATTGCGAATGGTCCAGGCGTATCCTGGCGGCCGATATGCCCGGCCAGCAAAAGCTCTGCTCCTCGAGCGTTTTCGAATAGAGGCAGACGCCGCTGCCATCCCACCAGACGATGCGAACACGGTCCGCCCGCTTCGATCGGAACACATAAAGCGCTCCGTTGAACGGGTCGAGACCGCCATCTCTGACCAGAGCCATCAAGGATGCCGCACCTTTGCGGAAGTCGACCGGCTGGCACGACACGTAAACGATGACACCGGACGCGATCATGCCTTGCGGACCGCCCGAAGTATCTTCGCCAGGTGATCCGCCTCGATATCGCCGGCGACGCGCACAACGACATCACCGATGACGATTTCGACCGTAGAGCTTGCCGCCGGCTCAACGCGCGCGAACTTGATCTCCGTCTTCGCGGTTTCCGTCAGAGGCGCAACCAACCCTGATGACAGCGCCTTGCGACGCCATCCGTAGAGCTGCGAGGGATCCAATCCCTCAGCACGCGCGATCGCAGAGACATTGGCTCCAGGCAACAACGTCTCGGCAATTAGGCGCTCCTTCTCCTCGTCCGGCCAGTCACGCGGCTTGCGTCGCGCCGGCGCCGCCGTCAAAACCTCAAATGTTCGCGGCTGATTCACACTGTCACTCATAGGATTCTCCGCATGATTCATGCAGAAAATCCCCGATCAGCGGGCCAAATGATACGTGGGGGTCCCTACGCGCTTACCATTTCTAATCTGACCGATGCCAAATCGCCGGAAGATTCCGCAACATCTGTGATTGCCGGACGGACGTTGGCAGAGCTTCCCACCGCTCCAACCGCCGACGTCACGGTCAATGGAACATTGCCCCTCCCGACACAGGCGACCGACCGGCGCTGTGCTGTTTTCGCTTCCGTGGCAGATGTGGACGGCAACGCGCGTCATGTATGCGCCCCAAACTACAACACTGGAATCGCGCTCGCCGCTAAAGCCTCCGCCAGTATCAGGGCGCGATCTTCAAGCGGCCATCGGCGACGCCGCTCTGGTGCTATCAGCACGATTGCATTTTCCATGAATTGCTCAGTCCGATCTGAAAAGCTCAGCCTCACGGCACACCAGGAGCTTGCCCGGGCGACGACCGCCCGAGGGAGGGAGTTAGCCTAGCCGACCATCGTCTCTGCGCTCGACTGCACGGCAACGCAAAGTGGTCCCAATCTTCTATCGCGCAAACGCGTAATCAACGAACTGCCCCTCTTCCGATTTGCCCACTTGCGGCCATGGCATCGAGACTGAGTTTCTGACCTTCAGATAGCGACAGGGCAGCCGCCGCCCACCTCCGAAACAACATCCTAGAACCTGAAATTGCTCAATTTGTCATTGAATTATCGAGCAGAATGGTTATGAGGAACCGAATCTAGATTACAAAAATTTGAGGATTAGACATGAGCATTTTCTCTTCCAATCAGTTTAAGAAAAACTTCAAATTCCTCAATAAATCGAAGTTATTCGATCAAGAATGGTACATTTCCGAATATAAATTGCCGAGGTCTATTAACGCACTGGAGCACTTCATCAAAAGAGGCTGGAAGAGCGGGTTTAATCCTTCAGTATATTTCGACACAAATTGGTATCTCCAAACGAACACAGACGTCAAGAGTGCCGGCATATGTCCACTAACACATTTTCTCCGATTTGGTATTCATGAAAATCGATCGACAAGCCCATTCTTTGATCCCACTAAGATGACGCACCGCGCACGAGCAGCGTTAAACGAAACTCATCCGCTTCTTGCATACATAACAAATCATGACTTGTTCAAAAAGGACGCAGTGAATCTCTTTGATATTGACTTCTACCAGAGCGCAGCTGCTGTGCAGGGAGTGTCTATTGATGGAGATCCTTTCAAACATTTCATGCACAACGGATGGCGCTTAGGTCTTGATCCGCATCCTTTGTTTTCAGTGTCCTACTATATTAACAGCAATCCGGATGTGAAGCTCGCAGGAATCAACCCCCTTGCTCACTACGCCTCCGCAGGAGGAGCAGAATTACGTCGTCCACATCCACAGTTTGATTGTGAGCACTATGTTCGTCAAATTGCCGACTGGAGTAAGCAACAAGGTTACACGCCGCTTCAACATTTCTTGGACGTCGGCGTGCACATTGGCGCCAACCCAAACTCAGATTTTGACGTAAACTACTACCTGCGAGTGAACCACGACGTCCGGGATGACGGAATAAACCCTTTTGTGCATTTCATTGTGCACGGACAGAAAGAAGGTCGTCCACATCAAGACCCATCAAGAAAACGCCGGACCCGAGAGCAGGGCCTTTCTGCGGCTGAGAGCGCAACTCTCGGAACCAGCCTGAGATCGCCGACCACGCCAATTTCAGTTGTAATTCCTACGTATAATAGAGTCCAAGTTCTTGCTGAAACTCTTGCATGCTGCTTCAGCCTCGGAAGCAAGCCGGAGATTGAGTTCATCATAATCAACGATGGCTCAACGGATGGGACCGCTGATTTCCTAAACGACCTCAAAGGCAGGATGTCCAACGTCGAGGTTATACACACAAGCAACGGCGGTCCGGGTTCAGCACGCAATCTCGGCGTTGCTCGCGCTAGACACGACGTCGTGCTGTTTATGGGGGATGATATCAGGCCCGCGGGACCGGATTTTTTTAATGCCCATAGTGACTTTCATGAGCGCCGCAACTCTCTAGGGGAGGCCGTGGTAGGCAAGACCATCTGGCCAAACGGTCGATCGCTTGATGTCGGCCCAGTCATGCGACATATCCAAGGCCGAGGCGGCGAACAGTTTGGCTTTGCCGACTTGACACCGTACGAGTGGATTGATTGGCGATTCTTTTACACCTCCAACATTTCTATGAAGAAGGCAGCAGTCAAAGATTGGTCCCAAGACGGCTTCTCTGATCATTTTAAGCTATATGGATTTGAGGACATTGAACTAGCTTATCGGCTATCGAAGGGAAACAATGGCCTTCGAATCTTTTATGATCCGTTGTCTGTCGGAGAACACATTCACCCCTACAACTTCGAGCAGTTTGTACAACGTCAGCTCAATACTGGACGTATGGCGAGGACTTTCCTTGACATTCACCCAGATGCCGCTGAGGCGCTCGGACTAACCACGATCCTTCTCTCTCTCTCCGACGAGAACCACGATAAAAGCAAAGATATGTCAGATATTCTGGCAATTTTCGAGGGGATCCGGGGATGGACGAACTATCTTGAGCGCCATCTTTTTCTTGGAAACAGCGGATTTCATGACGATTTAATGTCAGCGTTCTTCGAATATTCTTTCTACGTGGGCTTCATCAATGCAGCCCGCTCTCCCACTGAAAATACCGGCGCAGCACTACAGGCAGCATTTAACACCTTCTTAACTCGGATGCGTCGCTCGCTCCGGACAGAAGTAACGTCTCATGAGCACATTTTTCCATTGGTACCGTGAAATCCAAGAGATTCACGTTTTCTGACGGAGATAAGAGGATATTTTATGTTTTCTGCGCTGATCCCAGTATTTAATCACGAACACTACGTATACGAAGCAATCCACTCCTGCATCGTTGACCCCTTGGTCACGGAGATTTTGATTGTTGACGACGGTTCCCGAGATCGCTCCGTCGAAATCATCGAGAGCTTCTCGCAGCACCCCAAAGTAAAAATTCTCGACAATGGTGGAATCAATAAGGGCGCTCACAATCGCATCAACCAACTATGCAGAGCGGCAACGAACAAATGGCTCGCGGTTCTAAACTCCGACGACGCGTTTGTACCGCACAGATTTCAGTTGGCGCGCCAAGTCATTCGGGAGCTTCATCCGGCACTGATCACCGGTAGCATTTCGATTATCGATGAAGGAAGCAGAACCATAGGGCGCAAACGAGGACCTGCGGATCCCGAGTACGCCCTCCCGGAAGGCTTGAAGGACGACGGGCACCAGTCGTCTTTTCTGGCAATGCTGCTCAATCAAAACTTCATCGCGACAACCAGCAACATGATTTTCTCAAGGCAGTTGTTTGAGAAGTTAGGTGGCTTTAGAGACTATCGCTACATTCATGACTGGGACTTCGCCCTCCGCGCCTACCTTACTGACGTTTGTCACTTTTCGCCCGTAGCGCTGACCAAATACCGCGTTCACTCTAGTAACACAATTAAAGAGAACCCTTTATTCGTTGACGGCGAGATCACTCGAATGTTTGCAGATCTCTTCCGTGAATTTGCCCCAAAGCTGCAGGGTGATGAACTTGCAATTGCAATTAGGGGAAATTCCCACCTCGATCGCGGCACACGCGAATACCTTGCTCGGTTGAGCGATCCAGAAGAACAAACCACGAGAATTGACGAACCGGGATCTTCAAGCGCGGAACACCCAGTCGCTTGGGAAACCTGCGCGGTGCACGGCTCGTACAATCGGCGTGTCTCGCTAGCTAAGCATGTCTTGCGACTGGTCGAAAGACGACCAGATGACCTGTTATTCGAACGGACATGCATCCCCAGAGCAACGATTGACCCGAATAGGATATACGTTCCCAACCTTGGCGTTGACGGTGCAGTCGATTATGACTGCACCCATGAATTCCTCACATCCGCCCCAAGACCAGTGGTGTTCGTCCTTTCCGGCTTCTTTGCTGTTGGCGGGGTCGAGAGAAACACCGTAGAAATCATGCGGCAACTCCGAGCGGAGTTCGAGTTTGTCGTTGTTACCTTCGAGCCGCATTTCACGGAGGTAGGTTCACTCCACCATCAACTTGACGAGATAGGCGTCTTATGCGTCGATCTTGCGCATCTGGTGACGGTCGACCGGTATGAGCAGGTAATTCAAGAGTTAGCAGCCCTGTTTCCGCCTGACGCCGTATGGATAATCAACGGTGCGACATGGATCGCTGAAAACGCCGGACGCTTGCGTTGTATCTTCGCTGACAGCCGAATTCTCGATCAACAAGTCTACGACACCGAAGCTGGCTGGATCCAAGAGTTTCGCCGCCCTGGCGTACTCGCTGCCGACCGCTTCATTGCAGTTAACAAAAAGATTGAAGCTACCTTTCGAGAAAAGTTCAATATACCCCCCCAGCTCATTTCGCAGATTTATCCAGCGCTTTCATTCGAACGTGTGGCTCAAATAGATGCGAAAAAGGCTTCGCGGCAGGCGATTGAAGTCAGGTTTGGGCTCCAGAACGACAAAACCAATATAGGGTTTATTGGAAGACTTACCTCCCAAAAGCGTCCCGAACGATTCCTTGATTTAGCAAAACGCTTTTTAGATCGACCCGAAATTCAGTTTGTTATGGTCGGCACTGGACCGTTGGACGACTTTTGTCAAAACGAAATCGCAACGAACAATTTAACGAACACGCGCACAATTAAGTTCTTCGAGGATGTAAGCGACATTGGTGCATTCCTTGATGGACTCGTGATCTGCTCGGACTACGAAGGTCTGCCTATAGCTCTCCTGGAATCGATGTCCATGGGCATCCCTTTTCTCAGCACAGATGTCGGCGATATCCGCGCCGTCAACGACGTGTACGGAGGTGGCATCATTCTTCCAAATTGGGACGCCGACCGCGCGGAAAGTGAAACCGCCAATTGGTTGGACAGGACACCCGAGTTACGTGCGCTCCTTGAGGAGCAACGCGAAGATATAAAGGCCAATTTTTCGGCCAGCACGCTTTCGCGACGCTATAGCGAACTATTCACGAGCTGAAAGTGTGTATATTTGAGCATGTCGAACCAAGACAAGATACTGTTTTTAACCAACCATATGACAGATCTGACAGGATCATCATTTGTCGTCTTGGAATTCGCGCAAGAATTTATTAAGCGCGGGTATCAAGTCGACGTAGGATGTGTCGCGCTCAGGGAGCCAATGTCAGCTCTGCTTTCGCGGAACGGCATTAATGCCTTCACCATCCAGGAAGTAATCGATCCTTGCCAATATCGCATCATTTGGTGCCAACATATTACATTTGGCTGGATAGACTTGAAATTTCTGTCACGCGCCAAACATAGAATCAGTTTTGTATTCTCGCACCTTGGACCAACAGAACCGCTAGAGCAGATCACCTGCCCGTTGGAACTCAGTCTAGCAGACGCAATCCTTTTCAACTCGCCGGAAACCCTTTCATCTTCGCAACTACCGGCAAGTCTCCAACACAAGGCGATGGTGTTTTACAACGCGTGCCCTGAGGCCTTTTTCAAAGCTCATAGGATCAGAGATGAATTGGCACGCATACTCTACGTTTCCAATCACTCCGTCCCGGAATTGGATCGCGCCCTCGAAATGTTACGGTCAAATGGGTATCATGTTGAGCGTATCGGCGTTGCAAATGGTGTCTATCGACCAATTCTCCCAAATGACTTGAACTGGGCAGACACCTTGGTCTCGATCGGCAAGACCGCAATCTATGGACTCGTCGCCGGTGTGCCCGTTTACATCTACGGGCCTCACGGAGGGCCAGGCTATGTGACATCAACAAATTTCAACAAGAATGCCTCTTACAATTTTTCCGGTAGGCCCTTTAACATCCGGAAATCCGCTGAGGTGATAGCTTCAGAGCTCGTTAGACGGCGCCAGGCGCCCCTCAAATTTACTTCCAATCTGTCTGAGCGACGAAGAAAACGCTACAATCTATCCGCGTTCACAAGTGAACTTATAAAGAAGACCGCCGGCGGATCCAAAAAAGAAATCAGCCATGATATGCTAATCCAACAGCAGCTTTACCGAAACGTATGTGAAGCATGGCGGCGAAATACGTCTTAAAAGGACCGCGCTGCCTTTCCGACTCTTGGCAGAAGGGCACATATCTGTATAAATGATTAAGAATATCGATCAAATTGGTCATCAATTCCGAAAATATCTTTTACCTCAATGATCTTCATAGGAGGCTTACCTGGAAAATTCAGATCCTGGCCGAATTCCCATTCACCGTAAGCCGCTTTCACCTTTGACATAAACTCTGTTGCGGCAGCGTTTGACGAATTATTCAGTTTGTTATTTAGATCTATCCGAACCAGGTTCATATGGCGCATTGAAATTAGCTCCAGAGGTAGTAGAAGCGTCTGATTGGAGCCATTCAAGCGCCGAGTGGGATCGACAAAGGCCGCTGGATAAGGCGCATCGAGAACCAACTCATCGGCCTCCTCGATCTTAGTAAGGAAGGCGCAACACGTATTATCCGGCATCTCCGAACGCCAAATCGGGCGCTTTATGTGCAAATACGTCCTCACGGCCGTGGATATAATATTGTTAGCCTCAATAAAGTTCTTCGCAGCGGCAAATTCATCTGACGGATAATACTCGTCACAATCCATCGTGAGAAAATGAGATACACCGGCGTTCTTCGCTAGCTGCAGTCCAATATTACGCTTATTCAATTCGTTCCTTACGGGAGCTATTGAAAAATCGGGCTCGTAGATATGAATGTCATCCACCAAACGTTCTGCCTCGATTTGGTGTAGTACCACTTCGAGTCCCGGAGCCGCCGAATTGCCGACATTGGACACAAATTGAACTACAATATTTATGTAGTCCAAATTCCTCCGCATCAAGCGAAGTGAATGAAGGAGGTGCTCCTCGCCATTAAACACGTTGTAACTTGCGCCTGAAATCATACGGTTATCTCGCGAACATGTCGTCGACTGTATACTTGCGTGATAGCATAGAAGAAGCAATCGTAGAGGCTACAGGTCGCCGCCCGCGTCGAAATTGGAACTGACACGATAGCCCAAATCACCTATCCTGCGACTGAGCTAGATTAGCCAGATATCTACCGTACGAGCTCTTGCCCATCTTTCCCGCGAGCAACCCAAGCTGTTGTGACGAGATAAAATTCATCTTAAACGCAACTTCTTCGGGGCAAGATATTTTGAACCCCTGCCGCCGCTCTAATGTCGCGACGAACTCGCTAGCATCCAAGAGGCTATCCGGAGTGCCAGTATCAAGCCAAGCGTAGCCTCTGCCAATTAACTCCACATTGAGCGCTCCTCGCTCTAGATATGAACGATTCACATCCGTAATTTCAAACTCCCCACGGGGGGAAGGTTTCAAGTTCGCAGCTATTTCGACGACGCTCGAATCGTAGAAATACAGACCCGTTACGGCCCATTGCGATTTCGGTACCGTGGGTTTCTCCTCTATGGAAATCGCCTTCATCGCAGCATCAAACTCCACCACGCCGTACCGCTCCGGATCTGTCACGTGGTATGCGAAGACCGTGGCTCCGTCAGTTCGGTTAGTTGCTCCGCGAAAAAGCTCAGTAATTCCGTGCCCGTAAAAAATGTTGTCACCCAGTATGAGGCAGGACGGGCTAGAACCGACAAAGTCCGCACCAATAACATAGGCTTGAGCCAAACCATCGGGCGTTGGCTGCACCGCGTAACTAAGCTCAATACCCCAATTAGACCCGTCTCCCAGCAACCGTTGAAAACTCGGAAGGTCTTGTGGCGTCGAAATTACTAGTATTTCACGAATACCGGCCAACATGAGTGTAGACAGCGGATAATAGATCATCGGCTTATCATAAACCGGCATTAGCTGCTTCGACGTTACGAATGTCATCGGATGAAGCCTTGTTCCACTTCCCCCTGCAAGAATTATTCCCTTCATCGGCACTTACATCCCATTACTTATTAAAATAGCATCATTACGTAGACAGCAATCTTCGAATGACTTCCTCAGTCGACTTTTTCCAGAACGGTAATCTGACCCCGTGACTAGCTTCCAACTTTGTACAATCAAGCGCTGAATTTGGAGGTCGACGCGCAAGTGTGGGAAAGTCTGAACTCGGGATTTTTACTACATCCGCATAGGGGCCGCCGCACTCCTTAGAAATATCGAAGATATAGCTCGCGAAATCCGCCCAGCTTGTGATCCCTGTTCCCGCAGCGTGGAAAACACCTCGAAGCTCAGGCGCCTCGCTCGAGAGCAGATTTCTCACTACACCTAAGATACTGTCGGAAAGGTCGAGCGCGCATGTCGGATTCCCTACCTGGTCGTCGACAACTCGGACAACGCTTTGCGTCTCCGCCAACCGTAACATTGTGAGTAGAAAATTCCTTCCAAACGGGCTGTAGACCCACGCAGTGCGCAAGATCGCATAATCTTTGGTATGCTCAGCGACAGCGTGCTCGCCAAGCAATTTTGAGTGCCCATAAACTCCAGTTGGGTTGGTACGATCTTCTTCCGTATATGCAATCCCCTTCTGGCCATCGAACACGTAATCTGTCGAGATATGTACCATCGGGATACCTAATTCCGCCGCAGCTTTGGCTATTTCAGCTGGGGCATCACCATTAACCCTGTGCGCCTCATCCCGATCGTGCTCCGCCTTGTCTACTGCGGTATATGCGGCCACGGATACGATCGCATCAGGTCTCGCATCAATCAACGCACCAGAGATGCGAGCAAGATCAGCCAGGTCTAGTTGTGGGCGCCCCAATGAAACAACTTCTACATCAAGCAGCGAACGGGACCGTTCAAGCAGGCATCGAAGCAACTGTCCTTCGCTGCCAGTGACAACGATCTTTCGCCTGTGTGTCATATCACACCTGTCCCGCTGCTAGTGCTCTCCAGAAGTCCAAGTCGATCGCCGGAATATCCCTCCCTGAGTGGGCTCCACCACCATTGATTCTCGAGGTACCATCGCACAGTTTTCTCAATTCCTGTGTCGAAATTCTCCGCGGCCCTCCAACCCAATTCACTCTCAAGCCGTGTTGCGTCTATAGCATAGCGTGCGTCGTGGCCGGGTCGGTCGGCGACATAGGAAATGAGTGAGGCATACGCGGAAGGCCGAGGTCGATGAATGTCCATCGTCTCGCAGATTCGCATAACCACATCTATATTCCGGCGTTCGTTCCGACCGCCAACGTTATACGTTTCACCAATTTTTCCGCGTTCTACGATGACATCAAGCGCACGTGCGTGATCTTCGACAAAGAGCCAATCGCGAACGTTTGAACCTGTGCCATACACGGGAAGTGGTTTAGCCTCGAGAGCATTGATGATAGTGAGTGGGATCAGTTTCTCGGGAAAATGGTAAGGACCGTAGTTGTTGGAGCAGTTTGAAACAACAACCGGTAGTCCGTACGTCCTTGACCAGGCTTTCACCAAGTGGTCAGAGGAAGCCTTGGATGCCGAATACGGAGAACTCGGGTCATAGGCGGTTTGCTCCGTAAACAGACCGTCGTCTCCAAGTGAGCCATACACTTCATCTGTTGACACATGCAGAAAGCGGAATTTTTGTCTTCGGATTGGCTCCAGCGACGCCCAGTATGACCTAGCGCACTCTAACATATTGAATGTACCAATCACGTTCGTCTCGATGAACGCTCTTGCGCCGGTTATGGAACGGTCCACATGGCTTTCGGCCGCGAGGTGCATAACTCGATCTGGACGGAATGTCTCAAACGCCTCCGTTATCAAGCGCTGATCACAAATGTCGGCTTTCAAGAATCTATGATTTACACGACCCTCAACCGCCGCGAGCGACGTGGTCGTACCCGCATAGGTCAGCTTGTCAATGGTCAGCACCTCATAGCCCTTCTCCAGGACCAAGTACCTGACTAGCGCCGATCCTATGAACCCGGCGCCGCCCGTCACCAACACACGCATTTAAATTCCTCGTTCTAGATGAAGATGAATGACCGACCGCGGCGAGACGGTCCTTACTTCTCCGCTCCTTCAGGTGCAACATAGTCAAACCAGTCCTCCGATTTTGAAAGGCTGGGATGAAGCTTATCTTTTTCAGAGAGGGTTGCCGCGCTTTCTCGCACTGGCCAAGCGATGTTGAGTTCCGGGTCATTCCAAATAATTCCGCGATCGCAAGCCGGGCTGTAGTAGTCTGTTACTTTGTAAGAAACCTCAGTGTTGGGCTCCAATGTGCAGAAACCGTGCGCGAAACCGGGCGGCACCCACAATTGCGAAGCGTTTATTGCAGACAGTTCGCGGGCCACGTGCTTGCCAAAGGTCGGAGAACCACGCCGGATATCAACTGCGACATCCAGAATTGCCCCCGCGACGCAGCGAACAAGCTTACCCTGGGCCGCGGGGTGAACTTGAAAATGAAGACCGCGAATCGTACCCGCATCTCGAGAGAGAGAGTGATTATCCTGAACGAACTGGTAGTTCCCTACGGCTTCCTCAAACAACGACTGCCGGAAAGACTCCATAAAGAAGCCCCGATCGTCTCCAAACTTGCGTGTATGAACCACAAATACCGCAGGGATCTCAGTGCGTTCAAACTGCATGTTGCCGCCTTATCTCTTTGCAAGTTGGTAGTCCCACCCAATAGCCGACTCTGGGCAGGTTCGAAAGTCGTCAAACAATTAATTATTGAAACCAACGTCTCGGTTTATGGAGCTGGTCGGGGATAGAAACTATAGGATCGCTCCTGTCTTTACTATACCCAGGATTGATTGCCGGATCGCTGAAAGCTTCGGTTTGGTGGAGCCTCCGAAGGTTCTGCTTTTCCCGCTCAAACCGCTTTCCTTTAACGCCGCCGTGATCCGGGCCTCGTGACACAGACTCATGATGGTAAAGGCAGGCAAAAGGCGTCCATACAGCGCGATAGCCAGCCTTGTAGGCACGAATACAGTAATCTACGTCATTGTAAGCGACAGCAAAATTGTGCTCATCCCACTCTCCGAGCATTTTCGCGCATGCTCCAGAAACAAGCATCACGGCGCCCGTCACGCATGTCATAGACTGTCGAACGCTTAACCGGTTCATCGGCCCAGAAAAATTCTTGTGCTTGTTCAAGAACCAATGACCTGCAAGCCCGCCGAAACCAGCAATCACACCCGCGTGCTGTATAGTGTCGTTGGGATAAAGAAGCTTCGCACCGACAATTCCAACATCGTCAAACTGCAAGCAGGAAACCATCTCTTTCAACCAATCACTGTGGATGACTTCAACATCATTGTTGAGGAGCAACAAGTGCTCGCTCGAAGCGAGTTTCATACCGCGGTTGACGGAACGCGCAAAATTGAACTCTTCGACGCAAAAGTCGACAATGAAGGAATCTGGATGGTATGTCCGGTAATATTCATACAGTTTCAGGACCTCAGGGTCATCCGTGCCGTTGTCCACGACGATTACTTGAAGAGCAGGATAGTCGGTTTTCAAGTAGAGGTCGGACAGCACCCTTTCTATCAGCTTGAACGAATTCTTACTCGGAATAATCACGGTTATCGACGGCCAGTTATCATTCTGTATCTGAAATTCGATTCGATGAAGCGTCTTCGTTATCGCTTCGCCAACTTCAATTTGTCGATCGGGACTGGAGAACGCCTCACACAGTGCGCGGCGCGCGCTGTCTGTGGCTTTGCCGATGAACTTCTTGGAGAAACTTTTGTTGCTCTGTCGCCACCAGTAGGCGGGATACGGCAGGTGAACGATGCTGCTCTCTGGCAGATCAGAAAGATATCGCAACAGCAAATCGTAGTCCTGCGAACCTTCAAAACCGAGCCGCTGGAGCCCGACCGCATTCAGGCGTTCACGCTTGTAGACAGAGAAATGGTTGATGTAATTCACGCCAGATAAAAGCACAGGATCATAGGCCGGTTTGAGCATAAGACCTGTGGGCTGTAGATTTTCATCAACGATGACTTCGTCCGTGTAGAGAAACTCAATCGTAGGGTCGCCCTCAAGGACTTGACGGATCACATATAGCGCCCACGGCGCGATCACGTCGTCGTGGTCCAAGAGAGCGATCCATTTGCCACGAGCCTCCTTGATACCAGCGTTCGTTGTTGCCGCAATACCCCGGTTCTCCGGATTCATAACCACACGAACTTTGTCAGAATTATTGAGACCGAGAAGCCATTGACGAGTCTCCGGACTCGTCGACGCGTCATCGCTAAGGATCAACTCAACGTCCTCATCGAGTTGTTCCCGAAAGGAATTCAAAAGGTCGCTGAGATACCGCACCGGTGCATTGTAAACTGGAACGATCACGCTCAACCAAGGCTCCCTGCCGAGGATCTCAGCTCGTGTCAACGACACCTCCGCCATCGCGTACATACTATCTAAGTAGCGCACGGTCGCGGATCGCTTCCCCCCAACCTTGGTCGGCCTCCATCTTCGCCAGAATCGCGGCAGCTTGCCAAGTTCGACGATCGCAAGGTCCCGATGTCGCCGCTCAAGCTCACGAACGAAACTGGCAACCTCGCGCTGCGTCGAGAAATCCCGTACATCAAACGAAAATAATGCAGGACCGGTGCATGGATCGACACGGAGAGAACAGATCGTGCCAAACGATCCGACATCGATTTTGATCGCGAAGGCCTGCCCCGCACCTAACTCTCTTGCGTCTTGTTCACGAAAACCCAGGCCGTTGTTGATGTAGATTTTCGGATCAATCGTGTCGCTCAAACTCGCAAGGTACAGGACTACAAAGCGCCGCCGGACGACGGAGAATTCAATCCGAAAACCAGGATCTTCACCGTCGGCCTCCCAGCACGTCTCACGTTTTGCCGTATCCGCTTTCCGGGCAAGGTCCTGAATAGGAGTTACAGTCAATGTCATGCGGCATTACCCCTCGAGCATGCGCCGTCTCAGGAGACGCTCCAATAGCAGCCCAAGACACAAAGATCCCGCACCCCAAGACAAAAGATACCCCTTATCCACGTAATGCCGGCTATAGCTCTCAAAATATGCCGATCTCATCCACTCTACGCACTGAAACACTGGATTATAAGCAAGTGCTTCCGCCAACTGTGATGGCATGGAAGCAGCTACAAACAGTGTTCCGGACGAGATATATATAATAATAAGAAAGAGCGCGTAGAGCGTAACAAAAAACTCAAAGAACATACTAATAACGCCACACAACGACCCTATACCAACAGCCAATAGGAGCGTGGCCAAGAATGCATACGCCGCTTCGACAATATCGAAAGGGTATGGATTCTCTCCCATAAGAGCAAGTAAGGAGAACGCAAAGAAGGCCGTCAAACAGGCTGCTATTATTTCGAGAAATGCGCGTGCAAAGACAATGTCTATCATCGTAACTGCCGGAAAAGCCAGCATAGGCTTATTCAAGATAATGGAATACGACATGAATCGAGAAACGTACATGAAGGTAAGCGTCGGTATCAAGCCGGTGAGGAAGAACACGTTAAGGCTATCGCCAAATGGTGACTTTCTCCCCATCATAGTATATATGAGCAATAGTACAAACATGTGACCTAGCGGCCATAGCGACACCACGAGGAAGCCAAGCCCATGGTTGAAAAAACGCGTACGCATATCGCGAAGCATAACGGCTTTCATCACATTCGTCTTTTGCGCTAATGCGTAACGTATCGTCGTCGGATCTTTTGCTTTTTCGGGATAAGCGTAGGTTGTCACTTCGTCGGTTCTCTTGAAAGTGGGCTGAGCCCAGGCAGCGTTAAGGAGCTACGGGCCACCATCTGCTGCAGCGAACATCTAGTAGCCACTGCAGCCGTTCGCCTTTTCTCGGATGATGCCACCAACTCGTCGATTGCGGCTATCCAGCACTCGAACGTGTTTTTAACGTGGATCTCACCGTGCTGGCGGTTTCGGTCAAAGACTTCAGTTTCGGAAAAAATAGCCGCCGCTCCAGACCGACAAACGTCTATTCTTTTTGTATCTGCTCGGCAGGCGTTCGCCTGGTTTGGCAACAAAGGAACTAAGGCGATGTCAACCTTAAACATCCCGCAATAGTGAAGGTAATCAGCCCAAGTCAACTCCGGCAGAATATGAAGCCTTCGAGCGTCAATCCTTGCACGGCGCCAGACTGCAGCATTTCGTCCGGACGCAACCACCTCAAAATGAAGGTCGCCGTGGCGGGCCATCGCAGCTTCAACAATTGGCACAAGAAATTTATGTTCCACCACGTGCACTCCAGTAGCGTGATAGGCCATTGTCAACGGTCGCGCCTGCTTAAAAGAAACGATTTCCTCATCAGGCGCCGGTGGCAACAAAAATACATTTGAACTTCGAGTTTTAAGAGAAGTGGCTAACGGCTCAGTGGAAGCCCATACAAAGTCTAAGAGAGGATTGAGTCGGAGAAGCGGAAAAATTCCAAACAACAACAACTTAAACTTGTAGCGAACGCTTACGTCGGGACTCGTGACAATAGCCGCCATATCGTCATCTAGAAACAAACTGATGCCGCTTAATCTATCAATGTTCCCGCGAAGCCATCTAATCTGTTCTGGCCTTACATAGCGGCAAACAACTACGAACAGGCCGTCTGGCTCAATATCACTTGGCGCGCCATCATTGATGGAGCGAATGACCACGCGGACGCTGCGGAGCGCCCCTAATCTCTTTTCGAGATAGTAAGAGAAGGACGGGTTGGGATGTTGCGAAAGAACCAGGACCGTCTCAATCTTTTTTCTTGGGCCAGGCCGCAATGCAGCACCCATTGCGCGTGGCTTGGGAAGCATCCGGTAGACCAAGAATTGGTACAGGTTTCGCACACGAGTAAGGAGTAAATTCTGCGGCCCAGGCAATATCAACTGAGTTTGGTCCGCGCGATCGAAATCAGGCCTATTGAACCGGCCCAAGCCACGAGTGAGATGCCAAAAACGCAAACAATCCAAAACAAGCGTTTAGGATACTGTGCATCATCGGGAAGGCTTGGAGCGAGGAAAGCGTCGAGATACATAAGTTGCTGGCGACTTACAAATTGTACTTGCTCGAAAGTCCGCATACTTGACGCGAACTGCTGCTCAGCCAGTTGCCGCTCCAACTGTAATTTAGTGAACTCAACGGAGACATCGGCAAGATTCCGTGTTCCCGCACCGCCCTGTCCGGCTAGTTGTCGTTTCAGATCCTCAATCTGATTCTCCTTGCTGGCAATCTCCCGCGCGAGTACCTTCATTTGCGGTGAGTTCTGCGACATGCTTTCGAGCTTCGACGAGTACGCTTCCTCCAGCGTGAGCTTTTCTCCTTGCACGGTGGTCAGCAAATGCGACAAGATCTCCGACGTGCCCTCAACGGTGAAAACACCAGAGCTGTTCTGTTCGGTGGCTATCCTCTCCCGCACGCTCTGAAGGTTCTCGCTCGCTCTGTCGAGACTTGACTGTGCAGTTGCAACCACATCGCGCCATATACGGGAATTGAGATCGTTGATAACTCGCTCGGAGGCCCCGATCACCGCCCGAAGAATCGTTTGCGCATCTTCACCAGAAAACGCCTTCACTTTTACCGTCACGATACCGCTCGACGCGCTGACCGTCGTGGTAACCATACGCTTCCAATAATCCAAAAATTCCTCGTAAGTAACATCAACTGGCAAACGCGCAATTTGATCGATCTCAGGTTTCGAATAGAGAGCTCTCACGTTCAGTTGCGCGTCTAATGCCTCGAGCATAGCTCGGCTGACAACGTAGTTCGTGACTATCTGCGTATCCTGAACGATTTTTGCCGACGGTATTCCCGTTACCTTCCCGAGCTGATCCTTACCTAGAGCCGGCGTCGATGCGCGCACCGTAAACCGCGCCTCGGACTGATATTGGTCCGACGCAATCAGCCCGAAGTACATAAGCGATGCCACATTAGGGACTACAAAGACAAAAATTGTTAAAGCAATTGCAGCTGCTCTGAAAAGGCGATCTGCCAGCTTTGGCCGCAATCCAACCGCCTTGTAGAGCCGGCTGCGATTAGACGTCGAGAAACGGAGCTTACGCGCGGTGGTAGCCAAAGCCTGAGCTACAGCACGACTTTGCTGAAGTGCTGAAGGAGAGGCCGACTTGGCCTCGATTTTCGGTGTGTCCTCGCTCATACCGGCTACGTGTATCTCACTGCAAACAATTCCAGATGTTAACGGTTCAGGCGATAATACGTCTCGACCGCCGCTTCGACATTGTCAAATACTAGCAGCTGTCCGTCGACCAACACCATACCCTTGTCGCAGTACGCATTGATGGTTTCCATGCTATGCGATATCATAATAATATCCGAGTTTTTTCGGCGGTTCTCAAACGCCACGCGACACCTCTCCTGAAATCTGGCATCTCCTACCGCTGTAATTTCGTCAACAAGATAACAATCAAATTCGATCGCCATTGAGAGGCCGAAAGCCAGTCGAGCCATCATACCTGACGAATATGTATAGACTGGAGCATTGATGTAGTCTCCGAGTTCGGCGAAGTCCTCCACGAAGTTTGCGACGCGCCTAACATCCTCTCCGTAGACCCGAGCGACAAAGTTCAGATTGTCTTTACCTGTCATTCTGGGATGAAATCCCCCGGCAAAGCCGAGCGGCCAAGAAACGCGCAGGTCTTTCTTAATCTTTCCCGTGTTCGGCAGAGACGACCCTGCGATCATTTTCATCGTAGTGGACTTGCCGGCCCCATTCACGCCCAAAAGACCGTAAGAGTAACCCGGCAAGAACTCGACATTGGTCCTATCGAGGATGACTTTCCTGTGTTGTTCTGTCTTGAAATGTTTTGATACGTTCTGAAAGCGAATCATACGTACCTCTATAAACGATGATCTTCCACAGAAGCCCACGCCAACGCAATTGTAACCCAAGCAATAGTCAACGCTAAGAGCATTAGTAGCGGTGTTGCCAGTCGGCGGGGGTAGAGCGCTTCCTGAGGCGTACTGGGCTCCACGAAGACTACGACGTAGAGGGCTTTGCGCAAGGCTTCGGCTTGTGCCACCTCAAAATTCTTCCGTGCAATTTGATAGAGCCCTTCGGCGACGCGTCGGTCGGTCTCCAGTTGCGAAAAGCGGAGAAGCGATTGGGAGATATTGCTATCCGCCTTGGATGATCCAGCTATTTGCTGTTGAAGCTTCTGCAGTTGTTCTTCAAGACTCTGCTGTGTAATGGTCAGTTGCTGATACGCGGGCGACTCTTCCGCAAGAGACTGTCTAAGAACAAAAAGCCGAGAGTCGATTTCTAGCTTCTTTTCCAGGAGACCCGTCAAAAGCTTTCCAGTCTGTGTGGCCTGTGTCGCAGGATTCAAAAAACCCGCTGAGTTTTGGTACTGGTTCATCATCTGCAGCGAGGCTTTGTACAATGCGGCTGTACGATCAACCTCGCCGCCAAAGCGGCGGATAACATCCTGTTGCGCCCGCTCCGACAGTTCATTTATAAGCCGCTCACTCTCCTCTACAATTACGCCTGCAAGTTGCGCGGACTCGGCAGGCGTGAATGTCCTGACCTTGAGAGTGACTATCCCCGATGGACCATCGATAAACGTAGTGACTTGCTCGTTCCAATATTTAAGAAAATCTTCATTTGATCTTCCGGTGTCAAATCGAGACAGAAAATCTGCATCAGGCCGCGCGAATATCGCGCGAAGGTCAAGTTTCTCGGAAACTCGGCGCAGAATTTCCGTCGAGTGAATAAAGCTCGTAACTACATAAGCGTCTTGCGACACATTGCTCATGGAAAGCACGTCACTGTCGACGTCATCTTGCGCGCTTTCGCGCGCGATTGTTCGCACCGCGAATCGTGCCTCCGCCGTATATTGGTCAGAAGCGATAAATGCAAAATATAGAACACTGGCCAAAAATGGCAGGATGACAGCTGCGACATAAGAGACAACCGCAAAGGGGGACTTTCCGCCGGATCGTGTCTGGGGCTCATTTATTTCGGCGCCCGGTTCCGCGATCTCACGATTGTCGAGGACGTCAAGCGCGCGGCCGCGCAACTGGCGCTTGAGAGTCAAGGGCGCCAGCTTGCGAAAGATTTCCGGCATACCTGAAACCCTGGAGGACAGGCGCGGTTCTTTTGGCTTTGATTCAATCATTCGGCGCGCTTCTGAAAACCTCAGCTAAGTTGCGAATGGCGTAGCTGTGTGGCCTGCCGCACGTAGTAGTCAAAAATCAGATCATCTTCAAGAAGCAGCTCCGCGATAGGCATGGTCCGGAGTGTTCCGGCCAAACGTTCGACCAACACATGAGGCTCTGCGATCAGCATACCATTAGTCTCAACGCCCAAGAGTTCGCTGATCGCATTTGCAAATGGGAGTGTGTCGTTATTGTGCCCAACGATTTCAAAACGAGAGAGCAAATCGATGGCCGCAGCGATCTCCCGTCGGGTGGGAAGTTGCTCGGGCGTCGAACAGGCCAATTGTCGCGTTGTAGGAGAGATCAAAACGTTCCTGACTTTCTCGGGTGCCTTTCTGAGCGAACGATTGATCGCTGCTGGATCGTCCAAATCCAAATCTTCAAAAAACTGCGCGGCAGGGTTCAGCATTAGTCTATCTCGATCTCCCAAGAACTTAGGCGTAGACCGAGCCATGCGCTTGAGGATTGCTATGCGCGTGGCCAACTCATAGTACGGGTCGGTCAGCAGAACGATCCCCTTAAAACCCTTGTCAAAGAACTGCTGGTAGTTACGCAAGAGCAGACGGCCGCTGAGATAGATCGAATCGACAGCGTTGAGGTGAAACGCTTGTAGTGTTGTCTCGTGTCCGAAGCGTTCGACGCTTTGCAGAGCGTATTGAAATGACCCGCCTAAATATTGATCAAGCTTAATCATTGGGAGAAGTTGCGTCTCAAGTCGGATGACCTTCATATCTACCTGAAAAAAGGGCCTTGGACGGCGATAAACCAGTAAGCCTGATTTTTGGTCATGGACGGACAGGGTTGTGCGCTGACCCAAGTTCGGCACGTTACTTTCATCCAAACGAAAACCCACCTCGCCGGTTTCATGGCGTCCCGACGCAACAACCGCGGGGCGCAATTGATCACAAGGCAAGGTGACGATTGCGCCCTGATGATCGGCGACAACGATATGGGGTCTTTCGGAAAACCCATCAGGTATCACGTAACCTTCGACTACGTCCCCAAAATCACGCTCGAGATTGAAAAGCACCTCACAGTTCCCCTGATCTATCGCTGAGCAAATAAACAGAAACAGGGGCCTCCACTGTGGTCTAGTTCCTCGTGAGCGATTTCCAACCGCTGAAAGCCCAAGGAGCGCAGGAGCTGAAGGATATCGTCGCGATGCATCCAATAGTGACGGTCCCTCATTCCTCCACAAAACGATTTGTTCGAATTTGCGCTGAAGTACCCTCGTTCGTAGTAGCGCACCGGGACATCGTTGACGACACGGCGCTCTACCTTACCACTAAATGGAAGTCTTCGAACGTCGCCTTCCGGCATCACCTCATCGAGGAAGAAATGGGTCCAGATAAAAACACTATCCGTCCGCCGCGCCAACTGAACCAAAAATTCAGCGGGTTCATGCATGTGATAGAGTACGCCGGACGCTATGGTCAGATCATAGCGAATTTCTTGCTCTTCCAACCATCGCTGAGCATCTCCTAAATAAAAATGGGCACTGTTGAGCTGGAGAATTTGCTTGGTTACTAGACAGCGTAGGAAGCACAGTTGGTTCGCCTCTACAGCGTCGATCCTTGCTGGGCGTTGCCGATCGAGCATGTAGGTATGCATGCCCTCCAACGGACCGATTTCAAGCAGCTTTCGTCCTTCTATCGAACCGAACTGGGCAAGCGCCCACTCGATCCTGCCGTCCGCGAAAAGTGGATGTGTGCCAGCCGTCACTCCGGCCTCTGCAGGGAACGCGGAATTCCATCCAGGCAATGCGTCGATCGCATTCTGATCGCTAGGAACACTTTTCGAGTATTGGTCGAATACCCGGTCGACAATCTTGGTTGTGACAAGGTTGCCCGGCGTCATCGACGCGTCTCGCCGTATTCTCCATTTTTTCCAAAACTGAAACATATTCTTTCCTGTGGGAGCGGCAGTTTGCTTAACTGAGCTTATAGAAACGGCTCTCTGCGATGGCAATTAGGATCGCGTCAAACAAAATTTTGCTTGCCCGAGCCGCGAGCACGGCTAGCGCATCCCCGACCTCCCTTAGGCCGGGTTGTTATCGCGAACAATCAGTCCTCCATTGGGCATCTTGATTCGCAACGCCACCCTATCAGCCCACATACTAGCAGGTGAAGGTGAAGGATCCGGGACTTAAACATCAGCAGAATCCACTATCCTGCTGTCGACTTCCACCTGAGAAACTCGTCCGGCCCCTTCGACGCGCCGCGAAATAGAATTTGATGTGACTCTCTGTCTCCATCCAAGACCGGTCATCCGCTTGGCAGCCTCACAAGGACTTGCGATCGGCCTTGTGACACTATCTTCTAAGGCAGATCATTGAGACGTTCTCGGCGATAGATCGCGTGGATAGGCCTCAAGTACATAATCCTCAGCGATAAGCGATAGATTCGGATTATGATACGGATCATTCCGCAAAAGATCGCCCCAGCGTTGATACACGGTCCGTTCTTCTGCCGCGAAACGACGCAACTTCTCGGGTGTGTTGTCCGCACCGCGGGATACCGATTCTTTATGCACGAGAACACTTTGGGGTGTCCATACAATCTGCGAGCCCGCCTGGCGCACTTTGACGCAGTAGTCCACATCGTTGAACGCCACCTTTAAATTGTTCTCATCCATACCTCCGGTCTGCACCCAGAGGCTCTTTCGAGTCAGCAGGCATGCGGCAGTAACCGCTGAGACCTCTCTTCGTTCGCGAAGGAGACCATGATCCTCGACTGATTCTGGGTGAAGGAAATGGAAAGTATGCCGGGCTACCGTTCCCGCTCCGAGCGTTACGCCCCCGTGTTGAACGTAACCATCGGGGAAAAATAGCAAGCTGCCAGCAGCTCCGGTACTTGGATCGTCCAGCTCCCGAGCAAGCTTAGCAAGCCAGTCCGGCTGCAATGGCTCGACATCGTTGTTTAGCAGGAGGATAAGTTCATAGCGCGACGCGCCCACGCCGATATTGCACGCTTTTGAGAAATTGAACTCTCCGGGGAGGGGCAAGCGACGAATTTTACCAACCTCCCGATATCGCTCCATGAGAGCCAGCGTTTTGGGATCACTGCTATCATTGTCGATGACAATAACATCTAGAACTACACCGCTGGTGCTTTCAAAAAGCCCCCTTAGGCAAGCTTCAAGCAGGTCCGCGCGATCACGCGTCGGGATTATAACGCTCACATGAGGTAGCTCAAGCGGTTCCGATGGGAGCCGCGCTGGTCCGGAGACACGTTGGCGTGGAGCGTCTCTATGCAAAAGTACGCGTGGTATGTGAAACACTGCGTCTCGGCGACCATTTGCAGCCTTGGCGATCACCTCTCCCATCGGCATTGCCTCAAGATCGAGCTCGTCCGGTAGGTCCGCCACTCGGATGAGTGCGCCGTCTAATGCGAGCCAACCGGATTTGGCAAGCGGTGGGTTCCAAGCCGGCTTGAGGAATGGCTCAACCCGGCGACCACGTTTGGTGAGGCGATCTTCATCGCAATAAACCGCGACCACCGATTGCGATAATGCGAATGGACGCACAAGCGCTTCCAGCGCACGTGGGGCCAGGCGCATGCCTGCGGGAACTCGCATCCATAAAAGCGGTCGAACTGCATCCCGCTCTTTGATGTTGGCGACTTTGTCAGGCGATATCTCGACGTGGTGACGCCAAGTCTGCGCAATCAGTGACGCTCGAGTTTGAGCGATGGCCTCCTCAATGTCGCCCACAATCGAAACGACAACAAGGGGCTTCGTAGGCCAGTTGGTAGGTAGCGTGTCAGGCAGCTCCGCGCGCTCTGCTGCCTGCTGCGCTCCGATCCACTCGCTATAGCTCGGTGCGGACATAGCATCTACCTGCCGGGCAAAGCGGAAGGTCGCGCCTTTCAAGTTGAACGCTAATAAGAGGCGGAGCACACGAAGCATGAACAACGGTCGTTGCAGCACCAGCCGAAGCCCGATTTCCAGCAATGAAAGTCGACGGATGGTTATTCCCGGATCAACGTCTGCCCACACTTCCGCGGTCGCTTCATCTGCGATAAGCGTAACGCCGTCGAATTGAACCGGCATCCATCCATAAAACCGTCCTCGTCCTTTGGCATTTACCAGAAAAGATCGAAAAACAGTGGCAGGCACCCTGCCTCTACGATGCAACCCCAAACGAGGCCGCAAACCCAACCGATGATTAGGATCTTTAACTGTTAGAATGACGGGATGGTTGGCATAGTAACTTGGCGCAGCTTTGAGCTGAACTTTAAATTCGACCTTTTTAGCGTCAGCCATAATTCTCTTCTCTGCAGTTCAAGCGGCTACGGCGGCATGCAGTTGGCGATAGAATCGCCCGGTTCGCAGATTACTTCCGGTGCAGGAAAATCACCTCACAGGCCTATCGGCGACGATGATCCTGCCTATCGGGGATTACCGATCCAAATTAGCGGCCGTGCTTTGTGCGGGAGCAGCTTGCAGCGGTCGCTTCAGGGTGACCGCAGGCGCCTCATTCTCAAATGTCTGTACCCGTCGATCGTAGTTTGGCGCAACCGTGCCCATCACGCGGTCCCAGAACGAGAAGTAGTTGGCGTAGTTGTACTTGAATTCGGCGTGGTGCTGGTCGTGATAGGTCGTGCAAAGCATCGGCGAAGGATAGCGCGCGGTGCGTGAGGCGAAGTATTCGAAGCCGGCGTGGCCGAAGGTGCCGTTGATCTGGTCGAACAACCGGTGCACGAGGAGGATGATCGGCGGGAACGGCACGAAGAAGGTGACGACGGCGTAATAGCCCTGGCTCATGGCGGTGTCGACCAGGCCGATCGAGTCGTTGCTCCAGGCCGTCGGCGCGACGCTGCGGTGATGAAGCAGGTGGTACTTATAGAATAGTTTGGTGTGCAGCAGCCGGTGCGCAAAATAGAACCAGGCGTCGAAGAGCACCATGCAGAGCACGAACAGCGGAACGGCCGCCCACCAGCTGAACTCCCAGGGCGAGAACAGGGTCCATCCCTTGTACTGGACGAAAAGTCCTATCGCGACCGACGTGCAGGTCACGAGGATCGAGGCCATGCTCTGGCGGATCTCGATGGCCTTGCGCTTCTCGCCGCGCCGCCCCTTCTGGATGCGGCGCTCGGGGTTGCGATCGTTGAGCCAGGTGATGCCGTAACCCAGGATGAAGTACAGCGCCACCGTCGCTGCATAAATCGCAGCCAGCAAGCCGACAAAGGTAAGACTGTCCTGAAGAAGGGCG
Organism: Ensifer sp. ENS03; assembly: GCF_014852035.1. Classification (NCBI taxonomy): domain Bacteria; kingdom Pseudomonadati; phylum Pseudomonadota; class Alphaproteobacteria; order Hyphomicrobiales; family Rhizobiaceae; genus Ensifer; species Ensifer sp. ENS03. Next base: position 112,000 of record NZ_JACVAV010000008.1, on the reverse strand, counting down.
CTCAAATCGTGATCCGTCGCGGAAAGAAAAGTTGAACTGGCGCGTGGACTATACCAAGCACCCTCTTCCGCGCAAGACGTACAGCCTTAGCCGCGCTCAAGTTCAGCCAGAAATGCGCGCAGTTCAGCTCCGTCAATGCCGACGAGGTGGCCCTCCTGCGGATACCTGCCCGAGCGCACATCCTCGGCAAACTCCGAGAACGCGGCGATCCGTTCGCGCTGAAGCCGGTCGTATTCGGCGGCAAAGGTGCGATAGGTCTTGGCGTGGCGCGGTACGTGGCCGCGATTGCTGCCGAGCACGTCGGCCGCGAAAAGATACTGGGCGTCGCAGCCGGAACCCGCTCCCATCGAAAGCATCAGCATCGAGGTTCTGGCACTGATCGCCCCAGCGACATCTCCCGGAACGACCTCGATTTCTGCCGCGAAGGCGCCGGCTTCCTCAAGCGCCTTGACCTGTCGCCAGATCTCGAGCGCACTCGCGGCCGTCTTGCCGACGGCGCGAAATCCGCCGGTCCAGGTGGCCTTGGAGGGGATGAGACCCACATGGCCGCAGACGGGAATGCCCTCCTCGCGCATCCGCCGGACGGTGGAAAGTCCTGCAGCACAATAGACCGCGTCACCGCCGGCCTTCAGCGCCTTGAAGGCTGCACGCATGTACTCTTCCGCCGTGACGTAGTCGCCATATTCGAGGCCCGGAAAGGCAAAGCAGGTCGGCGCAACCTCGCGAAACTCCGGCCCTAAGAGCGTCGGGGGAACGGAAACGAGATCGATGCCGGCGGTTTCGGCCGCTTCGGCTTCATCCAGCGTTTCAACGCGCAGCATGGTGAGCTGGCGCTTGCCTTTCATCGACAAGAGATCGGCAACGGTCGGACGGTGGCTTTTCATGAGAAGGCTCCGGAGATCATGAAAGAAGGATGATTTGCCGCTCACTCTAGGCGGCGAGGAGTGCTTTGAGCTTGGTTTCGGGCGAGATGAGCGCCTGCGGATCCGGTCGTTTTCGGGCTGCAATCAGCATTTCTGCAAGCCGAATGTCGCGCGCGATCGCATTGCCCGGTCCGATGCCGGAAGCCGCAAGCAGCCGACCGGTATTGTCGAGATGAAAAAGAATGAAGGCGTCGTCGGTAAGTTCGCGCCGCACGGTCGTTGCAGCACCCTCGGCAAGCCCCGCGATCTGCAGTGTCAGATCATACTGGTCGGACCAGAACCATGGCACGCTGGTGATCGCCTCGCCCCCGCCGAGCAGATTGCCGGCAACGAGCGTCCCCTGATCCTGCGCATTGCGCCACGCCTCAAGACGTATCCGACGATCACCATAGTGACAGAGCGGGAAAGAGCAGCAATCGCCGGCGGCATAGATATCCGGGTCGCTGGTTTGAAGCGTCGCGTCGACCGCAATGCCGTTCTCGATCGAAAGGCCGGCGACGGCTGCAAGCTCCGTGTTCGGGACCGCGCCGATGCCAACGACGACGAGATCGGCCTCAATTGTCTCGCCGCCGGCGAGAACGACGCGCGCATGGCCTTCGTCCGCGTCGATACGTTCGATCTTCGCGTTGCATCGTATGTCGACGCCTTCTGCACGATGCCGCGCGGCAACAATTGCGGCGATCTCCTCCGGCACGCCGCGCGAAAGGATGCGCGGCAACCCTTCGATAAGCGATACGGCAGCACCGAGCCGGCGCGCCGTTGCGGCGAGCTCCAGGCCGATGAAGCCACCGCCGATGATCGCAAGCTTGCGACCGGGCGCAAGTGCGCGGCGGATCTCTTCAGAATCGGCATGGGTTCTAAGCGTGCGGATGCGCCGTGACACCTCATCTATACCGGCGATGGTTCGCGCCCGGGCACCGGTCGTCAGCAACAGCCGGTCATAGGCTATGCTGCTTCCGTCTGCGAGGGTCACGCGCTTATCGGCGCGATCGATGGCCATGACCGGGATATCCGTCAGCACTTCGATCCCTGCTGCCGCGTAGCGCTCGGCATCAGCGACATATTTCGGTGCTACCTCTGCCTTGAGCCCTTCCTTCGAAAGAGGCGGCCGCTCATAGGGAAGATGCGGTTCTGCGCCGATCAGTGTGATCTTGCCGTCGTATTCCTTTTCCCTAAGGGCAAAGGCGGCCCTTGCCCCACATTCGCCGGCGCCCACGATGACGATAGAACCCATCTCAACCTCCCTGCCCGCCGCGGCGGGCCCAATCCTATCGAGAGCGGCTTCAGCCGAGCGCGATGAACACGCTTCCGGCCTCGACCTTCACCGGATAGGTCTTCAGGTTGACGCAAACGGGCGCGCCCTTGGCCTGGCCGGTCTTGTAGTTGAAGCGGCCGTTGTGCTTCGGACATTCGATGATGTCGTCCATCACGAGGCCATCGGCGAGATGAATATGCTCGTGGGTGCAGAGCCCGTCGGTGGCAAAATACTCGTCGTCCGGGCTGCGGTAGACAGCAAAGGTGCGTCCGTCGTGATCGAAACGGATAACATCTTCTTCGTCGATTTCGTCCGCTGCGCAGACTTCAACCCAGTTTCCGTTCATGATTTCCTCCCATTTCCTGGCATCGGTTGGTTATTCGGCTGCGTGCACGATCGCATCGCTGTGAAATTCTTCCCGGTAGGGCTTTGCCGTCGCCGGCAGCTCGCGCTTCAGGAAGTAATCTTCGTTCCGCAACTGCCGCAGGAAGGCCGGGATCATTTCTCGGTAGCCGTGCAACATCGACGGGTTCGGCTCCGGCAGATCATGCTTGATCATGGCGTGCAGCTTCGGCAGCGCGTGATAAGGCACCATCGGGAACATGTGGTGTTCCACATGGTAGTTCATGTTCCAATAGACGAAGCGGCTAACCGGATTCATGTAGACGGTGCGGCTGTTCAGCCGATGGTCGGTCACGTTGTCGGCCAAGCCGCCGTGCTGCAGCAGCCCGGTCAGCACGTGGTGCCAGGCACCGTAGAGCCTGGGCAGACCGATCAGCATCAGCGGCAGGATCGAGCCGAGATAGAAACAGGCGGCGATGGTGGCTGAATAGATCGCAAACCAGATGCGTGCGACCAGGATCGCCTTCGGCTGCTCCATTTTAGGGATGAAAGTCGCTTCCTCGGCGCTGATGATGCCGAACGTGTTGCGCACCATGTCGATCATCGCGTGCCAGACGTCGAGCACACCGAAGAAATTGAGGACGAGGCGCAGCAGATCCGGCGGCCGCATGACCGCGATTTCGGGATCCCGGCCGACGATCACCGTATCCGTGTGGTGGCGGGTGTGGCTCCAACGCCAGGTGACCGGATTGCGCATGATCATGAAGCAGGCGATCTGGTAGACGGCATCGTTCATCCACATCGTCTTGAAGGCCGTGCCATGGCCGCATTCATGCCAGCGGCTATCGGAGGCGGAACCGTAGAGAACGCCATAGGAAAGGAAGAACGGAACGGCCCACCAGGTGCCCCAGAAGGTGATGCCGAGTGCACCGAACAGAACGAGACAACCGAGCCAGATCGCAGTGTCGCGGATAGCCGGCCCATCCTCGCGCTTCATCAGTTCCTTCATCTGCTTGCGCGGAATGTCGGTGTGATACCACTCCGCGGCCGAGAGACCGTTGGCGACGGCCGCCTGGGCATCTCGGCCAAGCAGGCTGTAGTCTCGCTTCGTCGGTGTCATCGTCATTTGCGCTACTCCCCGCGGTCCGACCCGATCTGGCCGGCGACGTCTCATGTCGTGCAATGACGATAGGTTGACTTTTGCCAGGTCTCAATGCAGCAATGATATATTCTCTCAAATGATGTCATCATTCGCATTTCATTCATGATGCAAACCTATCAGGAGACGCGATGAGCAACCGACCGACAATTGCCGACCTTGCGCGCACCGCCGGCGTCAGCGTCGCGACCGTCGATCGCGTGCTCAACGGGCGCCATCCCGTGCGGGAGGAAACCGCACGCCGGGTCTATGAGGCTGCCAAATCAATTGGCTATCACGCCGTGGGCTTGATCCGGCAGCGCGTCTTTGAGGACCTGCCGCAATACAGGCTTGGCTTCGTGCTGCAAAAGCCGGAGCAGGCGTTCTATCAAACAGTCTCGAAGGAAATCGAAAACGCGGCACTGTCGCTGTCGCATGCCCGCGTCTTCGCGCAGGTCGACTTCGTCGCAAATTCCACTCCATCGGCCATCACGGAGAAGCTTCGGGCCGCCGCAGCGCGCAACCAGGCCATTGCGCTCGTCGCTCCCGACTACCCGGCAGTGACCACCGCAATCGAGGAACTCAAGGAACGCGGCATTCCGGTCGTCTCCCTGCTATCGGATTTTGCGGCTGGCGTCCGTGAAGGCTATGTCGGCCTCAACAATCACAAGGTCGGCCGCACGGCCGCGTGGATGATCACCAAGGCGGCCAAACGCCCCGGCAAGGTCGCTGCCTTCGTCGGCAGCCACCGCTTTCTCGGCCACGAGCTTCGAGAAATTGGCTTTCGCTCCTATTTCCGTGAGCACGCGCCGGATTTCGAGGTGCTGGATACGATGGTTAACCTCGACACGGCCGAGATCACCCATGAAGCTACGCTCAATCTGCTGCAGCGCCACCCAGACCTGATCGGCTTTTATGTCTGCGGCGGCGGCATGGAAGGGGCGATCTCGGCGATCCGCGAGGAAAAGCTTGAGGGAAAACTGATCGTGGTCGTCAACGAGCTGACACCGGATTCCCGTCCGGCCCTTGGCGACGATGTCGTGACCCTGGCGATATCGACCCCGACGGCCGCCCTCGCGCGCGAAACGATCAACCTGATGATCCAGGCGATAGACAAGGGCCCGACCGGAGCGCCGGGGCAAACCTTCTTGCCGTTCGACCTCTTCACACCGGAAAATATCTAGGCGGATGGTGGTTCGTGAGAATGACGGCGCTACGACTCGCGCCGCGTCTGTGCAATTTCTTTCACAAGGTAATCAATGGCCGCCAGTGTATCCAACTGCACCCATGTCTCAGGATGGCGATACACTGGATAGAGACTTAAAGCCGCAAAGGTCAGTTGATCGAGCGTTGGGCGCGCCGCCGACCTGCGACGCAAGGTGCTTTGCGAAGCCTTGCCCGATCGGTCGTCGGTGAGACCCCAGCCTGCATAAAACGGCGTTGCATAGCAACGGACGGGCAATCCCCGCAAAAGCGCATCGAAGCCCATTTGGCTGGACACCGTCCAGACCTCATCTACGATTTCGAGGATTGAGGCGGCAGAGACCTTGTCCGCCATCAAGATGATCCCGGGCGTTTTGGCAGCCCGCTCTGTCATGTAGCCGCGCCTATGGCCGGCGATCACATCTGGATGTGTCCGAACAACGCACTGAGCGCCGCTAGCGAGGGCATCATCCAACATCCGATGAAAGGACGCCGGCGATCCGAGCGCCTTTGCAACGGAAACATCCCCGTACACTTGATCCACGAGCAGCACCCTGCGCCGGTTAGTGCGTTCAATGCGCGGACTATGGTGGGGCAAGCTGTTGTATTTAGAAAGCTTGTTCGCCACCAGGGCCTCCCGGATGGCGGCACCCGTGTTTGTGAACTCCGTACGACCCGCTTCGGCGATCAACAACTCTAGACGCGAGGCACGACCCGCTTCGACCGGAAGCGCTTTGTCGTCGATAACAATCGAAATCGGCACACTGCCTTCCTTGCCCAGACCCACGGAGCGTAGAAAGCCATCTTCGAGGTGCCAATGCGGCAGACCTCTGAGGCGTGCAATACGGATAGCTGCCTTTGCCGGCAACCGACCGCCCCAAGAGACGATCCCGTCGAGTGAAGATGACAGCGTCGAATGAAGCGGCGCATCCCCGAAGTAGTTCCGCAGCCAGGGGAATGCCTGCTGCACGAAAAAGGATGCCCCTATTCTGGAACCCCATCTCGGGTGCCAGGGGCGCGTTGTTTCTGGCGATACTTCGTCCAGCTCGTTCATCCCATTGTCTCAAGTCGCTAAAATTCTCAACTTCGTCCGGCCAAAAACCATCTCCCCTTCAGAAATGCAATTGCCAACTTGAACCAGGAGCGATCGGAGATCTCTTAACCACTGGGAAGCATGTCAGAGAGAATTTGGTACCCACGCAGGAATGAGAGAATTCCATCACTGACGAAAGACAATCTTGCAGTAATGCAAGGCCTTTTCGCGCTGTGCTCTTTGACTGCGCTCCGACAGTTGGTGAATTGTCCGCAAGGTTATAAATGGAATGAACGTTCCATTTATAACCCATAGCCACCCCACTGGAGGAGACATTCCCGTGACCGCCCTGCCCTTCGCCCTCAATCACATGACGACGCCGAATCTACCGCTTGGCGACTTTTTCCAACTCGCCAAATCGCTCGGCATGACCTCTGTCGAAATCCGCAACGATCTCACCGGTAACGCCATCCTCGACGGCACGCCGGCGAAGGATGTCGCCGCCCTCGCCAGCCGTCACGACATCACGATCATCTCGATCAATGCTCTGCAGCGTTTCAACGAATGGAACGAAGCCCGGCAGGCCGAAGCCGAAGAACTGATCGCTTATGCGCGCGACTGCGGCGCCAAGGCCCTGGTGCTCGTTCCCGTCAATGATGGCACGGGCCAGGCCGATGGCGAACGCCAGGCAAATCTTCGCAAAGCTCTTTCGGCACTGAAGCCGATGCTCGAAAAGGCCGGAATCATCGGCCTCGTCGAACCACTCGGCTTCGAGATCTGCTCGCTGCGCTCGAAGACGGAGGCTGTTGCGGCAATCAAGGAAGTCGAGGGTGTGAAGACCTTCCGCCTGGTGCACGACACGTTTCACCACCACCTCGCCGGTGAGCATGCGGTCTATCCCGAGATGACCGGTCTCATCCACATTTCCGGCGTCACCGATGAACGCGTGGCCGTGTCGGATCTGCGTGATTCGCACCGCGTCCTCGTCGATCGGAGCGACCTGCTCGACAATGTCGGACAGATTCGGCGCCTGCGCGCGGCGGGCTATTCAGGGCCACTCTCGTTTGAGCCTTTCGCCGCCGAAGTCCACGGACTGGCGGATCCGGCCGCAGCCGTCAGGCAGAGCGCGGACTACATCCAAACCCAGATCTGAGCATCCCCGGCCCGAGGCCGGCAAATCAACAACGGGCGCCGCATCAGGCCTTGACGGCGTCCGTATAAAATGGAATACATATTCCGTAATCGCAATTTACTGGTTCGTTTATTCCGTTTCATTCGAAAGCGCAGCGGGAGTGCCGCTTTTGAAATGAATGAGCGCAGTCCGGCATTGCGTCCCGGCAGGAGAAGGTGTCGCCGGGCACCATTGTGGAGGAGAAAGACAATGAAGAAATTCGTGCTCAGCACAGCGCTGGCCGTGATGATGTCGACGGCAGCCCATGCCGAAACTATCGGCGTATCCATGGCCCTTTTTGACGACAACTTCCTGACAGTCTTGCGCAACGGCATGTCCGACTACGCCAAGACGCTCGATGGCGTCGAACTGCAGATCGAAGACGCGCAGAACGACGTCTCCAAACAGCAGAGCCAGATCCAGAACTTCATCGCCGCCGGCGTGACCGCGATCATCGTCAACCCGGTTGATACCGATGCGACGGCTGCCATGTCGAAGATCGCCGCGGATGCCGGTATCCCGCTCGTCTACGTCAACCGCGAACCGGTCAATGTCGACACTCTGCCGGAAAAGCAGGCTTTCGTGGCATCGAACGAGCAGGAATCCGGCACGCTGCAGACGCAAGAAATCTGCAAGATGCTTGGCGGCAAGGGCAAGGCCGTCGTGATGATGGGTGAACTGTCCAACCAGGCCGCCCGCATGCGCACCAAGGACATCCACGATGTGCTTGGGACCGACCAGTGCAAGGGCATCGAGATCGTCGAAGAGCAGACCGCCAACTGGTCGCGCACGCAAGGCTCAGACCTTCTGACCAACTGGCTCTCGGCCGGCGTTGAATTCGACGCCGTCATTTCCAACAACGACGAAATGGCGATCGGCGCGATCCAGGCGCTGAAGGCCGCCGGCCGTTCGATGGATAGCGTCGTCATTGGCGGTATCGATGCGACGCAGGACGCTCTTGCAGCCATGGCCGCAGGCGACCTCGACGTCACGGTATTCCAGAATGCCGCTGGCCAGGGCAAGGGCTCTGTCGATGCCGCGCTGAAGCTTGCCAAGGGCGAAGCAGTCGACAAGAAGGTCTACATTCCCTTCGAGCTCGTGACGAAGGAAAACCTCGACAAGTACCAGGCGAAGAACTGATCGCCGCAATAGAGAGCGCGGGAAAGCCCGCGCTCTCATTCGAAAAATGCAGGTCCGACCGCAAATCTCTGCGTCCAATGGATGCCGTACGCGGTAAAATGGGCTGGTCACCCGCCAGCGATGAGGACTTTCCGCGACAGCCGGAACCCACGGGGAGGCAAGGAACATGACGCTCAGTCCGACAACGATGGCAGCCGTGCGCGCCAGCGGCGCGGTACCCAAGGCCGAATATCTTCTTTCTGCGGAAGGGATCCGCAAGGAATTCCCCGGTGTCGTCGCGCTCGACGATGTCGAATTCAAGCTGAAGCGTGGCACGGTCCATGCGCTGATGGGCGAAAACGGCGCCGGCAAGTCGACCCTGATGAAGATCCTCGCCGGCATCTACACGCCCGACAAGGGCGACGTGAAGCTTAAAGGTGCCGAGATCCGGCTGAAGTCGCCGCTCGACGCCCTCGAAAACGGCATCGCCATGATCCATCAGGAACTGAACCTGATGCCGTTCATGACGGTCGCGGAAAACATCTGGATCCGCCGCGAACCGAAGAACCGCTTCGGCTTCGTCGATCACGGCGAAATGAACCGCATAACCGCGCGTCTCTTCGACCGCCTGAAAATCAAGATCGATCCTGAAATTGAAGTGCGTCACCTGTCGGTGGCCAACCGGCAGATGGTCGAGATCGCCAAGGCGGTCTCCTACGAATCCGACGTGCTGATCATGGACGAGCCGACGTCTGCGCTGACCGAGCGCGAGGTCGCCCACCTCTTCGAGATCATCCGGGATCTGCGCGAACAGGGCATCGGCATCGTTTACATCACCCACAAGATGAACGAGCTGTTTGAGATCGCCGACGAGTTCTCGGTATTCCGCGACGGCAAGTTCATCGGCACGCACGCTTCGAGCGACGTTACCCGCGACGACATCATCCGCATGATGGTCGGCCGCGAAATCACCCAGATGTTCCCGAAGGAGGAGGTTCCGATCGGCGACGTCGTGCTGTCGGTCAAGAACCTGGCGCTTGACGGCGTCTTCCGCGACGTTTCCTTTGACGTCCGCGCCGGCGAAATCCTCGGGATTGCCGGTCTCGTCGGCTCCGGCCGCTCGAATGTCGCCGAAACCCTCTTCGGCGTGACCCCGGCAAGCTCAGGCACGATTTCGATCGACGGCAAGACCCTTTCGATCGACAGCCCGAACAAGGCGATCAGGAACCGCATGGCGTTTCTCACCGAAGATCGCAAGGACACCGGCTGTCTCCTGATCCTCGACATTCTCGAAAACATGCAGATCGCCGTGCTTCAGGACCGCTTCGTCAAGGGCGGCTTCGTCACCGAAAAACAGGTCACGGCGGCCTGCGAAGAAATGAGCCGCAAGCTACGTGTCAAGACGCCGAACCTGCAGGAGCGCATCGAGAACCTATCGGGCGGCAATCAGCAGAAGGTGCTGATCGGCCGCTGGCTGCTCACCAATCCGCGCATCCTGATCCTCGACGAGCCGACACGCGGCATCGATGTCGGCGCCAAGGCGGAAATTCACCGTCTCGTCACCGAACTCGCGCGCAACGGCGTCGCCGTCATCATGATCTCTTCGGAGATGCCCGAGGTGCTCGGTATGAGCGACCGCATCATGGTCATGCACGAGGGCCGCGTCACCGGCTTCCTCGACAGGGCCGAAGCAACCCAGATCAAGGTCATGGAGCTCGCCGCGAGCTGAGCGGGAAACGACCCCAAAGGGAGGACTGAAAATGGATACCAATGTCGCCGCACAGGGCGCGAGCGCACCGCTCTCAGGGACAAGGCGCCGCTTGCCGCCTGAATTCAACATCTTCCTGGTCTTGATCGGCATCGCGCTGGTCTATGAGATCCTCGGCTGGATTTTCGTCGGCCAGAGCTTCCTCATGAATCCGCAGCGCCTGACGATCATGATCCTGCAAGTGTCCGTTATCGGCATCATCGCCGTCGGCGTCACCCAGGTCATCATCACCGGCGGCATCGACCTGTCCTCGGGCTCCGTCGTCGGCATGACGGCGATGATTTCGGCAAGCGTCGCCCAGGCCTCCACCTGGCCGCGCGCGCTCTATCCGTCCTTGACCGATATGCCGGCGATCGTCCCGATCGGGCTTGGCATCGGCATCGGGCTACTCGCCGGCTTTATCAACGGCCAGCTGATTGCCCGTACGAAGATCCCACCCTTCATCGCCACGCTCGGCATGATGGTTTCGGCACGCGGCATTTCCAAGTGGTACACCAAGGGCCAGCCGGTCTCAGGTCTCACCGATCAGTTCAACTTCATCGGAACCGGCATCTGGCCCGTCATCGTCTTCCTGGTCGTCGCGCTCATCTTCCACATCGCGCTGCGCTACACCCGCTACGGCAAGTTCACCTATGCGATCGGCGCCAATGTCCAGGCAGCCCGTGTCTCCGGCATCAATGTCGAGGCGCATTTGATCAAGGTTTATGCCATTGCCGGCATGCTGGCGGGGCTGGCTGGTGTCGTCACTGCCGCCCGTGCCCAGACCGCACAGGCCGGCATGGGCGTTATGTACGAACTGGACGCGATCGCCGCGACCGTTATCGGCGGAACCTCGCTGACGGGTGGCGTCGGCCGGGTCACTGGCACAGTCATCGGCACCATCATCCTTGGCGTCATGACCTCAGGCTTCACCTTCCTTCGGGTCGACGCCTACTACCAGGAAATCGTCAAGGGCCTGATCATCGTCGCGGCTGTCGTGATCGACGTCTATCGACAGAAGAACCGCAAGAAGGCCTGAGTCCCAAAAGCAATACTCTCCTCCCAGTGAAGCCAACTGGCCGGGATGACGAAAGTCATCCCGGCATTTTATTTTGTTGAGAAGGCTATATCGCCAGGCTCAAGCCGTTTTCCACATATGCTTGGCGCGCAGGTCTGCCCCGGCGCACGCGCTCTGGCAAAATCCTTGGCGATGCACTATATGACAGGCGTTCAAAACTATTGGAGACTTCCCATGTTGTCGCAGCGTAAGCTTGCGAGCCAGTTTCAGCCGCGTTTCGTTCTTCAGCTTTGGAACGCGATGCTGCGGGTACAGACCCGCGAGACAGCTTCCTTCTTCGGCCACCGCGGCCGCTAAGCAAGACCCCAAAAAACCTGAATTGCCCCAGCCACGTGAGCGTGTCGCCTGACCGGTCGCAGATGGCTTTCGCTCAACCGGCCCGCATTTGGCGGCGCGCCGGGCTGAGCCTATTCGTGCTTAGCCCTCTGGAAAGCGGATGGTCACCTTGAGGCCGCGGCCGTCAGCCCCCTCGCTGAGGCTGGTCGTCGCGCCGTAAAGCTCGGCAATCTCTTCGACGATCGGCAGCCCGAGCCCGGAGCCCGGAGCATCACTGCCGCCGCGCTCGAAACGCCTGAGTACCGTCTCGTGCAATTCCGGCCGAATGCCGGGTCCGTTATCCTCCACCTCCAGCGACACTGAACCGTCCCGCGCAAAGACACGGCTCGTCACTTCCGCACCGCGGCCGGCATAAAGCAGCGCATTGCCGATCAGGTTCTTGAGGAGTTCACCGATGAGCAACGGCTCGGCGCGGATGAAAGCCTCACCCCCACCGTCAAAGCCGAGATCGATATCCGCGTCTCCAGCCGCCGGCACGTGTTCGGCCGTAATCTCCCGCACGAGTTCGATGAGATCGACGCGCTCCAGCGAACGTGCCTCATCCTTGCCGGCAGCATCGATCTTCGCCATCAGCAGCAGCTGCCCCAGAATGCGCTCGGCATTGGCGACCGCCTCGTCGGCCTTTTTCACAGCACTTCTCGTCTCCTCGATCGAGCCGGCGCGTTGCGCCAGGGCGAGCTGCGTGCGGATGATTGCGAGGGGCGTGCGCAGCTGGTGGCTTGCATTGCCGGTAAAATTGCGAAGCGCATCGAGCGCCGACTGCAAGCGCCCCATGAAGGAGTTGACCGTATCGACGAGGCCCTGGACCTCGTTCGGAACCCGCTCACCGATCGGATGCAGATCGTCCGGACTGCGCTCCGAGATCGCGTCACCCAGCCTGTAGAGCGGGCGCAAGGAAAACGTGACAGCGATCCAGACGATCACGGCAGCGCCGGCAATCATCATGCCGAGGCGGAGCGCCGAGCGCACCAGGATCGTCTGCGCCAGATGTCGGCGCGCGATCGTCGTTTCGGCAACCGTGACCACGAAGGGCACGGAATTGATGCCGGTTGACGCGGAGCGGCGAAGGGCGGCGATGCGGATCGGTTCGCCGCGGAAGATCGAATCCGCAAAGGTGGTCGATGCGCCCGGCTCCTCCGCCAGCGACGGCAGCGTCTGGTAACCGGTGATGAACTGGCCGGGCGGCCCGTCGACCCGGTAGAACACCCGGTCCTGCGCGGCCGACGTCAGCATTTCCAGCGCAACATAGGGGATGTCGACTTCGAGCGATCCGTCTTCCGCCACGACCACGCGCTCGGCGATTGCCAGCGCCGAGCCGGCAAGCACACGGTCGGAAACGACGTTGGCGGTCGTGACCGCCTCGCGATAGGTATCCATCAGTGCAATGACCCCGATCACCACCGTCGAGATCAAAAGCCAGCCAAGCAGGCGCCGGCGGAGGGAATAGACCGTCGTCCTCATTCCGGCCCGGCCGCCTTGTCGAGATAGTAGCCGATGCCGCGAGCGGTGCGCACGGTCAGCCCATGCGGTGCGAGCCGCTTGCGCAGCCGGCTGACATATTGCTCGATCGCGTTGGAGCTCAAGTCGTCGTCGAAACCTGTCAGCGACTGCATGATCGCATCCTTGGCGACCACCTTGCCGGCACGCATGAACAGAAGCTCAAGAAGTCCGAGCTCGCGCGCCGGGATCTCGATCGGCGCACCGCCGGACGAGAAGCTGCGGGTGTTGAGATCGAGCGACACATTGCCGTAACTGACGGTCGAGGCCCTGAGGCCCGCCTGACGGCGCAAGAGCACGCGCACGCGCGCTTCGAGCTCGCCGACGTCGAAAGGTTTGATCATGTAGTCGTCGGCGCCGAGGTCGAGCCCCTTGATCCGCTCTTCGGGCGCGCCCCTTGCCGTCAGGATCAAGACCGCGGCGCGGTTCTGGCGAGCACGCATCGCCCTCAGCACATCGAGGCCATCCATTTCCGGCAGATTGAGATCGAGAATGACAAGATCGAACGTTTCGGTGGCGGCCACCGCATGCGCCGACGCACCGTCACTGACGACGTCAACGGCATAGCCACTGCCGCGCAAGATCGCCGACAGGCCCTCGGCCAGGTCCTGGTTGTCCTCAACAAGCAAGATACGCAATTATCATCACTCCCCCGACCACCTTATCCGCCGACGCCTTGCTTGTGAACGGTGCGACACTGAGGCATTGTGGATTCATGCGGTTCTTGATTTCTTTTCTTTTTTTCGCCCTTTGTCCCCAGCTGCTCCTTGCGGCCCCCATCATATTCCCAGCTCTTTCCGGCAAAGCGGACGTGCGCACGCTGGTCGTCTATTCATCGCTCGACGAGCCGCTCGCAAAGCCGATGATCATCGGTTTCCAGCGGGCCAATCCGGATGTTGCCGTGCGCTATGAGGACATGCTGACCGGAGAAATCTACGACCGCATCATCAAGGAGACCGACGCCGGAATGAAGACGGCGGACTTCGCCTTTTCTTCCGCCATGGACCTGCAAGTCAAGCTCAGCAACGACGGTTACGCCCAGCGCAGCGACCTGCCGATGAGCGACCGCTGGCCGGCCTGGGCCAACTGGCGCAACACGGCTTATGCGCTGACCTTCGAGCCTGCCGTCTTCGTCTATCACAAGCCGAGCTTCACCAAGGAGAAACCGCCGTCGACGCGCGCGGAATTTGTCGATTACCTGAAGCGCCAGGGCGCGGCCGTCTTCGGCAGGATCGGAACCTATGACATCGAGCGGTCCGGCGTCGGCTTCCTCTTCATGTCACGCGACCAGGAACAGTTCGGCGATATATGGGATGTAATCCAGGCCATGGGTGCGGCCGGCGTCAAGCTCTACTCGACCAGCGAAGCAATCCTCGAGCGTGTCGCCGACGGCCGCTTCGTGCTCGGCTACAACATCCTCGGCTCTTACGCCGCCGACTGGGCGGCACGGCATCCGGATGTCGGCATCGTTCTGCCGAAGGACTACACCGTGGTGATGTCGCGCATCGGCCTCGTCCCGCAAGCCGCCGCCTCCCCCGAACTCGGCCGGCGCTACCTTGAATTCTTCATGTCGAAGGAAGGCCAGACGATCATGGCGCGGGAGTTGCAAATCCCGGCCGTCAGCCCAGAGGTCGCCGGCGAAAATACCGCCAACACCATGCAGGAGATGCTTGGCGGTCAGTTGCGCCCCGTCCCGGTAAGCCCGGGACTGATGGTCTATCTCGATCAGGTGAAGCGTTCACGGCTGATTGCCAAATGGAACGAGGTTTTAAGGCTCCATTGAAGACGACCGACCGGAAAGCGCTCCCGGTCAGGCTGGAAACCCGCCAGGCTCCGGCCCTAAGCCTTCTTCCGCGAGCGCCCGGAGCGTAGGGCCTGCGCGGAAAGGTTCAGTTCGACGGCGGCCAAAACCAATGCCTTCAACGCCTCTTCGTCGATCGCCTCGCCCTCATGGATATCGATGGCACGTCGGGTATTGCCGTCCAGGCTGGCGTTGAAAAGTCCGGCCGGATCCTCGAGCGCCGCCCCCTTGGCAAAGGTCATTTTCACAACCGCTTTATAGGTCTCGCCGGTACAGATGATGCCGGCATGTTCCCAGACCGGGACGCCCCGCCATTTCCATTCCTCGACGACGTCAGGATCCGCTTCCTTGATCAGCTTGCGTATCTGCGCGAGCGTCGCACCGCGCCAGTCGCCAAGCTCCGCGATTCTCGCGTCGATCTGCCCGGAGGCGGAGGCGGCGTCTTCCGCCGCATCGTTGATTTTGGCCTTGGTCGTCGCTTTCGCCATCGAATTTACTCTCCCATCATCCTTGCCCGGAACTCGCCTTCAGGCGGGGCCGGCGCAAACCTGTCTTCGCCTTGTCGGCGTTGCTTCCTCATACCTAGGCTCGGCCCGGCTGGCGGCAATATCCCAGTCGCGATTCGTGGTTCCGTCGCGAAATCCGGTCGGGAACTTCCTCAATTTGAACACCGGGGACCGGCAGCATCGCCTGTCAGCGCATGCGAGAGCCTAAAATTCCGTAAACGATGCAGCAGGATTTTCGCATTCGGGGCTTGATGTCAGCTAAATGTCAGCTTTCTATGGTGCCTTAAGGTCACTGGCACCCGTGGAGGCGGGCCGCCGGTTGCGTACTGGGAGGAAGCCACCAATCCGGTCAAGCGATAAGGGTCGAAAGAGCCCGTCGCCGTCTTCCCGTTCGCACACAGCAACAACGTGCGCGGTGAAAACGCGCCTCACGGAGGACTGACCTTGAAACATATTTTCCTCGCAACGATTCTCGCCGGTGCCATGTCGCTCCCGGCAGTTGCCGCTGACTACACGATCATTGCACCGGCAAATCCGGGCGGCGGCTGGGACCAGACGGCGCGTTCGCTGCAGACGGTCATGCAGCAGGAAGGCATCTCCGGAAACGTTCAGGTTCAGAACGTACCGGGCGCCGGCGGCACCATTGGTCTCGCCCAGTTCGCAAGCCAGCAGAAGGGCAACCCGAACGCCCTGATCGTCGGCGGCTACGTCATGGTCGGTGCAATCCTCACCAACAAGTCCCCGGTCACCCTTAAAGACGTCACGCCGATCGCGCGTCTCACCGGCGAATACGAAGCTGTCGTCGTTCCGGCCTCGTCCGAGATCAAGACCATGGGTGACCTCGTCGAAGCCCTGAAGAAAGATCCGGGTGCTGTGTCCTGGGCTGGTGGCTCGGCCGGCGGTACCGACCACATCGCTGTTGGCCTGATCGCCAAGGCTGCCGGCGTCGACCCGACCAAGATCAACTACATCGCCTATTCCGGCGGCGGTGAAGCGCTTGCCGCCATCCTCGGCAGCCAGGTTACGGCCGGTGTCTCGGGCTACGGCGAATTTGAATCGCAGGTCAAGGCCGGCACGCTTCGCCTGCTCGCCGTATCGAGCGCCGAGCGCCTTGCCGGCGTCGATGCTCCGACGCTGAAGGAATCCGGTCTCGACGTCACTGTCGAAAACTGGCGCATGATCGCTGCTGCTCCGGGTCTCTCGGACGAGCAGAAGGCTGCCGTAACCGCCGATATAGAGAAGCTTGCGAAGTCCGCCGGTTGGCAGGAAGTCCTGAAGACCAAGGGCTGGCAGGACACCTATCTCGCCGGTGACGCCTTCAACACCCAGCTCGACAAGGATGTTGCGGCGACCGAAGGCGTTCTCAAGGACATTGGACTGGTGAAATGACCAAGGGGCATCACCCTTCAACTGCAACGCGTCGCCCGGATCGGGCGGCGCTCTTCATCGCGGTGGTTCTCGCCGCTATCGCTGGACTCATTTTCTGGGATGTGTCGCGCCTGACCGGCGCTGCCGGCTACTCCCAGGTCGGACCGACGACGGTTCCCTATGCGATCGCCTGCTGTCTTTTTGGCCTTGCGAT
Organism: Ensifer sp. ENS03; assembly: GCF_014852035.1. Lineage (NCBI taxonomy): Bacteria > Pseudomonadati > Pseudomonadota > Alphaproteobacteria > Hyphomicrobiales > Rhizobiaceae > Ensifer > Ensifer sp. ENS03. The sequence goes on along the minus strand of NZ_JACVAV010000008.1, from coordinate 95,269 downwards.
CTGGACCGCGATCGAAGCGTTTCGCGGCGATTTCCCAGAGCGCGAGCGCCAGGAAGTCGCTCCGGTTGTCTGGATCGTCGGTGGTCTTGCCGCCCAGATGCTGCTGTTGAACATTGCAGGCTTCTCGATCGCCACCGGCATTCTGTTCGCGTTGACCGCACGTGGTTTCGGCAAGCGCAAGCTTTGGTTCTCGCTCCCCGTCGGCATTGCGATCTGCTTTGTTGTGTGGGTGATCTTCGCCAAGCTGCTGCTTCTGTCGCTGCCCGCGGGGCCGCTTGAACGCCTGTTCTTCTAAGAGGGCCTACGACCATGGCTACTTTTGAATTCCTGATGCAGGGATTGCTGGTTGCTGCGCAACCGATGAACCTGCTCTACGCCCTGATCGGCGTAACGCTCGGCACGGCGGTCGGCGTCCTGCCCGGCATCGGCCCGGCACTGACGGTGGCGCTCCTGCTGCCGGTCACCTACCGACTCGATCCCGGCGGCTCGCTGATCATGTTTGCCGGCATCTATTACGGCGGCATGTATGGCGGCTCGACCACGTCGATCCTGCTCAACACGCCTGGCGAAAGCGCCTCGATCGTGACTGCGCTCGAAGGCAACAAGATGGCAAGAGCGGGACGCGGCGGGCCAGCGCTGGCAACGGCGGCGATCGGCTCCTTCGTCGCCGGCCTGATTGCCACGCTTGGTCTTGCCTTCATCGCGCCCTACATCGTCAAGCTGGCCCTGGTTTTCGGTCCGCGCGAATATTTCGCGCTGATGGTTCTCGCCTTTGTCACCGTTTCCTCGGCCTTCGGCGACAGCACCCTTCGCGGTCTGACGTCGCTGTTTGTCGGCCTGGCGCTTTCCGTCATCGGCATCGACCAACTGACCGGCCAGGCGCGCCTTTCCTTCGGCGTTCCCGAATTGCTTGACGGCATTGAGGTGACGACGCTCGCCGTTGCCATGTTCGCGATCGGCGAGACGCTCTACATCGCTGCACAGGGCGACAAGGGGCCCGACAAGGTCGAGGCCGTCCGTGGCTCGGTGTGGATGAATGCGGCCGACTGGGCACGTTCCTGGAAGGCGTGGCTGCGCGGTACGCTCATCGGCTTCCCGATCGGCGCCATGCCGGCTGGCGGCGCCGAGATCGGCACGTTCCTGTCCTATGCCGCAGAAAAGCGCCTGACGAAGCATCCGGAAGAATTCGGCAATGGCGCGATCGAAGGCGTCGCCGGCCCGGAAGCCGCCAACAACGCGTCGGCCGCCGGTACGCTCGTGCCGCTGCTGACGCTTGGCCTGCCGACCACGGCAACTGCGGCCATCATGCTTGCCGGCTTTCAGCAGTATGGCCTCCAGCCCGGACCGCTGCTCTTTGCGACCAATCCGCAGCTCGTCTGGGGCCTGATCGCCAGCCTGCTGATCGCCAACTTCATGCTGCTGGTCCTGAACCTGCCGCTCATCGGTCTTTGGGTGAAGCTGCTGACCGTTCCGAAACCCTGGCTCTATGCCGGCATCCTGCTGTTTGCCACGCTCGGCACCATCGGTGCCAACCCGTCGGTCTACGAACTCGGCATGCTGCTCGCCTTCGGCCTGCTCGGCTATGCCATGCGCATCTTCGGATATCCGATCGCGCCTGTCGTCGTCGGCCTGATCCTCGGCCCGCTTGCGGAACAGCAGCTGCGCCGCGCGCTCGCGATCAGCCAGGGGGATTACTCGGTCCTGTTCACCTCGCCGATTGCCGCAGGCCTCCTGATCATCGCAGCTGCAGCGCTGATCGTACCGCTCATCCTTCGGGCCCGTGGCCGCGGCGAAGTCCTTTCGCAGCTCGCCGCCAACGAAGACTAAGCCCCAATAACGATCAGGTCCGGAAACCCTTTCGGACCTGATCGAAAAAGCGCCGCCTCCCAAGGCCTATTCGCAGGCCCGGCCGGTTTGAAAACCGACCGGGCCTGCTTCCTTTGCATGGCTGGCCTGCCCGATTGTGCATTGCAATAAGACTGGCCAGACCCCATCTTTTGCTCATCAAAGAGAAAACGAAAGCGAGCAAGAAGATGGCTACCACAACTTATCACAAGGGTTTCATCGGTCGTGCATTCGCAGTTCTCGGCGCTGCTAGCGCTGCCGCCGCCGCTGTCGAAGGTCACCGCCGCCCGAAGGCAAGCGACCTGCGTACGCTCGGCATCGATCCGGTGAACTTCCCGGACACGCGTCGCGGCTAGCAAATTCAAGCGCCCCGAGGGGCGCCTTGTTCTCCCAAGGATGAAAAACGGCTCGGGGTCGAAAGATCGCCGGGCCGTTGTGTTTTCCGGCATCCGGCAACTTCAACCGCCACGCCCCACGACTTCACAGGCCCGGACCAGGAGGGCGGCGATCGAGGGACCGAAATTCTAAGCCATATGAATCCGCGATTTTCTGGGAAATGTGGTCTTACCGCCTCCAGAGAACCGATAACGAGAACTCGATTGGCTTCTGCCAGCATTGCCGACGCTTCGATCAGCGATACGTATCGCGGCACTAAAATATCTCCTTCCTGTCAAGGATTGGTGCGGCAAGTTTGAATGCCTCCGGCCGCAATATTCCGGCTTTCATCAGGTGTTGCAGGGTATATGCAAGGGAAAGGGCGTCATCGAGCGCGTCGTGGCCATGCAACGGCGGGTGTTCCACCTGATAGTAGTCAGCGAGCTTGTTGCTCGGTGTCTTGGCCAGGTCCTCCATTGGCATGCCTGCAGCCGCAAGCAGTTTGACAGCATTGTCAAATCGATTGGCCGGGATCGGTGGCTGAATGCCTGCGACGTAACAACTGATCGCGACCATGTTGAGTTCGTCCTTGCCCCACGACCAACACCGGGCTCCCTCGGTAAAACTCTCGAAGTTCGCAAGGGCGTCCTCCAATGACACACCCTGTTCCTCGATATTCGTTTCCGTGATGCCCGTCAGCCTGGTGAAAAACGGGTCGAGAGAATATCTTCTGCCAAATCGGTCGATAGGTCGAACATACGCCTTATAACTACCTAGGAGGGCAAAATCGCCCTCGAGCGCTAACTGGACAGCGCCAATCTGCGCGATGACCGGGTCCGGGTCATGGGCTCCACACCAAAACCGCGCTGCGAGTCTTCACGGCAGAGAAATTCACAGTCGAGTATGATGGCGGTTTTCATGACAACCTCTCATGCGTCCCATGGATGTACTTCCGCACACGGATGAGCGTGTTGATGCTTGCCACGGATGGCTTCCCGCGGCGAACTGCAACTCCGATCCGGTCTGCCTGCCGGCAATCTCCGCGCGGCAGTTTCCGCGGCAACGTCACATGCCCAAACCGAGCCCCCTCTTCAGCGTCCGCGTGAGCTCGTATTTCCGACTGAGCTCGGCCCGATCGGCTCGATCGACCAGGCGGGCGACGTACTTGATACGCTCGATCGCGGACGGATCTTTCAACCCGAGCCGATCGAGCTCCTTCTTGAAACTCCTCGGATCCGCGCTGCCCAAACGCTGCTCAAGAGCGCGGGCGATGGTTTTGGTTTCTTCCAGCACTTGCCGCCCTTCTGGCGTCCCGGAGAGCTCGGTGAGAAACCGCGGTTTTTCGGCCTGAGGCAAGGCATCGAACTGCTTCAAGATGTCCTCGCTGCGCCTGGTCAAACTGGGAACTTCAACAACGTCCCTCTTCTCACGCTGCCAGGCTTCCGATTTACGTTCGGCCTCAAGGCGGCGCGACCAGGTGTTGGCCGCCGATGCCACATGGAGACCGAGGGCCTTGGAGAAGTGATGAGCGGCCTTGCGCTCCTTGTTGTCGCCGAAGAAACCGGTCTTGCCGCGCAATTCCCCGAACCGTTCCGGATGCTCGGTCACGGCGTTTGCAAGCGTCTGCCCGTCCGCTCCAGCTTTGACAATGGCCTGTCCGATTTTCGCCGCAGCTCCGTCGGGGTCGACATAGATTTGTCGACCCACGGATCGCACCGTTTCCATGGCGCGATCGAAATCCGGCCTTGCCTTTTCGCGTGCGACGTCCTCGATCCTGCGCGCATAGCTCGTGATTGCCGGGATGAGCGGATTGACGCTCTCGCGCCCTCCCTCACCTGTCGCCATTCCCGTTTGCGTACCGAGGGCGGGCCCGGGTCTGGCGACCTTTGCTGCCGGCAAGATGGCGATCTCACTCTGAATGCCGAACTCTTCAGCAAGCCCTCTGCGCGCAGCGAAGGTGCTCGTGTAGTCGAGCGTCGTTTCCTTCGCGCCCGAGCGTCCCATGCTGGCGCCAAGCGCTTTCATGTCCTTCATCTCATCCCGACCGATATAGAGCCGCACATCGTCGCGATGGCGGGTCATTGCGACATAGGCCAGATGCCGGTCCATGGTAGTGGAGGCCATGACAAAGGCGCGATCGACGGTTCCTCCTTGCGACTTGTGGATTGTCGTCGCGTAGCCGTGATCAAAGGATTGGTAACTGTTGACCGGTATTGAAACTGTGCGGCCGCTTTTGTTTGCGCCAGCACTGCCGTCGAGACGTATCTGTGGTGCGTCCGGCTCGACGGCCTCAACGGTTCCAAGCATGCCGTTCTTCACGCCGAGATCGCGGTTGTTTTCGAGAAGAACGATGCGGTCGCCGCGGGCGAAGGACCGATCGCCATCATTGGTGCGGTAGACGCGTTGCCGCCCAAGGGCCGCATCCTCTTGGTCACGACGCGCCAACCGCCCACGCTCCTGAAGGCCGAACCGGATGTCGGCATTGATCGCCCGGACGTCGACACGGCGATGCGCGAGTGCGACGCGTGACCCCGCTGCTCGTGCCTCGCTGTCAGCGAGATAGTCAGACACCAAAGCTGCTCGAGCCTCGTCGCGATCATCGCGGAATTGAACTGCCCCACGCTCGGCATAGACCGCCAGCCCCTCCCCGGTGCGATGCGTGGCAAAGGCGATCGACGCCTCACGCTGCCAGGCTTCTTTTTGCCGGCGAATTTCGGAGAGTTCGACCGCCCCGATCCGTTCAGAAATTGCGCGGAACGGAGACCCGGCGCCGATCGCCTGCAGCTGTTCATGATCGCCGACGAGAACAAGCTTGGCGCCTCTCACTTCAACCTCTTTGACGAACCTCGCAAGCTGCCGACTTGCAATCATGCCAGCCTCATCGATGACGAGAATGTCTCCCCTTCCAAGCAGCCCTTTCTCGTTCTGCCAGCCGTATTCCCAGGAGGCCAAAGTCCGTGCCGCGATCCCTGAGGATTCCTCCAGTCCCTTGGCCGCCTTGCCGGCGAGAGCCGCACCATGAACACGGTAGCCTTGCATCTCCCAGGCCTGACGCGCCGCAGCCAGCATGGTAGATTTTCCGGCTCCGGCAAACCCAATCACGTTCGCGATCTGCTCAGGCCCGGTGATGTGGCGCACCGCCGCGCGCTGCTCGTCGCTGAGCCCCACGCGCGTTGTCTTCACGTCGCGATCAACCGGACGCTGATCAGTTCCGCTGGCCGACTTAGGTGATGCAGAAGAAGCACTCCCTCGAATGGCCTGGTCCTGAATGTCCAAGGCCCGGTCGACGTAAGAACGGTGGACAGAGTGACTGGAACGCTGAGCCATGCGGTCTGCGCTTAAGGCCATCGAATGCTCGATATCGATCATTTCCCGGGTCGAGTACCGCGCCAGCTCCGTCGCCGTTTCTGGCTTCAGTTCCACCAGCGCCGGCGACGCCATGACCGCCGCAAAGGCATTGCGAAACGGGTCGGGATCGTCGATGTAGCGATGCAGTGCTCGCGCCACATCATGACGATCAAACACGCTCTTCTCGCCGGTGATGATCGACAAAACCTCTTCAGGTTTTCGGCGGATCAATTCGGCGTTGGAGCGCGCCGCCTTGTCATCGATCCGCCCGCGCGACACACCCATGCCGCGCCGATCCATCTGCGACGCATGCACGCCCATATGCTCGGTCGGCTCGATTTCCAAACCACGCTCCAGATGCGAGCGATGGTCAATGCGAATGTCCAATCCAAGCCTTGCCAGATGCCGGTTGGCCTGGTGCTCCCAGAGCTGCCGGATATCACGAAGCTGCATGTGCGAGGTCGGGTAATCGTGGTTGAGCAGCCATTTGTTCTCGCGCTCGATCAGCGTCTTTTCGCCGAGCCCCTGTTCCGTCACCACCCGCGTTGTCATCACCACATGCGCGTGTACGTTGCGGATGTCGCTTTCACCCTGCGGCTGGTGGATCGAGAAGTCGACAGCGGCGCCGTAACGGTTGGCAAGCTCGCGCGCAAAGTCGCGCGTCAACGCCAGCCGGTCGCCGGCACTCATCTCATGCGGAAGGGCGATCTCAAACTCACGCGCAACGCGCGCATCCTTGCGGCTCTCGGCGCGCTCAACCGCGTTCCAAAGCGTCGAACGATCAAGCGCCCAGTCCGCATTCACGCCATCCGGAAGCACGATCTCGGAATGCTCGACGCCCTGCTTCCTCGCGAAATCATGCACGATGCCGTCGCGCTCATTCAGCATCTTCGTCGCCGTACGATAGGCAATGGCGGCAACCGCGCTGCGGCCGCCGCTTCGAGCGATCGGTTTCATGCTGCAATGGTAGATGGCCAAGCGACACTCTCCAAAGTCGCACAACCATAGCAAGTGCTGAGTTGCATAGCAACTCGTAAGTGCGCCCTTAAAACTTCGTTCGCTTCGCTCTCTCCGTCCGGGATCATGCAAGATGCACCGTTCCAGTGCCAATTCAGGGTTGTGCATTCCGCAATGTCGGATAGCTTCGCGGCCACAAACGGGCAATGGCACGGACTCTTGGGGCATGAGCATTAGGAGATGTCATGGCACACAAGTCGATCACCCAACGCCTCGCCGAACTCGAAGAGCGCAAGAAGACGCTGAAAGCCCGGCTCGGAAAACAGGAACGCGCCCAGGACACCCGCCGCAAGATCCTGCTTGGGGCGCTGGTGCTGCACCGGCTGGAGCACTCCCACGATTCCGAATTCACGCGCCGACTGAGAGATTGGCTGCAGCGAGAGCTGCCCGGGTTTCTCGTGCGCGACGGGGACAAGATGTTGTTCGAGGATATCCTCGCGCCCGCTCAGGCCGAGGAGAACAGCAGGGCGGCGGAATGAAGCTCACCTCTGTCGTGAAGTCACTGATCAAGGCGCCGTTCTACGCGCTTGCCGTGGTCATTTTCGGTCTCGGCCTGTCAGCGGTGATCCTGCTGACAAACTCTCTCGTCCACCTCGTCCTCGGCGCTGAGCACGGTGACGCCAGCGACGTTGTCACTCTCGTCGCAAAGCACCTTCCAATCGCGCTCGGCATTCTTGGTTTCCTTGCTGCCTTCATCTCAGTCGACATGACGACCTCCGTCTTCGGGACTGCGCGTTGGGCGAACAGCCACGAATTGAAGCAAGTCACTGCGGGCGACGAAGGCTTGCTCATCGGGCGCGATCCGACGACCGGGCAGCTCTTGCGTTACGATGGCCCCGCCCACCTTTTGACGATGGCGCCGACGCGGACCGGCAAGGGTGTTGGCACGGTCCTCCCGAACCTGTTGACCGCCGATCGTTCGATCATCTGCATCGATCCAAAAGGCGAGAATGCGCAAGTCGCCGGCTCGGCGCGTGAGCGGTTTGGACCGGTCCATGTTCTCGACCCCTTCGAAGTCACCGGTCAGAAATCATCGGCATACAATCCGCTCGATGTAATCGAAGCGGACGGGCTCGATGTCGCCGAGGACGCAAGCACGCTTGCAGATGCACTCGTCTATGACGAACCCGGTACCGGTGGCGAAGCACATTGGAATGAAGAGGCGAAAGCGCTGATTGCCGGTCTGATCCTGAAGATCGTCGTCGCGGAATCGCCTGGCCGTCGACATCTGGGAACGCTGCGCGAATATCTGACCTTGGCGCCGGAGCGCTTCCTGGTCTTGATGGCGCGCATGCAGGAGATGGACGAGGCGAACGGGTTGATTGCCCGGACCGCCAATCGCCATCTCGGCAAGTCGGAACGCGAGGCAGCAGGCGTGTTGTCAGCCGCGCAACGCCACACCCATTTCCTCGATAGTCAGCGCATGACCGCGGTGCTCAGCCGATCGGAATTCGGCTTCGCTGATCTGAAGCGCCGGAGCGTCTCGATCTTCCTCGTCCTGCCGCCCGATCGGCTCTCGACCTATGCCCGGTGGCTTCGTTTGCTCGTTTCGCAGAGCCTCGCAGCGATGGCGCGAGAACGCGCTATCCCTCGCCGACCGGTGCTCTATCTGCTCGACGAATTCGCAGCACTCGGCCATCTCGCGCCGGTCGAACGCGCGATGGGTCTGATGGCCGGTTACGGCGTGCAGCTCTGGCCGATCCTTCAGGACATCCATCAGCTGCGCTCCACCTATGGCCGCCGTTCCGGCACGTTTCTGTCAAACGCGGCGGTGCTTCAGGTATTCGGCGTGAATGATATCGAGACGGCGGAGCTCATCGCTCGGACCATCGGCAAGGCGGATGTGAACTATTCCACCCGGTCCTTCAGCAAAGGCGTCACGTCCAGAGCCGAACACATCGCGGCGCGCGACCTCATCAATGCCGACGAGATCCTGCGACTGTCGGCAAGTAAAATGATCCTGCTGCGACAGGGGCAACTGCCGGCCGTCGCCTCCAAGATCCGCTATTTCGAGGACAAGGAGTTTGCCGGCTTGTTTCCGGCGGCGCCATAACGTCGCGCGCAGGACTTGCGTTCCCGGGCACTCGCTATATTTGCTTCCGCAGCAACGTTGATGTTGCCGCATTGTGCTGGCCACGCACGATCTCGACGGTGACTTTTTTTGCTTGGCTCGGACGGTGATGGGGCAGAAACCAGGGACGCCGACATTTCTACAGAAGGGCTCACGCCCAGTCGTCGCGCGTGAACGAGAGGTCGCAAAGACCGAGGCAATCAACGCCCTTCTCATCCGGCCGATCACCATTCTTCCAGCCAGGGTTGTCGATCCGATCAGACCCTTTGCGCGCGGACTTTGGAACGACATCCGCCTTCTCCTGAAACCCGAAGTCAGCGTCACGGCGCTACGCAAGGCGTTGGCAACCTATGTGCACTCGCGCAGTTATCAGATCGCAATCGCGCGACCGGGTTCCTTCCACCATGCCGTCAATGGCGAGCCGGTCGAACCCGTCTCGGACGCAGACCATCTGGATGCGCTTGAGAAGTACGAGGGCTTCAAGGGTCGAGCAGACCGGACGCGGCTGCCTCCGCCCGCTCCCAAGGACCGGAGGAATCCGCATAGGGAAACACAGGCCTGCGCAGTGGCGCTCCGTCAATCGCAAGCTGACTGCGACCTTCACGCATGAACCGGCCATCACGAAAATGAATCGATGACACCTGATCGATTCAAAAGTGTCGTTGGACGGGGGCGCTCGCACGCGCGACTCTACATGCATGATCACGCAGCCCTACCACCTATACGTCGAACGCAATCGTGGCGACGCTCTTCGGTGACGTTTGCCTCAGGCGTCGTTGGGGACGGATCGGAGCCCGCGGGCAAGCGATGGAGCATCACTTCGAAGATGAGAAGCAAGCGATCTCGCTGTTCTTCGATCTCGTGCGACGGAAACTGCGGCGCGGCTATCGACCGCGGTAGCCAAAACGAAAACCCGGGGCGTAGTTGTGCTACGCCTGAAATTTCGCCCGCAGAGCCAGCTGCGGGCCGATTTTTTTGAGCACGACGGGTCATTTCCCCAATTGGGGTATCGCGATCACGGCGCAGCAGGCGTAGTAACGGTCACACGGTGCTGACCGTGGGGATATTCGGGACGCCGATACGAGGCGGCGCACTCGAATATCCCTTGGTTGTCTCTGCTCATGCGGCGCTCTGAGCAGACGCAGTTTCGTGATCGGTATCCGTTGCCGCCGCTGTCTGCAGCCCGTGCAAGAATCCGACGGCACGTTCAGCATGGGCGGCCATCTGGAAGACGGCGCGCTTGTCGTTCTTCAGGACCTTCAGCCAGGAAGCAATGTAGGCGGCGTGATCCTCGCGCGGCTCGATCGCAAGGCCGAGATCGGCAGCCAGAAACACGGCTCCAAGTTCAGCCACGAGCTCCTCCTTCGCATAACCTTCATCGCCCCACTTCTCGCGCCCGAGATCGCGATCAAGCCGCGTCCTGTTCATCGTCCAGTGGATGCACTCATGTCCGAGCGTCGTTGCGTGGGCTTCGGCTGAAACGAAAGACTGGAAAGGCGGCATCTGAATGAAGTCGCCGCCAAGATGGTAGAACGCTCTGTTGCCACCTTCCCGGATATCGGCTCCGAGGCCTGCGAAAAACCGGTCGGCCGCCTCGATACGCTCGTTCATCATCGCCGAGGTTCCCGCCGGCTTTGCATGGAAGCGCTCAGGCAGCCCGTCGATCTGGTCGGCATTGAAAACACTGTATCCCTTCATGAAAGGAATACGACGGTCTACTTCTTCGCCTTCGTCGTCGGTTTCTTTGCGCTCAATGGCGTTGGCATAGACAACAAGCGTTCCCTTCTCACCCTTGCGCACATTGCCGCCGATTTCCTGCGCCTGCCGAAACGTCATCCAGTAGCTTGAACTGTAGCCGTGTTCGGCAGCCGTCATCCAAAGTAGGACCGTGTTGATGCCGCGATAGGCTACGCCGTTGTGCCGCAACGGCCGGACAGGCGACCCACAAGCACCCCATGGCTGCATCCACGGCCGCGTGCCGGCCTCCAACTGCTCGATGATGCGCTGGGTGACGCGCTCATAGATGTCACTGAAACCAGTCGTGGTCTCGTTTGCTTTTGCCTTGCCCATGTTCTTGCCCTTTCCGTGGTCTCGCGAAGCGGGAGCCCTTCGCTCCTGCTTCCGAGCTCGTGCGGAACAGCGGGGGATTGGGGTGCAAGCGCCTGCGCGGGGAACCGGCTGCACGGAACGGAACGTCAGTGGAGTGGAGGAAGCTGGGCGGCAGGTGCTTGAAGGGGCGAAGGGGGCAGAGCCCCCCGGCCCCTCCCCTTCAAGAAAGGTGGCGGCATAAGCCGCACACCAGAAAATCACCACGTCCGACGAGACGAGGATCAATCGCGCTCGCCTGGCCGACTTGCCGCAGTCTCGGCGATCGACGGAGGAGGCCTTCTGTGTGACGGTCAGAAGGTCAGCTATGACGTCGGCCAGGACCGCAAGACCGGAAAAACGAGAGCTGAGAACGCCAGGTCCGTCTGAGCCGCCCGTCAATCCGACCGATACGAGCATCGGGCAAGCGACCAGAGCGACCGCGGTAAAGCGGAACAGCGCTTTACCGCCTTGATCGTCTCGGGGCGCACCAGGGCGCTAGGCACTCGAAATTGCGACAATATACTTGTAATTGCTCACCTACAAAGCACACGTTAGAGATGAATCTCGCTCCCCTGTGGAGGCTCAAGCATTTGCATGAGGCCACAACCGACTACGGTCAGCGTCCCCTCGTTTTGCTCCCTCTCCTCACTTGCCCGGCCGCGCCAGCGACCGGGCAATGTCGATGATGTCGTCCCGTGACGCTGTTGGGTCTTCCTTGCTCCAAGCAACCCCAAGCCCGATCTTGAGATCGACGCCGCGCACGGGCCGTAGCTCGAAGTTGCGGTTCGGCAGATCCTTCGTCCATTCCGGAGCAAAACCGACACCAAGGCCGGCGGAGACGAGTGAGACCAGCGAGAAGGTGTCATCACAGCTGTACGCAATGTTGCCGGTCAGCCCATGGGTCTCGAACATCTCGGAGAAATACCGCTCGGAATAGGAGAGGTTCTGACGGGAAAAGGCGATGATCTTCTCTCCCCTCAGGTCATCGATGTCGATCTCGCTTCGAAGCGCCAGCGGACTGGTCTTCCCGACCGCCAGCAGATAGCGCTCATGCGCAATCGAGAAGAAGCGCAAGGAACCGATGTTTTCGACCGGACGGATGAAGCCGAGATTGATCTGGCCGTTCTCTAATCCGCGAATGATGTCGCTGGTCGAGCCGCTCGTCACATGCAGCGCGACATCCGGAAACTTCCGGCCGATGCGAGAAAGAAACGCCGGCAGCACGCCGATAGTCGCTGGATAGACGGTTCCGATCTTGATCGTCCGCGCCCCTTTGCCGGCCACCGATCGCGCGACATCCATCGAAAGCCCGACATCACCAATAATCCGGACCGCCCGATCGTAGAACGCCTCCCCTGCCCGCGTGAGTTCGACCCGACGCGTCGACCGATCCAGCAGCCGAACCCCCAGCTCCTTCTCCAACGCCTGGATGTGCGCACTCAACGCCGGCTGGGCGATGCACATGCGCGCCGCCGCTCGATTGAAGTGCAGTTCCTCGGCCACCGCAACGAAGAACGAGAGTTGGCGCAGTTCCATCGTCTTTCCTCACTGGCGCGGATGCACACGGAGAAGACGGGATCAGACCGTCCCGGATGCTCCGATTGTCGAGAATACTCCGTGGATGAATACTCGACAAGTCCGCTGTGCTGAATTCATGGACATTCGAGAGATTTTCGCGAAGAACTTAAGGTTGGCACGCCAGGCAAAGGGCTTGTCGCAGGAGGAGCTTGCGCACCGCGCTGATATTGACCGCACCTACATCAGCTCTCTCGAACGATGTGTCTACAGCCCCAGTATCGAAGTGCTTGATCGCCTCGCGCAGGCTTTGGGGGTCGAGGCGGCCGATCTGATTAAGTCGCAGGAGAAGTAGCTTCCCGGCTTCCCACGCTATCAGTTTCAGTAGTTACATTATGCGATCATTTTGGCCTGAACCGTGAACAGTTCGGCAACGCGCTGTGGAATAGCGTCGTAACCCGAAGTCGCGCTAGCGACCGGAAACTGGTTCGTCCATGCTAAATCGCTTAACGCGCCCGTGCTAGTCACGCGTGCCGGATCGAATTTCCGCTGACGTTGTTGTGCAGGACGACAACGAAAAAGGAAACAGCCACTGATTTTGAAGTCACTCGGGGTTGGTTGGTCAGCGGCCACGCACGGGTTCTGGGGTGTCGCCCTACCGGTTAACTTCGCAGTGCTTTTAGTATTGCACTGGCGCGCGCCAATGAGGCTTCGGCGGCTCGCAACTCAAGGGAGACCGAAAGTAGGTCTCGGCACGCCAGCGAGAGCACAACCTGCAACACCTTGTCGGAGTGCCTGGCCAGCAGAATGAGATGCCATCCGTCGGGTGCACGATCACCGGCTAACCAATACTTCGCCGTCCGACCACTCGCGCCTGTCCAGCGCATGATCGTCTTTATCGCACGGCCTCCCCCACCCAAGTCTTGATGCAGTGCCGCAGCAATGGCGGCAACGTAGTCGTCTCTAGCGGCGCGCGTTGGCGTTGGAACAATTGTGCCCGTATTCGGAACCATACTGCCCACCTCCCCGGTCTATACTCCGACATTCTGACCTCAACCACACGTGATTTACCGGCACGTCATGGTCATCGTTTGGACTGACAACGGCGACGAACAACCACCTCCGAGCGAGCGACCCGAGGTTCGCGCGGCTGCCTACGTTCGGATGTCGACCGAGCATCAAAAGTATTCGACCGACAATCAGATCGCCGCCATCGGACGCTACGCTGCCAAACACCACTTCGAAATCGTGCGGACCTACGCCGACGAAGGCAAAAGCGGTTTGAGGCTCGTTGGGAGAGATGCACTGCAGGCGCTGCTTCGGGATGTTGAGGAGGAGGCCGACTATGAAGCCATCCTTGTCTACGATGTCAGCCGATGGGGTCGGTTCCAGGATCCTGACGAGGCGGCGGAAATCGAACTGCGCTGCAAACGTCAGGGCATTCGCGTGCACTACTGCGCCGAGCAGTTCAGCAATGACGGCAGCATCGGCTCTTCAATCATAAAGACCGTCAAGCGGGCGATGGCCGGCGAATATAGCCGCGAACTCTCAGTGAAAGTCTTCGCCGGCCAGGCAAATCTCATCCGGCTCGGCTTTCGCCAGGGCGGCGCTCCCGGGTATGGCCTAAGGCGTCGTCTTGTAGACCAGGCAGGGAACTCCAAGGCGCTTCTCACGCGAGGAGAGCATAAAAGCATCGCCACCGATCGCGTCATCCTCGTACCTGGTCCCTCAGACGAAATACGCGCGGTTCGCCAAATGTATGAGCTGTTCGTGGGTGAAGGACGCACCGAGGCCGAGATCGCCGAGGCCTTGAACAAGCAGGGCCTATGCACCGATTTGGGGCGTCCATGGTCCCGCGGATCGGTACATCAAGTCCTAATCAATGAGAAATATGTCGGGAACAACGTTTGGGGTCGAACCTCTTTCAAGCTGAAGCAGGAGCACGTGAAGAACCCCGAAGCGATTTGGGTTCGAGCCGACGGTGCGTTTGAGGCAATCGTCGACCTCGAGACCTTCTGCAAAGCACGTGACATCATCGCGGCAAGGTCCGCACGGTTGTCTGATGAGGCCATGCTCGACAAATTGGCGACAGTGCTTGCGCACCACGGATATCTGACGGGATTAATCATCGACGAGTCGGAGGACTGTCCCTCGAGCAGTTCATACGCTGGGCGGTTCGGCACGCTTCTCAGAGCCTACGCCTTGGTCGGGTTTATCCCCGATCACGACTATCGCTATCTGGAGATTAACCGAGCTCTCCGCCGTCTGTTTCCTGACGTGCTGGCGACAATCGTCGCCGGCCTTCAATCAGCAGGTGGCACCGTTTCTCGTCACTCCGGCACGGATCTCCTGACGATCAATAGCGAGTTTACCGCCTCCGTCTTGATCTCACGATGCTTCCAGACGAGTGCGGGCACGTTGCGATGGAAGGTGCGACTGGACGCGGCCCTCAAGCCCGACGTGACGGTGGTGGTACGCATGGATGCGGAAAATGCCACGCCCTATGACTATTACCTGCTTCCGCTGCTCGATATGCACGAGGCCGTTCTGCGCCTCTTTGACAGCAACGGACTATCCCTTGACGCCTACCGATGCGAATCGCTTGAGCGCTTCTATGCAATGGCCTCTCGCACGAGCCTTTCGGAGGTTGCCTAATGGTTGCAGTTCCAGCTCAGAAGATCGAAATGATCCCGATCGAGCGGGTGGTTGTGGTCAATCCGCGAATTCGCAACAAAAAACAGTTCAAGGAGATCATCGCCAACATCGGCCAAATTGGCCTGAAGCGGCCGATCACGGTAACACGCCGAATGGATTCGGAGGGCCCGTTCTACGATCTTGTGTGCGGACAAGGTCGTCTTGAGGCCTTCATTGCCCTGGATCAAAAGGAAGTACCCGCAATCGTCGTGAATGCAAACTCGCAGGATTGCCTGGTCGCGAGTCTTGTCGAGAACTGCGCACGGCGACGACATCGCGCCCTTGACCTTCTGCGTGATATCGGCGGTATGAAGGAGCGTGGACACAATGTCCCTGCTATCGCTCGGATGACGGGATTGTCGACCGAATACGTTTATGCGGTCGTCCGTCTGTTGGAAAAGGGCGAAGAACGCCTTCTGCGAGCCGCGGAAGCCGGGCAAATCCCATTCACTGTCGCATTGGAGATTGCTGAGGCTGAAGACCATGAGGTGCAGTCCGCTCTTCAAACTGCCTATGAAAACAAGCTTCTACGCGGCAAAAAGCTGATGGTTGCCAAACGGATTGTCGAATCACGCCGCAGTCAAGGGAAATCGCTCAACTATCGGCACAGCCCTTCCCCAAAATCCATCTCTTCGGAGGCCTTGCTGCGCGCATTCCAGGACGATGCTGACCGCAAGCGGATTCTCATTCGGCGAGCCGAGGCTGCAAAAGCGCGCCTGACCTTCATCACAGAAGCCGTGCGTCGGCTGATCTCGGAAATCGCATTCAAGAACATTTTGGAGGAAGAAGGCCTCATCAGCCTTCCGGAGGCGCTCGCCAAGCGACTTACCGCCGAGAAGGGGTCGCAGCATGAAAGACACTGACCCCAGAAAACCTGTTTCGCTTGCGTTCGAGACCACGAGCCTGCGCATTCCCGTCGCGGAGATCTCACCACTCAAGGAACTCACCCAAACGGCAATCCGGTCGATCAAATACACCCAAATTGCAGCGTCGATTGCTGAGCTCGGTCTGATTGAGCCGCCCGTTGTCATCCGCGACCGCGAGGACCCCGCCGTCTTTCATTTGCTCGACGGCCATGTTCGTCTCGACGTGCTCAAAAAGCTTGGCCAAAGTGAAGTCGTTTGTCTGGTTGCGACGGAAGACGAGGCCTTCACCTATAATCGGCGCGTTAGCCGGCTGGCGACGATCCAGGAACATAAAATGATCCTGACTGCGATCGAGAAGGGCGTTTCAGAAGAGAGAATAGCACGCGTCCTCAACGTCAACCCTTCCAGCATTCGGCAAAAGAAGAACCTGCTCGATGGTATCTGCCCGGAGGCGGTAGAGCTGTTCAAGGACAAACACGTGCCGATCAACACGCTTGTCCAGTTCAAGAAGTTGAAGCCGCTGCGCCAGATCGAGGCGGCCCAACTGATGGCGGCAATGAACAAGTACACGATCGCCTATGCTCGCTCGCTGGTCGCAGCAACCCCAGAAGCCATGCTCGTGCGCCCGAAAAAGCCCATCAGAGGCCTAACCGTGGACCAAATCGCCTTGATGGAGAACGAAGCAGCCAGCCTTGAACGTGAATTCAAGGCGATCGAACATGACTATGGAACGGATCATCTCGATCTCGTGCTGACGACTGGGTATCTGGCCCGCCTACTCAGCAACGCGCGCGTCATTGGCTACCTCGCACAGAAATTCCCCGATATCTTGGCAGAGTTCCAAAAGATTTCGGAACTTCGGAAGGCGGCTTAGAGATCAACGTCCTGTTTTGTCCGCATCGCCCGCGGGAAATCTCTGCCCGCGATGTTCTATCTGCCCTCCCGCCTGGTGCACTGGTTCTCCTGCTTGATGCAGGCGATCTCCGCCGTCGAGCATTCGGCGACGCCGTTGACGACCGCACAATGCGAGCACTGATCGGTGAACTCCAGGCAATCCGGATTGGCCTTGATGAAGTCCTGAAGGTTGGCATTTTCGGTCTGTCGCGGCTCGGGAACGGCGTCGCCAACGGGCGCATCCGCCGCATGAGCGGTCGCCAGTCCCGTCGTGGCCATCGCTAGGCAAAGCGCGACACGAAAGCTGAAATGCCTCATTCCCGCTCCTTTGAGAAAGAGAAACAGTACCGGAAAGGCCTCAACATTTTTCCGTCCCGGGCGACACGTTTTCAGAGAGGGCCGTCCCGGCGGTCGCAGCGCAAGCGGCGACGAGCTCTCACCCCAGTTCGTTGCGGATCGCGCGCATGAAGACCTTGGCGCCAATGCCGATCAGGTCGTCGGGAAAGTCATAGTCCGGATTGTGCAGCCGCGCATGGTTTTCACCGGCGCCGAGGAAGAACATCGCGGCTGGCGCAACGCGCCCGAACAGGCCGAAATCCTCCGAACCCTTCATCGGCAGCACGCCCTCGCCCTTGTCATGGCTGACGCCCTCCTCGTCCATGGCCCGCTCAAGCGCCGT
The DNA here is from genome assembly GCF_014852035.1 of Ensifer sp. ENS03. Lineage (NCBI taxonomy): Bacteria > Pseudomonadati > Pseudomonadota > Alphaproteobacteria > Hyphomicrobiales > Rhizobiaceae > Ensifer > Ensifer sp. ENS03. Next base: position 77,877 of record NZ_JACVAV010000008.1, on the reverse strand, counting down.
CACGGCGCGTTCCGCATTGCTGCACTGGTGGAACACGTCCTCGTAGCTGATCGCTACCTTCAACCCGGCAGCACCGGCCACTTTCGCAACCAGCGCCTCGGCACGGGCGACGAGATCGGTCATGCGTTCGTCGGTGAGCGTCCTGAGCGTCACCCAGATCTCGGCGTAGCCCGGGCTGATGCCGAAGGCGGCTTCGCCGAGACGCGCATGCGTCACCGTGACAAGCGTGTAATCGCGGTCAAGCGGCCCGTTGTTGCCAAGCGCCGTCAACCCGGAAAGCAACTCGGCCATCGCAAAGGTCGGCGCGACCCCGTCCTCCGGCGTCGAAGCATGCGCGGTCTTGCCGGAAAGCGATATCCGCATGCCGCGCGAGGCGCAATTGACCGGACCGCTGCGAAGCGCGGCATGGCCGAAGCTCAATCCCGGAAAATTGTGCAGCGAAAAGACGAGATCCGGCCTAATCTCTGAAAACTTCGGATCGGCAAGCACGGCAGCAGCACCGGCGCCGTTTTCCTCCGCCGGCTGGAACATCAGGATAGCCCTGCCTTTGGCCGGCCGCTTCTGCGCTAACACTTTGGCGAGCGCCATCAGGATCGTCATGTGCCCATCATGGCCGCAGAGATGCCCCTTGCCCGCAATCTCGGAACGATGGGCGACCTGTGAAATCTCCTCGATCGGCAGCCCGTCGAGCTCGGCCCGCACCATCACCGTCGGCCCCGGTTCGCGCCCTTCATAGATCGCCGCCACCCCGTGCCCGCCAAGACCGGTGATGACCGCATCTGGCTTCGTCTCGGCCAGCACCGCAACGATCGTTTCCGCCGTCTCGCTCTCCTCGCCCGAAACCTCCGGCCGCCGGTGCAGGTCGCGGCGAAACGCGGCAAGCGCCTCCAGTTCGTGCTCAATAAGATACAATATTGACCTCCGTTAGCGCTGTCCGCCATCTTAAAAACTCAGGCAGATACTAGCTTAAATCACCAATCCTCCACTGAATGAAGGGGCGCAAGGCAGTCGGCGTCGAGGATGCGTTGCAGCGAGATCACTCGCCACAGTTAGTTCAGAGCTTCCATGCTATTCTTGAGGGGATATCACAGTCAGTTAGACCCGCCGGAGACCGTTCGCCGCCGGCTGACAAGCCGGTCGATCCTAACCCGCTGGCGGGGCTTAAACGGTTCCTTCGACGGACCGTCGCTCAAGTCGGCGCTGCGTCTTGCCGATCGCGCGAGTGGCCGGCCGCGGCAACGCAAGAGCAAAAAGGCGGTGACCGGCGATGTCCTGGAAAAGCTGCTGGACGCCAGCGAACGACTGGCGGCAAGCTATTACAACAACGCGGAACGAAAGAATGGACGAGCGGCCCGGCTCATCGTCCAGGCGGAGACTACGCGCCGAACAATGTATCGGCTCGCTTCTCAAATGACTCCCATTCTTCTCGCTCCGCTTCGCCTTCGATCTGTCGCGCGCGCCCGTGGCTATTGCGACCCGGATCAAGGGACACCATCTCTGCCTTCAGTTTGATGCGAGCGTTGGAGGTCGGCGGCGCGATCGGCATTCTGGCGGGGATCGTAGAACATGCCAATTGGCGCACCGGCCGCCTTGCGTTCCGCTTCCAACTGCGCGGCCAGTTCGGCTTTAGCCGCAAAGCATCGTCTCATCACGACGATGAGTTCACGGTCTTCAGTTTCCATGAAACCTCCCGCATGTTCAGATCGGCCTCCAATTGTCCGCCGACATCTCGCCTGACTTGCGATCCGCCGCCAGTTCGTAGGTAATCTTCTGACCATCTTTCAGCTCTCGCAGCCCCGCCGCTCTCCCGCAAAAAATGTGGACGAAGACATCAGCACCGCCTTCATCCAGCTGGATGAAGCCGAAACCCTTTTGTTCGACGCCTGTCGGTCGCAAGTTCAAGCAGCCTGCTTCCATTGCATGGCTGGCGTGCTTCATTGTGCATTGCAAAAAGACCGGCTGAACCCCATCTTTTGCTCATCAAAGAGTAAACGAAAGCGAGCAAGAAGATGACTACCACAACTTATCACAAGGGTTTCATCGGTCGTGCATTCGCAGTTCTCGGCGCTGCTAGCGCTGCCGCCGCGGCTGTTGAAGGTCACCGCCGCCCGAAGGCAAGCGACCTGCGCACGCTGGGCATTGATCCGGCGAACTTCCCGGACACGCGCCGCGGCTAACAAATTCCAGCGCCCCGAGGGGCGCCTTATCCTCCCAAGGATCAAAAAACGGCTCGGGGTCGAGAGACCACCGGGCCGCTTTGCATTTGAAGGTATCAGCGAGATTTTGCGAACGGCAGGAAATCCCGCAATCGCGTCCGAAGGATCTGGGACCAAGGAACCTCGGCATCGATTGCTGCGTAGCCGGCCCGCGTCAGCGAGAACTCGACACGACCGGCACTGTCTTGCCGACGGATCATGTACTGCATGTTGAGCGCACGGAAGACCGCCGCATGCAGGTCCTGCGGCCAATCGACGTCTTCGGCCGGCACGCGATGGGCACCTGCCCTGTATAGCTCCTCAAGCACATTCTTCAGATCGTCAGCCAGCATTCGTTACTTATCCGGTCTACTGTCTGATTTGGCAACGCGACGCGATCGATCCGGGCCCAAAGAAAAATGGCCCGGCGTTTCCGCCGGGCCGTTTCCGATTTGAAAGGGAGGCTCTCCGCTTAGGCTTCCGCGCGAGCGCGCTCTTCCTGATGTGCGCCAGCAAGCTCTTCCTCGCGTTCCCGCTTGTTGTAGCGGATCGACGACCAGAGCGAGATGCCGATGAGCGCTGCCCCACCGAGGCCGGTGATGACTTCCGGAATGTGGACCAGCGTCTGGAAATACATGACGACCGAGAGGATCAGAATCGCATAGAACGCGCCGTGCTCCAGGTAGCGATATTCGCTGAGCGTACCCTTTTCGACGAGCATGATCGTCATCGAGCGCACGTACATGGCGCCGATGCCGAGGCCGATCGCAATGATGAAGAGGTTCTGCGTCAGCGCGAAGGCACCGATAACGCCGTCGAACGAGAAGCTGGCATCGAGAACTTCGAGATAGAGGAAGGCACCGAAGCCGCCCTTTGCCGCAGCACTCATGGTTTCCTGCTGAGCATCGAGCAGTCCGCCGACCACCTCAACCACGAGGAAGGTCAGGAGGCCATAGATCGCCGAATAGACGAAGGTGTGCACGTCTGCCGGCTCAAGCAGCGTCGAGAAGCCGAGGATAAGAGCAAGGACGAATGCGATCTCGACGCCCTTGATGGTCGCAAAACGCGCCATCTTGGTTTCGACCCACTTGATCCAGTGCACGTCCTTCTCATGGTCGAAGAAGTAGCTGAGACCGACCATCATCAGGAAGGTGCCACCGAAGGCCGCGATCGGCAGATGCGCGTCGTTCATGATGCGCGCGTATTCTTCGGGCTTGCTTGCCGCCAGAACGATCGCTTCGATCGGACCGATCTTCGCTGCGATAACGACGATCAGGAGCGGGAAGACGATACGCATGCCGAAGACGGCGATGAGAATGCCCCACGTCAGGAAGCGATGCTGCCACTCGGGCGTCATGTCCTTGAGCTTGTTGGCATTAACGATCGCGTTATCGAAGGACAGGGAGATTTCGAGCACCGCAAGCACGGTGCAGATGAAGAAGACGGAGGCCATGCCACCGATGGTGCCGGTCGACTGCCAGCCGAGCCAGGCGCCGAGCACAAGGCCGACCGCCGTGACGATGAAGGCCCAGGTGAAATAGCCGAGCGCGCTCGAATGCGATTGAGGCTGGTTCATCGACGTGCCTCCTTCGCGCGGACGACGCCGGATTCGGTGAAAAAATGGGGTTTCAAAACAGAAATGCGCACGGCCGAAGGGGCACATGCGTGAGGCATGAGATCAGTTTTCATGAGAGCTAATCCGCCGGCTAATTTGCTGGCGGTACCGACATCACGAGAGCGCCGTAAAAACTCTCGCCAGAGGGGCCCGGCACCAGTGTTCGACCCGCGATCCGATGTCTGGACGGCGGGCACGCTTGACTAATTAGCAGTGTCGGGCGGAACGTCAAGGGGGCGGCCACTCGCTTTGATGGTGGATCGCCAAACGTTTGTTACCAAGCCCTGTCTTAGTTCGGCCGCCGCACCAAGCGTCGTCACCGATTCATTCGCAAAACTTATGGTTCCATACACAGACGGCAATGGATCGGCCGCGCTGAATGTGGCATGGCGTGCGCAACTTATTGAAGGCCCTGACATGACCGTGATCTCCGCCGCCATAACCGCCCCGAACGCCGCCCGTACCGGCGTCCTCATCATGCTCTTGGGCATGCTGATGTTTTCGCTAAACGACGTGATGGGCAAATGGCTGGTGGCGACCTACTCCGTCAGCCAGCTGATGGTGATCCGAAGCGTTGCGGCACTTCTGTTCCTGTCGCCCTTCATTCTCAGGCGCGGCCTGCGCTCTATGTTCCAGGTCGAACGGCCTGGCCTCCAGGCCCTGCGCTCGCTGCTCTTTGCCATCGACGCCTCTGCCTTTTATTTCGCGGTCGCCTACATGCCGCTCGCCGATACCATGACCTACTGGCTGGCCGCGCCGATCTATGTGGCGGCGGCCTCGCCGTTCCTGCTTGACGAAAAGGTTGGCTGGCGTCGCTGGACGGCGATCCTCATCGGCTTTGCCGGCGTCCTGATCGCGCTCGAGCCCTCCAAGGAAAGCCTCGGCCTTCCGGCCTTGATTGCGCTTGCCGGCAGCACCGCCTTCGCCTTTGCCCTCATGCTCGGTCGCACGCTCCGCTCCACGCCTGACACGACGCTGGTCTTCTGGCAGATCGTCGGCGCGCTCATCTTCTCGCTCGTCGGCGTTGCCGCCAATCCCTCCGGCTGGGCGCCGGTCGATGGCGAAGCGCTATTGCAGCTCGGCGCGCTCGGCATCGTCGCGATGCTCGCCCATATCCTCGTCAATCGGTCGCTCAAGCTCGCCGATGCCGCCACCGTCGTCCCGCTGCAATACACGCTGCTCTTTTGGGCCGTCGTCTTCGGTTGGTTCTTTTTCGGCGACACCCCTCGCCCGACCGTGCTCGTCGGCGCGGCATTGATCGTCGCCTCTGGCCTTTTCATCTTCTTCCGCGAACAGCAGTTGAAGAAGCGAAACGCAAAAGCCTGATCTCCCGCCCGGCGGGGTTCCCTCATCGGCGACACTCTGCTACGCCGCCGAGGTCCAAGCTTGAAGGAGATGTCCGTGGCCAAAGCGATCCATTCGATGATCCGCGTTCTCGAGGAGAAGCGATCGATCGATTTTTATCGTGTGGCCTTCGGGCTCGAAATCGCTGAACGGCTGGAGTTCGAAACCTTCGTGCTGATCTACCTCAGCAACGGGGAAAGCGAATTCGAGCTGGAGCTGACGGTCAACAAGGACCGGACCGAGCCCTATGCGCTCGGTGATGGCTATGGTCATCTGGCGTTGTCGGTCGACGACCTCGACGCCGAACATCAGCGGCTCACGGAAGCCGGCCTCAACCCGGGAAAGATCGTCGACTTCAACCGAGACGGCGCGCTGCTTGCCCGGTTTTTCTTCGTGGTCGATCCTGACGGTTACAAGGTCGAAGTGCTGCAGCGCCACGGTCGCTACAAGTAGGACATGGCCGCCAGACAGATCAACCAAAACAATACCGATTATCGCGCCTATCTATTTCGCTTATAGACGAGCGCGTCTTAGTCTTCCCCGGAAGCATCAAGAATGATGCGCAACAAGGGGAACGCGAATGAAGAAGCGGATTGCAGCAGCAGTGCTCGCCATCATGGCGGCAACGGCCGTTTCGGCCCAGGCCGCCGAAAAGATCAAGATCGGCACGGAAGGAGCCTACCCTCCCTTCAACTTCATCGACCCCGCCGGCAAGATCGGCGGCTTCGACGTCGACATCGGATTAGCACTTTGCGAGCGCATGAAGGTCGAATGCGAAGTCGTCGCCCAGGACTGGGACGGCATCATTCCCGGTTTGGTCGCCAAGAAATACGACCTGATCATCGCGTCGATGTTCATCACCGAGGAACGCAAGAAGCAGGTCGCCTTCACCAATCCCTACTACCTCGCAGCCATGACGCATGCGGCCCCTAAGGGTGCAGGCTTTACCGAGTTCACCAATGAGGCGCTCAAGGGCAAGGTGATCGGCGCACAGTCAGGCACGACCCAGGCCGAATACATCACCGCCACCTACCCCGATGCGGAGATCAAGCTCTACCCGACCCAGGACGAGGCGAACCTCGACATGGTCAACGGCCGCCTCGACCTTCAGGTGGGCGACATGCTGCCGCTGCTCGACTGGGTGACGAAGAATGCCGACGGAAAGGCATGCTGCGAACTGATCGGTGAACCGATCACTGACAAGAAGTTCGTCGGCGAAGGCGTCGGCATTGCCGTGCGCCAGGAGGACAACGACCTGCGCGAACGGCTGAACAAGGCGCTGGACGAAATCCGCACCGACGGCACTTACAAGAAAATCAACGACAAGTACTTCACCATTGACGTCTATACGATGAAGTGAGAGCGATCCGTGTTCCGGCCGCCCACGCGGCCGGGCTCCTTTCGTGCGACGTTCTCATCTTGCTTGTGTAGCAACACAGTATCGACTTGTTCGAACACCTAGACGTGTGCGATTGATTTCGCGCTAATATGGGCGCGATCAGTATGTATCCTTCCGTTCTTCCGCAGGTTTTGCCACCGGGTGTTCAGCTCCGGTCGCTGCTCCCTCACAAAGACGACCGTGGCGTTTTCCTTGAAGCGTTCAGAGAAGAATGGTCGACAGGGTGTGACCCCGTCCAGTGGAATGTGGTCAGGAGTGAGCCTGACGTCCTGCGAGGCGTTCATGTGCATTCCAGCCACACTGATTATCTGCTTGTGATAAGTGGCAGAATGTTTCTTGGCCTACATGACATCCGGCCGAATGCGCCGACAGATGGGCTCTCGGCTATGCTCGTCCTCGATGCGTCCACTCCAACCGCAGTCACCGTTCCGCCCGGCGTCTGCCACGGCTTTTATTTTCCCGAGCCGTCAATTCACATGTACGCCGTCTCTCACTATTGGGATGAAACGGACGAGCTAGGCTGCCGTTTTGACGAGTCCGAATTAGGACTTAACTGGCCAAATAGGGAGCCTAAACTGTCACGCCGAGATGGTCTCGCGTCATCCTATGGCGAGATGCGGGACCAGTTCTTGAAGCGATACACTCAAAACACGAAGCGATAACGATGACTTCTATCGGGCTGGTTGGTTATGGGCGCTGGGGAAAACATATCTTTCGCGACCTGAGAGCATTGGGCGCGGACGTGCATGTCGCGGTGCCCTCGGCCGCTAGCCGGGCCGAGGCATTGGCGAAGGGTGCGGCGTCCGTTTGCAGCGATTGTTCGCTTCTGCCTCAGGTGGACGGATTTGTAGTCGCCACGCCAACGATGACGCATGCTTCTGTTCTATCTGAACTCACCTCGCGCGAGCGCCCCATTTTCGTCGAAAAACCAATGAGCGACGATCTTGAACAGGCCCAGGCCCTAGTGAAGGCTGCTGGCGAACGAATATTCGTGATGGACAAGTGGCGATATCATCCAGGTGTGGAGGCACTTGCCGCGCGAGCGAAATCTGGTGCGCTTGGAGACATCTTGGGAATACGGACGTTTCGGCTAGGCTGGGACAACCCTCATAAGGACGTAGATGCGATTTGGATCCTGCTGCCGCACGACCTGAGCATCGCCTACGAAATACTCGGATATCTTCCGCCGGCGCGATCGGCAATCGCAACTGTACCGGGCCAAGGTCATTCGAACTTGATCGCCGTGCTCTCCGGCCCTACGGAAACGTGCCAAGTCACGATGGAAATATCGGCCCATCATCCTGTTTCTCGGCGCTCGGTGATCGTCGTCGGCAGCAAGGCGAGCGCTCAGCTCGCGGACTCCTACGACGACCGCATCTTCATCGCAGAGGGCGTGCCCGGGATCAACGCCTCTACGCCCACGCACGAGCATGTCGCTTCAGAGTTCCCACTGTTGCGTGAGTTGCGAGCGTTCCTGGAGTACATTCAGGGCGGCGCCGCGCCTCGATCTTCTGCCAGTGAAGGGTTGCTTTTCGTCGAACGAGTGGCAGCCCTCCGTCGTCTGGCTGGCGTATGAAATGGTTCGCCCCTCCTTCACGGTGCTACTGCCGATCAACCGTTCGCCGGAGCTGTTACCTTTCGCCGTCGAGAGCGTTCTGAAGCAGTCGAATGCCGATTTCGAACTGTTCATAATCTGTGACGGTGCCCCCGACGCAACGGTCGCTTGCGCTAAGGGTCTTGCAGAGCGGCATCCGCAGCTTCGGGTGTTCTCGTTCGAAAAGGGGGAGCGACACGGAGAGGCGCATCGAGACTTGGCGTTGCGCGAGGCACGCGCGCCTTTGATCGCACAGATCGGCGATGACGACCTATGGCTTCCTGACCATCTGGCGATCCTCGGTACTCTTCTCGAATCGGTCGACTTTGGCAATCTACTGCAAGCAGAACTCTTAACGGATGGTTCGATCGCTGTTCACATAGATGATCTTGCTGACGAAACGACACGCCAGCGCATGTGCTCAACTCCCTGGAACTTTTTTGGCCCGTCTGTGGCGGGTTACCGCCTTTCCGCCTATCGTTCGTTGCCTGTTGGCTGGAGCCCTGCCCCGCCCGATGTTTGGACTGATTTGCACATGTGGCGAAAGTTTCTCCGGCATGAAAGCCTGACTTTTGGCACGTCGTTTTCGGTCCAATGCCTGAAGTTGAGTGCTCACTCTCGGCAAACCGTTGAGACCGCGGACCGTGCGAAGGAAAATGCTCCCATCGCTCAGGCCCTTTTGGATCCACGTCAGCGGCTGATCTATCAAGAACGCGCTATGAAAGCTGTTTGGCAACAGCTGAAAGAGCAGTATCGAGTGGCAGACGCCGACCGCACGGAACTGCGACAAGCAAAGGACGCCGCAGCGTCCAATTTCAAAGTCACGGAAGAACGGCTTCTGGAAGAGAACCGACGCCTAGAGCAACAGCGTCTCGATCAGACTTCGGCTTTGGTTGCAAACTTTGATGCTGAACGGCAGAAGTTACTACACGATGTCGAACGCCTTGACCGTCTTCGCTTGGACGCCAACTCAACGCTCGCAGAAATCAAAAGCTCTCGATCGTGGGCAATGACCGCGCCATTGAGATGGATCGAAAGCAAGATCGAGCGCCGGAAACCTCGATAAGGCCGGCACTCAATGGCCGCCGCAGATCAATGAGCAAAAACGATTCTAAATCGGGGACCCGGCCGCGTCCTACGGGCAAGGCCGGATCTTCTTGTTATTACTCTTCTCTTATCGCGCGCTGCCTTGCCACGATCGCCTTGAATTCAGGGGCGTCGACGAGCGATTGCACGGCCCAGTAACCTTCGAGCCACTCGGCCTCGCCTTCCCAACCGCCATCGACAAGCTCGCGGAGATTGGCAAGCGCCCGGGTGCGGTCGCCGGCAAGCGTCCAGGCCCCGGTTGCGTGGAAGCGATACCAGCTGATGTGATCGCTTGCCCGCTCCAGATGAAGGCCCCATTCCCGGCAGGTGTCGAGATCGAGATCGCCGACGTTCTCTGCCGGCAGGTTACCGCTATAGGCTACGTGCCGATCGCGTTCGATGAGGCCGATGCCCCTGGCAATCGCGATTGATCCCTTGTTCGAGGCGTGCGCGTGCCACTCGATAACGGGACGTCCGCGCTTGATGCACTCGGCGATCGTCACAGCCGCTACCGCTTTGCCAAGCCCAAGGCGCCGATAGGCGGGCTCGGTCCCGACACCCACTTCGCAACGGGTACCGCTGACGCTGTCGGTTGCACAATGGCTGACGACGGATCCGTCGTAAAGCACACAGAAGCCGATGGCGTTTTCCAGGAAGAGTTCGGGAGAAGCCCACCCTTCCATGAGATCAGTTACCGTCTCGATATTGCCGGGCTCCAGATCGAGCAGGCGCTGGTCGATCGGCACGAGACGGAAGCCGTCAGGCAACACCGTCGCAGCAAGACCGAGACTTGCTCCCGGCAAGCCCATCCTGACGCGCGGATGGGGCCGGGCGAAGCGATTAGACCAGATATCGCCGAGACGATCGGACCAGCGGTCTTCGACGAAGAAATAGGCCCAGTCAGGGATCAGTTCCTTCAGATTGGCAAAGCTATCGACCACCTCGTCGGGCAGACCCGCGAGATAGTAAGCATCGCCATTGGCGAGCAGCGCGACGCGTGGTTCGACTGGACGATCGACCCAGACTTCACCGTCTATGGTGCCGTCGAGTACGGCAGCAATGGCTACGTGGGTGGAAGAAAAGTCTTTTAAGAGGGCGTGAGCAGCCGAATAGGCCGCTTGTTCGAGTAGAAACATGAAAATGCAATCCTGTTGCGGCGGGATATCCCATCCCTGCCGCCAGAAGAAAGAGTAGAGACGAGCAGGTCGTCCCGTTTCAGACCGGCTTCAGCCGACCGGCGCACGGCGTTGGAGACTGTCATCTTGCACCCTCTCTCTTCCTGCGCGCCCCGGATCGGGCGCCATTGCATTCGACGAACTAGACAGCCGGGCCGGACGGAACAAGCGCTTTACGGTAACCGCTTCAGGACGGCCCTGCGGTCCGTGCGCTTGCGCCATTGGCGGCTGCAATGACAGGCGCTAAAGCTCTCCTGCCGGGATTTGGTGTAGCGTCAGCCCGGAATCGGCGGAATGCATCGGAGACCGACATGTTCGACCTCAGCGGAATGACGGCATTGGTAACGGGTGGCGGCCGCGGTCTCGGCTTTGAAATGGCAAAGGCGCTCGCACGGGCAGGAGCAGCCGTCGCGATCAACGGCCGCGGTTCCGCCGCACTCGAAACGGCCCGTACCCAGGCTGCCTCGGAAGGCACCGCACTCGACATCGTTCCCGGCGACGTTTCGACGGATGCGGAAAAGATCGTCGCTGCCGCCGCCGGCAGGACCGGCCAACTCGACATCCTCATTCACGCCGTCGGCGAGCGCGACCGGCGCGGCACCGACGTCATGGATCCCGCCGCCTTTGCCACCCTCGTCAACACGGACCTGACGGCAGCCTATGCGATGGCGCGGGCAGCACTTCCCTATTTCCGCCGCTCCTCGTCCGCCCGGCTGATCTTCGTCACCTCGATCGCCGCCTCCGTCGCGCGGCCGGGCGACCCCGCCTATACCGCGGCAAAGGGCGGTCTTGATGCCCTCACCCGTTCACTGGCGGTGGAACTTGGATCGGCGACGCTGACGGTCAACGCGATTGCGCCCGGCTGGTTTGCAACCGAGACCAATGCCGCACTCGCCTCCGATCCCGCACTGCAGGCCTTCGTCGATATCCGAATTCCCTTGAAACGCTGGGGCCGACCGGAGGAGATCGCGCCGGCCGCCGTGTTCCTGGCCTCGCCTGCCGCCAGCTTCGTCAATGGCGTAACCTTGACGGTGGACGGTGGCATGACCGCGCAGATGTGAGCGTCATCGTAGACCTTTCCCGTGCAGCGGCTGCTTTCGGAATTCGCCGTGGCGCTGTTTGGAATGCCTGTAGATCGACGCAGCAGCGCCGCAGTCTTTCCGGCTGATCGTCTTCACCACCGCTCGGAACCGGCCGCCAAGCCTTCGGCAAGCAGTGTAGCGAGGTTCGACGCCGGCTTGTCGGCTTTTGCCTTCAGCCGCAAGCTGAATTCCGCATTCGGCAGTGCCGGGAGCGAAAGTGCCTGGGGTGCGACCGCGATCCCTTCTCCGAGGAAGCGTGCTGTGCGCGCCGTAACGGCAATCCCGCTTCGCACGGCTGCGCGCAGACCGGAAAGGCTGGGGCTTGTCGCCGCGATGCGGTAGCGACGACCGGTCTCATCGAGGGCTGCCGTCGCGGCCGCGCGAAAACCGCAGGGCGGATCCAGCACCGCGATCGTCAACTCACTGTCAGCTGTGGGCGGAGCATCCGATGCCGATAGCCACAGCATCGGTTCGCGCAAAATGGCGATCTCGTCGGGCGTCGGCCCCTCCCGCATGACGATCAGCACTTCGATCAGCCCCTGATCGTAGGCCGAAGTCAGTTCACGGGATCTGCCGACCCTCAAGTCCAGCCGCACACGGGGGTGGGTGCGCCCGAAGCGGCGCAGGAGATCCGGCAAGTTGCTGTCGGCGAAATCCTGGGTGCAGCCGAGAGCCAGACGGCCGTCGGTGCTGGCACCCTTGAGGCTCAGCCATGCATCCCGGTGAACTTCGAGAATCCGGCGTGCATGAACGACCAATTCCTCCCCGGCCGGCGTGAGAATTCGCCCCCGGCCTGAGGGCGCGAGAAGTGGCTCGCCGATCATCGTTTCCAGGCGCTGCATCTGGGCGGTCACAGCCGAAGGCGTCCGCCCCACGGCCGCAGCCGCATTCGCAAGAGAGCCACTCTCGGCGAAAGCAAGAAAGGTACGAAGCAGATCGGGATCGAAGGCTTGCATTACTTCAATATAATCGAAGTTATGATATTAAACAATTCGATTTTTCAGAAGGTAGAGACGTGGCAGATTGGGCTCACACACGAAACATGAAACCCGAAAGGAACCACCCAATGCCCATCATCAACGTCACCGTCAGCGGCAAGCCGGACACCGCACTCTCGTCACGGATCGCCGCTTCGGTCAGCGAATTGACGGCAGCGCACCTGCGCAAGGATCCGACGATCACGGCAATCGTCGTCACCTATGCGGATCCGGAACACTGGTTCGCTGGCGGAAAGTCGCTTGCCGAACAGGATATCAACAGCTTCTGGCTCGACATCAAGGTCGTCGACGGCACCAACACCAAGCAGGAAATGGCTGCTTATCTCGAAGCCATCTTCGGGCGCTTTGAACAATTGCTCGGACGGGTACACCACGAGAGCTACGTTCTCGTCCACGAGGTTGCGGCTGCCGCCTATGGTTATGGTGGCAAGACGCAGGAATTCCGCTACATCAGTGGCAAGCTCAAATCCGGCATCTGAAGCATTTCACCAAGCATTCCGCAGCCTCCAACGTTCGCGAAGGCGGAGCCCTAAAGGTGCGGAAAGATGGCTGCCGGAAACGCTAGAAGCAAACCGGTGTCGCAGAGCCAATAATGGCCGGTTTACCGCCGGCAGCCTCGTGAACTGGAACGGAAGTATCGGTCCAGCGCCGTCTCATCTATCGGTATCGCGTCAATCGCAACGCGATACCTCCGTATAGACCTCGTGGGCGTCAGAACCGGACGCGCGCACCGATTTTCGCACCAGCCGCCTGCGAACCGTCGCCCTCGATGTTGAAGAGCAGCGAGAAGTCGAGGCCCCAGTTGTCGTTGTTGCTGAGCGCGAGCCCGGCCGAGACCCGGCCAAACAGGCCTTCGCCATCGAGCGACGCAAAGCCGACATCCGCTCCGACCGTCGGCGACAGGATCAGGCCGTTTTCCAGTTCCAGCGTCCGCTCGACATCAAGACCGATGCTGAAGCGGGCTTGCTCCTCGATGAACCCCTTGAGGTCGATCGTCTCTCCGAGCGCGTTCCTGGCGGTGTAATCGTCGACCTCTTCGTTGAAGTAGACGGCCCTGAGCTTCGGGGTGAGCACCGTGATCTCGTCGAGCTGCCACTCGCCGGTCAGCTTGACGTCCGCCATCCAGCGGGTCGTGTCAAAGGTGCCGGTGAAGATACCGGTATCGATGTCGTTCGAGGAGCCGCCATAGAGCAAGTTGGCATCGAGGAACACACCTTGTCCGATTTCGAACGACGCATAGGGACCGGCAAGCCAGCCATTGCCGGTCAGTTCGGCGTCCTCGTCGGTCGGGTCGCTCGTGTAGTCGTAGTGGAACGACAGGCCGACCAGCGCCCGCTCGCTGATCAGGTAATCGGCGCCGATCGAAAACAGGGCGAAGTTGCCCCACTTGTCACTGTCGTCATCCTTGTCCTTGTGGAACAGGAAGCTGCCATCCATCCAGACGTCGAAGGGCTGATCGGTCTTCACGAAGGTTTGGCCGGCAGCCGCCGCGTCGGCTGCGTCGCGCGCCGCCTGGATCTGCGTGAGGCTGCTGGAAAACCCAAGGCGCGCGCCATTCTCCGACGGCGTCACCGCCGTCGTCACCGGATCGGTGCTCATCGCCGCCCGTCGCCGCTCGATCAGCCCCGGGACCTTGACCGTCGACGACAGCAGGCTCTGCCGGTTGCGCACGAAATCGCGCACCAGGCCGTCGATCTCTTCCCCGGCTGCGACACGGTCCAGTGCGATCTTGTAAGTGACAGTTCCAGCACCCGACGTACCGAGTGCGCTTCTCAAGGTGTAGCTAACCACCGCCGAACCGGAATAGGACGGATTGGGCGTGAACTTTAGATAATAGCCGACCGGCGTAAAGCTGCCGGCGGCTGCAAGCTCGCCCTCGATGATCTCGGCTGTGCCAGCGATCGGCGGCGAGACCGAGGCGACGGCGGCACTGGTGAACGGACCGCCGGTGGCACCGGCGTTGAGATAGACGTTGTTCGGTGTCGTGCCCGCGGGCACGTCGACGACGATGCTGGGCGCCGTCACCGCACGCGGGTTGAGTTTGAGCGTATAGGCCGCCGAACCGCTGGCGCCACGGCTGTCGACGACGCCAATGGTGAAGCGATAGGTGTCGGGCACCGCATCCGCGGCCAGCGGCCCGGTCAGTTCGCCGGTCGAGACATTGAGCACCATGCCCTTTGGCAAAGTGCCGCTCTTGACGCTGTAAATCAGGGCACCGGTGCCGCCGCTTGCGGAAATCGGCGCGGAATAGGCCTCACCGACCATGGCATCCGGAAGGCTGCCGGCCGCCGGGCTGAAGACGATGTTGGCCGAGACGACGGCAATGCGATAGCTCGCCTGCCCCGTCGCCCCGTTGGCGTCCGTCGCCGTCACCGTGAAGGCGAAGTCGCCGTCGGCGCCCGGTCGCCCGGAGATCGCGCCGCTGACTGGATCGAGCGTCAGTCCGCCCGGCAATGCCCCGGATGTAACCTGATACAGATAGGGTGCCGTGCCGGCGCTGGCCGTCAGGCTCTGGCTATAGGAAACCCCGGCGACGGCGGCCGCAAGCGTGCCACCGGTCGGAGAAAAGACGAGCACCGGCGGCGAGACCGTCACCGTGACGGTTGCCGGCGTGGATGTGCCAGTCGCATTCGTCGCCGTGTAGGTGAAGCTGTCGGCGCCGGAATAGCCGGGTTGGGGTGTATAGAGGATCTGCAAGCCGGACACCGACGCATTGCCGCGCGACGGCGGGCTTGCGATCGCGAGCGATGCGGCTGCACCGCCCGAAATGCTGGGCGAGATGACGTTTGCCGTCGAGTTTGCGGCAACCGTAAGCGCAACCGCACCGGCCGACGGCGCCTCAACCGCCACTGCCAAGCTATAGGTGACAGAGCCGGTCGCGCCGTTCGCGTCGGTCGCCTCGATCGTGAAGTTGAAGTTGCCGTCCACCGTCGGTGTGCCCGACAGGCGGCCGTTGGCCGCGAGCGTCAGGCCAGGCGGCTGCGAACCGGTGATCGCGTAGCTGTAAGGCCCGGTTCCACTGGTCGCCGAAATCGTCTGATCGTAGGGCTGGGCAACTGTCGCCCCGGGAAGCGGTCCCGGAAGCGGCGTAAAGGCGAAGATCGGTGGAGACACCGTCACCGTGACCGTCGCCGGCGCCGATGTCCCGGTCGCGTTCGTTGCGGTGTAGCTGAAGGTGTCAGTACCGGAGAAACCCGCGGCGGGCGTATAGTTGAACGACGTTCCAGCCACCGTGGCAGTGCCGTGTGATGGCGCGGTAGTGACGGTTACGGAAGCCGCAGCGCCACCGGAAAGATTGGGCGCAATGACATTCGCCGTCGAGTTGGCGGCAACCGTCTTCGTCGTTGCTCCGGCAATCGGCGCTTGCACCCGAACAATCAGGCTGTAGCTGCCGCTGGTCCCGGTCGCACCATAGGCATCGGTGGCCGCGATCGTGAAGGCGAAGGTACCGTCCTCGTTCGGCGTGCCCGAAAGAACGCCCGACGACGCGAGCGAAAGCCCGCCCGGCAAGGCGCCACTCGCGATCGCGAAGCTATAGGGCGATGTGCCATCCGTGGCCGTGAAGCTCACGCTATAGGCGGTCGCCACGGTTGCAACCGGCAGTGAGCCCGCAGCCGGTGAAAAGGCAAAGATCGGCGCCGAGACCGCGAACGACTGGCTGACACTGGGTGCCGCCAGATAGGCGCCGTCGCCGGCCTGTGAGACCTCGATGGTGCAGGTGCCGCCGTTGCGGAAGGTTGCCGCACCGCTTGAAGTGACGACGCAGACGCTGGGCGTCATGGATTGCCAGGCCACAGGGAGCCCGGAACTGGCGCTCGCGATCAGGTTCACCGGCGTCGTATAGTTCTGAGGTCCGGGATTGGAAAAGATGATCGTTTGCGGCCCCTTCGGGGTGACAGAATTGGAGGCGCCGGACGCGAGCCCCGTACCAGTGCTGTTGGCAGCCGTCACCGTGAACGTGTAGCCGGTGCCATTCGTCAGGCCGGCCACCGTGAGCGGACTCGCGGGGCCCGTCTCGGTCAGGCCGCCGGGGCTGGCTGTGACGGTGTAGCCGGTGATCGGCGCACCACCAGTATTGGCCGGCGCGGCAAAGGAGACCTCGGCCGAGGCGTTGCCGGCCGTGGCTACAACGCCGGTCGGCGCGCCCGGCGCAATCGCGTTGACCACGAACGATCGGCTAACCTGCGTTGCCGGCAGATAGGTGCCGTCGCCGGGCTGGTCGGCGTTGATGGTACAGGTGCCGATCGATACGAAGGTCAGAAGTCCAGCGGGACTGATCGTGCAGACCGCCGTCGTCGACGAGGTGAAGTTCACCGTCAGGCTTGAGTCCGAACTCGCCGTCAGGGTCGGCGTCGTGCCGAAGTTCTGGGCACCCGGATTGGCAAAGGTGATCGTCTGGATCGTGCGCGGCGTCACCGCGTTGGAGGCGGCCGACGCAGGGCCAGGACCGGCGCTGTTTTCGGCGACCACCGTAAACGTATAGCTCGTGCCGTTCGTCAGCCCAGTCACCACGATCGGGCTCGTCGTGTGGTTCGCGGTGATGCCGTCCGGACTCGAGGTGACGACGTAGCGCGAGATCGGCGCCCCGCCGCTGCTCCAGGGCGCAACAAAGGCAACCATCGCCTGGCTGTCGCCAGCCGTCGCAACAACTCCCGTCGGCGCCGCCGGGGCAACCGCATTCACCACGAAGGTTTGGCTTACTCGTGGCGCAGCCTCAGTGGCCGCGTCACCGGCTTGGTCAGCGTGAATGGTGCAAGTACCCATCGATTGGAAGGCTAATTCACCGCCGGGATCGATTGTGCATACACCAGCCGTCGCGGACGTGAAGGTGACGGGCAAGCCGGAACTCGCCGTTGCCGTCAAGATTGGCGTCGTACCGAAAGTTTGGGAACCGGGGTTGGCAAACGTGATCGTCTGCGGCGCTTTCGGCGTCACGGCGTTGGAATCGCCGGAAGCGACACCCGTCCCGGCAAGGTTGGAGGCGGTAACCGTAAACGTATAGCTCGTGCCGTTGGTCAAGCCAGTGACGTCGATCGGGCTTGACGGTCCCGTCGCGGTAACGCCGCCCGGGCTCGCTGTAACTGTGTAGCCTGTAATCGAGCTGCCACCATTAAAGGCAGGCGCAGAGAAACTCACACGTGCGCTAGCATCATTCGCCGTCGCCGCGGCCCCAGTCGGAGCATCAGGAGCGATTGCTGCGACATTGATGCTGTAACTTTCGCTGGCCGTCCGGCTATGCATGTCGGTGGCCGTCACGGTGAAGCCAAAGGCGCCCGCAACCGTTGGCGTGCCGGTGATCGCGCCGCTTGCCGGCGCCAGAGCAAGACCGGGCGGTAGGGTGCCCGATGCTACAGAGTAGCTTACCGCCCCGAGCCCATTCAGCGCGGCGATCGAAGTCTCGGAGTAAGCCGCCCCCGCCATCGCAGCCGTCAATGCGCCGGCCGCGGGCGTCAGCGTCATCGGTGGCGCCGAAATCGCGATGCTGTAGGCAGCAGACCCGGAGCCGCCGATCGAGCCTGTCGCGGTGATCGTGAAGTTCGCCGTGCCGTATCCCGCAGCCGTCGGCGTGCCCGAAATCTCACCCGCCGAACTCAAGCTGAGGCCATTCGGAAGAGAGCCGGATGTCACCGCATAGGAAAACGTGCCCAATCCGCCGTTCGCAAGGATTGTCACACCCGGATAGGCGACGTCTACGACACCACTCGCCAACACACCACCCGGCGGCGACATCAGCACCGGTGGCGCCCCAATCGTGATCGAATAGTTTTTAGAATCCGACCCGACCGTTGCGGCCGTGGCCTTCACCGTGAAGTTGGCGGTCCCGTACGCACCAGCCGCCGGCATTCCAGTAATCGCGCCGGTCGATGGATTGATGCTGAGACCGGACGGCAGTGAACCTGCCGAAACTTCGTAGGTCATAGCTCCGACCCCGCCCGTGGCGGAAATCGACGTGTTCGAATACGCAACGCCCACCGTTCCACCTGACAAGGCGGTGTTGTTTGCCGGCGTCAGCACTACGGGCGGCGCACTGACGGCAATGGAGTAGTTCGCGGTGGCCGAGCCAGAGGTCGCCGCCGTGGCCGTGACGGTAAAGTTTGCAGTCCCGATCGCCGCAGCAGTCGGCGTGCCGCTAATGACGCCTGTTGACCCGTTCAGCCCAAGGCCTGCCGGCAACGAGCCCGATGCCAGCGCATAGGTGATCGCGCCCGAGCCGCCGTTGGCCGAAATCGTCCGCGAATAGGCGCTGCCAACCGTTCCGGCAGGAAGCGCGCCGCTCGCCGGGCTGATCGTCACCGGTGGAAAGGAGTTGACGATGACTGTTACGTCCTGCGCCAGGAAATGGACGCCACCGGTCGAAATCGTCGTGCTGTCCTGGACTTTCAGTTTGAAGGTAAAACTTCCTGCCGCAGTCGGCGTGCCGGACAAAAGGCCACTTGACGAAAGGTTCAAGCCGCTGGGCAGGGTGCCGGTGTCGCGTGTGTAGGTATATCCCGGCGTGCCACCGTTCGCTGTAAACTGGACGCTATATGGTACGCCAACCCCACCATCTGGCGGATTGTCCGGCGTCACGTCGATCACGGGCGCTGCGATTGTCACACCATAGCTCTTGTCGAAGGTGATCGGTGTCGGCGCGGTCGAATCCGTTACACGCACGGTGAAATTGTACGGACCCGAACCGGTCGGCGTTCCGGAAAGCACACCGGCGGAAGAGAGCGTCAGCCCCGGAGGCAACGCGCCGCCGACACGGGCGTAGGTGTAAGGCGCCACCCCGCCCGTCGTTGCGATCGTCTGGCTGTAGGCGCTGCTGATGGCGGGTGCAGGCAGGGAAACGGGGGTAACCGTCAAGGGAGAACTCACCGGCACGACGGTCACATTGAAGGTAACCGGCGTGGCGTCGTCGTCTTTCACGATGAACGTGTCGGACATCGTACCGTCACCGTTGTTGGCATAGACCAACTGGTTGGTGAGCGGAATGTTGAACGACAGGCTACCATGGGCAGGGTTTTGGACCGCAGGCTGGATGAACCCCCAATCAGAACAGGTGATAGTAACACTCCCGCCGGACTGCACCGTCACGTTCTGGGTTGTTCCGCAGAGGCCAGCCTGCGCCGAAGACACAGGTGCCATCGCCGCCAGGAAAAGGACCGTGAGGAAACAAAAGAGCAGCGCAAGGTGACCGCGTCCAGCGCCTGCCCGACCAAAGATCTGGTGAAACATGTCCTGCCCCTGTACGCACTGCGCGTTTCGTGGACGCGAGCCCATCGCCACGATCAGTCCCTTCCAACCCCACGGACTGCTTGACACGAAAATTCGAGTCACACAACCATGACTAGTGCTACTTTTGCGGGAATTCAAACAAAAAAGAGTCCGCATACACTCTTCCCAAGATGCGCGTTATAAGGGAGAGTGCGCGAAAGGCGCAAACTAGAGTCGCTAAGATTTATCGGGAAGGGGCAGCGATGACCGAGGTCTATGTCGGACAGATCATGATGACCGGATTTGGTTTCGCGCCGAAGGGCTTTGCTCTCTGCAACGGTCAGGTGATGGCAATCGCCCAGAACCAGGCCCTGTTTTCCCTGCTGGGCACATTCTACGGTGGCAACGGCACTACAAACTTCATGCTACCAAATTTGCAAGGCCGCGCGCCTGTTTCGTACGGCAATTCTGTCGATCCAAGCTGGCAACCTACCACCGCGATGGCGGAGATTGGAGGCGTGGAGACCGTGACATTAAATACGCAGCAGATCCCCTCTCATCTCCATCAGGGTAATGGAACGACGACCGTTGGAGATCAACGTGCCCCGTCGCTCTTCGGTACGACAACTCTGCCGATTTATGCGCAACCCGGTGGGTCTGAGGTCCCTCTATCGTCCCAGAGCATCGCGCCTGCGGGCGGTGGGCAGCCGCACGCGAATATGCAACCCTTCAACGTCATCAACTTCTGCATCGCGCTGTCGGGCGTCTACCCGTCGCGCAACTGAACTCAGCCACCGGAGGTAAGCATGAGCACTCCCTATGTCGGGGAAATACGGATATTCGGGTTCCCCCGGGTTCCCACCGGTTGGCAGACCTGCGACGGTTCGCTGCTTTCTATCGCGGAATATGAGATGCTTTACACGCTGCTCGGGACCACCTACGGCGGAGACGGCCAGTCAACATTTCGTGTGCCTGACCTACGCGGCCGCGTGCCGATGCACTGGGGCACGGGTCAGGGCCTGACGACGCGGGTGCTCGGTCAGATTGCTGGCACCGAAAACGTGACACTGGTCAGCACCCAACTCCCACCGCATGGCCACCCGATAGTCGCAACGACGGCCACTGCCGACGCCACGGCGGTCGGGCCGACTGTCATGTTAGGAGCGGTTGCCAGCGACACACTCTACGCAACGGACGTGAGCGGCCTGACCGGGCGCGGGACGTCGCCGAATTCGACCAGCCCCACAGGCGGCAGTCAGCCTCATGACAACACGATGCCGACGCTGACGACGCACTTTTGCATTGCATTATACGGAATCTTTCCGCAGCAAAGTTGATTCGGGCCTGTATTTCACAATAAGGGGATAAGAATGACAGAGCCTTTCATTGGCGAGATCCAGCTCTTCAGTTTCAATTACGCACCCTATGGTTGGGCGTTCTGCAACGGACCGTTGATGCCCATCCAGCAAAATACGGCGTTGTTCTCGCTCATCGGCACGTCGTATGGCGGCAACGGTCAGAGCAATTTCCAGTTGCCGAACTTTGCCGGACGCGCACCGTGCAATCAGGGGACAGGTCCAGGTCTTACGCCCCGGACGATCGGAGAGGTCTTCGGGACACAGAATGTTACCCTGCTTTCAACTGAAATGCCGGCACATACGCATTCACTGACCATCTACAACCAGACAGACGGGACGAAAAGAGCGAGTACGCCGTCTGCCGGAAACTCGCTCAGTCTGCCAACGGAGCACACGGTCATGGCGGTGAGCACTGCCCAACCGGATGCCCAGTTTGCTCCTTCCATGATCGGTCTGTCGGGTGGAAACCTCCCGCACGAAAACCGACAGCCCTACCTGGCGGTAAATTTCTGCATCGCGCTTAACGGCAACTTTCCGTCGTTCGGGTGAAGCCGCACACTGACATTGCCGCGGTCGATTTTCCGATCCGGTCTGATCCACTCCGATTGGAGGTGCTGGGCACTTCCCTGCGCCATGCCTGCACGAACGACATTGCGTTCCTGCTCGAGCTTTACTCGTCGTTTCGGGCGGACGAACTGGCGGCCGTGCCATGGTCGCCTGAGCAGAAGCAGGTCTTTCTCGAACAACAATTTATCGCCCAACATCGCCACTACCGGTCGGTCTATCCGGACGCGGACTATCTCGTTGTCGAAATCGGAGACAAGCCGGTCGGCCGGCTCTATCTGGACGCGGAAAAGGAGCGCTGGCTCATCGTCGACATCGGATTCCTGCCTGAGTGGCGCCGCCAGGGCAAAGGCACAGCCTTACTGACGGCTATTCAGCGTGAGGCCGCAACCTCAAAGGCGTGCGTTCTCACCTTGCATGTCGAACAACGAAACTTTCGAGCCCAAGCACTTTATCAGCGCCTTGGATTTCGGGGCATCAACGATGTCGGCTCGCATATCAAGATGGAGTGGTCGCCCGGCGATTTCGACGAAGCGGAGCCCCGCTGACCGCCCACTTCAGCGTCAATTGAAAACGGCCTGGTAGACAATACCCTGCTTGTCGCGGGCAACTGGCACGAGAAAAATGTCCAGTGCGCCGAGCGACGCATTTTTAAGCCGGTAGATCTGTTGCGGCAGCACGATCGCTGAACCGCTGCGGAAGATCAGCGAAAAGGGCGCGCGAAGCATGCCCGGCAAGATCGGCGTCGTACCGGGTGTGGCTTCCGCAAGTGTCAAAGGCACCGTGCTCTCACCAAGGGACAGATCGAACTCCTGACCGACGCAACCCGCGAAATGTTGAAGCGTCAGCAGTTCCATGCGCAGATCCCCTCGATGATTCCCGTTTGGGTCGTTTCCGGCGTTTCTACACCATGGAAGTTGAACACAAAAGTCTCAAGGGCGAGGAATGGCACGCACCATGCTTTGAACAGCAAGAGGACGCCAATAGCGCGATCGCCCCCACTCCGCAGCAGGCGAGCATCGCCGCCCGCTCTGCCATCGAGATCACTGCAGCAGTCGCGCGAGCCCGGCCCGAAGGTCGGTCACGCAGCGATAGGCCAGTTTTGCGTGAAGCGATTCGACGCACCCCCGCGAGCGCCTGACTTCACCCGAAAGGCCGTCGATATAGGTGATATCCGAGCGGCTGCCGGTTTCCTCGATCATGATCCGTGCAAGGTCGCTGATCGATGTCTCGACGCCGCTGCAAACATTGACGATGCGCGCGCCCGTGTCCCAGCGGCCAAGCGCGTGCAGCACAGCCTCCACAACGTCGTCCACATGGACGAAATCGCGGGTCTGACGGCCATCCCCATGGATCGTGATGTTTTCACCGCGCTCCAGCCGTTCGGCGAACTTCGCGATCACTCCGGAATAGGGAGACGATGGATCCTGCCCCGGCCCGTACACGTTGAAGAAACGCAGACCCAGGCTCGCTATGCCGTAGACCTCATAGGCAGACCGCGCGTGAAGTTCGCAGGAAAGCTTGTCCGCACCATAAGGCGACAACGGAATGCAACGTCCGGCTTCCGAAAGCGGCAATTCCTGGCTTGCCCCGTAAACCGCAGCCGATGAGGCATAGACAAGCGGAAAATGAGCCCCGGAGTGGGCAAGTTCCTCGATGATCGTGAGGAACCCCGTTATGTTGATTGCGTGCGATGACGTCAGTTGCCGCTTGCATCGCTCGACCGAGGAGATCGCCGCCAAATGGATGCAGGCGTCCACATTGGCGAGCGCACGGCGCACGGCGTCGCGGTCGAGCACCGACCCTTCGATGAAGGTGGCAGCCTGCGGGACGTTTTCTCGCTTTCCCGAACTCAGATCATCAAGGACGGTCACGTCATGGCCGGCCTTTACCAGCCGACGCGCGAGGTGCGCGCCAATGAAGCCGGCTCCACCGGTAACCAGTATCCTGTTCAAGCCGTTTTCCCTCGCGACACCTCATCGCGATCGGAGGCGCCTGGATCTTAAGTGTAGGTGGATTCCTGAGCCGCCGAGCCGACCGTGGAGCGCGACCGGCACTCGGCCAGTGCGTCCGTGACCGGACCTTCCGTCTGGGTTGCAATCTTCCTTGTCGCCCAGGCGGCGTCAAGGCTCCCGCAGCCAGGTTTACCGTTTCGCAGAGACTTGAGAAGGAACAAGGCTAAGGCTTGCCCTCGAGAAGACCTATAGGGAGAGCGTCAGGGCGCTGGACAGCCGAGGATCAGGTCTTCGACCTCCGATCCGGAACCGACGCGCATCAGCACCGTGAACGTGCCGTCGGCGCCCACTTCGAAAAGCGTGCCCCCGTTTTCACCCTTCTCGTTCGTCCGGGTCACAATCAGCAGGCTTCCGGCGCCGCTCAGATAGGATCGAATGTTGGACACTGCCGACCGGATCTGCGCGGCAGAGAAGTAACTCCTGTTGAGAATGTTCGCTGCTCTGACGAGATCGAAGCGGCCGGCGAAATCCGGTGAGCGCCGCATGATGTCATCCTCGACAAACGCGATAGAATCGTCACGCGACAACGACCGGGTGATCATCTGGACCGGCTCGCTCCTTCCGCTGCGGATCAGCGCGCGCAGGCGCGGCTGCAGCATGGATTTCGCCAGATGCCGCGGGATGAAGGCAAGGGAGACATAGTCGAGCCGTCGGATCCAGGGCCGGATCGCAAGACCGGCGACATCATATTGAAGCGGCCAGCCTTCCGGATCGGCAAGAACGCGAACCCCCGGCGCCACCTCGACGATGTGCGCGTCGATGAAGAGATCGGTGGCTGTGATCTTCGGCTTCGCCCCGCAGGCCTCCAGGTATCGCAATAGCTCGACCGTCGTCACACCGGTAGAAACACCGACATCGAGCACCTCCCGCAACTGCGTCGCCCGCTGCGAAAGCAAGGGCCTGAATGCGGTTTCCAGCTCGCGAAAGCGCGACGGCTGCGTGAGTTTGAAGGTGCCGTTTCGCATCTTCAGTTTTGCGAAGAACTCCGACTCCCGAACCCAGTCCGTCGAGCCGTCATTTCCAGAATAAAATTGTCGGGCGCTCATCACCATGGTCGGACAACCTGTAAAAATTGCCTGCGGCTCTCGAACCCAGAGGGCATCTGGCAGCGACCGAATACTTTGCCGCCTGCCTTTCCAGACAGGGGCTCAGCGCCCGCTACAGTGATCCCGAGGGTAGATTGGCCGACATCGGCTCCCAAAACATGAAAACGACAACAGTTAATTTCAGTATATTCGAAAACAATGCAGGGATAATACCAACTCCCCCGGAGATTCCAAGTTACATTTCAGCAGTTGCTTTCAAATGAGCCGCTGCGTCATGCCATGCCCCCGTTCGCCAGATCGTGCCCGCCTTCTTTCTTCTCTGCTTTCCTCCGGCCGAACGCAACGACTGCTCAGCGCAGGTCCTGTGAAGGGTGCGAGGAACGGTGGAACCGAGGGGCGCCGGCATCTGCGCCGGCCGCCGTCAATGACGGCGGACCGGGCTTGATCAGCTCGTAAAGGTCCTCGTAGCACGAGACGGTCCGGTCGATTGAAAAGCCTTGTGCACGGCGGCGCGCATAGGCCGTCGCATTGCGATATTTCTCATCATCGCTGGTAAGTTCGCGAATGCGGTCGGCGAGTTGCCCGTGGTTCTTCGCCGGGAACCGGTAGTCGTCGTTGTCAACGACCACGGCCAGCCCTCCGACATCGCTGACCAGGACCGGCAGGTCCGACGCCATCGCCTCGACCACGGCCACCCCGAAGCCCTCCCAATGGGACGATTGCACATAGAGATCAAGGCGGCTGAGGAACGCCGGGATATCCCGGACCAGCCCGGAAAAATGGACGCGCTCGCGCAGACCCAGAGCCCCGGCCAGTTCCTCGACGATCGGTCGACGGTCCCCCACACCGGCAAAGACCGCATGGACATTGTCCGGAAGCCGCTGCAGGGCCCGCACGATGGTTTCCTGGTCCTTCTTCTCCGTGAAACTTCCGACCATGCCTATGTAAAAGAGCCCATCCTCTCTCGGCTTGCGGTCGCGCGCCGACGCAAACCGGTCCAGGCTGACACCGTTTTCGACGATGTGGATTTTCGCGGCCATGGGCGCCAGCCATTCGGACAGGTGGTCGCGGACAGGTGCGCTGATTGCCGCAACGCAGTCATAACGGCCATAGACCCACCGTTCGATACCTCGCAGCCACCGCCTCGCCCTTCGGCGGTTCCAGGTGTTGTGTTCGGTGTAGATTTTCCGAAAAGGCAGAAACGCGCAAAAATAGAGGGACGGAAACAGGTGGACGTGCACGACGTCCGCCGCCCGCATCGCGCGCCATGCTCTGGCAATCGAACGGGGGCTCGACAGCTTGACCGCAATGATCGTCACTGCAGCAAAAGCCGCGTCTTCCAGGAGTTCGTTGTTCGCTCCCTTCCACACGATCACCGTTGCCGAAAACCGCGCCTGCCGCTGCGCCATTTCCACGACCAGGCGCTCGGCGCCGCCGTTTCCGTTAAGGTCGTTGATGATGTGAACGACGCTGCCCGCCATCGTAAGACGATCGCCTCAAATATTCCTCAAAGGCGATTATGCATAGCAATGATCAACTCAACAACTATTAGTAATGTATACATCGAAAAATATGAGTTTCCCATTGACCGTTAGAAACGCGCGCAGCCGAAAAGTTGCTGACAAAGCATCGTCGCGGTTGTTCTTTCTTGTCGAACACTCTCGACTATTTTGGACAAGATGAAATATTCCTGTCAGATCAATGCCATGCGCTCAAGAAGCAGCTTGTTCACGGCATGCACATCAAACTTTGACTGGGCCAGTTCACGAGCCCTGAGCCCCATGTCTGTGATCAGCGAAGGCGCCCTCAGGAAGCGGCACATGGCTTCGGCCAGTTGCTTGGCGTTGCGCGGCTCCACAAGGTAACCATTGAGCCCGTCGACCACTGTCTCGTCGCAGCCCGGCAGATCGGTTGTGACGATCGCGCGCCCGGTCGACATCGCCTCAAGAATGCTGCGCGGTATGCCCTCGCGATAGTAGGACGGAAGGACGAAGACGCTGCAATCGCTGAGATGCGGGCGCACATCCGTGGTTTCGCCGAGATAGTTCAGGCTGCCGTCCTTGACCCATCCATCGATGGTTTCAGCGGAGATCGCCGCCGGACTGGGATCGAACTGTCCCAGAAGACGAAATTCGGCCTCCGGGAACTGCTGGCGAACGAGGCGCGCAGCCTCGACATACTCGCTGATCCCTTTGTCCTTCAGCAGCCGGGCGACGAGCAGAAAAACCGGGCGCCCGCGGGGCGGGCTCGAAAAGGCATAGTGGTCGAGGTCGACGCCTGAGCCCGGCACGAGCGTCAGCGCGCGCGGGTCGGAAATCAGCCTGCAGCTCTCGATATCAGCCGAATCCGCACGATTATAGGCAAAGACCCCGCCGGCCCCCTTGAGCGCCAGCCGGTAGAGCAGCACGCTCAGCTGCTTGATGCGGCGCCCGACCCACCGCCTTCCTGCGGCGTCCGAGTAGACATGGCCAAGGCCGGTCACGAGAAAATACCGTCGCTTGACGCCGGCCAGACGAGCGGCAATGCCGCCGTAGACGATCGGCTTCATCGTATAGGGGATCACGACATCGATCTGCCGCGAGCGTAAGAGCCGCCAGTAGGACCAGAGCGTCGCGAGATCCGTCAGTGGGTTGAGCCCTGTGCGGCTCATGGGCGAGCGGACGAACTCTACACCGATCGCGGCAAGCTGCCGGACGACGTCCTCGTCCTGCTCCGGCCCGACGGCCAGGACCGAGTGGCCGGCCTCCACCAGGCGCCGCAGCAACTCCAGGCGAAAATTGGTGAGCGAGCGACTGTAGCTCGAAAGCACCGCGATCCGCTGTTTCGGAACCACGCCGGCAACCGCCGATCCCGCGGCGGCAGCCGCCCGCTGTGGCGGCAGCCTGACCGGAGAATAGTCGCTCGCGTCAATCAACATCAGGGGCGCTCCATACAAGCGTTCGAAAGATCGTACAGATCACATCGGCATCGGCGTCGAAGGCGGCCCTCGCCTAAGGCTTGACAGCGCTGCTTGCAGGACATCGTCGGTGAGATGCGCGGCATCGGCGTCGGCGGCCACTTCCTCCCCGTCGTCCGAAGAAGGCGCGCCAGCCGTGCCTTCAGCCGGATGTTTGTCGAAGCCGGGAATGAGGCTGTTCATGATCGCAAAGACCATCGCCTGATCGCCGAGTTCAGCAAAGAGCTTCAGGCGCGCGAACATCTCCTTGAGCGTCGCCAGGGGCACGGCGTTCGGCATCGCGCCGAGCACACCTGGAATAGGTGAACTGATGCGTTGCTCGCCGCTGTCGAACAGCTCCTCATAGAGCTTTTCGCCGGGCCTGAGACCGATGATCTCGATATCGATATCCTTGCCCGGCGTCAGACCGGCAAGGCGTATCATCCGCTTGGCGATGTCGATGATCTTGATCGGTTCATTCATGTCCAGAACGAAAATCTCGCCCTTGCCGATTTCGCCTTCCAGACCATAGGCCGAAGCCTGCAGCGTCAGTTCGACGGCTTCACGAATGGTCATGAAGAAGCGCGTCATGCGCGGATCTGTTACCGTCAGCGGACCACCCTTGGCGATCTGCCGCTTGAACAACGGGATCAGCGAGCCGCTCGATCCGAGCACGTTGCCGAAGCGAACGGTCATGAAGCGCGGGCCGGAACCCTTCTTCAGGCAATGAAGGTCGAGCGCCTGGCAATAGAGTTCGGCCAGCCGTTTGGTCCCGCCCATCACGCTCGTCGGGTTGACGACCTTGTCGGTCGACACCTGCACCATCGCCTGCACTTTGAAGCGGCGGGCGGCGTTCGCGACGTTCATCGTGCCGATCACATTGGTCAGCACGCCCTCGCAAGGGTTAAGCTCCACCATCGGCACATGCTTGAGCGCTGCGGCATGGAAGACCAATTCCGGCCGATACTTGGCAAAGACGTCGTTGACGCGATTGGCCCGGCGGACGTTGCAAAGGTTTGCCGTCCGCTTGACGGCCGGATAGCGCTCGCCGAGTTCCATGTCGATCGCATAGAGATTGTATTCGCAGTTCTCGACGAGGATGAGTTCGGCCGGTTCACGCGCCGCCACCTGCAAGGTGAGTTCGCTGCCGATCGAACCACCGGCGCCGGTGATCAGGACGCGCCGACCGCGGACGAGGCGAAGAATTGCCTCGTTGTCGAGGGCTGCCTGCGGGCGCTCCAGAAGATCCGTCAGCTCGATCGAGCGTAGTTCGAAACGGCTTTCCTGCTTGGCGCTCTTGAGTTCCGTGATCTGCGTCAGGCGCGATACGGTCATGCCACGCGCTTCGGCGCGCCGCATCACATCCTCAGCGGCTTCGCCGAACGCCGAAAGCGCTTCGGTAAAGACGACATGGCGCGGCAACTGTCCACTTTCTGCGAGTGCGCAGACCACAGTTTCGAAATCGCTGAGCGCGCCAAGGATCGGAATGCCGCGCAAGGTCATGTCCGTATGCTCCGGCGTCACTTCCAAGCAGCCGACCGGCTTATGGCTGCAATGTGGATCGCGGCGGAGCGCTCTCAGATAGAGATCTGCCGCATGGCCGCTGCCGACGAGCAAGGTCGGGATGCGGTCGGCATTGTCCTCGGCGATCGGCTGCCGCCGCGTTGGGCGCAGCGCCAGTTCGTCGAGCCGGAAGCTCAGTCGCGAAGCCGAAAGGAATGCGGTCAAGAGCAGCGCCTCGAGCGGCACAACGCTTCGCGGCATATCCTGGAGCCGGTTCGCAAAGAACGACATCAACACCAGCGCCGCCGAACTGATCAAGACGGCCTGAAGGATTGAGCGCAGGTCCGAGACGGAGCAGTAGCGCCAGTCGCGAGCGTACAATCCCGCAATCGGAAAAGCGAGCGCACAGGCCAGAAGATATTGCGGTCCGGTCGTTAGCAGCGCCCAGATAAGCTCCGGTCGCGTCGACATGGCGTCGAAGCCGTAGCGCAGAAAAAAGGCGGCCACGAGCGCCAGGGCTGCAGACGCGATGTCCATCGCATAGAGCACGCGCGATCGACGAACCTGCTTGACCGACGATACGGTCGTTCTTGCCGCCAGGCGCAGAAGCGCACGTCCGACGGCAGCAAACCAGGTGAATATGGTGAGGAACCTTGCCCAGTATCTCGCCATTGACGGCGGAGACGGGGCGACGGCTTGCGTGGGCTGGGCAGCGGCCTCGTTGCGATGCATGCGACACCCTTCGATCCATAGAACGCCAGTCAACCGCCGCGCCGAGAACGGACGGACGAATGACGCGCCTTGAGACGTCATGTCTCGTTGAATTTGTTTGGAATAAACTTCTGATATCGATCAGATCATACAAAGTTACCTGAAATTTATTTTATCTATGCACTGATACAAGCTTTGGTCTTAGCAATAAAATACGCCAACTTCGCCAAAACTCTCGCACGCCAAAAACTGCGTGTAAATTATCTTTTCGTTTTATCGAAAGCAATTTCCCTAATTATCTTAGAACTCAATAGTATTACTGCAAATTAATCCATAATCCTTTGGGATTAACTAGCGACCATTCCATCACCAAGGAGACAGAATGCACCGCTCAAAAGAAAGACATAAAACTTAAGATACGAAAGCAAGTCCGCGTCTTTTTTAATATTAAATGGACGATAATTTTCTCGCATGAAATAATGGTCAGAACACTAGAAAGAACACCCGAGGATATACATCGGATAAATCTTGGCGCATCTGGAAATGGCACTCCAATACCCCAGCATGCAGCCTGGAACCGCTCTCAGGTGACGATCGAGGGGCGCCGACAGGAACTCGCCGACCACCGGAAACGGACCAGCCATCCGGACATGCAAAGAGCGCGTCCCTGCGACCTCAGTCTAAATGTCGACCCACTGCATTCCCGCCCCGGAAAGACCTTGTGGGGTCATTCCCCCGCAAAGGCGCGTCGATAGGAGTCGGAAATCGGCCGGATCAGATACTCAAGGAAGGTGCGGTCGCCGAGTTCGATAAAGGCGTCGATCGGCATCCCCGGATGCAGCTGCTCC
The DNA here is from genome assembly GCF_014852035.1 of Ensifer sp. ENS03. NCBI lineage: Bacteria > Pseudomonadati > Pseudomonadota > Alphaproteobacteria > Hyphomicrobiales > Rhizobiaceae > Ensifer > Ensifer sp. ENS03. The sequence goes on along the minus strand of NZ_JACVAV010000008.1, from coordinate 47,212 downwards.
ATGCGCACGCCGGGCGGCAGCGGCGTATCCAGGCGCAACACGGCCCTGTAATAGGGCTCGCGCGTCGCCGGATCGGTGAGGCGGTCGGCAGAAACATGGGCAACCGTCGCAGAAACCTCTGGCGTCAAGCTGGTATTGAGCGCCGAGAGGCGGACCCTTGCCGGCTGACCGACATGGACGACGTCGATGTCCTGCGGATGAATACGCGCGTCGACGACCAAGTCCCCTGTCGGTAGGATCTCCATGATCTTCTCGCCGGGACCGACGACACTGCCGACGGCATTGTAGACCGAGGCGACGACGACGCCGTCCACCGGCGCTTTGACGACGGTGCGCTCGAGCACACGGCGCGCGGCTTCGACTTGTTCTTCCACGTCGGCAAGCCCGGTCTTCACCTCGTTCATCGCGGTCACCGCCTGCTCGACGCGCTGGGTCTTCAGCCGTTCGATCTGCTCACGCGCTTCTGCGACTTGGGTGCGGCTCGATGAGGATTCTGCCTGCAGCATGCCGACCTGGCCGAGCAGGTCCGCTTCGACGCGAAGAAGCTGCGTGTACTCCGTGCGGTTCGTCAGCCCCTTTTCCAGGAGATTGAACTTTCGCTCGGCTTCACTGCGCACGATCTGCGTCTGCTTCTCGACGGCCGCCTTCTGCGCGGCCAGGCCATCGAGCGCATCGTTGATGCTTTCGACCCGTTGCTGCAGAATAACGGTCTCGGAGGTGAAGCGGGCAAGCCGGGTCTGAAACTCCTTCACCTGCTCTTCGGTCAGGTCACGGCTTGCGGCCGACATCGTGGCTGGCGCGTTGCCGATCGCGATCGTCAGGTCCCGCCGGCCGTCCCGTTCGGCGGCAAGGCGCGCCTCCCGCGCCTTCAGCGCCACCCATTGCTTGGCAAGGCGGTTGAGCTGCGTGCGGGCGACGGTGTCGTCGAGGACCACGAGCGTCTGCCCCCTTGCGACCGCATCGCCCTCGCGAACCGCGATTTCGCTGACGATCCCGCCTTCCAGATGCTGCACGAGAACATTGCGGCCCGTGGCCGTGATCGTGCCGGAAGCGACCGCGGCACCGGAGAGCGGCGCCGTTGCCGCCCAATAGCCGAAACCGGCAAGGATGAGAACAAGCGTCCCATAGCCGAGCCGGGCGACCAGCCCGGTATCGGTCACGATTGTCTCCCGCCAGGAGCGCCGAGTGGTCGCCGCCGTCATGGCCGATCCCCGGTTCTGCCAGGCAGGAAGGCGGAAATGTTTGTCGGCGGCGGGTTCGCCTGTCGCTTGACAGCCGCCGCCTTTGCCGCCCGGTCCGCCCTTTCGGACTGCGCCCGACGCGCCACCTCGTCCGTTGGACCGAAGTCATCAATCCTGCCATTCTTCATCACCAGGATCCGGTCACACGTCGTGGCGATCGAAATGCGGTGCGTGACAATGACGACCGTGACGCCGCGCGCTTTCGCGTCTCTCAGCGCCCGTCCGAGTGCCGCTTCCCCTTCGCTGTCGAGGTTGGCGTTCGGCTCGTCGAGAACAAGAAGACGCGGGGAGCCGTAGAAGGCGCGCGCAAGCCCGATGCGCTGCCGCTCGCCGCCGGAGAGATTGTTGGAACCGGGCCCGATCGGGGTCTGATAGCCCTTCGTCTGCGACAGGATGAGATCATTGGCATGAGCCGCGCGCGCGGCCGCAACGACCGCCTCGTCGGCTGCATCCGGCTCGAAGCGAGAGATATTGGCGGCGATCGTGCCCGGCAGCAGCTGCACGTCCTGTGAGAGATAGCCGATGAGGCCGCCGAGCTGCGCCGCGTCCCATGTTCTCAGATCCGCACCGTCGATGGTGATCGAGCCCGCTGTCGGGGCAACGGCGCCGGTCAGAAGCCGCGCGAGCGTCGATTTGCCCGCCCGGCTCGGGCCGACCACTGCAACGCTTTCGCCGGCAGCGATCGTGAAATTCAGCCGCTTCAGGATCGGCTCAGGGTCGGCTCCGGCGTCGGGCGAAACATAGAGCAAATCACGCACGGCGATATCGCCGGCGGGGTTCGGAAGCAGAAGCTTGCGGCTATCGACACTGCCGGCCTCGATCACCTTTTCGAACCGCGACCAGGCGCTGCGCGCATCCATTGCCTGCTTCCAGATCCCGACCAGTTGATCGAGCGGCTGCAGCGCGCGTCCCGATAGGATCGACGACGCGAAAATCATGCCGGCAGTCATCTGCCCCTTTAAGACGAGGGTCGCGCCAACAGCAAGGATCGCCATCTGCAGGATCATTCTGATCGATCGCGATATGCCGCCGAAGATTGCGTTGACGACGAGGCTTCCGTCCGCTGCCGCGGTCGCGGCGGCAAACTGGCGGCCCCAGACCTCACCGACATTGTTCGTCATGCCCATCGCACGCACAGTCTCGGCATTGCGGCTGAACATCTGCGCCGTGAGATTAGCGCTGGTTATACGCTCCTGCGCGAACTGCGACGCCTTCTTGTTCATGTACTGATTGAGGAAAACCAAAAGCAGGATCACGATCGCGCCGATCGTCGTCATCAAAAAGAGCAGCGGATGCAGGAGATAAAGGAGTGCGGCGAACACCGGCGAGAACGGCAGGTCAAAGAGGACCGGCGTGCCGCGTGAAGCGACGAAGCCTCTAACGGTCGCAAGATCGCGCAAAGGCTGGATATCGCCCGGTTCCCGGCCCGTTGCCGCGACCACGTTCGCAAAGGCGGCCGCCCCGAGCTCGCTGTCGAGCTTGGCCGCCATGCGCACCGCATAGATCGACCGAATCACATCGAGCAGGCCGAGGAACGCGAAGGCAAGGAACGCGATAATCGTGAGATAGACGAGCGTTTCGATGCTCGAAGAGGGCAAAACCCGATCATAAACCTGGATCAGGAACAGCGGCGAGGTCAGCGCCAACACGTTGACGACCGTCGAGAACAAGCCGAGATCTATGACGCTGCGCCGGAACGCAGATCGTAAACTGCCGCTTGTGATTCTGTTGTCTACCATGCTGCAACGACACCGTTTCCAGGAATTTGAGTGGGGCCGTATCGATGGAAGTGTTCCCCGATGTCAACGTGCCGGAGGTTGAGTAGGTACTATACATCTGTTGTAGCGGTTGCTTATAGATGCTATTTTAGACCCCCACCATTTAACACGACAGATCACAGTTTTCACACGCTAAGGTCGCTTGCTGTCTTTGCGCGGCGGTCGGTAAAAGCAACGGCGCGTATTCTGCCCCACTAATAAAGGATGGAAACATGATCGTTAAGGGAAGACCCGTAGCTGACACGCTTTATGGCACGAACGTAGCTGACACAATTTATGGATATGGCGGCGACGATAGCCTTTGGGGCTATGCCGGAGACGACTATCTCGACGGTGGCGACGGCAACGACCGCATGTACGGTGGCGACGGCAACGACTTCTTCAAGGCCGGTCCAGGCGACGATTATGCTGAAGGCGGCGTCGGCAACGACTCCTTCGATGGCGGCCTTGGCAACGACCACTTCGTCGGTGGCCTGGGCAACGACATCTTCGACGGCGAGGACGGCGACGACATCCTCGACGGCGGCGATGGCCACGACACCATGCTCGGCGGTGCCGGCAACGATACCTTCTACGGCGGCGCCGGCGAGGAATATATCGATGGTGGCGCGGGCAATGACATCATCTATGCCGGCGACGGCAATGACGGTTTCGTCAACCGCGTCAACCCGGCAACCGGCCAGGTAACGACGCAGGCCGTCGGTGGCGGTGCCGGCGACGACTACATCTATGGCGAAGGCGGCAACGACGCGCTCAAGGGCCAGTCCGGCAATGACCACGTCTATGGCGGCATCGGCGATGACCGGGTCGACGGCGGCGACGGCGACAACTATCTCGATGGCGGCGACGGCAACGACATTCTCGATTCCGAGAGCGGTCGCGATGAGGCCCATGGCGGTGCCGGCGTCGACCGGATCAGCGTCGGCGCAGGCGACGACCTCGTCTACGGTGACGGCGGCAACGACAGCATCAGCGGCGAAGACGGTAACGACACGCTGAATGGCGGCGATGGCGATGACCTGTTCTATGGCGGCTCGGGCAACGACACGATCCGCGGCGATGCCGGCAGGGATACCCTGATCGGCGACACCGGCTCAGACTTCCTCTGGGGCGGCGCCGACGCCGACCGCTTCGTGCTCAAGGGCGCGGGCGCACTCGATGGACGGGATACCATCATGGACTACCAGGATGGTCTCGATCGCATCGTGCTCGAAAAGCTCGGCATCACCCGCTACGCCAACACCGGTGGCCCCGGCACGGTCTATGCCTATGACGACCCGAGCGGCGACGTGATCCTGAAGGCACAGGATTCGGCCGGCCACGCCTTCCAGATCGTCGTCGACGATCCGAACGGTACCCTGTCTGCGGCCAACTTCAGCGCGGCGGACTTCACCTTCGCGTAAAAATACCGGCGGCCGCGGGTTTGAATACGCGCTCCGCGGCCGCCACTTCCGCCAGTTCCTGCCTGTACTGGCAGTCCAGTTCGCGAAAAGCTCACCGAGAGACCGCTTCACCAGCGGCGAGTGACCGCAATGCCTCGTCCAGTTCGTCTAGATCGCTGATCCGCCTATCGGCTTGGTGCGCCTCGTCCGGCGCCGCCGTGCGGTGAACCCGCGCGTCGCGCGCGACCATCACAGTTTGCCATCCGCGCCGGCGCGGCGTGACGAAATCCTTGAGCGGATTGTCGGCGATGTAGACGAGATTGTCCTGCTTGACGTCCGCCCAGCTCTCGATCGCCTCATAGGCCCGTGCATGCGGTTTCCAGAATTCTCTCCCCCAAAGATCAGTGAAGATCACCCGGTCCACCAAGGCTTCGAGCCCCAGCGCCTTGACCTTGGCCTGTTGCGTGGCCGCCGGCCCGTCGGTGATGATCGCTCTTCGGCCGACGCGCGCATGCTCCAGATAGCGGCGAGCATCGTCGGCGAGAGCTATCTCCGGCCGGTGTCCGCGGTAGACGGCAACCAACTGGCCGACCAACGCTTCGTCGACGGCAATGCCCATCGCTGCCAGCGCCGTATCGAAAACGCGTCCGCTGTGCCCGCTCGCAGCAGCTGCCTCGCAATGCCCGGCAAAGCCTTCCGCGCCCAGATGGTTCGCCAGCCAGGCATCAACGGCCCTGAAGCCGCTTGCGGCAAAATCCCGCTCCAGATAGAGCGTATCGTCGAGATCGAAGACAAGCACCTGCTCGCCCATCCGTCTATCCCCTGAAGACCGCTGCATCGTATCGCAGCATCAGCACACCTTCTCGCCAATCGTCGTGGACCGTTCTCGGCAAGCCTGCCACTTCCTCCAGCAGCCATTGGGCAAAGGTCGCGCCGGCATGATCCACAAGCGGATAGCCGCCGCCGAAACGGGCGTTGATTTCGATCACCCGCGGGCCGGTGAGCCGATCGTCCATGACCTGGAAACAGAAAGCACCGCGCAAGTCCGGCAACGCCCGCAAAATACCCTCAGCCATCGCCCGATGCGCCGTATGTCGCTCGGTAACGCCCTTTTCGACTTCGCCTGCCCTAATGCGCAATCGCCGATGCGAAATGACCGACTGCAATGTGCCGCCGTCATCGACGAACGCATTGACCGTATGCTCCGGGCCGTCCAGATATTGCTGCAGGATCATCGGCTCTGCGGTCGTTTCAGGCAGATCGGCCATTGAGCGCACCATGCTGATCGAGCGGCTTGCGCTCCCGGCATTGGGCTTGAGGAACAGCGGCCAGTCCCAGCGGGAGAGCTCGCCGCGAACCTCCTCCAGCATGCCGGTTCGCGGGACCGGAACCCCGGCCGCGTCGAGCACACGCATGGTTTCGAGCTTGTCGCGCACAACGTCGATGACCGGCGAAGTGCTCACATGCACGCGGCAATCGAAGCGGGCGAAATCCCCCGCCGCTGCCGCAAGCGGCACCAGTTCGGGATCGATCGTTGGTACGAGCAGGCGCACATCATGCGCCCGCGCGATCTCCGCCAGGCGGCCCGTGAACTCCGGGTGATTGTAGGCGGGTACCGCGAAAGCCCGGTCGGCGACCGCACAGGCCGCGCTCAGGTCAGGATCAAGATCGCAGGCCAGAATCTGGAGATCGATGTCCAGCGCGCGCGCTGCCCGGCGAAAACACTCGATCAGGCCAACACGCCTTCCCGCGGAAGAGACAAGGATCTTGAACGATCGGTACGCCATACACGCCTTCTCCTTGACTGTTAGGACGAGGGGCCAAGGCAATCACTGTGGCCCCGCCTGACTGAACCCGATGCAATGCCCGTGCGATTACGCTCCCAACTTGCTGTGCACCGGGGGGCGCCGGCCGTCGGCCGTGCGCCACGCGGTTACCTCGATGCACTGCCGATCTCCGCACATGACGGTAAAGCCATCCGCCGTATGGGTCTGAACTTGCGCGGCAAGGCCGATGTAACGGAAGGAGTCCGCGAAGGGCCGCGCCGCATCAATATGGACGACCTTTCCGTCCGGGCGCGAAAAGGCGCCGGGATAGGGCTCGCCGACCGCCCTGATCAGTCGCAGCACCTCCGCTGCCGGGCGCTGCCAATCGATCAAGCCATCCTCGGCGACACGCTTTGCACAATAGTTTGCCAGGCTGTGGTCCTGCTCGACCCGCGGCGCCTTGCCGGCCGCGGCCAATTCAACGGCCTCCGGCACCATCTCCGCCAGATTGCGCACATGCTTACCGTAGAGACTACGCGCGGTCTCATCCGGCGCGACGGAAAACAGACGCTGCAGAATGATGGGGCCGGAATCCGTGCCCTCGTCAATCCAGAAGAGCGACGAACCCGTGGTCTTTTCGTCAAGCAGGATGGTCCAGGGGATAACACCCCTGCCTCTCAGACGCGGCAGCGCCGACGGGTGAAACCCGATCACGCCCAGCCGCGGGATGGCACGGAAGGCCTCACGGCAGATCTGCGACCAGCCGAGGACCAGGACGAGGTCCGGGGCGCTCGCGCGGATGGCTGCGAGCGTGTCTTCGGCATTCACGTTGGTCGTATGGCAGACCGCGCTGCCTGCCGCGCGCGCCGGCGTCGTCAAGTCCGCGAAATCGGAATGGCGATCCGCAGCCTCCGGCGGCAGCGTAACCACCAGGGACGGCAGCATCCCCTTCGCCAACAGGGCATCGAGCGCGATTAGGGATCCTTCGACAGCACCAACCAGAGCAAAACGCATTTTGGTTCTCAAATGCACAATGTGTCAGAGCGCAATATACAACTCGGATCACAACCAAGGGAAGAAATAACCCATCCGGGCGATATTAATGTATTTCAAGTATGATATGACGGGATGCTATTTCAGAGCCGGGCTATACTGCAAGAGAATAATTGCATGACAGTGTCTGCCGTTGTATCTTGAAATCACTGCTTTTCTAGGGTGCGCCCTGGAAGGCCAATTTAGAGTACGAACCTATTTCAGAAATGATCGCGTCCGATGTGTCCTCCAAAATCGAGGCAATAGGAAGTTAATGTCCTGGCGTGCATAGCGCGCCCAGGAATTTAATGCTTGTGACCAGCGCCGGGATACACACCAGTGTGCCCTGTCGTCAGGCTCAGGGAATGCGGAGGAAGGCCCAAACGGCGGCGCAACTTCGGATCCACGGTATGATATTGCATTTGATCACTAATTTCAGCGCAAGCGCCGGAGCTGAGACGATGCTCGCGCGCCTGCTCAAGGCGTCGTCTGACGAACGCGTCATGGTCGTATCGCTGCTCGATGTCTCGGCGCGAAACCGTGACCTCGCGGACAATCCGCGCGTCGAGTATGTGGCGCTCGGCGCACACTCGCTCCCGGCCATTCTGCAGGGCACGATGCGGCTTGCCAATATCATCCGCCAGGAAAAGCCGAGTGTCATGCTTTGCTGGATGTACCACGCCATGGTGGTCGGCACGGTCGCTGCCAAACTTGCGCGACGGGCAACGCCGGTCATCTGGAATGTTCGCCAGTCGCTGGATGATATCGCCTCGCTGTCGCGGAGCTCGCACATGGCGATCGCCGCTGCCCGCGCGCTCTCCGGCTCGGCCTCCGGCATCATCTACAATTCGTCGCGCGCCCGCGAAATGCACCGCGCCTATGGCTACCGCAACCTGAATTCGGTCGTCATCCCGAACGGCTTTGAAATTCCGGCGGTGGCGGCAGGCCACGAAGCACCGCCCCGGCGGATCGGGATCGTCGCGCGTTTTCACCCGCAGAAGGATCACGCCACCTTCTTTCGCGCCGCCGCCTCGGTGTTGCGCACCCATCCTGACACGCGCTTTCTCGCCGCCGGACGGGGACTAGCCTGGGACAATCCCGAAGTCGTCCAGCTGATTGCAGATGCGGGATTGCCAAGCGAGGCCATCGACCTCAGGGGCGAAGTCGCGGACATGGAGGATTTCTACCGCAGCATCGACATTCTCGCCCTGTCCTCCAGGACAGAAGGCTTTCCGAACGTCGTTGCCGAGGCGATGAGCTACGCAAAAATGGTGGTGGCAACGGACGTCGGTGACGCGGCTGAGGTTGCCGGCAATGCCGGAATCGTCGTGCCCGCCCGCAATCCCGAGGCCTTTGCCGACGCCATGCGCAAGGTGCTCGACCTTTCGCCGGAGGAGTATGCCCGCTACGCGCTTCTCGCCCGCGATCGTATCGAAAGCGAATACACGCTGCACAACATCGAACGGCGTTACTCCAATTTCCTGAGGAACTTCTAGCAGCCACCGCACGGCTCAAGCTGCGGAAAGAAAATTCGGAGAGGGGGACCGACACATGAACGACAACAACAAAGGGGCTCGACCTAAGCGAATGTCGGCGGACTTGGCGCCGACAGTCAGGCGGGCAGCATGACCACGCCGATACGCACAGTCATCATCGACGACCATCCGCTCGTCATCGTCGGCGCCCGCGCGACGATCGAGACGACCAACGATATCGTCTGCGTCGGCTCGGCCGGAACGGGTGCGGAGGCGCTCGCGCTGATCAAGGAAACCGGGCCGGACGTTTCGGTCATCGATATCGCCCTTCCCGACATGAGCGGCCTTACGCTGGCGGAGCAAATCCTCAAGCAGCAGCTTTCGGCCTATGTGGTGGTGATGACGATTTACCCGGAGCGCTCCTACGCACAGCAGGCGCTTCAGATCGGCGTCAAGGGCTTCATCCAGAAATGCTCCGCCCCCGAGCACCTGCTGCTTGCCGTTCGCTCCGTCACGCATGGCGGGCTCTATCTCGATCCGCCAACCGCCCAGGAACTCACACGCACGGCACCAAATCCCGGGTCGCGCACGATGAAGACGGCCGGCGTGCCGGGGCTGACCCGTCGCGAACAGGATGTTCTGCGCCTCGTAGCCCTTGGGTACTCCAACAAGGAAATCGGCGCGCGCGCCAATGTCAGCGTCAAATCGATCGAAACCTACAAGGCCCGGGCGACGGAGAAGCTGCAGCTCCACACGCGGGCGCAGATTGTCCATTTCGCCTTGACCCACGGCTGGATGAGCGCCGTCTAGGCCGTGGCCGGGTCGGGTGCAGGCGGGATGCCCGCCTGCCCCAATCGAGACAGGAGCCGCCATTGCGAATTGTGTTTGTGCTTTCAGGGCTTGGTGCCGGCGGCGCAGAAAAGGTCGTCAACATCCTCGCGCGCCATCGCTCGGCCCGCGGTGACGACGTGCACGTGCTCGCGCTCAACGCGGAAACCCCGGAGACCTACTTTGCCTACGACAGGTCGGTCCGCGTGGAGGCGCTCGGCGGCGGCTCTTCGGTGCGCGTGTTCAGGACGGCTGCACGTATCGCCCGATTGCGCGCGCGCCTGCGCGCTCTGTCGCCCGATCTCGTCATTTCCTTTCTGACGAAGGTCAACATCATGGTCGTGCTTGCCAGCCGCGGGCTCGGCCTGCGGCTCGTCCTTTCCGAGCGAAACAACTTCAATACGCAGGACATGAACGGGCTGTGGCGATTGGCGCGGCCGCTGGCGGCTCGCCTGGCAGAGCGGCTGGTGATGCAGACGACGGAAGCGGTCAATTCGCTGCCACCGGCCCTCAAAGCCAAGGCCGTGATCATCCCCAATCCGATCACGCTTCAGCATGTGCGTGACAAACAGTCAGGCACCAACACCCGGGTGCTAGCCGTCGGCCGCCTGGACAGGCAGAAGGGCTTCGATCTGCTGATAGACGCCTTTGCCGATATCGCGGGGCGCGCGCCGAACATGACGCTGACCATCTTCGGCGAAGGCCCGGAACGGCCGGCGCTTGAGGAACAGGTCCGACGCCTCGGCCTTTCGAACCGCGTTCGTCTGCCGGGCACGACGAAATCACCGGTCGAATGGATAAACGCCGGCGATATCTTCGTCCTCAGTTCGCGCTTCGAAGGCTTCCCGAACGTGCTGCTGGAGGCGATGTCCGCGGGCCTTGCCAGCATCGCCTTTGATTGTCCGTGGGGGCCGTCGGAAATCATCGACACGCCGGCGGTGGGCATGCTCGTCCCCAAAGAAGACATTCGCCGGCTGGCAGACGCGATAGCCCGCCTGGCGGCCGACGCAACACTGCGGCACCAGATCGGCGCCATGGGCGCACGCGCGGTTGCCGCGCGCTACGCGATCCAGTCGGTCCTTCAGCAATGGGACGACGTCATCGCTGCGCCTGAGGAGGCCCAGGCGCTTTACCCGGCAGCGCGCGTATCGACCTGATACGCACCGCCTCAGGAGGCGAGGCCGCATCACCCGATCACGACCCGGGCGGCGTTGCTGGCTTCAGGTAGAGGGTCGGGATCCCATATCTGTCCTTGAAACCGAGAGACGCGGACTGCACGTAGCCGTGGCTTTCGGCAAAGGCACGCATCGGCTTTTCCAGTTCGTCTTCAAAGCCAAGCAGAAACGCCGCCGGCGGGTCTTTCTCGAACAGCGCTTCGATCGTCGATGGTGACGTCATCTTGTAGTACTTCGCCAGCTCGGGGCTCGTCATGTCGGCGGTGCGGTAGGCAAACGGCCCTGTCGCCAGCTCGGCATAGACATCGAGGCCGCCTTCCAGCGGATAGATGGGCGCGAGCGTCGCAACCTTGCCGGTGACGCCGGCAGCCTGCATTCTCTCAGCAATCGTCACGCCTCCCTCATGCACGCGCATCGTCGTCCACTGCTGCGGATGGGTCGCCTTGCCAAGGTATTGACCAAGGCGCGGCGCGTTGACCGCAAGGACGACAAGCACCGCCGACAGCAGGATCGGCCGCACCATGGGGAGTGCGCGCGGACCAAGTGCCTCGAGCAAAAGGCCAAACGCCAGCGGAAGGCAGACGAGCGGCGGCGCAAAATACTGGGGGAACCCGGGCGTCGGAACGAAGCTCAGCACAAAGCTGCAGACGAGCACGCCCGCAAGCACCAGCACCTCCCTCATGCGCAGCTGTGGTTCGACCGCCACGTTGTCGGTGCGCCGGGCAAGAACGATGAACGTGACGGCGATGAGCGCGGCAAGCGCCACGGCCACGGCCGGTGCAAGCCATATATCCTGCGCCATGACCAGTTTCTGGGCGAGCGACATCGCACCGCCCTCCCCGTCGCCGCTCATCAGCCGCCAGTATTGCGGATGCGGACCGGTATGGTAGCGCACCACATGCGCCAGGAAGAGTTGCGGATCCCTGACGAGATAGAAAAGGATCGGCGCGCCGCCGACAAGACCGCCGACCAGCAGCGGCGCCGCGACCTTGGCAATACGATCCTTCAGCGCCAGCGATCGCGGCAGAAGGAATGCGGCCACGGCCACGGCCGGGATGAAGGCTATGGCGCTCAGCTTGAAACACACGGCCAAGCCCAGCAGAAACCCGGCCAGCGCCACCAACAACGAACGGCGCTGTTCATTACGCAGGGCGAGAAGAAAGAGGCTGAGGCCGAGAAAGGCGAACGGCCACGGCAGGAAATTGTTGGTGGCGCCGACACCCGTCTGCGTCAGGAACAACTCGTTCACCAGCGACAGGATGCCGACACAGACAGTTGCCCAAGCCGAACGCGTCAACACATACACCACGCCGCCGACAGCGACTGCCATAAGGATCCAGGCCAGGAAGACACCGAGGCGACCGCTTAAGAGCAGGTCGCTGGACCCGGTCAGCTTGCTGATGCCGTAGAAGTACCACGCGGAGGCCGGCGGATGATTGTAGAAGAAATCGGCGTAGAGCGCCTGGTTGTTCAAGAGTCTAGCCGGCGGGACATACAGCTGCTCGTCTCGCCGCATCTCGAAATTCATGATCCGAAGAAACAGAAAATAGAAAACGAACAGGAAGAACAGAGCCGCTGCAACTTGATAGAAAATCCCGACCGATTTTCCTTCAACAGAGTCCTGTCTTTCCGAAGAAACACTTGCTGGATAGGTCATGCAAAAACTCCGAACAAAAATAGACGAAGTATAAAATAAAGGCGGACTGTGGGAACGATGCAGTCGCACACGGCTTCAAATGGATCACACAGGATCGTAATGCGCAGCGGCGCATGGCCTAGCGGGACAACCCCGACAAGCGTGCAGGGATAAACCTGACACGTAAAAAGGCTTGCGGCCAAGCAGAATATAAGGTATTTCTTGTATATTAGTTACTTAACATAACGGAAACCCTGGGACTTATCCAGACATATTCCGTAGCGCGCAGGTAACCACCTGCTTTTATTGACGTGCATTTTTATCAGTTATTGAAAACGCTCAAATCGCGCATTGGATCGCGATTGCTCATGAATAAAACCTGAGACGTCAACACTATCCCAAACATATCTTCTTGGAGACCGCTATGAAAGTCGTTCTCTTTGCGGGAGGGCTTGGCTCGCGCCTGGCCGAGGAAACCACGCGTATTCCCAAGCCGATGGTCGAGATTGGTGGCAAACCCATCATTCTTCACGTCATGGACATTTACAGCCACTGGGGGCACCGCGACTTTGTCGTTGCCGGCGGCTATAAGTGCATGTCGATCAAGAGCTTCTTCCATAACTTCCATCTGTCGACCGCAGACTTTACCGTCGCGCTGGGAAGCGGCTCGATGGTGCTGCACCCCAATCATCCGCTCGACTGGAATGTCTCTGTCGTGGACACCGGCCTGTCGACGATGACCGGAGGGCGGCTCCTGCGCCTTCGCGAGTGGCTCGACAACGAGCCATTCATGGTGACCTATTCGGACGGCGTCGGAAACATCGACATCGAGGCGCTGCTGGCGTTTCACCGCTCGCACGGGCGCCTTGCGACGGTCACCGCCGTGCAGCCACCGGCCCGTTTCGGCAACCTCGAGATCGAAGGCGACCAGGTCGTCGAGTTCACCGAGAAGGTGCAGAAGAAGGAAACCTGGATCAACGGCGGCTTCTTCGTCTTTGAACCCGGCGTCCTCGACTACATTCCGAGCCTTTCCGAACCGCTCGAAATGTCGCCGCTGACCAATCTCGCCAGGGACGGTCAACTGTTTGCCTACAAGCATCACGGCTTCTGGCATCCGATGGACACGATCCGCGATCGCGATTACCTGAACGGGCTGTGCGAAAGCGAAGATCCGCCGTGGCTGCACTTTGAACGCGATCACCTGTCCGCCGCGGCAGCCGCACCCTCCACCCATCACGTACGGATGTAGGACATGGCTTTGATCACCAGCGAGGTCGACCTTGCCGAGGCGTTCCGCGGTCGAAAGATCCTGATCACGGGACACACCGGTTTCAAGGGAGGCTGGCTCTCGCTCTGGCTAAGGCGACTGGGTGCATCGGTGGTCGGCCTCTCGCTGCCACCGTCGACACCGTCCTTCTACCTGGCGACCGGCCTCGGCGACGTTATCGACGGCCATGAGGGCGACATCCGGTCTGCCGCCGACGTTGCGCGGGCAATCGACGGACAGGATTTCGATCTCGTCATTCACATGGCCGCGCAGGCCGTGGTTCGCGCCTCCTTCGAGAACCCGGCTGACACCTATGCGACCAATGTCGTCGGCACCGCGATCGTGCTCGATGCGGCAAGGCGCATGAAATCCCTGAAGGGCGTGATCGTCGTCACCAGCGACAAGTGCTACGAGAACCGCGAATGGGTCTGGGGCTATCGGGAAAACGACCCGATGGGCGGGCGCGATCCCTACAGCTCGTCGAAAGGCTGCGCTGAACTCGTCGCAGCGGCCTATCGATCCTCGTTCTTCAATGACCCCAACGGGCCGCAGCTCGTCAGCGTGCGCGCCGGCAACGTCATCGGCGGCGGCGACTGGGGTGCCGACAGGCTCGTGCCCGATCTGGTCCGGTCGGTGGAAGGCGGCAGCCCCGCGCGGCTGCGCAATCCCTCGAGCATCCGGCCGTGGCAGCATGTCTTCGAACCGCTTCGCGGTTACATGATGCTGGCGGCGCACCTGCTTCACGGCAGAACGCGCTTTGCCGGCGGCTGGAATTTCGGCCCCGACCAGGAAGCGACCGTCAATGTCGGAACGCTTGCCGACATGGTCGTCGCCCAATGGGGTGACGCGCCGCCGAAATACATCGTCGAGCCGCAGGTAAACGCGCCGGTGGAATCGACCATTCTGCGCCTCGACAGCACCAAGGCCCGCACGGAACTCGGCTGGAAGCCGGTGCTGCGCCTGCGCGACACCGTGGCCATGACTGTCGCCTGGTACCGCAAGTACCGGGAGGATCCGAGAAACATCCGGTCGTTCTCGGAGCATCAGATCGAGCAATACGCCGGCGCCTGGAAACAGGAAGTCGAACACGAAGCAAGACCATTGCCATTGCGCGACATCGGAGATTGGAAAGATGCGAGTTAATTACGGACAGTCCGTTTACGGTCAGGAAGAGATCGATGCCGTTGTGGCAGTCCTGCGCTCATCGACACAGATGGGCAAGGCCGTCAGGACGATGCAGGAACGTGTCGCGACCCTCTTTGCGAAACGGCACGGCATCATGGTGAACTCCGGTTCGTCCGCGAACCATCTCGCCATCGAAATCGCCGACCTCCCGAAGGGATCCGAGGTCATCACGCCCGCATTGACCTTTGCGACGACCGTCGCCCCGATCGTGCGCGCCGGTCTTATCCCGGCATTCGTCGACGTCGTCGAAGGCACCTACAATATCGACGTCGATGCGATCGAGCGGATGATTACCAGGAAGACGAAGGCGGTGATGATCCCGTCTCTGATCGGCAACCTGCCCGATTGGGATCGCATTCGCGAAATCGCCGACGCGCACAAGCTGCTGGTGATCGAAGACAGCGCCGACACGCTGGGCGCGACGATCAGGGACAGCAGCACCGGCGCGCGTTCCGATATCAGCACGACCAGCTTCTACGGCTCGCATGTCATTACCGCGGCGGGCAACGGCGGCATGGTCTGCGTCAACGACGACGAGCTGGCGCGCAAGGCGATGCTCTATCGCTCCTGGGGCCGCACATCCTCGCTCTTTGTCGAATCCGAGACCATCGAGAACCGGTTCAACATCGATCTCGACGGCTTCGACTATGACGCCAAGTTCGTGTTCGAGGTGCTGGGCTTCAACATTGAACCGTCCGAAATGGGCGCAGCGTTCGGGCTTGTCCAGCTCGATCGGCTGCAGCAGAACATCGACGCGCGCGAGCGCAACTTCGCCAAGCAGCGCGCCTTCTTCGAGACCTACGAGGACTGGTTCGTCCTGCCGGAGCAACTTCCGCTTTCGCGAACCGGGTGGCTGGCCTACCCGATGACCGTGCGCGCCGATGCGCCGTTCACCCGCCGGGAGATGCAGATCTTCCTGGAACAGCGCGACATCCAGACCCGTCCGGTGTTTACCGGAAACATCCTGCGCCAACCGGCGATGAGCGGCGTTCATAGCAAGGTCGAGCCGCGCGGCTATCCGGTCGCCGACGACGTGATGCGTGGCGGCATTCTGCTTGCCTGCCACCACGGCCTGACGCAGGCGCACCTGGACCATATCCACCAGTCCTTCCGTGATTTCGCCCAGCGGTATGCAAGCTCCGGCGCCACGAAGCGCCGGGATCATCAGCCGGCCTCGTTCTTCTGAGCGAACACGAAACGCGCTTCCCCCGGCCAAGGGGAGGCGCGTCAGACGGATCTTCGGTCCTCGGCGGTCACGCGTAGATGAGAAGAGGCGCATGTCGAGAATATTGATAACCGGTGCCGCTGGCTTCATTGGTTCGCATCTGACGCGGACCTGCCTCGACGCGCGCCATGAAGTACATGTGGTGGTGCGGCCCGGCTCGGAAGACAGCCGGCTCGAGGCAGTCGACGGTGCGTTCATCCGGCACAATTTCGACCTTCAGTCCGACGATGCCATGCGGCGTTGCCTGCAGGAGGTCGAGCCGGAAATCGTCTTTCATCTCGCCGCCCGCACGCGCCGACGCGAAGAGGCGGAGCTCAACGATGCCAAGGCGGGCATCCGCGAACACCTCAACGCATTGCTCGGTCTGCTCGGCGCGGCAAGTGCGCTGCGCCACCCGCCGCGAAAGATCATCCGAACCGGATCGCTTGCCGAATATGGTGCGACACCCGCCCCCTATGAAGAAGACAGCCGCGAGATCCCGGTAAATGCCTATGGGGCCGAGCTGACGGCCGCGACCCATTTCATCGGCGGGTTGCAGGCACGCCTGCCATTCCCGGTGATCACCGCGCGGCTGGCACTTGTCTTTGGCCCGAGGCAATCGACCGAGTTCATGATCCCGTCCTTCATCGAGCGTTGCCTTGCCGGCCAGCGCTGCCTCGTCCGCCATCCCAGCGACCGGCGCGACCTGCTCTATGTCGACGACGTCGTCGAAGCGCTGCTGCGGATTGCCGATGCGCCGGTCAGCACCCGGCTCGTCAATGTCGCAACCGGCATCGCCCCACCGATGCGCGAGGTCGCGCGCCTCATCGTCGAACAAACGGGCGCCGATCCCGCCCTCATCGAATACGGCTCGGCCACCTCGACAGGGGGCATCCGCGATTTCCGGGCAGCACCGGGGCGCGCCAAGGATCTGTTCGGGTGGAGCGCCCGCATACCGTTTGCGGAGGGACTGGCCCGCACCATCGCATGGCACCGAGCCGTCGTGCCTCCGGCCTCGACCGACGGCCACGCTACGCGCAAGACCGTTTGAGGGTGGTGACAACGAGATGAAAAAGAGACAGAAAATCTCGATCCTGGTACCGGCCTATAACGAGGAGGCCAACGTCCGGCGCGCCCACGAGGCGATCGTCGACATGTTCCGCAGCTTGCCTGAATACGACCGCGAAATCATCTTCACGGACAACCACTCCACCGACAAAACCTTCGAGATCCTGACGGAGATCGCGAGCGAGGATCCGAGCGTTCGGGTGATCCGCTTCAGCCGCAACATCGGCTATCAGCGCTCGTTGCTCGTGGCCTACAAGGCGGCGACCGGCGATTGCTCGGTGCAGATCGACTGCGACCTGCAGGATCCGCCGCACCTGATACCCGGTATGATCGATCTCTGGCTAAAGGGGCACCAAGTGGTCTACGGCATTCGCCGAACGCTCACCGACGGCTGGCTGACAACCCATATCCGCCGGGCCTTCTACTGGTGCATCAATGCACTCAGCGAGGACGATCTGCCGCTCAACGCCGGCGAATTCAGGCTCGTCGACCGGTGCATCCTCGACGAACTGCGCAAGGTTGACGACACGTCTCCCTATCTGCGTGGCCTCATCAGCGCCATGGGGTTTTCGCAGGTCGGATTCGAATACGACCGTCAGGCCCGTGTAGCCGGCGAAAGCAAGTTCCCGTTCAAAGCGATGCTCTCGCTTGCCGTCGATGGCATTCTCAACCATTCGCTGACGCCGCTGCGGCTCGCCTCGATGGCGAGCCTGGTGATGGGCACTGCCACGCTGCTGCTTCTGTTCGGCTACCTCGTCGGCAAGCTTCTGTTCGGGCAGGACTGGCCCGCCGGCTTCGCGACGACCACAATGCTGCTTTTGCTCTCCATCACGCTCAACGCGATCTTCCTTGGTATCATGGGCGAGTATGTGGGCCGCATCTTCATGCAATCGAAGCACCGGCCCGCCCCGATCATCGAAGCTTCAATCAACAATGACGAACACCGGCGGCCGACGCCGGCGATGCCGGATTGGAGGCGCGGCGATGTCGCTGCCGACAACAAAAGACGCTAGCTCCCGGCAGGGTGCCGGCGAAACGCTTGCCCGGTTTGCGGCGGTGGGCGCCGTGACGACCCTGCTCGACATGGCTCTGTTCAACACGTTCTATTTCGCGGGGGCGCCGCCAACGCCGTCGAACCTCGTTTCCTATTCCTGCGGCATCGCGGTCAGCTACATGCTCAATCGCGCCTGGACTTTCCGCGCCGCCCATAGCCACGTGCAAGCGGTGAAGTTCGTCGCCGCCACCCTGACGGGTCTGTTGATATCGACGGCGATCGTCGCGGGCCTTGCCCTTCTGATCCCGGCACCGGTCGCCAAGGTGATCAGCGTTCCGATCGTCTTTGTCTGGAATTATCTGGCGTCGCGACTTTGGGTCTTTCGCGGCTCAGAGGCGCCAAGTACAGGAACAAGAAATAACGCGTAAATCAGCAAGTATTATTTACGGTTACAGTTCTTTAAAACATGATTTTCTACTGAAAACGAAGATAGAATTTCGAGATATATGAATTTTTTATTTTGCAGTTTTGGAGTATTCGCCCGATGTCCTTAACTCATTTGCAGCGCCTGGAAGCCGAGGCGATCCACATATTCAGAGAGGTCGCCGCGACCTTCGCGAAGCCGGTCATGCTCTATTCGGTGGGCAAGGACTCCTCCGTCATGCTGCATCTGGCGATGAAGGCATTTTATCCCGGCAAGCCGCCCTTCCCCTTCCTCCACGTCGACACCACCTGGAAATTCCGCGAGATGATCGAGTTTCGCGACCGCACTGCGGCCGAACTTGGCATTGACCTGCTTGTTCATATCAATCGCGAGGGCGTCGAGCAGAAGATCAACCCCTTCACCCACGGCTCCAACGTACATACGCATGTGATGAAGACGATTGCGCTACGTCAGGCGCTCGACAAATACGGCTTCGATGCGGCCTTCGGGGGCGCGCGGCGGGACGAGGAAAAGAGCAGGGCAAAGGAGCGCATCTTCTCCTTCCGCAACGCCCAGCACGCCTGGGATCCGAAGAATCAGCGGCCCGAACTCTGGAAGAGCTACAACACGCGCGTCGGCCCATCCGAATCCATTCGCGTCTTTCCCCTGTCCAACTGGACGGAACTCGACATCTGGCAATACATCCTCAAGGAAAACATCCCGATCGTACCGCTCTACTTCGCCGCACGCCGGCCGGTCGTCGAGCGGGACGGCATGCTGATCATGGTGGATGACGAACGCATGCCGCTCCACGCGGACGAGAAGGTCGAGCAGCGCCTGGTGCGGTTTCGCACGCTCGGCTGCTACCCGCTCACCGCTGCAATCGAATCCAACGCCACGACACTCCAGGACATCGTCCGCGAAATGCTGACCGCCCGCACGTCGGAAAGGCACGGCCGCCTGATCGACGCGGACGAAACCGCATCGATGGAGAAGAAGAAGCGGGAGGGGTACTTCTAATGACCGCCAGCATTCCCGCAACACCGGGCAGCGTGCTCGAATATCTGGCCAAGCAGGAGAAGAAATCGCTTCTGCGGTTCATGACCTGTGGTTCGGTCGACGACGGCAAGTCGACGCTGATCGGCCGGCTGCTTTACGATAGCAAGCTGCTCTTCGACGACCAGCTTGCAGCACTCAAGCGCGAGACCAAACGCAACAGCACAAACCACGGCGACATCGATTTCGCGCTCCTGATCGACGGCCTGGAGGCTGAAAGAGAACAGGGCATCACCATCGATGTTGCCTATCGCTTCTTCGCCACCTCGCGCCGCAAGTTCATCGTGGCCGACGCGCCAGGGCACGAGGAATATACCCGCAACATGGTCACGGCGGCGTCCACGGCGGCCCTTGCCGTCGTGCTCGTCGACAGCCGCAAGGGTATTCTTCGGCAGACGCGGCGCCACTCCTTCATCGCGTCCCTGCTCGGGGTGCGCCACGTCGTTCTCGCCGTCAACAAGATCGACCTCGTCGGTTTTGACCGCAGGGTCTTCGACACGATCGTCGCCGACTACAGGGCCTTTGCCGAGAACCTCGGCTTCTCGACGATCACGCCGATCCCGATTTCGGCGCGCTTTGGCGACAACATGACGGGGCGTTCGCCGAACATGCCCTGGTATGGCGGTCCAACATTGCTGGAGCATCTCGAGACGGTGCCGATCGAGGAAGAGGCAGCCGAAGCGGAATTCCGTTTCCCGGTCCAACTTGTCCTTCGCCCAAATCTCGACTTTCGCGGCTTTGCCGGCCAGGTGGCATCGGGCAGCATTGCTGTCGGCGATCCGGTCGCGGTGGCAAAATCCGGCCAACTCTCCAGGGTCAAGGAAATCGTCACTTATGACGGAAAGCTTGCGCGCGCGGTCGAGGGCCAGTCTGTCACGCTCGTGTTGGAGGACGAACTTGATATCTCGCGCGGCAACATGCTCGTGCCCCCGGAAGACCGGCCGCATGTCGCCGATCAGTTCATGGCGCACGTGATCTGGCTTCACCCGGATGCGATGCTTCCCGGACGCAGCTACATCCTGCGCACGGAGGTCGACAGCGTCAGCGCGACCATTACCAGCCTCAAACACCAGATCGACGTCAACACTTTTGCCGAGGAAGCGGCAAAATCGCTGCGCATGAACGAGATCGGCGTCTGCAATCTTTCTACCCAGGCGCCGATCGTCTTCGACAGCTACAAGGACAATCGGACCACCGGCAACTTCGTGCTGATCGACCGCTTCACCAACGCCACGGTCGGCGCCGGCATGATCGACTTTCCGCTCCGTCGCGCGCTCAACGTGCATTGGCAGGCCCTCGACATCAACAAGAAGGCCCGTTCCGCGCTCAATCATCAGACGCCGCGCGTGCTGTGGTTCACGGGTTTCTCCGGCTCGGGGAAATCGACGATCGCCAACACTGTCGAGAAAATGCTGCACGCCCAGGGCAAGCACACGTTCCTGCTTGACGGCGACAATGTCCGTCACGGCCTCAACCGCGATCTCGGCTTCACCGAAGAAGACCGCGTCGAGAACATCAGACGCGTGGCCGAAGTCGCGAAACTCATGACCGAAGCGGGCCTGATCGTGCTCGTGTCGTTCATCTCGCCGTTCCGCTCGGAGCGCCGCATGGCCCGCGAATTGTTCGGCCCGGGCGAATTCATCGAGATTTTCGTCGACACCCCGATCGAGGAATGCGCGCGCCGCGATCCCAAGGGCCTCTACAAGAAGGCGCTCGCCGGCGAGATCAGCAACTTCACCGGCATCAGTTCGCCTTACGAGCGCCCGGAGACGCCGGAAATCCACCTGCTCACCTTGGGCCGCGAAGTCACGGCGCTTGCAGGCGAAATCGAGGCCTATCTCGACAATCAATAAGCGCCAGTTCGGCGCAGCAGACGACGCCGCCAGCGGCAGTACGGAGAGAGACGATGATCGATACGCTCACGGCCGCAGCGATAGAGGCTGGCAAGGCCATTCTCGACGTCTACGCGCGTGATATCACGGTCGATGAAAAGGCCGATTGTTCGCCGGTCACCGAAGCCGACCGATGTGCCGAAGAGATCATCCTTGCCATTCTGGCTCGAACTTTCCCTGATATCCCGGTGGTCGCCGAGGAAGCCGTCGCGGCAGGCGCCGTTCCCGAAATCGAGGGCCAGCGCTTCTTCCTCGTCGACCCGCTCGACGGCACCAAGGAATTCATCAATCGACGAAGCGATTTCACCGTCAACATCGCCTTGATCAGCGACGGCGAGCCGGTGGCGGGCGTCGTCTTTGCGCCCGCCCGGCTCGTCGGCTATGTCGCCGAAGGGGGACGGGCGACGAAGTTTCAGGTGACCGCCGACTTTGCCGTCACCGAGACCACGGAAATACGGTGTCGAGAACGGCCTGAAAATCTGACCGCGGTTGCCAGCCGTTCGCACAGCGATGCCGAAACGGCGGATTTTCTGGAGCGGAACGCAATCCGCGACTGCACGTCGATCGGCTCGTCGCTCAAATTCTGCCTGCTGGCCGAGGGGCTCGCCGATGTCTATCCCCGTTTCGGGCGCACGATGGAATGGGACACAGCCGCCGGCGACGCCGTGCTGCGCGCTGCCGGCGGGCGCGTCACGACGCTTGACGGGCAACCGTTCCGCTACGGGAAGCGACGCCAGGCAAATGATTGCGATTTTGCCAATCCCGGCTTCATCGGCTGGGGGCGTGATTGCGGGCCGGAGGTTCGCGAAAAGGAAGCGGACTAAAAGGAAAAAGGCTAGAGTGCCTGAAAACGAGGTTCAAACGCACGGCCTCGTGTCGGTTGAAGGTGACGGCATGCCATGAACATGTTCAACCATACCCTTTCGGCCGGACTGAGTGCTCGTCGCGAAGCCGCGCGCCGCGATGCGCCTGGCATCGTGCTCACCAAAAAGATCGAGTTCCTGCTGCTGGTCGGCGCCGTCTTCTTCTGCTCGATGAACTATTTTCGCTATGGCGATACGAACTTCACCGTCGCCGATTTCCTCGCCTTGCTTTGCTTCTGCTTTGCGCTGCTCAACCGCAACATCGATTTTCAGCTGTTCGGGCGTGTCAGCAGCGGATTGTGGTGGCTGGGACTGACAATGCTGGTCTCCGGCCTGCTGGTAAGCAGCATTGCAGGCCCGGACCCGATGCGCGGCATCGTCGTCGTCACCCAGTATCTCTACGCCTATCTCTTCGTAGTGCTGTTGTTCAGCGGTCGTACGCTCGATCAGCTCGTGCTGCTCGCGAAGACCTATGTGTTCTCAATCCTCGTCCTGTGTTTCCAGGGCATCTATCTCATCCATATTGATGGCCGCACGAACACGAACTTCGTCAGCGGCAACGGCCGCTTCAGCGGCCTGATGGAGCGTGAAAACGAGTGCGCGGCGGTGATAGCGCTCGCGGTCCCAATCCTGCTTGTGTTGATGACGACGAAGCGGATCAACCGCATCTATGCTGTCTTTGCCCTATTGATTCTGATTTACGGGATCCTGCTGACCGGCTCCAACACCGGCCTCATCGCTCTCGTCTTCGGCATGAGCGTATTTGCCGTCATCGGCGTCAACTGGAAGCGGCTTATCGTCAACGTCGCCCTTTTGGCCGGCATGGTTCTCGCGGTCTTCACATCCGCCCGTGACTATCTTCCAGCCGCGTTCCAAAAGCGCGTGCTCGGAGCGCTCGAAAGCGGCGATATCGGCCAGGCCGGCACATTCGATCATCGCGTCGAGCTGATCTATGAAGCGATGAACATGACCGACAGCACCTTGCTGCTCGGAGTCGGCGCGGACCAGTACCGGATCGCGAGCGCCATTCACCAGCCGGTTCATAATCTCTATCTGCTCTTGTGGACGGAAGGCGGCCTGGTCTCGGCGCTGGGTCTTCTGGTGATGCTGCTTTCGGCCTTCGGCCCGGCGCTGGCCGTGGCGCGGCTTCCTGGCGGGCGACCGTTTGCAGGCTGCATCGTCGCCAACGTCTCCATGCTGCTGTTGGTCGCGAATGCCGTGCCGCACGCCTATAGCCGCTTCTGGCCCTTCCCGCTCGTGCTGCCCGTGGCCCTTGCCTGCGCCTACATCGCGTTATCACGCTCGGCTAAACCGGCGGCGGACGCCTTTGCTCAGCCCGAACCGGTGCCACAACCCGAACTGCGACAGAAGGACCTTATCGCTCAGGCGCGCTCTGGCGTGCCGCGCTGAGCCGGCGTTCGCTGATCCGATCTCCGAGGATCATCACCAGAACAGTTTCGGCGATGATCTTGAGATCGACCCAGGCTGATCGGTTGGCAATGTACCAGAGATCAAGATCGAGCTTGTCGTCGTTCGAAAGAATGGCGTTGCCGCTGATCTGGGCCCAGCCGGTGAGCCCCGGCCGAACGCTGCACCGGCGAACCCCGCGCTCGCCCAGCGCGTCGATCGTCTCCGGAAGGATCGGCCGCGGGCCGATGAGGCTCATGTCGCCGATAAGGATGTTCCAGAACTCGGGCAACTCGTCCAGGCGCGTCCGGCGAAGCAGAAGCCCGAACCGTCCCGTGCGCTCGGCGTCGCTGAGGGGGCGGCCTTCGGCGTCTCGCGCATCCGACATTGACCGAAACTTCATCATGCGAAACGGACGCCGGTCGAGCCCCGCCCGGGTCTGGTAAAACAACACGGGCCGCCCAAGCCAGATGGCGACCGCAATCCCGACCACCAGCATGATCGGCAGGCTCAAGAGGCCCGCGACCAACGCAAAGACGATGTCAAAGCACCGCTTCATCTCCAACTCCCATGCACCGGTCGGCACATGGCCGGGCAACCGCGTCGCCGCTGCTCGACCGTTTCCGAAATCGCGGTTTTATGCCCGCGCTTCCATTTCAAGCACCGGCGCGCGTTGACCCAGAGCGGGAAGAGACGCTTCGGTGACGACGGCATGCAAGAAGCGGGCGGCCTTGGTCATCGCCTCTTCGCTCTGCGCCGGATCGACGAGAAGCGCGATACTGGTTTCGCCGAGCCTTCGTGCGACCGAGAGCCTCTCGGACGGCGAAAGCCCAAGATCGGTAAAGCACTTCTCCAGGTAGACCTCCGAGCAGCTTCCGGAAAAACACGGCACGCCTGCCGCGTTCATCGCCGCGACGATCCAGTCGCGGTCGTGCCCGGGCTTCAATGCCTCCGGGCGAACGAAAGCGTAGTAGCGGTAATAGGCGTGGCGATATCCCTTCGGCAACGTCGGCACGCGCAACGCCGCAAGCTCTTGGGCCACCTCGTCGAGGATCGCAGCGTTGCGAGACCTTGTCGCGTGCCATGCCGGAAGGCGCTCCAATTGCCTCGAGCCAAGAACGGCCGAAAGCGATGTCATCCGCCAGTTCGTGCCGATCGTTTCATGCAGCCAGCGGAAACCCGGCGGGTGCTCTCGCAGGAATGCTGCGTCATAGGATTTGCCGTGGTCCTTACGGCTCCAGGCCTTCTTCCACAGTGTCTCGTCGTCAAGAGCGATCAGGCCACCCTCGCCGCCGGTTGTGATGATCTTGTCCTGGCAAAAGGAGAATGCGGCGATATCGCCGAAACTTCCGACCGGCTTGCCGTCAATCTCCGCGCCGTGGGCCTGCGCGCAATCCTCGATCACCCATAGTCCCGCCTGTCTGGCAAGGGCCATGATTTCCGGCATGTCGCAGGGAAACCCGGCCAGGTGAACCGCGATGATGCCCTTTGTCCGGCTGGTGATCTTCGGTGCGATCGTTGCGGCGCTGATGTTTTGGCTATTCTCGTCGACATCGGCAAAGACGGGAACGCCGCCGCAAAACGAAACGCACGACGCCGAGGCGACGAAGCT
Organism: Ensifer sp. ENS03; assembly: GCF_014852035.1. NCBI lineage: Bacteria > Pseudomonadati > Pseudomonadota > Alphaproteobacteria > Hyphomicrobiales > Rhizobiaceae > Ensifer > Ensifer sp. ENS03. The sequence goes on along the minus strand of NZ_JACVAV010000008.1, from coordinate 21,927 downwards.
GCGCGGTGTCACAATCACCTCGTCGCCGGGTTCGAGACCGAGCGCGAAAAGCGCCAGCTCCAGCGCAAGCGTACCGTTTGCAAGCGCGATGGCGTGCTTGCGCCCGAGTGCACGGGCATAGGCCTCCTCGAAGGCTGCGACGTGCGGCCCGGTCCAGGCATTCACCTTGCCCGACCTCAGGACCGCTGCAACATCCGCAATCTGTTCCTCGTCATATACCGGCCACGTCGCCACAGCTTGCTCCCTCGCTCGACTGAAAACTCCGGAAATATCAGATGACCTGCCGAACCATCACGAAGGCCTCGGCGGCCGACTTCAGCACGGTTGCGCCGCGCAATGTGGCGAGCGCGTTCAAGGTCTCAAGGCTGCGCTCATGCGGCGCCGCCCGAACCTGGGACTTGAACGCCTTCATCGCCGCAAGCTTTCGATCGATATGGTCGCTGATGTCGACAAACACATTCGGTGCGAAGCCCGGCGTCACATAAGGCGCGTTCCAGTTTGTCTCCGAAAGCGTCTCGTAAGCCAGGATCACCTTGGGATAGCCGGGCTGATGCGGTCTTGCGGCCACCATCGACGACAGGAAGATCAACTGATGGTCGATATGCATGTCACCGACAAAGGGGATGATCAGCGTCTGCGGCGCGATGGAGCGCACCAGCTCGAACAGCGCGGCGTTAAGCGCCGAATGGGAGGTTTCGGAAAGGGCTGCGGCGGGAAAGCCCAGCCAGCGCGTTTCCTTGACACCGAGAATCCGATGCGCCTCATGGGCTTCGGCCTGAACGGCTTCCACCGAGGCGCGATCATAGGCCGGTGGTTTTCCCTCCGTGACAACAGCCACGAAGACGTCGCTTCCTTGCGCCGCCAGCCGCGCCATCGTCCCGCCGGCACCCAGAACCTCGTCGTCGGGATGTGGCGCGATGACCAGCGTTCGTCCGAGCGTTTCCATCAGGCTCATCTTGCCGCCCTCACCAACACGCCGATCGCCACCGATTTCAGAACCGTTTCCCGACGATGACGGTCATCCTCGTCGTCAAAGCCCGACGTCAGCCCACATGCAAACTCGCCCCTCACGCAACTCTCCATCTATGCACGGCCGAAGCCCCTATTATTCCGAAGTTACAGGCCGGCAATCGATACGAAGATGACATCGCCAGGCAGCACCGCGGTAACGTTCGTAGCCTCGATGCTCTGCCTGCTTTTCGCCTCGCCGCGACCGGTCTCCCGGTCGATCTTGTAGAGAAACGATACCTGTTCCTGCTTGCTCGAATCGACCGCCGCAGCAGCCATCAGGACCATCTGCTCCTTGGTTGTCTGACGCTGCGTTTCGAGCTTTTTGAGCGTGGCCTCGCGCTCCTGGAGCAAGGTCAGGATCTCCTTCTCGCGGTTTGCCTTCAAGGTTTCGAGCTGTAGCTTCAGGTTCGCGAGCTCGCGGTTGGAGCGCCCGATCTCGGAGATAAGCTCCAGCAATCGCGATTTTTCGCTCGAGGTCGCCATCTTCACCCGTGAAAGCTCGGATTCCGTGTTCAGCTCCCGTTTCCTGAGCGCGAGCGTCCTCGCCTCAACCTGTTCGTTGAGCGCGACGACCTCCTCCTGCTGCTCCTTGAGCTTGTCGAGGATCGTGAGGCTCGCCTCGGTCTGCATGATGCTCTGGTTGAGGATCTCCATCTGGTTCTTTGTCGACAGCAGGTCCGTCTTCAGGATCTTCTCCTCGATCGCGACCACGGGACCGACGGAAGCTTCATCGACATACATCTTGACGCCTTCCGGAATATCCTTGAGGTCGACCTTCTCGGAACCGCGCAATTGTGCGTAAAGCCGGGCGGTGTAGATCGCCTCCCGCACGATCTCGACATCCGTTTCCTCGATCGTGCCGCGCAGCTTCGCCTGGGCGATGATGCGGTCAGCCGGATTGCTCATCGCCGTCTGCGGTCCACCGGCAAGGCCGACGGCCTGCTCGACCGTCAGTCCCGGATAATAGGCGAAGGAGCCCGGCGTGCGCACTTCGCCAAGGATCAGCACAGGTCGAACCGTTACGATGGAAAGCGACAGCTTTGGATCGGTCAGCAACTGGCGGGACAGATATTCGCTGCGCAAGGCGTCAACCGCCTCGGGAATGGTTCGCCCCTCGATCTTGAACGCGCCGATCAAGGGAAAGGCGGCTGCTCCATCGGTGCCGATCGTCAAGGGCGTCGGCAGCTCGGCATCATCCAATATGTCGAAGGACAGCACGTCCCCGACCGAAACCCGGTAGGCGGCAGGCGCCGCTTGGATCGTGGGCACGGCTGTTGCAGCGCCCGATGGGGTGGCGCTGGGCGTACTGGCGGTTGATGCGCCGGCAGCGTGAAGGGGACCCGTCAGCGACAACGTCGCCGTCGCGACGAAAGCGATATGACTGACGATGCGAAAGATTGTTTGAGCCGGAAACTTCATGCTTCCCTCTAATGAATAAATCCGAACTTCACGGTGGTTCAACCGCACCAAAAGAAGCGGAAATTAAACTCCAACAATGGATGAATTTATTTTACGAGACCTCTGTAATTTCTTTTGGTCACTATGATATGCTTCAAAAACAGGTTCCACTGCACAATTTTTAATTGCATATGGATAAGTAATTAAATTTTCCCAGAAACAGGGAAACAAATTTTCCTCGCAGTGCGAGAACACTAAAACACATATTAGCATTCTTCCATGAAACAGACGTAATTGCAACCTCGAAGCAGGATGTAATTTTGTGATATTATTGGAATCACTACTAAAAAAGACAAGAAAGTATCGTTTAGCCTGGCAAGCCGAGGCGGACCTCCACGGACGGCTCAAGAACATAGCGCACCTGCTGACCGGCAACTTCGCCAGCGCCTTCATTGGCCTCGCCGGCTTTGCCCTGACGGCGCGTGCGCTCGGCCCTGCCGACTATGGCCTCCTGGCCCTGTCCTTCGCCTACACGCGCGGCATCGAGCGCTTCGTCAGCTTCCGCTCCTGGCAGCCGCTCATCAAATACGGGGCGAAGGCCCTTCAGGTCGGCAAGACCGACGACCTCAAGGCATTGTTCAAATTCGGGCTGCTGATCGATCTCGCCACCGCCCTTGCGGGATGGGGTCTGGCGGTGCTGATCGTGCTGTTTGCAGGACCGCTTTTCGGCATTTCCGAAGAGATGAGCCGCTTCGTGCTGATCTACTGCGCGGTCCTGCCTTTCCAGGTGACCGGCATGCCGACAGCGGTGATGCGCCTTTATGGCCGCTTCAAGATTGTCGCCTATGGCCAGGTCGCCGCCAGCATCCTCAGGGCACTCCTGTGCCTTGCCGGCGTCTATCTCGGCTGGGGGCTGTTCGAGTTCATGCTTCTGTGGATGGCGTCGCAGATCTGCAGCAGCCTGAACAGGACCGCCTGGGCTTTCCGCGAGTTGCGCAAGCAGGGGCTGACTGGCGTCATGTGGGTGCCGCTCGGCGATATCCGGACCCGCTTCCCCGGTTTCTGGAGCTTCTCGCTGTGGACCAACATGGCGCTCATCATCCAAGCCTGCGCCTTCGAATTCGACACGCTTCTTGTCGGTTATCTCGCTGACCCGGGGTCAGCCGGCCTCTACCATATCGCCAAGCGGGTGGCGAAGATCGCGCAGCAGGCGGGCGAGCAGGTTCAGGCCGTGCTCTATCCGGATCTTTCGCGCGTCTGGGCAACCGAGGGGATCGACGAATTTAGGAAGACCGTCAGCCAGACAGGATGGCTGCTCTTCGCCTTCGGCGTCTGCGCCCTCGTCGGCGCGCACCTGACCATTGAATGGGTGCTGCGCGTGACGGCCGGCCCGGGTTTCGAGGCGGCCGCCTCTCTCGTCATGGTGCAGTTCGTCGCCGTCATCATGTTTCTTTGCGGCAGAACCCTCTATTCGGCCCTGCTCGCCATGGGGCACGAAAAGATCCTGCTGCAAAGCGCGCTTCTTGGGGGCGTCCTCTTCCTCTTCACGGCAGTCGTCCTCATCCCACGTGTTGGTGCCGTGGGCGCGAACGTTGCGCATATCGTAATGTCCGGCGTCTGGTTCGTGCAGATGGCGATCGCCTATCGCCGCAAGCTGGACAGCAAGCGCTGACCTCTAGCAATCGGCTTTCCGTTTGCCGGGCTCAGCGTCAGTCAGCCTGACCCGCCCCCTATCGACGCGAGCGAACTCATGTGTCGCACTGACCTTCGACGAGTTTACGCCGACCCTAGGGAACAAGAACTTTGCCAAAGCGGCTGCACCGATCGTTCGGACGCAGACGTTAGCGACGATCACCGCACACCGAAAGCTGCTTCGGCACGAAGCCAGGCCAACGCGCGCTCGAACGAGCCGGCAACGGACGCGACTGTCGAACATCAAGGCTTTCGCAGTTTGACGATGGGCCGATCAACAGACCGTCTGAGGCGACTTTGGCCGTCGGCGCTCGCCAGTTGCGAAACGCCCCTTCCCACCCGGATTGACGGCGGCGCCTACTCCGACCGGTCGCAGTAGTTCATGACGCTGCCGAGAATAACCGCGTGGTTCAGCGACAACCGTTGCTGAACATTGGCGAGCTGGCGATCCGTCGTGCCGCCCGAGCGGCAGACCAGAATGACGGAATCGACGTGCGACGCGAGCCAGATCACGCCTTCGTTTTCTTCGACGGCCGGCGCGTCGACGATGATGAGATCGTAGCTGTCGCGCAGTTCGGCACAAAGGACATCGAGGTTCATCAGGCCCGGCCGCACCGAAATGAACTCAAGGTGGGGATAGGCCGGCGACGTCGCGATCCGGCTCTTGATATCGACCTTGCCTTCGAGCGGCGCCGTGATCGCGGTATCCTTGGTGTTGGCACCGGCGATGTTCGGCGCGCTCTGCGCCGACATGTCGAGGTCGATGACGATCGGGCGCAGTCCGTCGACCTTTGCCATTGTCGCCATGCCGAGCGCGACTGTGGTCTTGCCGTCTCCGAGCGCCGGCGAGCACAACATCACCACCTTGCCGCCCGCCTCATGGTCGATCGTGAGCCAGGCCATGCATAGCGTGCGCATGGCGGTCGCCGCCGGCGACTCCGGATTGTTCAGCATGTAGTGATAAAAGGCCGACGAATTCCGCAAGCGCTTGCGCATATCGGGGACACTGGCAAGGTTCGGACGGTTGAGCAGTTGCTCGGCGTCGCGCGGCAGGTACAGCCTGCTCTCCAGCGAGTCCGAAATGATCACCCCGACGACCGCGAGCAGAACGGCCCCGATGCTGCCGGCTACGATCACCAGCGTGTTGTTCGGGAACGTCGGCTTCGTCGGCACTTCCGCATAGGACGCGATCCGTGCGGTCGGCTTGTACTCGCCTCTTTCGGGATTGAGCGCACCCAGCCTGAGCACGATCTGGTCGTAGATCGCCTGTTCCGACTGAAGGTCGCGGGCAAGTTCACGCCGACGGATTTCGGCAAGGTTGCGCCCCTGGACCTTGTCCTGCAGCGCGCTCAGTTCCGTCTGGAATTTTTCGGCGCGCACCGTTGCCACCTTGGCGTTGTTTGCCAGCTCGTGCACGAGGCGCTGCGCCTCGTTGCCGATCATGGTGCGCACGGACTCAAGCTCGTTCGTGGCGTCGAGGACCAGCGGGTGGTTCTTGCCGAACTTGGCGCCGAGCTGCGCACGCGTGCGCTCGAGCCGCGCCTCTTCACCACGCAACTGGTCAAGCTGCGTCGAGGTCAACGCACCGCCGGCCAATTCCTTCCCGTCGGAAGACACCAACTGCTTGGCCTCGTTGTATTTCGCAACCGCGCCGGCTTCCTCGACGCGCAAGGTCACATATTGCTCGTTGAGCTGCAGCATACGGGCTCTTAGAACATCATCCTGCGGATCGAAGGTCAGGTCGCTGTCGCGGGCAAAGGCGGCGATATCGCGCTCCATGCCGGCAATTCGGGTCGCGCTGTTGGCCATCTCGCCGCGCAGATACGCAACCGTGTTGTTCGTGGCCTCTTCGGTCTTTTTCGCCGTCCAGGAGAGATATTGCTCGGCGAGTGCATCGGCGATCGTGGCCGCCTTCAAGGGGTTCGATTGCACCACGCGGATCGTCAGCGCGAGGCTTTCCCCGGTACGGGTGACGACATAGGAGTTCAGCAGCGTCGAGATGGCGCGGTTGCGCTGCACATTTTCCGAGATCAGCCGCTCCTTCTGGGTGCTCTCTGCCGGCGCGCCGAAAATGAACTCGGAGATGTTGGCGAAGAACGACTGCAGGAACGTCTCGTGCTCGCTGCGGGTTTCAGGCAGGTAAGTGTTGAAATCGGGATCGTTGACCAGGTTGAGCGCATCGACGACGACGCCCACGAAGACGCGCGAGCGGATCACGTCCAGCTCCGTTTCCATCACCGACCGGTCGCGTTCGAGCTTGCGCAACTCGACCTGCGCCTCGTAGGGGCGGACGTCGTTGCGGTCGAAGACGATAGCCGAAGCTGCAGTATAGGAGCGCGGCAGCAATGCGGCCGTGAGCAGCGTCGCAAGCAACGCAAACCCCAGCAGCGAGAAGAAGATCACGCGATACCGGCGGAAAAGCTCGACCAGATCGCGGATGCCATATCCGCGTGGCGCAACACGCGCCTCCCGATACTGAACCGCAGGCATTTGGCCTCGCCCTGGAGGCGCTTCGACTTTGCGATCGATGGTCAGCATGAGAGCCCTAACATATAAATTTGATAGAAATACCTGACGTCAAAGAACTGTAGCCACGCTCACACAGAATCCGCGCGGCAAAAGGCAACGCCACGCAGGTAAATTACTGACATAGAAATAACATTCAAATTTAGAAAACTATATTATACCGCGTCCGGAAGAGCAATAGTTGGTTGCCGCCGAACCACGGAACGATTTGACCTCCATGGTTGCGACAAACATTCTCGGGCACGTCCGACAATTGCGGGCCGCCGCAGCAGAGAAACCGTAGGCCACCTCTAGTTCGGGTAGCGACCGGCAATCCGCTCCTGCGACAACCATTCCATGAACTGATCGAAGCGCGTGCCCCCACCGGTCGAGGCAGGCTCCCAGGCGTCATTCACACCGACGACGCCACCAAATTTTTCCTCCACGCTATCGGCCATGCCATCGCCGTCCTCGTCGGCATAGGCATCTGCCTCTTTAATCGCGGGGATCTCGCCGGGCGCAACCACCATGCGCCCTGCTCCCCTCTCGCCTTGTGCACCCATATCCTTGATCCAGGCGACATCGAGATCGTCGCGGGGAAACGCACCGGACTGGCCGCGAACCTCTTCATATGCCTCACCGGCTGCAAGGAGCGTATCAACCGCCAAGGGGCAAGGCGGGCGGTTCACCACGAATTGGTCTGTTCCTGGCGAAAGCAATTGAAGCGACTTGGATGGCGGCGCCCACAACTCGTTGCCGCTCTCGTAGATCTGCGGCTGGCCGGCGCTTTCGACATTCTGCCACTTGATTGCGTAGGTTTTCTCGACCGTGCTCGGACCCGCCTTGAAGTAGTTGCCGACGTAGGAAATCGGCGTGCCGCCCGGATACTGCGAGAACACCTCGCCCCACTCGGAACGTGCATTGAAGAACACGTTGTTGACAATCTCGATGCAGGATTTTCCGTAGTGGTTGTTGTCGGGGTTCCGGTCATTGTTGGAAATGCAGGCGTTCCGCCAGAAGGTAATGTTCTGCGGGACTCTGGGATCGGCGCCGAGAAGGGTGCACTTGCTGTGCTTGTTCAGCCCCTCGGCAAAGATCGAATTCGCGATGGTGATGTCGGTCGTGTTGGAATAGGTGCTGACGTTCTCGTCGGTCGCCCAGGACATCGACGTATGGTCGAAATAGACGCGCTGGCTGTTTTCGATCACCGCCGCATGGACGTTCTTGACGGAGTTCGGCAGCCGCGGCCGAATGCGCAGATGCCGGACGATCACGTCGTGCGTCTGCTTGGCAACAAGCGGGGTATGCCTCAGTTCGTCATTCGTCTGGTCGATGGTTAGCAAAATGCCGCCACCCGGCGCCGTCTGCCCGAGGATCGAGACCGAGTTGTTGTCCTCGCCGATCACCAGCGAGGATTTGAGCTGGATGATGCCGGAAACGCGAAACACGCAATTTCGTGCCCCAGTCGCCTCGATGCATTCGCGCAGCGTGCCCGGGCCGGAATCCTCAAGGCTCGTCACCTGGATGATGCGGCCGCCGCGGCCGCCCTGCGCCATCTTGCCGTGCCCTTCGGCACCGGGAAACGCGACCATCTGCGGCTCGCTGGCGGAAGCCGCGACACCCAAGAAGGCGGAAAGCAGGGCAAGCGTGCGCGCACCATGCTGAAAAGCCTTTGCGCGTCGAGTCTGTTGCTGGAAAGACCGAGAACCGAAATGGCCGGCCGACCGCGGCGCACGTGGCGATGTGCGCGGCATGACAATCTCAATCGGCATACAGTTTACTCCCAAAGCCTTTTGGCGAGGCCCCGCTCCAGAAGCTTGAAAACGCTCGTGCAGGGCAATTCATTCCGCCCTATATCGTCAATCAAAAGAATATTTTTCGCGCAATTCGGGGCGAAGCTTTCCACTTTTATTATAGTTCGTCAATTCGATTTATTTGCATCACCCGAATTAGGTATATAACTCGCGCTTTTGACCTCTCGAAGTAGCATTGAGACGGTGCTACAGTCTTGCGAATATTTAGTTTACTTTCGGGACCTCGTTTCGTGTCTCAAAAAGCAATTACCGTCGGATTTCCATTTTCGGGTGATGATATCGGGGGGAGCCATATTTCCGCGCTCAACCTCATATCGTCGTTTGACAGGGACCGGATAACCCCCATCGTCTTCGTGCATCATCCGCGCAAGGCGCTTTCCAGATATCTGGACGAAAACAAGATCGACTATGTCACGATCGAGGACATCGACATCCTCTCGCCGCAACGGGATCGTCCTTTCGCGACGCAATCCCTCTCGGCGCTGCGTTATCCGATCTCGATGGTGAAGATCATCAAACTCCTGAGACGGCACAAGATCGACATCGTGCACACCAACGACGGCGCGATCCATACCACCTGGGCGCTTCCAACCTACTTGGCCGGCGCCAAACTTCTGTGGCACCACCGTGGCGACCCCCGCGCCCGGGCGGTCAACATGCTTGCGCCGCTTCTTGCCAAGCACGTGGTCACGGTTTCGCGATTTGCGCAGCCGGCAAAGCCTTTGCTCCCGCTTGAGGGGCGGATCTCGGTACTGCACAGCCCCTTCCGGCATCCGGATCAGGTCCCCGATCGGGAGGAAAGCAGGCTCGCGCTGGTGCGCGAACTCGGCCTGCCGGAGGAGACGCGGTTCGTCGGCTACTTCGGGCTTCTCAACGAGCGCAAGCGCCCTCTCCGTTTCGTCGAGGCGGTGCACGCCTTTCACCGCAGCAATCCGGATTTCCCGATTGCCGGCCTGCTTTTCGGCGCACCCGAACAGGCAGGGCCGCGGCTCGACCTTGAGACAGCAGAACGCGCGCGCGCGCTCGGGATCGCCGACAAGATCCACCTCATGGGATTTCGCCATCCGGTCGCGCCCTATATGTGCGCCGTCGACATTCTCCTCGTGCCGGCCATGAGCGAGCCGTTCGGCAGAACGCTCATCGAAGCCATGATGTACGGCACCCCGGTCGTCGCCACCAATCACGGCGGAAATCCGGAGGCGATCGAGAACAACGTGACCGGTTTTCTCGTCGAGCCGGAAAACCCAGAGGCTTTCGTCGCCCCGATGGAGCACCTGCTGAAAGACCGTAACGAGTGGCAGCGCATCAGCGAAACGGCGCGCACCTCGACGCTCGCCGCCTATGGCATCAAGCCCCATGTCGACGGCATCGTCAGCATTTATCAGCGAATTCTCGGAAGACGGCCGTCCGACATCTCGGCACACGCCGCGCACTGAGCCCACCGACAGCGGAAAGAAAGAGAACGACATGCAGCTCTCGGATATCGATTTCCTGATCATCGGCGCCGCCAAGAGCGCGACCACCTGGCTACAGCAGTCGCTGCAGCAGAACCCTTCCGTCTACATGCCGGATCCCGAGCTCCACTTCTTCAGCCGCAACTTCGAAAAGGGCGACGGCTGGTATCTGGGGCAATTCGAGCCCAAACCTGAACAGACCATCGTCGGCGAGAAATCCAATTCCTACCTCGACGAGCCGGAAGCAGCTGCCCGCATCAAGAAAGCGCTGCCGCGCGCACGGCTGATCGCGCAGCTGCGCAATCCCGTCGACCGCGCCTATTCCGACTACTGCATGCTCTATCGCCGCGGGGAAGTCGGCACCGACATCACCCGGTATCTCGATCCGCGCCAGGCGAAGGGAGGACGTTTCCTGGTCGGCGGTCTCTATTGCCGCCAGCTCGAAGCCTATCTCGATCTGTTCCCAGCCGAAAACCTGCAGGTTCTCCTCTATGAGCATATGCGCCAGAACCCGCAGGCGCATCTCGACGCGGTCAGAGACTTTCTGCAGCTGTCGTCGCCGCTTTATCCGGTCGTCAACAAAGTCAAGGACAAGACGGTGCCTGTCGTGCCGCCGAAGCTGCGTCGACTTCTTCAGCCGCTGAAGCCGATCGCGGCACCGTTCCGCAGCAACCCCATCGTGAAGGGCCTGCGCTCAATGGTCGCCCGCGAACTCGACTATGTGCCGCTGCCGACGGACCTGCGCAACCGGCTGGTCGAATTCTACGCGCCGGAAACCGAAAGGCTCGGCGCGCTTCTGAAGAAGGACCTTTCAGGCTGGCTGCAGGCGGCCGCCGGTAGCGCGCGACCAGCGGCCTGATTTGGGCCTAGCCCTCGGCGGGCCGCCCAAATCGTAAGAACAGAACGAGCGGTACGACCACCAGATAGACGGCGACGACCGACAGCCAGATGGCGCCTGGCCATTCCTGCCTGAAGACGAAATAGAAGCTCGAGAATGCGAGCGGACTGACAATCGATGCCAGGCTTACCGCCGACGCCAGCACGCCCTGAAACTGGCCTTGCTGGGTCTCATCGACCTGTCGGGTTGCAAAGGACTGCAAGGCCGGCGCGCCGATGCCGCCAAGAACGAATACCGGCATGATGGCGAAGATCATCCAGCCTTCCGTCGCAAACGCCATGACGACCAAGCCAACGCACGCGCCGGCAACACCTGTCAGGATCGTCGCGCGTTCGCCGAGCCTTCTCACCGCTGGGCCCGGGAGGAAAGCCTGGGCAAGGGCCTGACAGACCCCAAAGGCACCGAGTGAAAGACCGATCCACAGCCCGTTCCAGTGAAGGGCATCGCTGCCCCACAGCGCCCAGCAGGTGCTGTAGGCCTCGCCGGTCGCACTGAAGGTGATGAACAGAACGACGATTGGCATCAAGCGCTTGGACGAGAAAGCCCAGCGGAGCGGACGGAGCGGATTGAGCGCGGCCAGGTCGATTTTCTCCCGGCCGGGAATGCGCGGTTCCGGCAAGACGAAGAGCGCCAGCAGCAAATTGCAGGCGTTGAGGATGGCGGCTGCAATGAAGGGCAGCCGCAAGCCGCGGTCGCCGAGGATGCCGCCCAGCACCGGGCCGACGATAAAGCCGATGCCGAACATGGCGTTGAACAGGCCGAAACGGCGGGCGCGTTTGTCCTCCGGCGATATGTCGGTGATATAGGCGGTCGCCACCGCCAGGTTGGCGCTTGTGAGGCCGGCGATCGCGCGACCTGCGAAAAGCATCCAGAGGTTGGAGGCGAAAGCCAGAAACAGGTAGTTGATGGCGGCTCCTGCGAGAGAAAGCAGCAAGACGGGCCGCCGGCCGATGCGGTCGCTGAGCGCACCGAGCACCGGTGCAAACACGAACTGCATCACTGCATAGAGGGCCGTCATTGTGCCGATGAGCGGCGCGACGTCGTCCGTCTGCGTGAGCTCCTTAAGCAGCGACGGCAGAATGGGAAAGATCAGCCCGATGCCGACGGCATCGAGGATAATGGCAGCAAAAATGACGATAAGTGGCTTCTTCATGGTGAGGGGTGTGGTCATGGCACGCTCCGGTAGACGCGAGCGTGCGGCACCGACAGGCGCCAATGGCTCGCGAGCAGGGGCTGACGAAATGTCAGATATCTGGTTTATGGGAGACGCTGGCCGATCCGCGCCGAAATAGGCGGGGATGGCATGTACTCGACCGCCTGGACGCCAATTCGTCCACCTGTTTACTCCGCCACTGAGCGGATCAAGGGAAGCGGTCGCTTTTCGCGACGGGCAATATTTACGTCAGATAGCCGCACGCCGCAATCCCTCTCCGCGCACGCCTATAACATGAGATTTAAACTCCACTATTGCGCTTGGCTCTGTGGCCCGCTATCCCGGTGCCCAGCGCCGGGCACCGGCCGGCTCATCGCCCGTGGCCCGCCGAACCAAATCATGGAGAAGTCGACGCTCGGCCGATCGCGTCATCGCCGTCCCATGTTGATGGAGGGGCAGCCCCGATCCCGTCGCTGATTTGGAGGCCGGGAGGCCGTACTTTTCCCGGCTCCGCTGCCGCTTAGGCAACCTGCGCGTCGGGCTCTGCGTCCGTGGCCAGCACGACCGTATTCCTACCCATGCGCTTGGCTTCATAAAGCGCGTCGTCTGTTTTCTGCAGTAGTCGCTCGAGCGTCGTATCCGCGGCGATCGCCGACGCTGTCCCGAGGCTCGCGGTCACGCAGCCATCGGTCAGGCCGCGATGCGGTATGCGCAGCCCTTCGATTGCAGACCTGATCCTCTCTGCCATCGCCAAAGCCTGCAGCGGCTCCCGTCCAGGCGCCAGCACCAGTATCTCCTCGCCGCCGAAACGGAAGACGAAAGCGGCCTCGTCGACGGCGGCGCGGATGCACTGCGAGACTGCGCGGATGCAGGCGTCACCTTCAATGTGGCCATGAACGTCGTTGAACCGCTTGAAGTGATCGATATCGAGCAGGATCGCCGAAACTGCGGTCTCCCCCGGCGCTTCGTTCCACAGCATGCCGCCGATCCGCGCCAGCGACCGACGGTTCAATAGCCCCGTCAGTTCATCCCGTTCAGCGTTGCGTTCGAGTTGCTGGCAAAGGAGGCTGCCTCTCAACTGATTGAGAAAATTCTGCCGGTCCTTCTGTTCCAGAAAATAGGCACTCACCGCCAGGAATATCGACAGCGTCAAATAGAAGGTGATGATGCCGGAATAGGTTACGTCGTCGAAGGCGCCGGTCAGGTGCGTCGTGGTGAAGTGCGACGCGCACATCAGCGCAAGCCCCGAAAGAACGGCAAAGAAACGCGGCCGGAGCGCGATGACGAAGAACAGGAAGGCAGCGGAATTGCCGTTCTGGTAGACGAAAAGGTAAGGGCTGGCGCTCTGCGTGGCCACGGCCATGGGCAGGGTCACGCCCAGCACCGCGATCGCCACCGCCAGGACATCGTAAAGACGGGCATCCGGCCAGCGCCGCACCGCCAGGATGCAGGCGATAACGAAGGGCGTGAACACCAGGAAGCGAACGGTGAACAACCCGGTGAAGACATCCGGCAACATGGTGTGGTCGCCGAAATAGACGAGATCGTAGATAAAGATACCGATCACGCCCCAGATTGCGGCGAGCCGCACGCGCTCTGCCGCATAGTCCTTGCGGAAGAGCTCTTCTATTTCGGGCGAAAAATGCAGATAGCGAAAGCCCCGCGCGATCTGGCCTTCTACCTGGTCTAGCGTCACAACGCCCATCGCCTATTTCCCGAACAGCGGAAAGACTCGGCACAGACTAGCAGAGAAAGCTGAATATTCGTCTAAAGTTAGAACGGTTCACTGCCCGGGGCGCGCGGGCCGGCCTGAAGCGACGTCACGCCTCGGGAACCTTGATCAGCACCGTCCCTGCCGCATCGATCGGCCGGCCATCCTGCGTGCGGATATCGAGCTTAACCGGCAGGCCCGTTTCCTTCTCGACCAGCAAAGAATGCTCCTCGCCGGGCTGGAACAAGTGCCTTTCGCCGAACTGCCGCAAGGCGACCATGACCGGAAAGAGGTCGCGGCCCTTCGCCGTCAACTGGTACTCGACCCTCGTTTTCGCATCGCCTGCCGGAACCGTTTCGAGAATGCCGCGCTCGACAAGCGTTCTCAGGCGGTCCGTCAGGATGTTCTTGGCAATGCCAAGGCTCTTCTGAAAGTCGCTGAAGCGGCGGACGTCATCGAACGCATCGCGCACGATCAGCAGCGACCACCAGTCACCGATCGCATCCAGTGACCGCGCGCTGGGGCAATAGTCTTCCTTCAGCCGTCTGCGGGCGACCATGCATGAGCTCCTTTCGCAATTTTGGTTGCATTATGAAACCAAAATGATATCCATTCCTTGGTTTCATTATTAAACCAAAACAAGGAACACGTCCAATGGATGGTAAAATTGCTGCAGCGCCGGCCGGCGCTGCAAACGAAGTCTCGTGCCCGGTCGGCAGCGCCCGCCCGGCATCGCGGCTGACGCGTCCGATGATGACGCTCTTTGCCTTCGCCGCCGGCCTCGCGGTCGCCAACGCCTATTTCGCCCACCCCTTGCTCGACGTGATGGCCGCCGATCTCCATCTGTCGGAAACCCGCGCCGGCCTGATCGTCGGCGCGACCCAGCTCGGCTACGCGCTCGGCCTGATCCTGCTTGTCCCCCTCGGAGACATTTTCGATCGCCGCAAGATCATCATCTTTCAGTCGCTGCTGTCGGTCGCAGCCCTTGGCTTCGTCGCCCTTTCAGCCACCGTCGAAATGCTCATGGTCTCCATCGCCGCAGTTGGCATGCTTGCTGTCCTCACGCAGGCGCTGGTGGCCTATGCGGCCAGCCTCTCTCATCAGGCGGAACGGGGTCGGGTGGTCGGATTTGTCACCAGCGGCATCGTCATCGGCATTCTTTCGGCTCGCGCCGTCGCCGGATTTCTGACCGATCTGGCCGGCTGGCGGGCGGTCTATATTGTATCCTCTGCGCTCACCTTTTTGATCGCTCTGTTGCTTTACAAGCTGCTGCCGGATCAGCAGCGGGAAACGAGCAAGCTCCGCTATCTCCGCCTCGTCGCCTCCACCTTCACGCTAATCGCCCAGGAGCCGGTTCTGCGCGTCCGTGGCATCATCGCAATGCTGATCTTCGCCAATGTGACGACGCTGCTCACCCCGCTTGTCCTGCCGCTGAGCGTGCCGCCCTTTTCACTGTCGCATACCCAGGTCGGCCTCTTTGGCCTGGCAGGGATTGCCGGAGCACTTGCTGCCTCTCGCGCCGGACACTGGGCCGATCTCGGATTCGGTCAGCGCACGACCGGTATCTCGCTGGCGTTGATGCTCGCCGCGTGGTTGCCGATTGCGCTGCTGGACCAATCGCTCCTGTGGCTCGTTGCCGGCGTCCTCGTCCTCGACTTCGGCCTTCAGGCGGTGCACGTGACGAACCAGGCACTGATCTATCGCGTCCGTCCGGAAGCCCAGAACCGGCTCACCGCCGCCTACATGCTCTTTTATTCGCTCGGCAGTGGGCTCGGATCTTCCTTTTCTACCATCGCCTATGCCTATGGGGGATGGCATGGCGTCTGCCTGATGGGAGCGGCACTCAGCCTCATAACCCTGCTGTTCTGGTTGATAACGAAACCCGCAGGTCCGCGAGGCGGCGCGATGCTGAACGGCTAGCTTCGCCACCACGCGCACTACGCATGGCCGCCCTCGGCGGGAGGCGGTCATGCTTTTGGCCCGCCAGCCCTCCCCCGCTTTGCCAGACGTCTCGACATCATACGCGCCGACCGCACGGAACCCTTCCCCAAACCGGGCGTTTAGGTTGCTTGAGCGTCATCTATCGGGGATCAACGCAATGTCAGACGCCGAAAACACGTCCGACAGCGATGTAGTAGCCAAGGGAAATGTGTGGCCGGCATCTCACGACGAGATGCGGTCGTTGATCGACAACTTTGACTGGTCGCCGACCCCTCTCGGACCGATGGAGAATTGGTCGCCGACGCTGAAGATTATGATCCCCTTCCTCCTGCGCAACCGGTTTCCGCTCCTGCTGTGGTGGGGGCCACAGTATGTCTCGATCTACAACGAGGCCTATCGCCCTGTGCTCGGCGCCAAACACCCCTGGGCACTCGGCAAACCGGTCAGCGAATGCTGGAGCGAGATCTGGCATGTCCTGAAGCCGCTGATCGACACGCCCTTCAATGGCGGTCCTGCCACCTGGAACGATGACATCGAGCTCGAAATCAATCGGCACGGCTTCCTGGAAGAAACCCATTTCACCATCGCCTACAGCCCCGTGCCGGACGAAACCGCAGAAAACGGGATCGGCGGCGTGCTCGCCACTGTGACCGAAATTACCGAGAAGGTGATCGGCGAGCGCCGTATCGTCGTCCTTCGGGATCTTGCTTCTCGCTCGGGCGATGCACGATCGCCCGACGAGGCCTGCGCGATCGCAACGGAAACATTCAAGAAGCACGAACGAGACGTGCCCTTCGCGCTTCTCTACCTCGTGGAGCCCGGCCGCAAACGAGCAAGGCTTTCCGGATTGGCAGGCCTTAAGCCGAATCACGCGCTGTGCCCGGCAGAGGTAGAGTTGGCGCTAAAGGACAGTTCTGCAGGTTGGCATTTCGGTGCCGACCTGAAACCCAGCCTTGTCGATGATCTCGGACGCCGTTTCCCGGCCTCCGCGAGCAAAAACCATCCCAATCTACCGCATACGGCGGCCGTGCTTCCGTTGCCCGCGGCCAATGCCCGCGATGCCGCCGGTTTTCTCGTGGTCGGCATCAATCCTCGCCTGAAGCTGGACGAGCACTACCACGATTTCTTGCATCTCATGCGAGCGCAGATCGCCAGCGCCATCGCCAATGCGCAGTCCTATGAGGACGAGCGTAAACGTTCCGAGGCACTCGCGGAGATAGACCGGGCGAAAACCGTCTTCTTTTCCAATGTCAGCCATGAGTTCCGCACGCCGATCACGCTGATGCTCGGTCACATCGAGGACCTGCTGGCCCGTAGCGGAGAGCGTCCGGACGATCACGACCGTCTGCTTATTGCCCATCGCAACTCGCTGCGCCTGCTCAAGCTGGTCAACATGCTGCTTGAATTCTCGCGCATCGAAGCCGGGCGCCTCCAAGCACGCTTCGAGCCGACGAACCTTGCAACGACGACGGCAGAGCTTGCCAGCGCCTTTCGATCGGCGATGGAAATGGCCGGGCTGAACCTGACCGTCGATACGCCGCCGCTGCCAGAACCGGCCTATGTCGATCGCGAGATGTGGGAGAAAATCGTCCTCAACCTCCTCTCCAATGCCCTCAAATTCACGCTCAGGGGCGATGTCGCCGTCAAACTCGCGGACGATGGCGACAAATTCGTCCTGACGGTCCGCGATACCGGCATCGGCATTCCTGCCAACGAGATGCCCCGCCTTTTCGAGCGCTTCCATCGCGTCGAAGGCGCAAGGGGTCGCAGCCAGGAGGGCTCAGGCATCGGGCTCGCCTTCGTCCAGGAATTGGTGAAACTTCATGATGGAACGGTCTCGGCCGAAAGTCGCCTCGACGAAGGCACGACCATTAGCGTGACAATCCCCAAAGGCAGTCGCGCTCCTGCGCATCACCGCAACGGCAATGGCGAGGATCGCTCGTCGACGACCGTCGGCGCCGCGCCGTTCGTGGAGGAGGCGCTGCGATGGCTGCCAGATCATCCGTCCTCGGATGCGGGTCTGCCTGAGGTCGACCCGGCGCCGCATCCGCCGGAAAAACGAAACGGCAGCCGCCGAACCCTGCTGGTCGTCGATGACAACGCCGATATGCGCGACTACCTACGCCGCCTTCTCGGCGCGCAATACGATCTCAAGATCGTTGGCAACGGCGAAGACGCGCTCGCCGCCGTCGGGTCGCAAAAGCCGGACCTGATCCTCACGGACATCATGATGCCAGGCTTCGATGGGATCGAACTGCTCAGGCGCCTGCGCACGGACGCGCGTACCAACACCGTGCCGGTCATCGTTCTGTCGGCGCGAGCCGGTGAGGAGAGCCGTATCGAGGGCATGCAGGCGGGCGCGGACGATTACTTGATCAAGCCCTTCAGCGCACGCGAGCTTTTGGCCCGGATCGAGGCGCACCTGAAGATGTCGCAGTATCGCATGGAAGCCGCGGAGACCCTGCGCGCGAGCGAAGAGCGTTTCCGTGCTCTGGTCACCGCGAGTTCGGATATCGTATACCGCATGGGTCCCGACTGGCACGAGATGCGGTTTCTGCAAGGCAAGGACTTCGTTGCCGACACCGACGAGCCAAGCGACAGTTGGCTCGAAACTTACATTCCGCCTGAAGACCAGACGCTGATGCTCGCGCGCATCGGCGATGCCATCGACAACAAGGCCGCTTTTGAAATGGAGCACCGGGTCATTCGCCGCGACGGCGGCCTTGGATGGACCCATTCGCGCGCCATACCGATGCTCGACAGCAACGGGGACATCGCCGAGTGGTTCGGTGCGGCGCGTGACATCACCGACCGCAAGCGGGCTGAAGAGACCCGGAAACGTCTGCTCAGCGAGCTCAGCCATCGGGTCAAGAACATGCTCGCGTCCGTCCAGGCGATCGCCCAGCATACGTTGCGCTCGGCCAAGAACCCCGCCGACTTTGCCGCCAGCTTCAGCGGACGCCTGCAGTCAATGTCGCGCATGCACTCGCTTCTGACCCGAACGGCTTGGGAAGGGGCTGACCTCGGCGACATCATTCGCGATCAGCTCTTGTGGGGAACTGCCGACGAGCGCCGAGTCACGACCTCCGGACCACCCGTGCGTTTCGATGCGCAGACGGCAACGCATATGGCGATGGTCCTGCACGAACTCGGGACCAACGCAGCAAAACACGGTGCGCTTTCCTTAAGCAATGGAACGGTGTCGATCGATTGGAGCGTGAGCGACAATGCGCTTTGTCTCAACTGGACAGAACAGGGCGGACCACCACTCAAGACGCCGCTCGGTTCAGGCTTCGGCACCAGCCTGATCGAGAAGGTCGCGACGGGCGGCGGCGGAAGCGCCCGCCTGACGACCGAGGCAGATGGCATGCGCTGGGAAGTGCGGCTGCCGCTCGAAGCCCATGTTCCGCCGAGTACCCTGTCCAACTTGGAGGAGCCTGTGAGAGAAGCACCGGCGGCCGATGCCCCGGCCGCGTCGACGAAGCTGAAGGGAAAGCGAATATTGGTGGTGGAGGATGAAGCGCTGATCGCCTTCGAAATTGCCGCGATTCTCGAGGATGAGGATGCTGAGGTCGCCGGACCGGCGGCGACACCCGGCGATGCGCTACGCCTGATCGACGAGATGGCGCTGGATGCCGCCCTGCTCGACGCCAATTTGCGCGGCCAGCCGGTTGACGCGATCGCCACTGCATTGGCCGACAAGAAGGTCCCCTTCGTCTTCGTATCCGGCTACGGTCGCGAGGCACTGCCCCCGGGCTTTGCCGACACCGCTCTGCTGGCAAAGCCGTTCAACCCTCGACAATTGCTCGAGGCCGCGGCCCTGCTCGTCACCGAGCCCAAGGCCATCCTTCGTTTCCGGCACTGAGGGAGCGCGCTTGATCGAGCCTTCTTTCCTTCGGACACCGTTGCATTTCGGCTCGCTTGCGGTAGCTTTTCAGAACGCCCCGCAAAGCAGCGGCGGCGTTTCGCAACGTGTGGCCATCACCGATGCGGTTCCACTTCGGGTTCGTGGGAGCGATCAATATGCTGGTCGACAATAGTAGCGCGAACGCCTCCGAACAGCCGTATCGCGAGAGCGAGGCGCGGTTCCGCGAGATCTTCGAAAACGCCGGCGTCGCGGTGTGGGAGCAAGACTTCTCCGGAGTCTGCGATCTGCTGGATCAGCTTCGCTCGGAGGGCGTCGAGGATCTGCGCGCCCACCTGAAGGCTCACCCCAACCGCCTGGACGAAGCGATCGCGCAGGTGCGTATCGTCGACGTCAATCCTTTCACCGTGGAACTGTTCGAGGCCACCGAGAAGGACGAGTTGCTGCGTTCGCTCTCGAACGTTTTTCTGCCGGAAACGGCGCCGATCTTCTTAGAAGAACTGATGGCGCTCTGGCAGGGCCACAGGCGCTTCGGCAGTGAAGCCGTCGTGCAGACGCTGCGTGGGCGGCGGCTGGATGTGGTCTTCACCGTCACCTTTGAAGGCGCACGCTGCGAACGCACCTATGTCAGCATCCTCGACATCTCCCAGCGCAAGGCCGCGGAGCGCCGTCTGCAGGCGGTTGACCGCATAGCCAAGGCAATCGCCAGCAACCTTGATCTCGATCACATAGTTCAGACGGTGACCGACGCCGCCACCGAGCTTGCCGGGGCGAAGTTCGGCGCGTTCTTCTACAATCTCGCCGACCCGGACGGCGAGCGCTACACGCTCTACACCCTCTCAGGCGTACCGCGCGCGGCCTTCGAAAAATTCCAGTTGCCCCGCAACACTGCCGTATTCGAGCCTACCTTTCGCGGTCTCGGCATCGTACGCTCCGACGACATCCGAACCGACCCGCGCTACGGAAAATCCGCACCACATTTCGGCATGCCGAAGGGGCACCTGCCGGTGGTAAGCTACCTCGCGGTTCCCGTGGTCTCACGGTCCGGTGATGTTCACGGCGGGCTCTTCTTTGGCCATGATCTGCCCGGCGTCTTTACCGCCGAGACCGAGGCAGCCGTTACCTCGATCGCCGCGCATGCCGCGATCGCCATCGACAACGCCCATCTGCTCAAGGCGGCCGAACATGAACTGATGGTGCGTCGCACGACGGAACGCGCCGCCCAGCAACTGGCGGCAATCGTCGAATCCTCCGAAGATGCGATCCTGTCGATGGATTTGAACGGCATCATCACCAGTTGGAACATCGGCGCCGAGCGCCTCTACGGCTATACGGTCGAAGAAGCGGTCGGAAGCCCGGTCACGCTGCTGATCCCGGAGGATCGCCTCGGCGAAGAACTGGAGATCCTGGCAAAGGTTCGCGCCGGCCAGCGCGTCGATCACTTCGAAACTTTCAGACAGCGCAAGGATGGCGGGCTCATCCCGATCTCGCTGCGGATCTCGCCGATCCGCGACAATGCCGGCGTGGTCATCGGCGCCTCAAAGATCGCCCGCGACATCAGCGAGCGCCGGCAGGCCGAGCAGCAGAAGGACCTGCTGATCCAGGAGATGGCGCACCGGGTGAAGAACCTGTTTATGGTTTCAAGCAGCGTCGTGTCGCTGAGCGCCAAGGCCGCCGCATCTGCCGAAGAGCTGGCGTCTGCCGTCGTCGCGCGGTTGGGGTCGCTGGCGCGCGCGCACGTGCTCACCTTGCCGACGCCGGATCGTGACGGCGCAGGCGAAGGCCGAGCGAACCTGCAGGCGCTGCTTTCGACATTGCTCTCGCCCTATGACGGCGAAACGCCACAGGGCCTTCGCCGGGTCACGACGCGAGGCTGCGATCTTGGCATCTCGCGCCCCGCGATTACCGGCTTTTCGCTGGTCGTGCACGAGTTCGCCACCAACGCCGCCAAGTACGGCGCCCTCTCGACCGCCACCGGTTCCCTCGACATCGAATGCATCGATCGCGGCGAAACCTTGGAACTCAATTGGACCGAACAGGGCGGGCCTCAGGTAACCCGGACCGAGACCGAGGGCTTCGGCACCAAGCTCGCCAAGCTGACGATCGAAAGGCAGTTCGGCGGCGAAATTCTTCGCGAGTGGCACTCGCAAGGCCTGGTCATACGCCTGATCGTCCCCAAGGATCGCCTTCAGCCGCCGGAGTGAGGGGCGCCTTGCAGGCCGCAGCTGCGATCGACGGCCGTGTGCACGTCCTCCCGGCTTGCGGCCATTATGTCCCACTGGAGCGTGCGTTTGCGCTGAATGCGATCCTTAAGGGTCTGATCGGCTCTTTGGCTGTTGCCTGATCTGCCCGCCTGCCCCCGTCTGGGTCTTTTCCCTGCGGTTTAAACGTCAAAAAGCCCGCTGGATTTCTCCATGCGGGCTTTTTTTGATTTGGTTGCGGGGGCAGGATTTGAACCTGCGGCCTTCAGGTTATGAGCCTGACG
>NZ_JACVAV010000007.1:0-362148 GCF_014852035.1 Ensifer sp. ENS03 | reverse complement strand
ACGCCTACATCCCGACGCCTGAGCGTCCGATCGACCAGCCGTTCCTGATGCCGATCGAAGACGTGTTCTCGATCTCGGGCCGTGGTACGGTTGTGACCGGTCGCGTTGAGCGCGGCATCGTCAAGGTCGGCGAAGAAGTCGAAATCGTCGGCATCCGCGACACGTCGAAGACGACGGTTACGGGCGTTGAAATGTTCCGCAAGCTGCTCGACCAGGGCCAGGCCGGCGACAACATCGGCGCGCTGATCCGTGGTGTTAACCGTGACGGCGTCGAGCGTGGCCAGATCCTGTGCAAGCCGGGTTCGGTCAAGCCGCACAAGAAGTTCATGGCTGAAGCCTACATCCTGACGAAGGAAGAAGGCGGCCGTCATACGCCGTTCTTCACCAACTACCGTCCGCAGTTCTACTTCCGCACGACGGACGTGACGGGCATCGTGACGCTGCCGGAAGGCACGGAAATGGTTATGCCGGGCGACAACGTCACCGTTGCCGTTGAGCTGATCGTTCCGATCGCGATGGAAGAAAAGCTGCGCTTCGCAATCCGCGAAGGCGGCCGTACCGTCGGCGCAGGCATCGTTGCATCGATCGTCGAGTAATCGACGAGACTGAGGGCGGGAAGACACAAGGCGCATGTGCTATGCGCCTTGGACATACCCGCCCCGAAAGATTTAGTTGGTCGCACGGCTTGCCGAAGACGACGAAATAGTGCAAATGGCGCCCACGCGTGATTTGCACGGTGCTTCGACGTTGTGCGCTCACAGAAAGACAGGCCGGCCACGGCCGCTCAAATAGGAAGGGGCAGGGGAAACCCTGTCCCTCCGATCTTTGAAAAGTTAGCGGACTGGCCGAAATTAAACGAAGTTCACTGCGTGTTTTTCCACGGAAACCGCAAGTAACCTGAACAAGGATAAGTCGTATGAACGGCCAGAACATCCGCATCCGCCTCAAGGCGTTTGATCACCGGATCCTCGACGCCTCGACGCGCGAAATCGTGTCGACTGCAAAGCGTACCGGTGCAAGCGTGCGCGGTCCCGTACCGCTGCCGACGCGCATTGAAAAGTTTACGGTCAACCGCTCGCCGCACGTCGACAAGAAGAGCCGTGAACAGTTCGAAATGCGCACCCACAAGCGCCTTCTCGATATCGTAGACCCGACCCCGCAGACCGTTGACGCGCTGATGAAGCTCGACCTGGCTGCCGGCGTCGACGTGGAAATCAAGCTTTAATAAACAAGGAAGGTACGTGGACCTCGGTCCAACGGCTTCCAAAAACGGGCGACCTCAAGATCGGATGATCTCAAGGAAACCTTAAACCAGAGATGTGAAGGGGCTTGCTCCGTCACTAACTCTCAAGAGGAATGAACCAATGCGTTCAGGTGTGATTGCACAGAAAGTGGGAATGACCCGCGTCTATAACGACGCCGGTGAGCATATCCCGGTTACAGTTTTGAAGCTGGAAAGCTGCCAGGTGGTAGCCCAGCGTACGGAAGAAAAGAACGGCTACGTTGCTGTCCAGCTCGGTGCTGGCCGCTCCAAGGTCAAGAACACGCCGAAGGCGATGCGCGGCCACTTTGCTGCTGCCAACGTCGAGCCGAAGGCGAAGCTCGTCGAGTTCCGCGTTTCCGCGGACAACCTGATCGACATCGGTGCAGAACTGACGGCGAACCATTTCGTCGCCGGTCAGCTCGTCGACGTCACCGGTACCACGATCGGTAAGGGCTTTGCCGGCGCCATCAAGCGCCACAACTTCGGCGGTCTGCGTGCAACGCACGGCGTTTCCGTATCGCACCGTTCGCATGGTTCTACCGGTTCCAACCAGGACCCGGGCCGCGTTTGGAAGGGCAAGCGCATGGCTGGTCACATGGGCCAGACGCGCGTCACCACTCAGAACCTCGAAGTCGTATCGACCGATGAAGACCGCGGTCTGATCCTGGTCAAGGGCGCTGTCCCCGGCTCCAAGGGTGCCTGGATCGTCGTTCGTGACGCCATCAAGTCGGGCACCCCGGAAGGCGCTCCGCGTCCGGCCGCTGTGCGCGCCGAAGCATCGAAGTAAGGGAGCCGAATAATGGATCTCAACGTCAAAACCCTCGAGGGCAAGGACGCAGGAAAGGTTTCTCTTTCTGACGCCATTTTCGGCCTCGAACCCCGTGAAGACATCATTGCCCGCGTCGTTCGCTGGCAGCTCGCCAAGAAGCAGCAGGGCACGCACAAGGCCAAGGGCCGCGCTGAAGTGTCCCGCACCGGCGCCAAGATGTACAAGCAGAAGGGTACGGGCCGCGCCCGCCACCACTCCGCTCGTGCTCCGCAGTTCCGCGGCGGTGGCAAGGCTCATGGCCCGGTTGTCCGCAGCCACGCCCATGACCTGCCGAAGAAGGTTCGCGCCCTCGGCCTGCGCCATGCACTCTCGGCCAAGCTGAAGGCTGAAGAGATCATCGTCATCGACGATCTCGTTGCCAAGGAAGCCAAGACGAAGGCTCTCGCCGGCGTATTCGCGTCGCTCGGCCTCACCAACGCTCTCATCATCGGCGGCGCCGAGATCGAGAACAACTTCAAGCTCGCAGCCCAGAACATCCCGAACGTGGACGTTCTGCCGGTTCAGGGCATCAACGTTTACGACATTCTGCGCCGTGGCAAGCTCGTGCTTTCCAAGGCTGCCGTGGAAGCTCTGGAGGAGCGGTTCAAATGACGGATCTTCGCCACTACGACGTGATCGTGTCCCCCTCGATCACTGAAAAGTCGACGCTGGTTTCCGAACAGAACCAGGTCGTCTTCAACGTCGCCAAGGACGCTTCGAAGCCTGAAATCAAGGCTGCAGTCGAAGCTCTGTTCGGCGTCAAGGTTACGGCCGTGAACACGCTGGTCCGCAAGGGCAAGACGAAGCGTTTCCGCGGCTTTGCCGGAAAGCAGAAGGACGTGAAGAAGGCGGTCATTACGCTCGCCGACGGTCAGTCCATCGACGTCTCCACCGGTCTCTAACGGATAGGCCCATTAGGGTAAAAACCCAAAAGGGAACAAGAAAATGGCATTGAAAAGTTTCAATCCGACGACCCCGAGCCAGCGCCAGCTGGTCATCGTTGACCGGTCCGGCCTCTACAAGGGCAAGCCGGTAAAGGCGCTGACCGAGGGCCTGTCCTCCAAGGGCGGTCGCAACAACCTCGGTCGCATCACCGTTCGCTTCCAGGGCGGCGGTCACAAGCGCACCTATCGTCTGGTGGACTTCAAGCGTCGCAAGTTCGACGTTGAAGGCACGGTCGAGCGTCTGGAATACGACCCGAACCGCACCGCGTTCATCGCGCTCGTCAACTACGCCGACGGCGAAAAGGCCTACATCCTCGCTCCGCAGCGCCTTGCTGCTGGCGACAAGGTCATCGCTTCGGAAAAGGCCGTTGACGTGAAGCCCGGCAACACGATGCCGCTGCAGTACATCCCGGTCGGCTCCATCATCCACAACGTGGAAATGAAGCCGGGCAAGGGCGGCCAGATGGCCCGCTCCGCCGGTACCTACGCACAGCTCGTTGGCCGCGACCAGGGCATGGCGATCCTTCGCCTGAACTCTGGTGAACAGCGCCTGGTGCATGGTTCCTGCCTCGCCTCGATCGGCGCCGTGTCGAACCCCGACCACGGCAACATCAATGACGGTAAGGCTGGTCGTTCGCGTTGGCGTGGCAAGAAACCGCACGTTCGCGGTGTCGTCATGAACCCGGTTGACCACCCGCACGGCGGTGGTGAAGGCCGTACCTCGGGTGGTCGTCACCCGGTTACCCCGTGGGGCAAGCCCACGAAGGGTAAGCGTACGCGCTCGAACAAGTCGACCGACAAGTTCATCATGCGCTCGCGCCACCAGAAGAAGAAGTAAGAGAGGAAGTCTCGAATGACTCGTTCAGTATGGAAAGGTCCGTTCGTTGACGGTTATCTTCTCAAGAAGGCTGAGAAGGTCCGCGAAGGCGGTCGCAACGAAGTGATCAAGATCTGGAGCCGTCGCTCCACGATCCTTCCGCAGTTTGTCGGTCTCACCTTCGGCGTCTACAACGGCAGCAAGCACGTTCCGGTCAGCGTCAACGAAGACATGGTCGGCCACAAGTTTGGTGAATTCTCTCC
Source organism: Ensifer sp. ENS03 (assembly GCF_014852035.1). NCBI lineage: Bacteria > Pseudomonadati > Pseudomonadota > Alphaproteobacteria > Hyphomicrobiales > Rhizobiaceae > Ensifer > Ensifer sp. ENS03. The sequence continues at coordinate 358,052 of NZ_JACVAV010000007.1, read as the reverse complement.
GACCCGGACCTACTACGGTCACGGTGCGGACAAGAAGGCAAAGAGGAAGTAACAATGGGCAAGGCAAAAGCCGAACGCCGGCTGAAGGATAATGAGGCGCAGGCAGTTGCGCGCACGATCCGCGTCAGCCCCCAGAAGCTCAACCTGGTTGCCGCGATGATCCGCGGCAAGAAGGTCGATCGCGCTCTGGCCGACCTGGAATTCTCCCGCAAGCGCATTGCAGAGACGGTCAAGAAGACCCTTGAATCTGCCATCGCAAACGCGGAGAACAACCACGATCTCGACGTCGATTCGCTCGTCGTTGCAGAAGCTTACGTTGGCAAGTCGATTGTCATGAAGCGCTTCCACGCTCGTGGTCGCGGCCGTGCATCGCGTGTCGAAAAGCCGTTCTCGCACTTGACGATCGTCGTCCGTGAAGTGGAAGCCAAAGGGGAGGCCGCATAATGGGTCAGAAGATTAATCCGATCGGCTTCCGTCTCGGTATCAACCGGACCTGGGACAGCCGCTGGTTCGCGGACAACGCCGAGTACGGCCAGCTTCTTCACGAAGACCTGAAGATCCGCGCTTACCTGATGGAAGAACTGAAGGCTGCCGGCATCGCCAAGGTGGTAATCGAGCGTCCGCACAAGAAGTGCCGCGTCACGATCCACTCCGCTCGTCCGGGCCTGATCATCGGCAAGAAGGGCGCTGACATCGAGAAGCTCCGCAAGAAGCTTTCCGAGATGACCAGCTCCGAAACGCACCTCAACATCGTTGAAGTGCGCAAGCCGGAGGTCGACGCGACCCTCGTCGCTCAGTCGATTGCCCAGCAGCTCGAGCGCCGCGTGGCTTTCCGCCGTGCGATGAAGCGCGCTGTTCAGTCGGCCATGCGTCTTGGCGCCGAAGGCATCAAGATCACCTGCGCCGGCCGCCTCGGTGGCGCCGAAATCGCTCGTACCGAATGGTACCGCGAAGGTCGCGTTCCGCTGCACACGCTGCGTGCGGACATCGACTACGGCACGGCTGAAGCGGAAACCGCTTTCGGTATCTGCGGCATCAAGGTCTGGATCTTCAAGGGCGAAATCCTTGAGCACGATCCGATGGCTTCGGAGCGTCGCGCGATCGAAAGTGACAACCAGGGCCCGGCAGGCCGTGATCGCGACCGTGGCGATCGTGACCGCCGTCGTGAAAACGCGTAACATTCGCGTTTGGCAGCCAATATCGGAGAAGTAAAAAAATGTTGCAGCCAAAGCGTACGAAGTATCGCAAGCAGTTCAAGGGCCGCATCAAGGGCGTAGCCAAGGGCGGATCTGATCTCGCTTTCGGCGAATTCGGCCTTAAGGCTCAGGAACCCAACCGCGTGAATGCACGCGAGATCGAAGCGGCCCGCCGCGCGATCACGCGTCACATGAAGCGCGCCGGCCGCGTCTGGATCCGTGTGTTCCCTGACGTTCCGGTCACCGCCAAGCCGACGGAAGTCCGCATGGGTAAGGGTAAGGGTTCGGTCGAATACTGGGCATGCAAGGTCAAGCCCGGCCGAATGATGTTTGAGATCGATGGTGTCAGCGAAGAACTTGCCCGTGAGGCACTTCGTCTTGGCGCTGCCAAGCTCTCTGTCAAGACGCGCTTCGTGCAGCGTATCGCAGAGTAAGGAGTGAACTCATGAAAGCCGTAGATGTTCGCGCCCTGAGCGCCGATCAACTCAACGAAGAGCTCGCCAAGCTGAAGAAGGAGCAGTTCAACCTGCGCTTCCAGAAGGCAACCGGCCAGCTCGAGAAGTCTTCGCGTATCAACGAAGTCCGCAAGGACATCGCACGCGTCAAAACCATTGCCCGCCAGAAGGCGGCAGAAGCCAAGGCCTAAGGACCAGAAAATATGCCGAAACGCATTCTGCAGGGCACTGTTGTCAGCGACAAGAACGACAAGACCGTCGTCGTACGGGTCGAGCGCCGCTTTGCGCATCCGATCCTCCAGAAGACCGTCCGTCGCTCCAAGAAGTACAAGGCGCATGACGAAAACAACCAGTACAAGGTTGGTGACGTCGTTTCCATCGAGGAATGTGCGCCGATCTCGAAGGATAAGCGCTGGACGGTAGTCGCCGCCCACGCTTGATTTCAGCAGGTTTTGACGCCAAGACCCTTGCGTCTTGGGAAAATACCTGTATGAAGCACGCAATTGAAGCAGGGGAACGCTCGATTCCGGGCGTTCTTTTGCTTTGAGATGAGCACTATAAGCCGGGCGAGGGGGTTTCGACCCAACCGGCCTGGTAACAACAAGAAGGCGACCTGACATGATTCAGATGCAAACAAACCTCGACGTGGCGGATAATTCCGGCGCACGTCGTGTCATGTGCATCAAGGTGCTGGGCGGCTCCAAGCGCAAGTATGCGTCGGTCGGCGACATCATTGTCGTTTCGATCAAGGAAGCCATTCCGCGCGGCCGCGTAAAGAAGGGTGATGTCATGAAGGCTGTTGTCGTTCGCACTGCGAAGGACATCCGCCGTCCGGATGGCTCTGTCATCCGCTTTGACACCAACGCAGCCGTTCTTATCGATAACAAGAAAGAGCCGATCGGCACTCGTATCTTCGGACCGGTTCCGCGCGAACTTCGCGCCAAGAACCACATGAAGATCATCTCGCTGGCTCCAGAAGTACTCTAAGGGAGCGTTGAGAGATGCAAAAGATTCGCAAAGGCGACAAAGTCGTCGTTCTCACCGGTAAGGACAAGGGTCGTACCGGCGAAGTCGTACAGGTAATGCCGAAGGAAGACCGGGCTGTCGTGCGTGGCGTAAACATGGTGAAGCGTCACCAGCGCCAGACCCAGAGCCAGGAAGCCGGCATCATCAACAAGGAAGCCTCGATCCATCTTTCGAACATCGCGATTGCCGATCCGAAGGACGGCAAGCCGACCCGCGTCGGTTTCAAGATCGATGGCGACAAGAAGGTCCGCGTGGCCAAGCGTTCGGGAGTAGTGATCGATGGCTAAGTCCGCTTACGAGCCGCGGCTCAAGAAGGAATATGTCGAGCGTATTCGTGCGGCTATGCAGGAGAAGTTCTCCTACGCCAACGAAATGCAGATCCCGCGCCTCGACAAGATCGTCATCAACATGGGCGTTGGCGAATCGACGGGCGACTCCAAGAAGCCGACCGTTGCTGCAGCCGACCTCGCAGCGATTGCTGGTCAGAAGCCGGTAATCACCCGCGCTCGCAACTCCATCGCAGGCTTCAAGCTTCGCGAAGGTATGCCGATCGGTGCCAAGGTTACCCTGCGCGGCGTTCGGATGTTTGAGTTCCTGGATCGCCTCGTGAACATTGCGCTTCCGCGCGTTCGCGACTTCCGTGGCCTCAATCCGAAGTCCTTTGACGGACGTGGCAACTTCGCCATGGGCGTCAAGGAACACATTGTGTTCCCTGAGATCAACTACGACAAGGTTGATCAGATGTGGGGCATGGACATCATCGTTTGCACGACGGCTACTAACGACGACGAAGCTCGCGCTCTGCTCACAGAGTTCAACTTCCCGTTCCGTCAGTAATCCGTAACGACAAGCGTAAAGAAGGATAACTGTAATGGCGAAAACGAGCGCAGTTGAAAAGAACAAGCGCCGCCGCAAACTGGTTGCCTCGCAGGCTGCAAAGCGTGCCGCTCTGAAGGCGACCATCATGAACCAGTCTCTGCCGATTGAAGAGCGGTTCAAGGCAACCATCAAGCTGGCAGGCCTGCCGCGCGATGGATCCAAGACCCGCATCCGCAACCGTTGCGAAGTTACCGGCCGTCCGCGCGCCTTCTATCGTAAACTTCGTATGTCGCGTATTGCGCTTCGCGAACTGGGCAACCTCGGCAAGGTGCCGGGTATTGTCAAGTCGAGCTGGTAAGGAGACGGGCACATGGCAATGACTGATCCGCTGGGCGATATGCTCACCCGTATCCGTAACGGCGCGGCTCGCCGCAAGTCGAGCGTTTCCACGCCGGCTTCGAAGCTCCGTGCACGTGTTCTGGATGTTCTTCAGGCTGAAGGCTACATCCGTGGTTACTCCGAAGTCGTATTCGGCAACGGCAAGGCCGAGCTGAACATCGAACTGAAGTACTACGAAGGCGCTTCCGTGATCCGTGAGATCGGACGCGTCTCCAAGCCGGGCCGCCGAGTTTATGTCTCGGTTAAGTCCATTCCGCAGGTCGCGAACGGCCTCGGCATCACCATCCTTTCGACCCCGAAGGGCGTGATGGCCGATCATCAGGCACGCGAACAGAATGTTGGTGGCGAGATCCTTTGCTCCGTCTTCTAATCGAAGACGGTAGCAAGTTCTCCATAGCGAACAGACAGGTATAAAAATGTCTCGTATCGGTAAGAAGCCCGTTCAGGTTCCGGCAGGCGTCACGGCAAGCGTTGATGGCCAGAAGGTAACGGCGAAGGGCCCGAAGGGCGAACTGTTCTTTGTTGCAAACGACGAAGTATCGGTAAAGCTCGAAGAAAATGCGGTTGTTGTACAGCCGCTCAGCCAGAGCAAGGATGCTCGTTCGAAGTGGGGCATGTCCCGCACGATGATCGAGAACATCTTCAAGGGCGTCAAGGACGGTTACGAGCGCAAGCTCGAAATCAACGGCGTTGGTTATCGTGCGTCGCTGCAGGGCAAGAACCTGCAGCTGGCGCTCGGCTTCAGCCACGACGTCGTCTACCAGACCCCGGAAGGCATCACGATTGCTGTTCCGAAGCCGACCGAAATCATCGTGTCCGGCATCAACAAGCAGCAGGTCGGCCAGGTTGCCGCGGAAATCCGCGAATACCGCGGCCCCGAGCCCTACAAGGGCAAGGGCGTCAAGTATGCCGAAGAGCGGATTGTCCGCAAAGAAGGCAAGAAGAAGTAAGGATCACGCGAAATGGCTAGCAGGAAAGATACTCTTGTGCGTCGCGCCAACCGCGTGCGCCGTCAAATCAAGGCGGTCGCCAATGGCCGTCCGCGCCTGTCGGTTCATCGCTCGTCGAAGAACATCTACGTACAGGTTATCGACGACGTGGCCGGCAAGACGCTTGCGTCTGCCTCCACGCTCGATACCGATCTGCGTTCGTCGTTGAAGACGGGCGCTGACACGGCAGCTGCTGCTGCCGTCGGCAAGCTCATCGCTGAGCGTGCCGCTAAGGCTGGCGTCAAGGACGTTGTCTTTGATCGTGGCGCCTTCATCTATCACGGCCGCATCAAGGCTTTGGCCGATGCTGCCCGTGAAGGTGGTCTGAACTTCTGATCGGTCGCCAGGCGGGCGTTGCGCCTGCCTGGCACTCTCATAGGTTTCCGGTCGCATCCGATCCATCGGACGGGGGCGACTTTTGTCAATCTGCCGATTGCACCCGGAAAAGAAAAAGGAAAAGGACAATGGCACAGGAAAGAAAGGGTTCTCGCGAAGATCGCCAGAACCGCGAAGAGCGCGACAGCGAATTTGTCGATAAGCTCGTAGCAATTAACCGCGTCGCCAAGGTGGTGAAGGGCGGTCGTCGTTTCGGTTTCGCCGCTCTCGTCGTCGTTGGCGACCAGAAGGGCCGCGTTGGCTTCGGTCATGGCAAGGCACGCGAAGTGCCGGAAGCCATCCGCAAGGCAACCGAAGCCGCAAAGCGCGACCTGATTTTCGTCCCGCTGCGTGGTGGTCGTACCCTGCATCACGACGTTCACGGCCGTCATGGCGCCGGCAAGGTGCTGCTGCGTTCGGCCAAGGCCGGTACCGGTATCATCGCTGGTGGCCCGATGCGCGCGGTCTTCGAAACGCTCGGCGTTCATGACGTCGTTGCCAAGTCGACCGGTTCGTCGAACCCCTACAACATGGTTCGCGCAACGTTCGACGCCCTCAAGAACCAGATGCACCCGAAGGACATCGCAGCTCAGCGCGGCATGAAGTACGCCACGCTCCAGGCTCGTCGTGTTTCCTCCGGCGCTGCTTCCGAAGAATAAGGGAGCTGACAGATGGCTAAGAAAGAAGTCGCAGCGAAGACCGTTACCGTCGAGCAGATCGGTAGCCCCATTCGCCGTCCGGCCGTACAGCGTCAGACGCTGATCGGTCTGGGCCTCAACAAGATGCACCGGGTTCGCACGCTGGAAGACACTCCGTCTGTCCGCGGCATGATCCGGACTGTCCAGCACCTCGTTCGCGTCGTCGACGAGAAGTGAGGGGGATAAGCTCATGAAACTGAATGAAATCAAGGACAACGAAGGCTCGACCCACAGCCGTAAGCGTCTTGGCCGTGGTATCGGCTCGGGCTCCGGCAAGACCGCCGGTCGCGGTGTGAAGGGTCAGAAGGCTCGTTCGGGCGTCGCCATCAACGGCTTCGAAGGCGGCCAGATGCCGATCTACCGTCGTCTGCCGAAGCGCGGCTTCAACAACATCTTCGCTTCGGAGTTTGTTGTCGTGTCGCTCGGCCGTATCCAGACGGCAATCGACGCCAAGAAGCTCGATGCTTCCAAGACCGTTGACGCAGCTGCCCTCAAGGCTGCCGGCGTCATCCGTCGCGAAAAGGACGGCGTCCGCGTTCTGGCCGACGGCGAACTGAAGGCGAAGGTTTCGCTCGAAGTTGCCGGTGCGTCCAAGTCGGCGATCGAGAAGATCGAAAAGGCTGGCGGCTCGATCAAGCTGCTCGCTGCGGCTGCTGAATAATATTATTGATGAACCGCCCGGGGTGCTTCACTCCGGGCGGTTTTGCTCCCATATGTGAGCCTCACGTCCGCAAGCGCGAATCGCTCGCCGCGGCGGACATAGCGGAAACCACGGTGAGGCATCCGATTGCAGACACAATCGCCTCGCGTCCGGTTTTCAAGACGAAAAGTTAGTCCTTCCGGAACGGACCGGGTGTTCCCGCTGATTCCGAGATTTGGTACGCGGAGAATTGCATGGCTTCTGCAGCGGAACAGCTCGCCTCGAACCTGAATTTCTCGACTTTCGCCAAGGCGGAAGATCTGAAGAAACGGCTCTGGTTCACGCTTGGTGCGCTTCTGGTTTACCGTCTTGGCACCTATATCCCGCTGCCCGGTCTTAACCCGGAAGCGTTTGCCCAGGCATTCCGCGGCCAGAGCGGCGGTATCCTCGGCCTCTTCAACATGTTTTCGGGCGGTGCAGTTGAGCGCATGGCGATCTTCGCGCTCGGCATCATGCCCTATATCTCTGCTTCGATTATCGTTCAGCTGATGACCTCTGTCGTTCCGGCACTGGAACAGCTGAAAAAGGAAGGCGAGCAGGGCCGCAAGATCATCAACCAGTACACCCGTTACGGCACGGTGCTTCTCGGCACGGCGCAGGCTTACGCCATCGCCGTCGGTCTCGAGAGCGGCAACGGCCTCGTCAACGATCCGGGTTGGTTCTTCCGTGTTTCGACCGTCATTTCTCTGCTTGGCGGCACCATGTTCCTGATGTGGCTCGGTGAACAGATCACCTCGCGCGGCATCGGCAACGGCATCTCGCTGATCATTTTCGCCGGTATCGTCGCACATCTGCCGACGGCTCTCGCCGGCACGCTCGAACTCGGCCGCACCGGCGCTCTGTCCACCCCGCTGATCCTCGCGATCATCGTCATGGTCGTCGGCGTCATCGCGCTCATCGTGTTCGTCGAACGTGCGCAGCGGCGGCTTCTGATCCAGTATCCGAAGCGCCAGGTCGGCAACCGCATGTTCCAGGGCGACACCTCGCACCTGCCGCTGAAGCTCAACACCGCGGGCGTCATCCCGGCGATCTTCGCCTCGTCGCTGCTGCTTCTGCCGGCAACGCTCGCAGGCTTTGCCAATACGGCGACGCTGCCGGGTTGGGCGACCACCGTGGTTGGCGCACTTGCGCACGGCAAGCCGCTCTACATGGTGCTTTACGGTGCGATGATCGCGTTCTTCGCCTTCTTCTACACCGCGATCGTGTTCAATCCGAAGGATACGGCTGACAATCTGAAGAAGCACGGCGGCTTCATTCCGGGCATTCGTCCGGGCGAGCGTACCGCGGAATATATCGATTATGTCCTGACGCGCATCACCGTGATCGGTGCGGCCTATCTGATCTTCGTCTGCATTCTGCCGGAAGTTCTGATCGCTCAGACCGGCGTGCCGTTCTACCTTGGTGGTACGTCGCTTTTGATTGTTGTCAGCGTCACCCTTGATACGGTAGCACAGATCCAGGGCCACCTCATCGCACAGCAATATGAGGGGCTGATCAAGAAGTCGAAGCTGCGCGGAGGAAAGAGGGGACGATGAGACTGATTTTTTTGGGACCGCCGGGCGCTGGCAAGGGGACACAGGCCAAGCTTCTGACGGAGAGATACGGCATTCCGCAGCTTTCCACAGGAGATATGCTGCGGGCGGCCGTCGCCCAGGCGACCGAGGTCGGCAAGCGTGCGAAGGCGGTCATGGATGCCGGTCAGCTGGTATCCGATGAGATCGTCAACGAAATCGTGTCGGATCGCATCGACCAGCCGGACTGCGCGAAGGGGTTCATCCTTGACGGTTACCCGCGCACGGTTCCGCAGGCGATTGCGCTCGGCAAGATGCTCGAGGGCAAGGGTCTGAAGCTCGATGCCGTAATCGAGCTCAAGGTCGACGAGGCAGCCCTTGTAAAGCGGATGGAGAATCGCGTAGCGGAAACCATCGCAGCCGGCGGAACCGTCCGTTCGGACGACAATCCGGAAGCCTTCAAGCGCCGGCTGACCGAGTACCGTGAAAAGACGGCGCCGCTCTCGGAGCACTACGCCGGAACGGGGCAGCTCAGAACGGTTGATGGCATGGCGGAAGTGAACACCGTCACCGCCGAGATCGAGAAGATTCTGGCTTAGACACTGGTCTTTGCCGAAAAGGAACTGCCGGGGAGTTGACTTTTCCGGCCGATTCCGCCAAAGACAGCGCCAACTCGCGACATGAGAGCGGTCGGCGCGGTCTTCAAAGAAAATGAAGTCCGGGTACGGTCGTTTTTGACGTGTCTCGAACCTCAATCAACGTGCGGCTCTTCGAGGTCGCGTAACGAAGCACCTATTGCCGGATGGCAACTGGAACGCAAGGAGAATAGACGTGGCACGTATCGCTGGCGTCAACATCCCGACGGCAAAGCGCGTAGTTATTGCGCTGACCTACATTCACGGGATCGGCCCGAAATTCGCACAGGAAATCATCGAGAAGGTCGGTATTCCGGCTGATCGTCGCGTGCATCAGCTGACGGACGCTGAAGTCCTGCAGATCCGCGAAACGATTGACCGCGACTACCAGGTCGAAGGTGACCTGCGTCGCGAGACCTCGATGAACATCAAGCGCCTGATGGACCTCGGCTGCTACCGCGGCCTGCGTCACCGTCGTGGCCTGCCGGTTCGCGGTCAGCGCACCCACACCAACGCTCGCACCCGCAAGGGTCCGGCGAAGGCGATTGCCGGTAAGAAGAAGTAATTTCCCGAAAAGGGAGATTGGGAGGCTGGTGTCAAACGCCGGCCTCCTTTTGCAGTTTGGAAGGGCGTTTGCCTGACCTTTGTTCGGCCGATCCGGCCGGGCGATATGTTCGCCGGACGATATCTCGTCCTGCGGGAAATGAAGATGCAGGGCAGGGGACGTCAAATCCTTTTCCCGGTGGAGCCGCTGGAATTACGGCGGTGCAGAGATCTAAGAAAGGGATCCTATGGCCAAGGAAGCCACCCGCGTTCGCCGTCGCGAACGCAAGAACATCACGTCTGGCGTCGCGCACGTCAATTCGTCGTTCAACAACACCATGATCACCATCACCGACGCACAGGGCAACGCGATTGCCTGGTCGTCTGCCGGTGCCAAGGGTTTCAAGGGTTCGCGTAAGTCGACCCCGTTTGCCGCGCAGATCGCCGCTGAAGACTGCGCCAAGAAGGCTCAGGAACACGGCATGAAGTCGCTGGAAGTCGAAGTTTGCGGTCCGGGTTCCGGCCGTGAATCCGCTCTTCGCGCGCTGCAGGCTGCGGGCTTCATGATCACCTCGATCCGCGATGTGACCCCGATCCCGCACAACGGCTGCCGCCCGCGCAAGAAGCGCCGCGTCTGATCATATGCATTCAACATGCCGGTGAGGGCGCAGATGCGCGCTCCCGGTCTTCGGGGCTCGGTTGCCACGATTGGATGGTGGCAACGAACGGAAGGCAGAAAACATGATCCAGAAGAATTGGCAGGAACTGATCAAGCCGAACAAGGTGGAGTTCGTCTCCTCCGGCCGCACCAAGGCAACGTTGGTTGCGGAACCGCTTGAACGCGGCTTCGGTCTGACGCTCGGCAACGCGCTTCGCCGCGTGCTGCTGTCGTCGCTGCGCGGTGCTGCTGTCACCGCAGTGCAGATCGACGGCGTCCTGCACGAGTTCTCCTCTATCCCGGGCGTCCGGGAAGATGTGACGGACATCGTGCTCAACATCAAGGAAATCGCCATCAAGATGGATGGCGACGACGCAAAGCGCATGGTCGTGCGTAAGCAGGGTCCGGGCGTTGTAACCGCCGGTGACATCCAGACGGTTGGCGATATCGAAATCCTCAACCCGAACCATGTGATCTGCACCCTCGACGAGGGCGCTGAGATCCGCATGGAGTTCACCGTCAACAACGGCAAGGGTTACGTGCCGGCTGATCGCAACCGTTCGGAAGATGCTCCGATCGGCCTGATCCCGGTCGACAGCCTGTACTCGCCGGTCAAGAAAGTGTCCTACAAGGTGGAAAACACCCGCGAAGGCCAGGTTCTTGACTATGACAAGCTGACGATGTCCATCGAGACGGACGGTTCCGTCACCGGTGAAGATGCGATCGCATTTGCGGCCCGCATCCTTCAGGACCAGCTGTCGGTGTTCGTCAACTTCGACGAGCCGCAGAAGGAAGCAGAGGAAGAGGCAGTTACCGAACTCGCCTTCAACCCGGCGCTTCTCAAGAAGGTCGACGAACTGGAACTTTCGGTCCGTTCGGCCAACTGCCTGAAGAACGACAACATCGTCTACATCGGCGACCTCATTCAGAAGACCGAAGCAGAAATGCTCCGCACGCCGAATTTTGGTCGCAAGTCGCTGAACGAAATCAAGGAAGTTCTCGCTTCCATGGGCCTGCACCTCGGCATGGAAGTGCCGTCCTGGCCGCCCGAGAACATCGAAGATCTCGCCAAGCGTTACGAAGACCAATACTAACCATTAGACTGCGGGCGAATGCCTGCAAGTGAAGGAGAATAGCCATGCGCCACGGTAAAGCCGGCCGCAAGCTGAATAGAACCGCCAGCCACCGCAAGGCGATGTTTGCCAACATGGCAGCTTCGCTGATCGAACACGAGCAGATCGTTACGACCCTGCCGAAGGCCAAGGAAATCCGCCCGATCGTCGAGAAGCTCGTCACGCTCGGCAAGCGCGGTGACCTGCACGCTCGCCGCCAGGCGATCTCGCAGATCCGCGACGCCGCTGTCGTTGCCAAGCTGTTCGACACGATCGCATCGCGCTACGCCACCCGCAACGGCGGCTACCTGCGCATCATGAAGGCTGGCTTCCGTCACGGCGACAACGCCGCGCTCGCCGTCATCGAATTCGTTGACCGCGACGTCTCGGCAAAGGGCGCGAAGGATCTCGCCCGCGTTGCTGCAGAAGCCGAAGCTGCTGAAGCAGCCTAAGCCGATCGAAGGCAGAAAATTGAAGCGGCCGGGTGTTCGTCACCCGGCCGCTTTTTCTTTTGGGGCTGTTGCTTAGCGTGCGTTTGACGGTGTGCTCGTTCTGTCACCGTTTCGTCGAAATGCGATCGAGGGTCGATGTCCTGGCGAGGCGAAGATGGCCTCAGGCGCTTCCGGCGGCGGTTCTGACCGGCACATTGGCCGCCTGTCGCTTGCGCCGCAGATACGGCTTGCGCACCAGCCGCCAGACAAGCAGTACGGCGACGAGCCCGAGATAAAGCAGCTGTTCGGCGCCGATGACCTTCACCGACATCGAAAAATGCACGGCGCCGGCGGCGGCGATCACATAGGCCAGGCGGTGAAGCGTGTTCCACCGCGTACCGAGCCTGCGGATCGACCAGTTGTTGGAGGTGAGCGCCAGCGGGATCAGCATAACGAGTGCGGCCATGCCGATGGTGATGAAGGGGCGGCGGGCGATGTCGGCCAGTATGCTCGGAAAGTTTAGCCGCTGATCGAGCAGCATGTAGGCGAGGAAATGCATCAGCACATAGTAGAACGCCAGCAAACCCAAGGCCCGCCGATAGCGCAGCCAGTTGATGCCGAATAGGTCGCGAATCGGCGAGATCGCCAATGTCGCGACGAGGAAACGCAGCGCCCACAGGCCGAGCAGGTGTTCGAATTCCTTGACCGGGTTTCCGGGCAGTTGGCCCGTAGCGCCGAGATAGAATGCATAGGCGGCGGGCAGCAGACCAAAGCCGTAGAGCCCCCAGACCGAGGCCGAATGGTAGCGTTTTGGGAGCGAGGGCAGGCGGGCCATGATCAATAGTTCGCTCTGAGATCCATGCCGGCATAAAGTCCGGCCACCTCGTCGGCATAGCCATTGAAGGACAGGGTGTCGCGCCGGTTGGAGCCGAAGAAGCCGCCACCGCCGATGCGGTTTTCCGTTGCCTGGCTCCAGCGTGGATGATCGACCGCCGGATTGACGTTGGCAAAGAAGCCGTACTCGTTCGGCGCCGAGAGGTTCCAGGTGGACGGTGGCTGGGTTTCCGTGAGCGAAATGCGCACAATCGACTTGATCCCCTTGAAACCGTATTTCCAGGGGGTGACCAGCCGGATCGGCGCGCCGTTCTGATTGGGAAGCGTCTTGCCGTAGACGCCGACGGACAGCAGCGTCAGCGGGTGACGGGCCTCGTCGAGCCTCAGCCCTTCGCGATAGGGCCAGGCAAGCGGCTGGAAGAAACCGGATTGTCCCGGCATTTCCGACGGGCGCACCACGGTTTCGAAAGAGACATATTTCGCACTGCCAAGCGGCTCTACCTTGTCGAGCAGGGCCGAGAGCTGAAACCCGGTCCAGGGGATCACCATCGACCAGGCCTCGACACAGCGCATGCGGTAGACGCGTTCCTCGATCGGGAGCGCTAGCAGTTCCTCGAACCCGAATTCCTTCGGCTTGCCGACGAGGCCATCGACTTTCACCGTCCAGGGCGTTGCCTTGAAGCTGTTCGAATTGGCAGCTGGGTCGCCCTTGCCGGTCCCGAACTCATAGAAATTGTTGTAGCTGGTGACGTCGGCCTCCGGCGTCAGGTCTTCGTCGACAGTGTATTTGCTCTTGGGCGCGCCGAGTGCGGCCGCCAGCCCCGTGCCGCTGCCTGCAAGCAGCATGCCGCCGCCGGCAGCAGCCCCGAGGAAGGTGCGGCGGTTGAAAAAGAGGGCCTCCGGGGTGATCTCGGAGGAAACGATTCGCGGCGGGCGGTAAGATGGCATGGTCTTTTCCGAAGTGATTTATGAGCCTTGTCTTCTATGAACTCACCAGACTTTCGATCACCGTGAAAGGGGTTGCGAACCACGTTTTCGTGCGTAGCGCGTGAAGCTGGCAACTTTGCATATCCTGCGCCAACATTTGCCTTTTTTCCCGCGAAATCCTATCTGAACGTAGCCGCGACGAATAGGAGAATGCTTTACATGATCGTAGGTCGAAGAGCGCTTGTTTTGCTCGTCATCGCTGTTTCTCTCGCCTGTCCGGCATTGGCCCAAGAGGCCAAGAGCGTTCCGCAATCGCGGACCGAAATGCAGCTTTCCTTTGCGCCTCTCGTCAAGCAGACGGCAAATGCCGTCGTCAACGTCTATGCCGAACGGGTGGTCGAGCGCCGTTCGATTTTCTCCGGTGACCCCTTCTTCGAGGAGTTCTTCGGCCAACGCATGCCGAACCGCTCGGAGAAGCAGTCTTCGCTCGGTTCCGGGGTGATCGTCGGCAAGAACGGCATCGTCGTGACCAATAATCACGTCATCGAGGGCGCCGACGATATCAAGGTGGCGCTGGCCGATGGCCGCGAGTTTCCCTGCAAGATCGTACTCAAGGACGACCGGCTCGACCTCGCTGTTTTGAAGATCCAGTCGGACGGTCCCTTCGACATCGTGCCGCTTGGTGATTCCGATGCGGTCGAGGTCGGCGACCTCGTGCTTGCGATCGGCAACCCCTTCGGCGTCGGCCAGACGGTGACGAGCGGCATCGTCTCGGCGCTCGCGCGCAATCAGGTCTCCTCGGGCGATTTCGGCTTCTTCATCCAGACGGATGCGGCGATCAACCCGGGCAATTCCGGCGGTGGCCTTATCGACATGAACGGCCAGCTCATTGGCATCAACACCGCGATCTTCTCCAAGGGCGGCGGTTCTAACGGCGTTGGCTTTGCCATCCCGGCCAATCTGGTGAAGGTCTTCGTTGCGTCGGCCGAAGGTGGCAACGGCGCCTTCGTGCGTCCCTTCATCGGCGCCAGCTTCGAGCCGGTCACTTCGGAAGTGGCCGAAGCCCTGGGCCTCAGCCGCGCCCGTGGTGCGCTGGTGACCGCCGTCGTGGCCGGTGGCCCAGCCGAACAGGCCGGTATCAAGCCCGGCCAGGTGATCACCGCCGTCAACGGCATTGAGGTCGAACATCCCGACGCACTCGGTTATCGCCTGACGACGGTCGGCATCGGTCATGAGGCGCGCGTCACCGTATCGGAAAACGGCAAGCCGCGGGAAGTGACGATCAAGCTCGACCGGGCTCCAGAAACGTCGCCACGGGATGAACGGCTGATCGAAGGTCGTAACCCCTTCGCCGGTGCAGTCGTTGCCAACCTGTCGCCGCGCCTTGCCGACGAGCTGCGCATGTCGACCTCGCTGCAGGGCGTCGTCGTCATGCAGGTCAACCGCGGTTCGCCCGCCGCCCGCATCGGCCTCGAGCCGAAGGACATCGTGCGGTCGGTCAACGGCACGGCGATCGACACGTCGAAGACGCTGGAACAGGTAATGGCCGACGATGCCTCCTTCTGGCGTGTCGAGATCGAGCGCGACGGCCAGCTCATCCGTCAGTTCTTCCGATGAGCGACCTGTTCACCGCCCACGAGCCACCGGAAATGGCGTCGGCAAGACCGCTTGCCGACCGGCTTCGCCCGCGAACGCTTGCCGAAGTCACCGGTCAGGATCACCTGACCGGTGAGGACGGCGTGCTGTCGCGCATGATTGCTTCGGGTTCGCTCGGGTCGATGATCTTCTGGGGGCCGCCCGGAACAGGCAAGACGACCGTGGCGCGGCTGCTTTCGGGGGAGGCGGGTCTCGCCTTCGAGCAGATCTCGGCGATCTTCTCCGGCGTCGCTGATCTCAAGAAGGTGTTCGAGGCGGCGCGGGCAAGGCGCATGTCCGGCCGTCAGACGCTGCTCTTCGTCGACGAGATTCATCGCTTCAACCGGGCACAGCAGGACAGCTTCCTGCCGGTGATGGAAGACGGCACCGTCATCCTTGTCGGCGCGACGACGGAAAACCCATCCTTCGAACTCAACGCCGCTCTCCTGTCCCGAGCCCGGGTGCTGACCTTCAAGCCGCATGGCGAAGACAGTATCGAGGAACTGCTGTCGCGCGCCGAAGAGACTGAGGGCAAGAAACTGCCGCTCGATGCGGATGCGCGCGCCAGCCTCATCCGTATGGCCGACGGCGACGGTCGCGCTGCGCTGACGCTGGCGGAAGAAGTCTGGCGCGCGGCGCGGCGCGACGAGATCTTCGATGCGGCAGCACTCCAGAACATCGTCCAGCGCCGGGCGCCGGTCTATGACAAGGGCCAGGACGGCCACTACAATCTGATCTCGGCCTTGCACAAGTCGGTGCGTGGCTCTGATCCGGATGCCGCACTCTACTATCTCTGCCGCATGTTCGATGCCGGCGAGGATCCGCTTTATCTCGGGCGGCGCTTGGTGCGCATGGCGGTCGAGGATATCGGCCTTGCCGACCCGCAGGCCCTGGTGATCTGCAACGCCGCCAAGGACGCCTATGACTATCTCGGCTCGCCCGAGGGCGAACTGGCGCTTGCCGAAGCCTGCGTCTATCTCGCTACCGCGCCGAAATCGAACGGCGTCTATACCGCCTACAAGGCAGCGATGCGGGCGGCGAAGGAAAACGGCTCGCTGCTGCCGCCGAAACATATCCTCAACGCCCCGACGAAACTGATGAAGGGTGAGGGCTACGGCGACGGCTACCGCTACGACCATGACGAGCCGGATGCTTTTTCCGGCCAGGACTATTTCCCCGAGAAGATGGGGCGCAGAACCTTCTATGATCCGCCGGAGCGCGGTTTCGAGCGCGAGATCCGCAAGCGGCTGGAATGGTGGGCGAAACTCCGTCGGGAGCGCAACGCACCGTAGGGGGCAGACTTGCAGACCCTCAGCGCCTCGCACGTTTCCATGGTTTCAACGACAGCGTGAAATGGTTTAGCTTTGCCGCGGACGCAGGGCTGATTTGCCCTTGACCGCCTTGCCGGCGAAACTGGAGTGTGAGATAGAACCCGCGTTGCAGACGGCTGCACGGTTCGCAAAGGCGATACCGAACATCCGCGGGGACGGCCTCGCTCCAAACTTTGGGAGTTTGACATGGCCTGGTTCCTTCTTCTGCTTGCCGGTATTCTTGAAATCGGCTGGGCAATTGGTCTCAAATACACGGATGGTTTTACGCGGGTGACACCGACGATCCTGACCGTCGGTTCGATGATCCTCAGCATCGCGTTGCTCGGTCTCGCCGTGCGGACCCTGCCGCTCGGTACGGCTTACGCTGTCTGGACCGGCATCGGCACCGTCGGCACCGTGATCCTCGGCATTTTCCTGTTTGCCGAACCGGCAACCTTCGTTCGCCTTGGCTGCATCGCGCTCATCGTCAGCGGTATCGCCGGCCTGAAGCTGGCCGCTTAACGCTGCGGCTATTGGCTTCCGTTACGTTAGCGCGAACAGAGCCGCTCTGACGGCGACATATTGAAGCAAAAAGAAAGCGGGCTGCGCGTCGGAAGACACGCAGCCCGCTTCGCATTCCGTGGTATCCGGTGTCGTCAGCGCAGGGCGTCAAGAACCGTGGCGACCGCCTGCATTTCCTGCCAGCGGTTCTCGCGGCGGCGGAAGGCCTCCTCGTCGGTTCCCCAATGTTCGATCTGCCAGTCCTCGTCGACATGGGCGGCCGTCCAGGCTTCTTCGGCGGATATCCGGCCGGAAGCGAAGGCGAGCGCCAGCAACGCAGAGCCGGTCAGGCTCGTCACCGTGTGGACGCAGGTGAGGCCGAGCGGGGTTGCGAAGGCGCGCAGGCCTTCGGCATAGGCGGAAAGCGCTTCCTCCGGCTGCTCCTGGTGGATCACGCCTTCAGCGAGGATGAAACGGGCGCCGAGTGCCTGCTGGGCCCACTCGATCACCGGGTTCCAGATTTCGTTCTGGCGGGCGACGAGGCCCTCCGGGCTATCGGCGCGATAGCAGAGCATGTCCGTTCCGGCGAAACGCAGGATATCGTCGAAGACCGAGCGCTGGTCCTTGGCGACGCCGTCAAGTGCGGTATTGACAATTCGCGTGATCGGCATCTTGCCGGGATCGATGACCTCTGCCTGCGCATCCCATTCGGCGGCGAGCATGTCGGCGAGCTTGCGCGTCGGCACGGCAAGCGGCTGCTTGGCCGGCGTGCGCACGGTGCGGCCGTCGAGCAGCACCGCGTGCGTATCGCCATCGGCCGCGGCCACGCTGACGTCCTTGTAGAAGCGCTTCGGCAGTGGCTTCAGCATCTGGATTTGCGCGCGGCGGACCGGATCCTCGTGGCTCATCGCACCGCTGAGTTCGTCGCGAATATCAGACATGATTGTGTTCCATCCATTCAATGATGTCGGCCGGCGTCCGGGCAACGAAATCCGCGCCCGCCTCGATGAGGTCGGGAACGGAAGCATAGCCCCAGGCGACGCCGATGGCGGATGCTCCAGCGGCCTTGGCCATCTGCATGTCGTAGATCGCGTCGCCGATCACGACCGTATCCTTCGCATCGATGCCGGCTTCAAAGCAGCATTCCGTCACCATGGCCGGATGCGGCTTGGAGGGGCAGTCGTCGGCGGTGCGGGACACGAAAAATATCCGGTCGAAGCCGTGAGTCTCGGAAATATGCGTCAGGCCGCGACGCGACTTGCCGGTTACGGCCCCGATCAACAGTGCGTCGCGTGACGACAGCGTCTGCATCATGTCGGCGATACCCGGAAATAGAAGCTCCTGGAAGCCTGCCTCTGCGCGAACGCCGGCGAAGATCGACTTGTAGTGCGCCGTCATCGCCAGCGCCTGATCGTCGACATGTTCGCGGCCGAGCAGGCGCGCGATGGCAATGTCGAGGGTCAAGCCGATAATGCTCTTGGTTGCCGAGAGGGGCGGGCGCTCGAGATCGAAGGCCTCGAAGGTGCGCGCCATCACTTCATGGATCAGGCCTCCGCTATCGACCAGCGTACCGTCACAATCAAAAAGCGCCAGTTTCATCAGTCGTCCTCGCCAGGCTCGTTCTCTTCGAAGCCCAGCAGGTTCCAGCTCTGGACCATGTGCGGTGGCAGCGGTGCGGTCACGCGCAGGCGGCCACCGTCCGGGTGAGGAATATCGATATGGCGCGCGTGCAGATGCAGACGGTTCTGCATGCCGCCGGGCAGGCTCCAATTGATGTCGGCGTCGAAATATTTGGGGTCGCCGAGGATCGGGTGTCCAATGTGCAGTGCATGGACGCGAAGCTGATGGGTGCGGCCGGTATAGGGCTCCATCTCCAGCCAGGCGAGGTTCTGTGCGGCCTGTTCGCGAATACGGTAGTAGGAGATGGCGTGGTCGGCACCGTCTTCGCCGTGTTTGGCGATGCGCATACGGTCGCCATCCGGCGTCTGCTCCTTGACGAGCCAGGTGGAGATGCGGTCTTCGCGCTTGCGCGGCACGCCCTTGACCAGCGCCCAGTAGGTCTTTTTGGTGTCGCGCTCGCGGAAGGCGGCGGTCAGCTTCTGCGCTGCACCCCGGGTGCGGGCAATCACCAGGACGCCTGACGTGTCGCGGTCGAGCCGGTGGACGAGACGCGGCTTTTCGCCCTTCTGGTTGGTCCAGGCTTCAAGCATCTTGTCGATATGTCGGTTGACGCCCGAGCCGCCCTGAACGGCAAGGCCGGCAGGCTTGTTGAGCACGATAACCTTGGCGTCCTCGTGCAGCACCATGCGCGACAGCAGTTCGCCGTCGGGTGAGTTCCTGAGGTCGCGTCCGGCGATCGGCCCGGTCTTGGTTTCCTTGGGATCGACTCCGAGCGGCGGAATGCGGATCGTCTGGCCGAGCTGGATCCGCGTGTCGGATTTGGCGCGGGCACCGTCGACGCGGATCTGGCCGGAGCGCAAAAGCTTCTGCAGCGGGCCGAAGCCCAGTCCCGGAAAATGCACCTTGAACCAGCGATCCAGGCGCATGCCCGCCTCGTCACCGTCCACCTGCCTGTGTTCTATGCCTGCCATTTGAGCGAACCTGCCTTCTGTTTGGTCGCAGCGTCGCGCGTCGGTTCGAAGCCCCTGCGTTGGGATGACGCAAAGAGGAAGCTTCAGGCGCGCAAAGGCTGCCGCAATATTTTCGTTGCTGCATGACAATGCCCTCGAAGCGACAACGGTTGAAGGACAATGCAGCAATGCGCCGCGTGTCCCCTGGATACGCAGCGCCTGTAAGACGAGCCTTTAGACTATTGCGCGCATCAGAGCCAGCCCGCTGAAGACCGCGAGGATCGAAAGCGCGACACTGGCGATGACATAGACGGCCGACAGCATGACATCGCCGCGCTCGAAGAGCGTGATTGCGTCCAGCGAGAAGGCGGAAAAGGTGGTGTAACCGCCGAGAATGCCGGTGATGAGGAAGACACGCATGTCCGGCGAGGCGCCGAACTTGCGCATGATCACCTCGGCGAGCACGCCGATCAGGAACGACCCCGTTATGTTGACGCCAAACGTGCCCCAGGGAAAGCCGGACCCGAAGCGATGAACGGCCCAGAGACCGACGAGATAACGCAGCATCGAGCCGATCGCGCCGCCGGCGCCAACAAGGAGAAGGTGGGTCATCAGTCGCTCCGGGTAGATTGACGGCGCAATTCCGCGAAAGCGGCTTTCATACGGAATTGCGCCATTCGGTGGCTAGATCAGCCGCTCGGCATGCCAGCGCAGATGATCGTCCATGAAAGTCGAGATGAAGTAGTAGGAATGGTCGTAGCGTTCATGCATGCGCAGCGTCAAATCGATGCCGGTGCCCTTCACCGCTTCCTCGAACAGCCAGGGACGCAGGCCGTTTTCAAGGAAGCTGTCGGCCTTGCCCTGATCGATCAGGAACTCGGGGAAGCGCGCACCATCCTTGACGAGCGCGCAGGCATCATATTGGCGCCAGGCGGCGCGGTCCGCGCCCAGATATTTCTCGAAGGCGCCGATCGACCAGTCGGCGGTCGAAGGCTCGACGATCGGGGCGAAGGCCGAGCAGCTCTTGAAGCGGCCCGGGTTCTTGAGCGCGATGGTCATGGCGCCGTGACCGCCCATCGAATGGCCGAAGATGCCCTGGCGGCTCATGTCCATGCGGAAGTGCTGGCTGACGAAGGCGGGCAGCTCCTCGGTGATGTAGCTATACATCTGGTAGTGCTCGGCCCAGGGCGTTTCGGTGGCATCGAGATAGAAGCCTGCACCCTTGCCCATCTGCCAGTTCGTCAGTTCGTCGGGAACATCAGTGCCGCGCGGGCTCGTATCCGGGCAGACGACGATCAAGCCGAGCTCGGCGGCCATGCGACGGTACTCGCCTTTCTCCATGACGTTCGCATGTGTGCAGGTGAGGCCGGAGAGATACCAGAGCACCGGCCGCGGCTCGTTGATTGCCTGTGGCGGTACGAAGACGGCGAAGGTCATCTCGCCCTTGCAGGCCCTGGAATCGTGCGAAAAGACGCCCTGCATGCCGCCGAAGGCGGTGTTTTGCGAAAGGACTTTCATGGGATGCTCCTTGGATAAAGATGCTCAGCCGGCAAGCTGCACGGCCGCATTGACGGCGGCGGCGACGAGCACGGTGTTGAAGAAAAACGATACGATGGCGTGTATCAGGTTGATGCGCCGCATGGCCGTCTTGGTCATGGCGACATCGGAGGTTTGCGCCGTCATGCCGATGACGAAGGAGAAATAGAGGAAGTCAAAGCCGCCGGGCTCGGGCGTTTCGGGAAAATCGAGTCCGCGTGCCGGTTCGGTGGTCGGACCATCGGGCGCTGGGACCCAATAGACATGGGCGTAGTGCATGGCCGCCATCATGTGGATCGTTGCCCAGCCGAGCACGACGGAGGCAAAGGCGAGGCCGAGCGCCAGCGCCGAGCCGGACTTCTCGCCGTTGAGCGCGAAAAACAGGGATACGAGCGAACTCGCGGCTGCCCCGAACGTCACGAGCAGGATCACGACCTCGGGCTCGTCGGTGTTCCTGGCATGGGTCTTCAGATGCCGGCCGGTCATCATCCGCAAGCGCCGCCAGGATAGGACGAGATAGACGCAGAAGAAGGTGATCGCTGCCCCTTCAAGGGCGAAACGTTGCGCCACGAACCAGAGGACAGGCACGCTTGCGAGCGCGCACAGAATGGCGGTGTAAAACGGCCAGTGCCTGAGCTTCGTCGTCGCTGCCATGCTAGTGCCCCTGCGATTGCGGGCCCCATGGTCCCGCCCGTTGATCATTTTTTTGACTGGCGCGCGAGTCGGTCAAGGGTCTCGAGGAAGGCGGATCGATCGCGCGGTGTGAAGGCGGCGTTGTAGCCCTTGCTCTCGCCGGTCTCGCGCAGGTGCTGTCCGAGATCGCGCATCGCAGACGCCATGCCGATATTGCCCTTGTCGAAGATCCGGCCGGAGGGGCCGGTGACAAGTGCGCCGGCGGCAACGCAGCGAACGGCAAGCGGCACGTCGGCGGTAACGACGATATCGCCTTCGTGCGCCCGTTCGGCGATCCAGTTGTCGGCCGCGTCGAAGCCTGCCGAGACGATGACATTGTGCACCATCGGGTCGCGCGAAGGGCGCAGGCCCGAATTGGCGACCAAGGTCACCTCGATCCCGTGGCGCTCGGCCACTTTCAGGATTTCGGCTTTCACCGGGCAGGCGTCTGCGTCGACATAGATCATCTTGAATCAACTTCTCAACGGGACTGAAAAAGGCGCCGGAAATCAATCGTCTCCGGCGCCTCCTTGAATCAAAATAGCAGCTTAGTAGAGAACGACCGAGCGAATGCTCTCGCCCGAATGCATCAGTTCGAAACCCTTGTTGATGTCTTCGAGCGGCATCGTGTGGGTGATCATCGGGTCGATCTCGATCTTGCCTTCCATGTACCAGTCGACGATCTTCGGCACGTCGGTGCGGCCGCGCGCGCCGCCAAAGGCGGTGCCCATCCAGGTGCGACCGGTGACGAGCTGGAACGGCCGGGTCGAGATCTCCTGGCCGGCGCCGGCAACGCCGATGACGACCGACTTGCCCCAGCCGCGATGCGAGGCCTCGAGCGCCTGGCGCATGACCTTGGTGTTGCCGGTGCAGTCGAAGGTGTAGTCGGCGCCGCCGATCTGGTCGGCTCCGCGCTTGGTCATGTTGACGAGGTAAGGCACGATGTCGTCGCCGACCTCCTTCGGGTTGACGAAGTGGGTCATGCCGAAGCGTTCGCCCCAGGCCTTCTTGTCGTTGTTGAGGTCGACACCGATGATCATGTCGGCACCGGCAAGGCGCAGGCCCTGAATGACGTTGAGGCCGATGCCGCCGAGACCGAAGACGATCGCAGTCGCACCCATTTCCACCTGTGCCGTGTTGATGACGGCGCCGATGCCGGTCGTCACGCCGCAGCCGATGTAGCAGATCTTGTCGAACGGCGCGTCCGGGTTGACCTTGGCAACCGCGATCTCCGGCAGCACCGTGTAGTTGGCGAAGGTCGAGCAGCCCATGTAGTGGTGGATCGTGTCCTTGCCGATCGAGAAGCGCGAGGTGCCGTCGGGCATCAGGCCTTGGCCTTGTGTCGAGCGGATCGCGGTGCACAGATTGGTCTTGCGCGACAGACACGACGGGCAGGAGCGGCACTCGGGCGTGTAGAGCGGGATGACGTGGTCGCCCTTCTTCACCGAGGTCACGCCCGGGCCGACGTCGACGACGATGCCGGCGCCTTCATGGCCGAGGATCGCCGGGAACAGGCCTTCCGGATCGGCGCCGGACAGGGTGAAATCGTCGGTGTGGCAGATGCCTGTGGCCTTGACCTCGATCAGCACTTCGCCGGCCCGCGGGCCTTCGAGCTGAACCGTCATGACCTCGAGCGGCTTGCCTGCCTGAACGGCAACGGCGGCGCGTACATCCATCTATTTTCTCCTTGGACTGAAATGACGTCGGGCCGCCAGAACGGCGGCCCTAAGTGGAATCGCAATAGGTTATCGAATGTTCTGTTGAACGCGATTGAGTTCCATCTCAAGAGCGGCAATCGCCTTGCCGGTCTGTTCGTGCAGCTTCTTGACGAGGGCGAGCTGCTCGCGCAGGCCGTCCTTCTCGTCGATTGCGTCGGCATCCGGCGCGCGGCCGAGCCCGGCGATCAGCCAGGCCGGGGTGACGCCGAGTACGCCTGCAAGCATGAACAGCCGGTTTGTGCGGGGTTCGGCCCGATCCCGTTCCCAGGCCGCGATCGTCTCCGTGCGCACGCCGAGTTGATCGGCCAGTTCCTTGGCGCTGAGATTTGCGGCGTCGCGCGCCCTCCAGATGCGTCCTCCCAGCGTATCACCGTCGCTGGTGTCGCGCAGGCGGGCAATCATCGTTTCGGTGGACAAGCGCATGGACATCTCCTTTGCCACGGTCACGTTCAAAGGTCCCGAACCATGGGGGCCGACGGCCGACCTTTGGATCCGGGGCGGAAGATTGTCCTGAGCTTATAGGCATTTGGGCGGCGAGGGACCACCCCGAAGCGCCAAAAACACCGTCAATTGCGGCTAGGGCGTGGATAGTTCCTTGCCCGTCGCATCCTCGGCCGTTGAAAACCAACGCGTAGGCTCTAATGTGCGGCGGCCACAGGAGCTTGCCCCATGACAGACGCCCGAACTGCGACCACCGACCACACCGACACGGTGATGCAGGGCGTCGCCATCATGCTCTTTGCCATGGTCATCCTGCCGGGCATGGACGTGATTGCGAAATACATGGCCGTCTATGAGGGCATGTCGCCGGGGCAGGTGACCTTTTACCGCTTCTTCTTCCAACTGGTAGCGACGCTACCGATGCTGCTTGGCGCCGGTGGCCTGCGGGCGCTGAGGCCAAAGCGGCCCTGGGCCAATCTGCTGCGCGGTGTACTGCTGGCGACCGCGGCCTTGTTCTTCTTCATATCGGTGAAGTACATGCCGCTTGCCGACACCTTCGCCATCTATTTCGTCGAGCCCTTCATCCTGACCTGTCTTTCGGCGGTGTTCCTCAAGGAAAGAGTGGGCTGGCGGCGCTGGCTCGCCATTGTCGTCGGTTTCGGTGGAGCGATGATCGTCATCCAGCCGAGCTTTGCCGCTTTCGGCCTGACCGCGCTGTTGCCGGTTGCCTGCGCCTTCGTCTTTGCCTGCTACCTGCTCCTCAACCGTGCTGTCGGTACCGGCGACTCGCCGCTGACGATGCAGACAATAGCCGGCATCGGCGGAACATTGACGATGGCGCTGGTGATCCTGATCGGCAACGGCATGGGCAGCGCCGATTTCGTGCCGTCGCTGCCGAAGTCGCCGCTTGGCTGGATGCTCGTGATCGTGCTTGGCGCGCTGTCCGGCTACGGCCATCTGCTGGTGGTCAAGGCGTTCCGGGCGGCACCCGTCTCGCTGCTCGCGCCGTTTCATTATTTCGAGATCGTCACGGCGACGGCGCTCGGTTATCTCATCTTCGGAGACTTTCCGTCGCTCTCCAAATGGCTTGGTATCGCCATCATCGTTGGCTCGGGCCTCTTCATCATCTGGCGTGAGCGGCAGGCTGGACGTCGAACGGCAAGTTGAACGGCAAGTTGAACGGGCTTACGGCGCGTCGTTCCGCGTCGGACCGAACACGGTCTCGAAGGCCTCGCGCAAGCGGATGTCCACGTCCGGCATCATCACGGGCAGGCCGAGATCGACGAGGCTGGTGACGCCATAACCGCGAATGCCGCAGGGCACGATGCCGCCGAAATGGTCGAGATCCGGGTCGACGTTGAGCGCAAAGCCATGGAAACTCACCCATTTGCGCAGGCGGATGCCGATCGCGGCGATCTTGTCTTCCGACATGGAGCCGTCGGGCAGGGCAGGCTTTTCCGGGCGCCGCACCCAGACACCGACCCGGTCTTCACGCCGCTCGCCCCGAACGTTCATCGAATCGAGCGTGGAGATGACGACGCTTTCGAGTGCCGCGACGAAAGCGCGTACGTCCTGCTTCCTGCGCTTGAGGTCGAGCATGACGTAAACGACGCGCTGGCCCGGGCCGTGATAGGTGTATTCGCCGCCGCGGCCGGTGGCAAAGACCGGAAAACGGTCGGGCATGACGAGATCGGCGGCGTCGGCACTGGTGCCGGCCGTATAGAGCGGCGGATGCTCGACGAGCCAGACCAGTTCATCTGCGGTGCCGGCGGCAATCGCCGCGGCTTCCCGCTCCATCAGCTCGACGGCCTGCGGATAATCGACCAGTTCGGAGGCAATCCGCCAGCGAACCGGGGGTGATTCCGGAGGGGCAAACATGTCCTGGCTCAGATTTTCACGCTGCATTCGCTCGGCATTCCTGTTTTTTAGAGCCTGTACATGGGATGGTGCGAGGCAAGAGTCCAGCGTTTCCGGGGCTCCTTGGGCGGGCTGTTGAAATAGTTTCATTTCCCGTCAAAATTCTGTCGTGATCCCCTTGTGCCCCCCAGGGGCTTTTGCTACATGCAGCCCCGTCGACGCAAGTCGGCCCTACCACGATGCGGTCGTGGCGGAATTGGTAGACGCGCAGCGTTGAGGTCGCTGTGGGGCAACCCGTGGAAGTTCGAGTCTTCTCGACCGCACCAAAAAAACCCGGCTTCGGCCGGGTTTTTTGTTTTTAATCCTGGTGTTAGCCAATTAGGCCTTCTGCCCGGGCGCAACCGGCGCATCCCTTTGTCTTCCAGTCCATATCATGCGTTCGAATAGGGGTGGCGGCCGTCGCTCATCTTGCGCGCGAATGCCGAACGAATTGCCGACGATCCCGTCGTGGCGAGAGCGAGCCTCGAAAGGCGTCGGGGAGGTTCGTTCGCTGGTCTGAAACGCGCGCGCTGAACGCCGTCTTTTCGCGCCGCGCTGTGAATGCCCTCCCGTCCGTCGCCATCGTTTAATTTGTCCACAGCCATCCCTTGTGCACTCAAGGGGCTTTTGCTACATGCAGCCGCGCCGACGCAAGTCGGCCCTACCACGATGCGGTCGTGGCGGAATTGGTAGACGCGCAGCGTTGAGGTCGCTGTGGGGCAACCCGTGGAAGTTCGAGTCTTCTCGACCGCACCAAATACCCGGCTTCGGCCGGGTTTTTTGTTTCAAATCCATGTTTAGCTTCCTCGTTCTGGCGCGCCCTGATCGGCAGCATCGTGATGCCTTCCGGCAATCCAGGTCTCGCTCGTTTCGCGCTGAGTTGGCCGACGGCACTCTTTTTCCACAGCCGTTAGAAAATGGCTTGGGCCGCCCTTTGATGTTAAGATTTGCGCGGCGGTTCAACGTGAAGGGTGGCACGACCGCCACGCGTGTCGAAGCCTTGGCTGTGCGGGAGGTTCCTTTGTCCGGCGATCTCAAGACTGCTGCCGACGCAATCCTAAACGCCGCGGTCGCTTCCGCCGATGGCGTGCCAGGCGTTGTCGCGATCGCCTCGGATCGCCACGGCAATTTTTACGCGGGCGCCACCGGAAAGCGCTCTTTGGCTGACGCGACGGATATGACCATCGACAGCGTCTTTGCGATCTTCTCGATGACGAAGGCGATCACGGCGACGGCCTGCCTGCAATTGGTCGAGGAGGGCAAGCTCGATCTCGACGCTCCCGCCAGGCAGTACGCGCCCGAAATCGGCTCGCTGCAGGTGATCGAAGGTTTTGACCTCGCCGGGAATCCGAAACTCCGCCCGCCCAAACGGGACATCACCACGCGCATGCTGCTCCTGCACACGGCCGGTTTTGGCTACGATTTTTTCAACGAGACCTATGCCCGGTTGGCGCGGCAACATGGACAGCCGAGCGTGATCACCGCCTCCCATGCATCCATCCGGACGCCTTTGCTCTTCGATCCCGGCGACGACTGGGAATATGGGAGCAGCCTGGACTGGGCCGGGCAGGTCGTGGAGGGCATCACCGGCAAGCGGCTTGGCGCTGTGATGGCGGAACGCATCCTCCAGCCGCTTGGTATGGAGGACACCGGCTTTGCAATGACCGCATCCATGACATCCCGCGTGGTTACCTTGCACCAAAGGGACGATGCCGGACGTTTGTCGCCGTTGCCTGATTTCAGGCTCCCGCAGGCCCCGGAGGTCCAGATGGGCGGGCACGGTCTCTATTCGACGGCCGTCGACTACGCCAAATTTATCCGCATGTGGCTCAACGACGGGATGTCACCCGGCGGTCGGGTGCTGAAGGCCGAAACCGTCGAAATGGCGGCAAGGAACGGCCTCGGAGAAAGGAAGATCAAGAAGCTCCCGGGGGTAATAAGAAGCCTGTCGCACGACGCCGAATTTTTCCCCGGCATGCCGAAGTCCTGGGGGATAAGCTTCATGATCAACGATGAAGCAGCACCGACGGGGCGGCCAGCCGGTGCGTTAGCCTGGGCGGGGCTTGCGAACCTCTACTACTGGATAGACCGCCAAAACGGTCTCGGTGGCCTGTGGGCGACACAAATACTGCCCTTTGCCGATCCCGCTTCGTTCGGGAGCTATCTCGATTTCGAAACGGCGGTATACGCGGCTCGAAATACATAGCGGCGACGGGCGACAGAGGTCGCTGCGCCCGTACGCCCTGATCCGTGTCAGTTGTTGCCGGCAGGTCCGCTCTGGTCCATGCGGCGGCGGACGAGCTTGTAGGTGCGGTCGGGCTGAACCTCGTAGGTCTCGTAGACCATCTGGCCTTCATACATGAAGCGGTTCTGGATCATGGCGCCCGGTGCGGCCTGTGTCTTCCTGTTGGCCGCGTTCTCGCCATAGGTCAGGCTCTGGGGCAGGGGCTCGAGATCTTGCTGGGCGCTGTTGCAGCCGGCGAGCGCGAGGAGGCCGATGAGGGCGAGATAGGTCGGTTTCATGGTTCGGTCCTTGGTGACTATGACGTGATGTTGCGAGCAGGGAATCGGTGCGCTAGCCGCGCGCCTGCTCCCTGGTCAGCTTTTCGAACTTCTTGATGGCGCGGTCGCGCTTCAGGCGCGAGAGCCGTTGTGTCCAGAAGATGCCGTCGAGCTGGTCGATTTCGTGCTGCAGGCAGGTGGCCATGAAGCCGTCGGCTTCCTCGTCGATCGTCTCGCCGCCAAGCGTCTGGTAGCGGACGCGAACGGCGCGGGGGCGCTCGACCTCTTCCAGGATGCCCGGCATCGAGACGCTGCCTTCCGTATGGGTCGCCTTCTCGTCGCTATACCAGATGACCTCCGGATTGACGAAGGTCCTGGCGCCGCTTTCGCGGTCGAGCTCGATCACCGTCACGCGCTCCAGGATGCCGATATGCGGCGCGGTGATACCGACGCCGGGGGCGCCCCGCATCGTGACGAGAAGGTCCGCGGCCAGCGCCTCTAATGCCGCGTCGAAGCGGGTGATCGTCTCCGCCTTCCGCGTCAGCAGCGGGTTGGGAAAGCGGACAATGGGGCGAATGGCCATCAGATCTTCCTTGGCGGCGCCAAATGGGTGTTGCGCCTCCGATATCTCGACTGAAGTGCTAGCCGATCGCGCGGTCGATGTCGACTGTGTCGAGAAGCAGCCGGTTTTTCATGTATTTGCAACAGCTTGAATAAATCTGTTGTTGCGGCGCGCCCGGTGGTATCTGTGCTGTGGACCTCGGCAGGGCTTTGCGCTAGCAGGCTCTAAGGCCAGAATTCCCGCCCATGGCGGCGGATGAGGGTGAGGCAAACGTCAGTGGACGCATTCTTTCCGGCTCGCGAGGCGGACGGCCGGGAAGCAGCAAATCGTTTCGAGGGCGCGCATGAGCAATACTGGCGACGAAGACCGCGGCTCAGAAGACGTCAAGGCCTTTGACGGCTCGGACATTTATGCCGACGACGGTTCTATCCGCTCTGATTTTCTCGTGCATGTCGGCGCGGCAATCGCCGACCGCGATACGATCTATCTGCGCCAGCACGTTGCCGGCCTGCACTCGTCGGAAATGGGTGACCTGCTCGAGGCGATCCAGCCCGATCAGCGCCTGGCGCTGGTTTCGCTGCTCGGCAAGGAATTCGACCTTTCGGCACTGACGGAGGTCGACGAAGCGATCCGTCTCGATATCGTCGAGCACATGCCGAACGAACAGATCGCCGAGGCCATCGGCGAGATGGATTCGGACGATGCGGTCTACATTCTGGAAGACCTGGACCAGGAAGACCAGGACGAGATCCTGGCGAAGCTGCCGTTTACCGAACGGGTTCGCCTGCGCCGCTCGCTGGATTACCCCGAAAGCACGGCCGGCCGGCGCATGCAGACCGAGTTCGTGGCGGTGCCGCCATTCTGGACTGTCGGCCAGACGATCGACTATATGCGCGAAGACGAGGACCTGCCGGAGAGTTTCACGCAGATCTTCGTGATCGACCCGACCTTCAAGCTGCTCGGCGCCATGGACCTCGACCGCATCCTCCGAACCAAGCGTTCGGTCAAGGTCGATGCGATCATGCACGACACCAGCCATGCCATTCCGGCCGAGATGGACCAGGAAGAGGCGGCCCAGCTATTCGAGCAATACGACCTTCTTTCTGCGGCCGTCGTCGATGACAATGGCAGGCTTGTGGGCGTGCTCACCATCGATGACGTCGTCGACGTCATTCAGGAAGAAGCCGAGGAAGACTTGCTGCGCCTGAGCGGCGTCGGCGACGAAGAGCTTTCGGACTCCGTCGGGGAGGCATCGCGCTCGCGCGTGCCCTGGCTGTTCATCAATTCGATGACCGCCTGCATCTCCGCTTCGGTCATCGGCCTCTTCGACGCGACGATCCAGCAGATCGTGGCTCTCGCCATCCTGATGCCGATCGTTGCGGGCATGGGCGGCAATGCCGGTTCGCAGACGATGACCGTTACCGTGCGCGCGCTCGCAACACGGGGTCTCGACATTCACAACGCGCCGCGCATCATCCGGCGTGAAGCCGGCGTTGGACTGCTCAACGGCATGATCTTCGGCACGCTGATCGGGCTTCTTGCCGGTCTCTGGTTTCAGGACCCGAACATCGGCGGCATCATCGCAACTGCGATGCTGATCAACATGATGGCTGCGGCCCTTGGCGGCATCCTCGTGCCGCTCTGCCTCGATCGCTTCGGCGCCGACCCGGCGGTCTCTTCCGCCGTCTTCGTGACGGCCATTACCGATATCACCGGCTTCTTCAGCTTTCTCGGCATCGCCACCTGGTGGTTCCACGTCACGTAACGTGGCGCGTTGTTTGACTTTTACGTCAAGGTCAACGATAGTGCATGCCCAGGAACACATGGAATGGCAGCGTGGATAAATACTATAGCATCACCGAATTGACGCGGGAATTCGGCATTTCCACGCGAACGCTGCGTTTCTATGAGGACGAGGGCCTCATCCATCCGGAGCGCCGTGGTCGCACGCGCCTGTTCCGACCGGCCGACCGGCGGCTCATTCAGGAGATTCTGCGAGGGCGCCGCATCGGCTTCACCATCGCCGAGATCCGTGAAATCATTCAGGTCTACAAGGACCCTCCCGGCGAGCTCGGCCAGCTTCAGCTGCTGATGTCGCGCGTCGAGGAAAAGCGCGAAGAGCTGCGCCAGAAGCGCAAGGACATCGACGATACGCTGACGGAACTCGACAATGTCGAGGAAGCGTGCCTGACGCGTTTGGCCGAAATCGGCGTCGGCACCTGAAGGGTCGCTGGTTTATGTCTGGAAATTTCGAAGGGTAGCGTTCGCGCTGCCCTTTTTGCTGCGTGTATCCCTACCGGCGCTCAGATCCAACGGCTCGTATGCCGGCAGTAGCGCTCGAATTCGAAACCGAAGCGCGACAGCAGGTGCCGCTCTTCACTGCGGATGGCAAAGAGCGTGGTCAGCATCACGGCTGCGATCGCCATGATGAAGAACCACGGATTGAGCGTCGCCAACCCAAAGCCGATCATCATCAAGGTGTAACCGAGATAGATCGGATTGCGCGTGAAGCGGAACGGACCGTAGGTGACCAGGCATGTGGCCGATCGGTAGGGCATGACCGCCGTATGCCGATCGAGCAGCGTTTTGACGGCCCAGAGGGCCAGCCAGATCGCGACGATAATCAGGGCGCCGCCGCTGATCCAGGGAAACCAGCCGTGGCCATGTGCCAGCGGAATGGGAAAATGTCGCGCCAGTAGAAGCGCCGCAAGAGTGGCGACCCCGTAGAGAACGGCCGGCCATGGGAAGTTCAGCGGCTTGGCACGATAGGCATTCATGTCCTAGTCCCCTGATTGCACGTTCATTGTGCATTGCTGCGCGATTCGCGCAATGCGTTCATCGCTGCTGACGTTGATCTCTCCCCTGTTCAGGCTGTCGAACAGGTTCTGTTCCACCAGACGGTCGAGGGTACAGCCGCAGAAGCTGTCGCACGGCACGGCAGGATTTCCCTGGTTGCAGGCCGCAACGCAATTGCTGCGGTAGGCTTCCTTGGGGTCCGGCAGTGTCGGCGGAGAGATCAGCGAGAAGAGATAGACCAGTCCGATGAGCACGGGCTGGTGAATGAGGTATATGGCCAGACTGTGACGGCTGCCGAAGACGAGGGGCGTCATCCACAGCCACCCCTTGCCATCTGTGGAGGGCCGGCTTGCAAGCGCGGATACCAGCCGCGCGTGGAAGAGCTTGGCGGCACCAAGGCCGAGCAGAAACGGCCCGAGCCACGGCAAAAGCGGCACGTAGTCGTTGGACCGTGGCAGCGTCTCGGACAGACCGACCCACCAGAGCCAGGGCGCATCGAAGATCGGCGAGCGCAGATAGAAGGGTGCCGCGATGGCCGCGGCGGCTGCGGCGAAGGAAACGACGGCAGGAAGCCTGAGGAATATCAGGCCGATCAGGCTTGCCGCGGCGATCGCGTGCAGGATGCCGAAGAAGATGAAGGTGTCCGGGAAGGCAAAATAGGTGGCAATCGTGATCAGCGCTGCGGCGCCGGCGATCTTGGCGAAACGGCGCAGGAACGCGTTGATGCGGATCGTCGGCCATTGTCCGAGCACGAGGCTGTAGCCGGCAAGAAACAGGAAGCTGCTGGCAATCAGCCGCGCAAAAATCTTCCAGCCGCCGGTGCCGGCCGTGCCTGCTGCGACATAGCCGAAGAACTCGAGGTCCCAGACGAAGTGATAGGTCGCCATGGCAAGCAGCGCCACGCCGCGCGCGACATCGATGAAGGCGAGCCGCCTGCCTGTCGGTTTCGCTGGGGTCTCTGCTGCCGGTGCGGTCACATGGATATCGGACATGGGCATTCGCCATCCTGTTGGCGTGAAGAAGAGTGGCAGGCCTGGCTTGCGCCAGGCACGCGTCCTTGATTGCTGAGGGAACGCCGCGGCTGCGATCCGCAGCCGTCCGGCGCGCCGGTTGCGCGGATTGTCAGGGTGTTGCGTCCTTGAGGAGCGCGGAACGCGCCTCCGAGAAGAACTGTCTGCGGGTCAAAACGAAGATGACGAAGACGGTGAGCGCCACGAACACATAGGGGCTGATGAACCAGCCGAGATAGCCGATCGAAAGAAAGATCGCCCGGAGACCGGCGTTGAAGTGCTTGGCGGCAAGCACGTTCATGCGGATCGCCCGTTCGGCCGCCTTCTCCGCCGCATGTCGATCCCGCTGCATGTCGGCGGTCATCGGGATGCCACCCATCAGGATCGAGCAATAGTTGAACAGCCGGTAGGACCAGCCGAACTTGAAGAAGGAGTAGCCGAAGAGGCAGGTGAGGCCGCCGACCTTCAGCTCGAACGCCGTGCGCCCGCCATGGAAGACATAGGGCATGTCGGCAAAGATCATCTGCGCCTGTTCGGTCGCGCCGAGCAGTGCGAAGCAGCCGCCGAGCGCGAATATGGTCGTTGAAGCGAAGAAAGCGGTGCCGGCCTGGAGCCCCGCGATGATCTGCGTATCGATCATCTTCAGGTCGCGGTTGAGCGAATTGCGGATCCAGCGGCCGCGATGCTCGTTCATGAGGCGCGTAAGACTCACGCGTTTGAAGCCGCGCGTGCCATCGGTCGCCCAGCTGAAACCCGCCCAAAGCAGGATAAACACGACAAGCGCTATGTAATCTTCGAAGGTCATACACGTGTTTTTGGCATGGCTTTTGGAAATTGCAAGGTGGCCGGGGTGGCGTCGGAATCCGCGACGCGTCAACTACTGTGATGAAATTGCGGCGGAATTTCTTCCCGGCCGTACCGACCATTTGTGCGGTTTTCACCAGGATCCTGTGTTCGGTCGCACGGGCTTGACACCTTTCCGCCACATTCCCCCATTGCGCATTTACGCTTTCTTCAATATGCATGGCCCCAGACGCGGGCGCCCACTGTGCTGCCCGCGGCCGTTGAGAGTGTTTTCGGAGACATCATGGACAATACAATTCAGAAGTCTTGCTGGGGCGTAACTGCACGCGCCGTGGCTGGTTTCGCTGGCGTTCTTGTTCTTGCTTATCTTTTCGGCGGCCTTTGATATCTAGTATCTAGAAAAGTCCACTGATTGACGGCGCGGCTTCCCAAAAGCCGCGCCGTTCTTGATTCCAGGCAACCAGTGGCGCTACCCGGAGCCCTTGCGGGAGGTCAATGTCGCACGGACGGGATCGAATGTCGGTTGACCGCCTGACGGCCTGCTATGGGATCGCTTAGGCTTCGTTCCTATATCTGCTTGCGGATCTCCTTAAATCGGCACCGATCAAGGCGTAAAATCCACCAGCAAATAAGAGGGTATCACGCCGGTTCGCATAGACTTCGAAGCGTGGTATCGAGGCAATCGTGAATGCGGTGCCGGGTGATCATGCCCGTGCGTCGCGGGTCAGTCTCCGGGGCAGGCAGCTTATGTTTCTTTCCGTCTTCGACGTGTTCAAGATTGGTATCGGGCCTTCGAGCTCGCATACGATGGGGCCGATGTCGGCCGCCAATCGCTTTCTCGATCTCATCCTTTCCGACGACTGGCCCCGTCCGTCCCATGCCTCCGTTGCGGCGATCAAGGTGAGCCTGCACGGTTCACTCGCCCACACTGGCATCGGCCACGGAACGGGCAGGGCGGTGATCCTCGGACTCGTTGGCGAACGCCCGGATCTCGTCGATCCGGATCGTATGGATGCCCTCATCGATGAGGTCGAACGCACGGGCCGCATTACACCGCCGGGCCATCCGTCCTACGAATTCCAGCCGAAGACAGATCTGGTCTTCGACAAGAAGGTGCCGTTGCCAGGCCATGCCAACGGCATGTCGTTTTCTGCCTTCGACCGCGACGGCCGGCTGCTGTTGAAGCGGATCTACTATTCTATCGGCGGCGGCTTCGTCGTGACCGACACGGAACTTGAGGCCATGCGCGCCTCGAAGAACAAAGCGACGGGCGTCAAGGTGCCGTTCCCGTTCTCCTCGGCCCAGGAAATGCTGGACATGTCTGCGCGCTCCGGCTTGACGATTGCGCAGATGAAGCGGGCGAACGAAGAGGCGACGATGTCGCCGGACGAACTGAACGCCGGGCTCGACCGCATCTGGGGCGCCATGAGCAATTGCATCGACCGGGGCTTGAGCCAGGACGGCATCATGCCCGGCGGCTTGAAGGTTCGCCGCCGCGCCCGCTCGATCCACGACAAGCTGCAGGAGGAGTGGCGTTCCAACAAGGCCAATCCTCTGCTCGCCAACGATTGGCTGAGCGTCTACGCAATGGCTGTCAACGAGGAAAATGCCTCTGGCGGCCGCGTCGTCACTTCGCCCACCAACGGTGCCGCAGGCGTGGTGCCGGCGACGATCCGCTATTACATGCATTTCCATGACGACGCCGACCAGGAAGGCATTCGCGACTATCTGCTGACGGCTGCCGCGATCGGCGGCATCATCAAGCACAACGCCTCGATTTCCGGCGCTGAGGTCGGCTGTCAGGGCGAGGTCGGCTCGGCGTCCGCGATGGCGGCGGCGGGCCTTGCTGCCGTTATGGGCGGTACCCCCGAGCAGATCGAAAATGCGGCCGAGATTGCACTCGAACATCACCTCGGTATGACCTGCGATCCTGTGGCCGGCCTCGTGCAGGTGCCCTGCATCGAGCGCAATGCGCTTGGAGCGGTCAAGGCGGTGACGGCCGCTTCTCTGGCGCTCAAAGGTGACGGCAAGCATTTCGTGCCGCTCGACGCCTGCATCGAGACGATGCGGCAGACGGGCGTCGACATGAACGAGAAGTACAAGGAAACATCGACCGGCGGTCTTGCGGTCAACGTTGTCGAATGTTGAGGCTTGCAAGCCTCTCGAAGCCCAGACGCCGGTGTATCGACCGGACGTATTGCGGTGATTGTGGATGAACGACGTCTGGCCGCTTGACCGCAACGGCCGGACGGGTGTTCAAAAAAAGCCATGTCTCTACATCTCATAAAGCTTTGCGTCGGAGCGGAATCGATCGAGGACCTGCGCGAATGGGTCTCGCGCAAGGCGATGGCGGCCATGGCCGCCGGCCTCGAGCCGCACTCGTTCCACACGACGCGCATGGTGCCCAAGCGCGTGGAGGAGTTGCTGGAAGGCGGCTCGCTCTACTGGGTGATCAAGGGCAGCGTGCAGGCGCGCCAGCCGCTCATCGGCATCGAGACCTTTACCGACGGCGAAGGTATCGGCCGTTGTAATCTGCTGCTGGGCCCGGAAGTGATCGAAACCGAACTGCAGCCGCGTCGCGCGTTTCAGGGATGGCGTTACCTGACCGACAAGGACGCCCCGCGCGACCTGGCGTCGCTATCGGGCGGCGGCTCCGAGATGCCGCTCGAACTGCGGCGCGAACTGGCCGAACTCGGGCTTCTCTAGAAGTCCTATGCCGCGGGCATTTTGCAGAGCTCTTGGCAATCGAGCGGCAACCAACGCGTCCTTGAAGGTGTCGCCTGCTTTCGCACTCTTCTGCGCGCGCGAAACGGCCCTACCGAGGCCGCACCATCATCCAGCCAGAAAGCAAAAAAGGCGGCCGTGGCCGCCTTTCGGACTGTGAATGTTCAGGTGATCCGCATCTTCAGCGGATGGCGCCGGTTTGGCGCCGTCACGTGAAGGTGGATACCGGCGCGCGGCTGGGTCGAGCGCCAGGCTCGAGCTCCGTGCGTCAAAAGCATGCCGACGAGATCGCGTGTCTTGGCCTTCGATCGATTGAGGCCGAGATCGGCGATGCGCATGGCCGCCTCGTGCAGGGGGTGCAGATTGATGCGCGACGGTTTAGCCCGTCGCCCCGGCAGCGGGGTGACACCCGGAACGTTCTCGTTCATTGCCATGTTTAACCTCGTTACGCTGTACAAATCCGAGGAAGGCGGCCGGAAAACAAACACATCCGGCCGCCAAATTTCGTCGTTACTGCTGGCTGGCCCAGCAGGAGATGCCTTTCTTCTTCAAGGCCTTGCAGGCGTTGACTGCCGAATTCTGGTCATCGAAGCCGCCGAAGCGGGCGCGGTAGACCTGGCCGAAGGCGACGGTGAACGGCTGCGCGTTGCGCAGTGCCTTGCCGCCCTTGTCCTTGGCGTTGCCGAGCAGCGTCATGGCCTGATCCTTGTCCGGAGTGGCACCGATCTGAATCACCCAGCCCTGCGGCTGCGCCGGCATCGGCTCGGCCTTTGCGACTTCAGCAGGCTCTGCCTTGGCAACAGCCTCTGCCTTCTTCGGCACGGAATTGGTGATCTGGGTGTCGACCATCGCTGCGGTCGCAGGCTGGCGAAGCTTCAGGCTCTGCGCGTCGAGCGTGTTGGGAACGATTTTCGGAGAAAGGACAGGGTTGTCCGATGCACGCTTGTTGCCGGCATAGGCCATCTGCACGCTGCTGGCGCTTTCGCCGTTGTAGCGGAAATCCGGAACGGGACCGGTGTTGGGCAGGTCATGGCCAGTGGCGACGGCTGCGACGACCGGCGTCTCGGCAACGGGCGCTGCGGCTGCAACCTGGGTCTCTTCGGCCGGAACGGGGGTCGGCTTCGTCTCGGCAATCAGGTTGCCATTGCCGCGACGCGATGCGTCCGGCATGTACTTCGCGACCAGGCGGCGCATCTGTGCATCGCGGCTGGCGCCCGAGGTGCCGCCCATGACGACGGCGACGATGCTACGGCCGTCGAACTGGGCCGAGGTCACGAGGTTGAAGCCGGAAGCGCGCGTGTAGCCGGTCTTGATGCCGTCGACGCCGCGCACATTGCCGAGCAGGCGGTTGTGGTTGCCGATGGTCTGCTTGCCGAAGCGGAAGCTGCGCGTGGAGAAGTAGTCGTAATACTGCGGGAAATGCTGGCGAAGCGCGAGCCCGAGGCGGGCCTGGTCGCGCGCGGTCGTGCGCTGTTCCGGATTGGGCAGGCCGTTGGCGTTGCGGTACGTCGTGCGCGTCATGCCGAGCGCGCGCGCCTTGTTCGTCATCATGCGGGCGAAGCGTTGCTCGGAGCCGCCGAGATACTCGCCAAGTGCCGTGGAGGCATCGTTGGCCGACCGTGTAACGAGCGAAAGGATCGCCTGTTCGACGGTGATCGACTGGCCGGCGCGCACGCCGAGCTTCGACGGGGGTTCCGCGGACGCATTCTTCGAGAAGGGAATCTGCGTGGACTTGCTGATCCGACCGGCTTCGAGCGCCTCGAAGGTGAGGTAGAGCGTCATCATCTTGGTGAGAGACGCCGGATAGCGCAGTTCGTCGGCATCCTCGCCATAGAGGATCTTGCCGGTCTTGGCATCGACGACGATGCCCGAATATTTGGGATTGGCGTAGGTCGACGCCGCAAAGCCGGGCAACACAAAGGCGACCGAGGCAATGGTGCCTGCCAGGACGACCCGCTTTACCATCTTTGAAAGAGCGCCGAACGGGCGCTTCGCGAGATCAAAAAAACCGGTTTGGGACACTACGCTGCTCTTTATTCTCATGTCATGGGGTTGTCCGGACGCCGCCTCCGGGAACGACCGTTCTCGAGACAGTATCGGCATAGCGTTACCAATCGGTTTATGATGAATGATTGGTTTCCGGAATCGGACGCATTCGTACAAAGACAATTCCGGTGTAGCGCAATGATGCGGTGCCTGCCTGCACCACATCAGTTGGACGAAATCAGGGCACGATTCGGCTTTTGATGAAAGCTGTAATCGCGTTGTCGATTTCCTTCCATTGCGGCAACAGTTTATTGGCGAAGCGGTAGAGCACGACGAGGTCCTTGCCGGCATGAATGTCGCGCTGGCAGTCGGCGCTGGTCGATATGGTTTGCGCATCGGATTTCAGGCAGCGGACCACGTAGGGCGCCTGGCCTGTCCGCTCCGCAGTATAAAAGACTTCGCCTGCGTAGCTGGAGGCAGCTTTGGTCGCATGTAAAAGCAGTCCGTTCGGCCCGGGGGATGGAGTGCCGTCGAAGACCTGCTTGTAGATCGGCTCCACCCGACCCGACATGTCGCGGGACATCGTGCTTTGCGAAATCTGCAGGAAGATCAGATTTTCAGGCGCGTCGACGTCGTTGAAGAGGTCGCGATTTTCGTCGCTGTAACCTTCAAGGCCGGGCCATGTCAGGTAGACATCGACACGCCCGACGATCGAGGTGGCACGTTGGGCCTCGAAGCGGATCATGTTCGCCGGCAGCCGCAGATGATCCTGTCCGATGAAGATATCGTAGGGCTCCCTGCTGGCGGTGTGACCGGCCAGCGCCAGGTTTTCGCCGAACCATCTTCCCGCGAACGCGATTGCCGCCGTCAGGGCTGCGAGCACAACAACGACCGCCGTCACCCGGTAGATGAAGCGGGCCGACAGCAGCGGCCGGAGTTCCGGTTCGTCTATCCCGTTTGGAGCGTTGCTCATGGTGGCCGTCCCGTCGCGTTGGCCGCGCCCAAGTCGAGTGTCGAGCCCTTGGTTGGCGGCGGACCGAAGTGTGGCGGACGCCGCTTGCCCGACGCTGGTCGAAGACGGTTAACTTTCGATGAATGCCCTATGCCTGCGTGCGTCCGGGGAGACAAGGCCGCATAAAAAAACGGCCGGTTCCGAGGGACACGGAACCGGCCGAGGCTCGGTCTGGACGGGGAAAATGGACTGACCGAGGCCCGTTGGGAGACGTCCGCCGGGTGGCGGCTCGCCTGTGTTTCAGATCTTACTGTGTGCGAACGCTACCGACGGCAACGGTGCGGCCGTCCTGAAGCTTGACCCAGCGGCCGGAATGCTCGGTCGATTGGCGCTTGAGGTAGGTGTATTCGGTATCCGACCACAGCAGCACCTTGTTGCGCATGTTGTCGAGGATGAAGTCGCCGCGGTCGGTGCGAACGGTGAGGACGGCATGGCCGTCGCCATTCGGCTGCAGCACGACGGTGATCAGCAGGTCGGATGCGGAGAAGCCGTTTTCGATCAGCTTGCGGCGCTTCAGGAGGACGTAGTCTTCACAATCGCCGACGGTTTCCGGATAGGACCACTTCTCTTCGACGCCATGGATTTCCATGTCGGTCATCGGAGTGATCGCCTGGTTGACGTCGTAGTTGATCTCGAGAATTTTCTGCCAGCCTTCGCGGGTCAGCACCATCGGGCCGCCATCCTTGCCGTTGGAGGTGCACTCCGACGCATAGATCTTGCAGAACTCGTAGTGGCCGATCGGCGGGTTGGTGGAGCCGGTCACGACCATGTTGGCCGGAAGCGCCTGAGCCGTGCCGAAAAGGCCGCCGGTGAAAAGGACCGCAACCGCGATCAGCTTGGTGATTGTCTTGAGCATGATTGTCTCCCCGTTATGGTTCGACAATGGCACAGACGTTTTTATCGCTCGCG
The DNA here is from genome assembly GCF_014852035.1 of Ensifer sp. ENS03. Taxonomy (NCBI): domain Bacteria; kingdom Pseudomonadati; phylum Pseudomonadota; class Alphaproteobacteria; order Hyphomicrobiales; family Rhizobiaceae; genus Ensifer; species Ensifer sp. ENS03. The sequence continues at coordinate 318,160 of NZ_JACVAV010000007.1, read as the reverse complement.
AACTTGCGAGCTAAAAACAAGTACAAATGAAAGTCGTATAAGAATAAAACAAGAATAGAATTTTATTTGTATTTGAATCGAATTTGAATCAAATTTTATCGATTTTAGCTCCGCCCGCTGGTGGAGACGTAATTTGTTAAGCATTTAACCCGCTGTATTTGCTTGGTTATGCGGGAAACGAGCGACTGGGCGGTGCAAAAACTGCGGCGCGGCCACGGCAGGAGATGCGTCTTTGCAGCGTCTGTACTTGCCACTTCAGGAGAGTTTTGACTTGAAATATGCGTTTTCGCTTGAATTCCACCGGAAAAATATTTGCGGACGACGAGAGCATTTTGATCGCGGCGCCGGACTTGTCTCGAAATGATCCAGGCGCGGATGCGGCGCGCTTCTGCTCGCGAATACCGCTCCGGTTGCCACCGATCATCGTGTGTCTTCGGGCTCGGGGACGTAGGGCCTAAGCGAGCACGCCTTTAGCGCGTTCCCTCGGGCGTAGCCGAGCGGAGCGATGTGGGAGCGGGGGTTCTTTGCCGCACAAAAGAAGCACGAAGACGGTTTTATGTCTGAAGGACAGTTCGGGAGATGGTCGGGCTAGGAGCGTTGCTCAATGCAAGGCGGGTAGCCGAAGGACGGCGCAGGCGCGCCGTTAGAGGAATTCGGTCAGTGCCTCACGGGACTGGATGCCCAAGAACTCGATGGCGCAGCCTTCCTGGAAGTGACGGACGATCCGGCCCTTCATATTTCCCAGGAGGATGGCGGTTCCGATCGGCGGGCGGTTCTCGATGTCGACGGCAGCACCGGACAGCGAAAGGTCGATGATGCGGCACGGGAACTTCTCGCCGGTGTCGAGCGTCAATTCGGTTACCGTTTTGCGCGGCGCAAGGCGATCGTGGCGGCGGTCTTCGGGCAGGCCGAGCTCATGCTTGTTGGCGATCCAGGTGAGCTGGGCCGCGAGCTTCTCGCGCTTGCGCTCGGTCGCGTTGAGCTGGATGACGAAAGCGCCATCGGCGATGCGAGACACCGTGCCTTCGAGGCGACCGACGTGATCGACATAGGCGATGATGCGTTCGCCCGCGCGCGGCTGGGCCGGCGAGGAAAGCAGGACGTCGCCGGGCGACATGTCGATGGCGGTGCACTCGAACTCGTCACGATTGGCAAGCATCAGCCGCCCCGCCAGATTCACGGAAACGCGCTGGAACGCACCTTCGTGGTGCGGTTTCGGAGCGGTATTCTGTGCGTGCTGAAACGAGAACATGATGACTCTGTGGCGACATAGCTTGGCTGGCGGAGCTTAGCCTTTTCAAGTTAATAGAAGGTTCGTCCTCCGGTTGGTCCCTGACATCATCTCGGGACAGTCGGCGCGATCAATCGCGGCGCCCGCCCTCGAGGATGCGGAGATGCCCGAACTGGCGGAATTCGCGCGAAAATGCGCCGGCAGCAGGCGATTTCGCAAAGGCATCGCTCTGTCGCTCCGTTTCCTCGTCGCGAAACACAGCAGTCCGATCAGGGTCGAGAACCTTCATGCCCGTCGCATCGAGACATTCGATTGAGGTTGCATGCAACCAATACGGGCGGGAAAGAGGTGAGAGGGCGCCAAGGACCCGGTCACTTTCGCCTTCGCTGGAGGCAAGCGGCAAAAGCAGGGTTTCGATATCGACTTCCCGCGCGTCGGCGGTACGGCCCTTGGCCGAAAGCACGAGCGGCACACGGTGCGTCATGACCTGGCCGGTGATGCGCTGCGTTTTCGCCGCCTGGCTGCCGAGCCAGAGCATGCCGAATTGCCGCCCGCGCAGCTCCTGCCCGAAGAGGGCGCACACCTGGGTTCCCGCTAGGCGAAACGAGATGCCGGCATTGCGGTCGCGCTCGAGAATGAACAGGTTCGGCAGCAGCGTTCTGATGTCGGAAGGTTCAAGCTCGTCGCGGCGCGGAAGCTCGCGCTTCCCGCGAATGGTGTTCCAGTATCGGAAAAGCTCCGTCGTCGTATTGCTGCGCATCGCTTCTTTCATTCCATTCCTGCGGCCCGTTGTGTCCCGGTTCGAGACATCTTCGGCCATGCATTTCGGTTCTGAGGATTAAGGAGCGAAAACCGTGCCAGCCGGAAATTAAGGTTAACAAACGGTTTCCGTTGCAGTGCGCCGCCGCAACTGGCAGGGGAGGACATCACTTTACGAAGCGTTGTCTTCGGCACTTGAACTGGAGCTCGGATCTGAGCTTGGCGACCGTTCAGTTTTTGCTGGACGGTCTTTTTTTGTTTGCTTATGGCTGGTCGCCCCAACTCCAGTCCTAATTCCGGTGATGCCATGCCATTGCCGCGATCGCACAGGAATGTGTGGGCCGCATTGAGAGGAGAACACAGCAACCATGGAACGAGATCAGACGGCGACGCCACCGGAAGCAGAGCGCGACAGCGCCGCGAACCCGGCGCGCGAGCCGGCCTTCAATCTGCCGGCGGGGCTGACCTTCATCCTGCTGTTTCTGATCGCAATCCATGTTCTGCGAACCTACGTGCTGCCGCCGGCGATCGATCAGGAGATCATCTTCAACTTCGCCTTTCTCCCGGCCCGCTACGATCACCCATTGGCCGAGCAGGGGCTTGCCTGGCTGTGGAGCCCCGTCACCTATTCCTTCCTGCATGGAAGCTGGGAGCATCTGATCTTCAACATCTTCTGGATGGTGGCCTTCGGTGCGCCGGTCGTGCGGCGGATCGGCATGGGGCGTCTCGCCGTGTTCTGGTGCCTGTCGGCGGCGGCCGCAGTCGCGCTGCATACGGCGTTTCACTGGGGGGAAATGATCGTCGTCGTCGGCGCTTCCGGCGTGGTGTCCGGATTCATGGGGGCTGCCGCGCGCTTCGTCTTCTCGCCGAGCGGACGCATCAGCCGGCAGTTTGCCCATCTCAATCGCCGGCTCGACGTCGGTGAGGCTCTGGCCAACCGCTCGGTCGTGGTCTTTGCCGGTATCTGGTTCCTGACCAATTTCCTGATCGGCCTTGGCATGTTTACCCCCGGCGGAGCGGGCAGCGTGGCCTGGGAAGCGCATATCGGCGGCTTCCTCTTCGGCTTTCTGCTCTTCAGCCTTTTCGATCCGCGTGACTGACGGAGCGAAAGATCGGCGGACGGCGCTTGTGAGCGCTTGATTTCCCCAGGGCGCTGGCGCACCATTTGTTACGGTCGCCCGTGATCGAAAGACTGGGCGACCCGTGTAGGCCGGGAATCGAATGCCATCCGCGTCTGAGGAGCACGCGAGACGGCTTTCGCAAGCGGCCAGGGTACAGGTTCCATCGCCCGACCGTACCGCACGTGAGATGGCTGGACCTATCCCTGCCGACCCGGTGTTGTCGCAACGGGAGATGTGCGCATGTCAGTAAAAGCCATACTCGATGAAAAGGGCCGGAATGTCGTAACGGTCGGCCCTCAGATGACAGTCCAACAGGCTGCCATCCTCTTGCGTGACAATCATATCGGTGCGGTCGTCATCCTCGACGCGGACGATCAGATCGCAGGCATCCTCACCGAGCGCGACATCGTCGCAGCGATTGCCAAGCAGGGTTCGACCTGTCTCGAAAGGCCGGTGGCAGCGGTCATGTGGCAGAATGTCTATTGCTGCACCGAGGACATGTCGGTTCAGACCCTGATGGAAATGATGAGCAAGCTCAGGGCCCGTCACCTGCCGGTCGAAAGGAACGGCCAGCTTGCCGGCATCGTCTCGATCGGTGACGTGATCAAGCATCACATCCGCGCCATCGAGCACGAGACCGAACAGATCAAGGCCTATATCGCCGGCTGACAGGAAAGGGCGGCATTGCGCCGCCCTCTTAATCCCCCTGGGAGCCGCGAAGCACCCGTGTGTTCAGGATGCACCCTGGGCGACCGGTAAGTGCGCCGCCGCGTATCGCGGCTTTCATGCCGCGCACGCTCCGTCAGCGAACGAGCACTTCCTGCATGCGGCGAATTTCAACCAGCCTCGCTTTTGCCTCGTGGTAGCCGCGATCGATTGCTTCGCCCGCGCGATGGAATTCCGAAAGACCAATGTCGTTGAGTTTCGGGTGCAGCGCCAGGTCCGGCGGGTCGCCGGCAAGCCGGGCGCGGGAAATCCGGTCCTGGATGATGTTGAAGGCCTGGACCATGACGCTGGTCATGCCGAGGCGCGACTGGTGCGGCGCTTCCTTGGCGGGCGCATCCAGGGATTCAGCGCCGGCGCTGTGTTTGACGACGGCCGAGCGGCCATAGAGATCGTAGTTGAGGTTCACCGCGACGACGAGTTGCTGCTCATGGGCGCGGCACACCGAAACCGGAACCGGATTGACGAGCGCGCCGTCGATCAGCAAGCGTCCATTCGCCTTGATCGGCTCGAAGATGCCGGGCAGGGCGTAGGAGGCCCGGATCGCGGTGATCAGCGATCCCTTTTCAAGCCACACCTCGTGGCCGCTGTGAACTTCCGTTGCAACAGCAATGAACGGCCTGTCGAGGCCTTCGATGCTGAGGCCTTCCAAATGCTCCTGCATGCGCTTGGTGAGCCGCAGGCCGCCGAAAAGGCCGCCGCCGCCGATGGCGAAATCGAGCAGGCCGGCGATCCGGCGTACGGTGAGGGAGCGGGCGAAGGCTTCGAGTTCGTCGAGCTTGCCGGCAAGATAGCAGCCACCGACGAGCGCGCCGATCGAGGTGCCGGCGATCATGCCGACTTCGATGCCTTCTTCGTCGAGCGCGCGCAGCACGCCGATATGGGCCCAGCCGCGCGCGGCACCGCCGCCAAGCGCGATTGCGATCTTCGGTTTTTGCGGAGGTGGCGCCGGTTCAGGTGGCGTTGTCGAAATCGATGTTCCGTCCGGTCCGGACAGATCCGTAATCTGATTGTTACGCGTAAACGTCCAATTCAACATCCGGCACCTCCAACACCGCCGAATACTCCGCAGCGCGACACGTCGATGAGAATGCGCGAAGGTCGCTGTGGCAATTCATCGCTGACTAAACTTCCAGGGGTCGGGATTGATCCTGGAGAGAGGCAATTTCATGCGCGCGTCCTGGGGAGGCTCCGCCAAGCCGGCGCCGGTGCTGGCCTTGTCCGCTTCATTGCTGAAAGACTGGCACCTTTGTCTAAGGTATATCACCGATCCCACCGACGATTGCGGCACGACCGATAAACATTGGATACAGTTTGCAATACAGTTTGGAACGAGATCGTTCCGATTGCGCCGCATCCCTGCTTAAGGATTAGGCGCCCGGTTGGTTTCCAAAATATAAATATAGCATGCACCCGCGCCAAAAAGATGCGCGATGCTTAATTTTTATCATAGATCTCGGCGGGGTCGAAATGCCTGTGGTCGTCGGTGATTTTGACCGAGGCCTTGCCGTCTTCGGTGCCGACGGTGCGGTAGAAACAGGAGCGGCGGCCGGTATGGCAGGTCGCGTCGTGGCCGGCGACGGAAACCTTCAGCCAGATCGCATCCTGGTCGCAATCGGTGCGGATTTCCTTGACTGTCTGCAGGTTCCCGGAGCTTTCGCCCTTCTTCCAGAGGCTCTTGCGCGAGCGGCTGTAGTAGTGGGCCACGCCGGTCTCGATCGTCAGGGCCAGGGCCTCCGCGTTCATGTGGGCGACCATCAGCAACTCGCCGTCCCTGACGTCGGTGACGACGGCGGTGATCAGCCCCTTTTCATCAAAACGGGGAGTGAAGGCCGGACCGGTTTCCAGTTCGGCCTTGTCTGAGGAGGGAGCGTCGAAGGTGAGCGTCATGGAAAGGCTCCGTCTGTCGGAGCCTTACTTGAAGCCCCTGATCATCGTCATGAACCGCGCCTGCTCGGCCGGTTCCGTCTGGAAGGTACCCGTAAATGTGGTCGTCAGCGTTGTCGAGCCTTGCTTCTGCACGCCGCGCATCGCCATGCACATATGCTCGGCTTCGATCATCACGGCAACGCCGCGCGGGGCGAGCGATTCGTCGATCGCCCTGGCGATCTGCGCCGTCATCGATTCCTGCGTCTGCAGTCGGCGGCCGTAGATATCGACCACGCGGGCGATCTTCGACAGGCCGAGCACGCGCCCGTTCGGCAGGTAGGCGACATGCGCCTTGCCGATGATAGGCACCATGTGGTGCTCGCAATGCGAATAGAACGGGATGTCCTTGACGAGCACCATATCGTCGTAGCCGGCAACCTCCTCGAAGGTGCGGCCAAGCACGTCTTCGGCAGCCAGATCATAACCGCTGAAAAGCTCGCGGTAGGACTTGGCCACGCGCGCGGGCGTATCCAAAAGCCCCTCGCGCTGCGGGTCTTCGCCAGCCCAGCGCAAAAGAACGCGCACCGCTTCCTCGGCCTCCTTCTGGGTGGGGCGGCCGCTCGCATCGTCGAGCACAGGAAAATTCTTCACTATGGCATCCATAATGGCCTCTTTTAGCAATACGGGATTGCTTGACGTTTTATCTTTCGGACAACTCGCCACTGGCCATTCGCCTAACCCTGCAGGCTTGGGTTCCGTTGGCGGGCTCCGGGGCTTTCCGGTCCTGGCTTAGCAGTGCACTGGACCTTCCGGCACGGTTTCCCAAACAACAGGCGACATTGTTCCTCTTGCGGAACTGTCGCCCCAACACGACATAGCATATAGTATGGTGCCACAGAGATGAAAGAGGCGGAGCGTGTCGCGTCGTGCTTTTTTCCCGTCTACCGGAGAAAATCATGCGTCGATCACTCAAAACCGCGAAAAATCAGTCGGATCGCGTCAAATGATGGATGACATCTACAACAGCCGAATTCTCGAATTCGCCGGCAACATTCCCCGTATCGGGACGCTCGGCGATGCCGATGCGGACGCCACGGCGCATTCCAAGCTGTGCGGCTCCAAGGTGCATATCTGGTTGAAGATGGATGGCGACGTCGTCACCGATTTTGCCCATGACGTCAAAGCCTGCGCGCTCGGCCAAGCGTCGTCCTCGATCATGGCGCGCCATGTCGTCGGCGCCGGTGCTGAGGAGATCCGCCAGGCGCGCGAAGACATGCTGGCTATGTTGAAGGCGGACGGTGAGGGGCCTTCGGGCCGTTTCGAGGACATGCGCTTCCTGCGTCCGGTGAAGGACTACAAGGCGCGCCACGCATCGACCATGCTAACCTTCGATGCGGTCGTCGATGCCATCGAGCAGATCGAGGCCAGGCGACTGCTCGCGGCCGTCTGAGATGTGCGGCGAACCGAATTGCCGGCACGCTGCACATGAAAAGGCAGCGCCAGCGGTCCGTGGCCGAAACTGGTCGGGTCCCTTTCGCAAGACCCCCGGGCGGCTCTTAGGCATGGCGCTCATCCGCGCCTATCAGCTCACGCTTTCGAGCTTTATCGGCAATTCGTGCCGACACCTGCCGACCTGTTCGGAATATGGCTATGAGGCGATTGCCCGCCATGGCTTCTGGGCCGGAGGCTGGATGACGCTGTTTCGCGTGGCGCGCTGCGGGCCGGGCGGAACGCATGGTTTCGATCCTGTGCCGGAGCGGCTTGAACCGCGCCTCGTATGGTACGCGCCGTGGCGCTTTTGGCGGCCGCGGCCGAAGATTGGATGACCGCCATGCCCATGCCGATGGAGTATCGTCAGGCTTCCTTAGACTTCGAGCGCTTCCTTCTCGATGCCCGCGACTTGGCCGGGCTGCAGACGACGAACCAGGCCTATACGATGGTCCAGGCGGTACTGCAGACGTTTCGGCGCCGGCTCGATATCGAGGATGCCATTCTGTTTGCCGACATCCTGCCGCCTGTCATTCGGGCGATCTTCGTTGCCGAGTGGGACCTTGAAGAGCCGCGGCTCCCGTTTTCGGGTCGCATCGCCATGACCCGCGAGGTACAGGCGCTGCGCCCGGATCACAATATTTCCCCGGACAGCGCCATTGCAGACGTCGCTGGCGCCTTGCGTCGCAACATCGACGAGGCGAAGCTCGACCGGGTGCTCGCGCGGCTGCCGGCGGGCGCTGCGGATTTCTGGCGCGCCTGACAAGGGGAATGATGAACAGCTACGTCGCCTTGCTTTACAGCATCGTTCTCGGGCCCGGCCGCCGGGTCGTCATGGCTGACCTCAAGAAGATGGCGGAAGGGCTCGGCTATCAAGCGCCGCGGACGTTGGTCGCAACAGGCAATCTGGTGTTTCAGACCGGACAAACGTCCACTCGGAACCTCGAAATGCCGCTTGAGAAGGCCTTTACCGAGACGTTTGGCCGGCACGTCGACATTCTTGTCCGGTCGGGCGCCGATTGGCAGACGCTTGCCGCAGCCAATCCCTTCCATGAGGAGGGCGAGGCGGACGCGACGCAGGTTCATGTCCGGGTGATGCGCGAACCTTTGACGGAAGCGGCGCTCGAAGGGCTTCGGCGCTACTGCACCGCCGGCGAGCGACTGGCGATCGTCGATGGCGATCTCTGGGTGCATTTCCCGGGCAAGGCGAGCGAATCGAAGCTGCTCGGCGCCATGACCACCAAGCGGCTGGGCATCGGGACGTTCCGCAACTGGAACACCGTGAAGGGGCTTTGCGAGATGCTGCGCAGCTAGCGTCCGCCGCAGCCTTTGCCTTTACTCACTTTCGAAAACCCTTTATCAGGCTACGGCGTGTTTCCGCGGGTCGTCCTCCGGCTCGGGGAAAAACACGCAGCAATCCAAAGCACTACAGCGATCTCTGCGCGTCTGACGGATGCGACGCTGTATCGTCAATTCACCGGCCTTGCCGGTCAACCATACCACCCGCATTCGTTGGCGGGACTGGATAGGAGATCACTATGTCGAATCCTGTTTCCCTTACATTTCCTGATGGCTCGGTGCGCGAATATCCCTTCGGCACGACCGGCCGCGACGTGGCAGAATCGATTTCGAAGTCGCTCGCCAAGAAGGCGGTTGCGATCACGCTCGACGACGAGCTGCGCGATCTGTCCGATCCGGTGACCAATGGTCGCCTCGAAATCGTCGTTCGTGACGACAAGCGCTCGCTCGAACTGATCCGCCACGATGCCGCGCACGTGATGGCGGAGGCCGTTCAGGAACTGTGGCCGGGAACGCAGGTGACCATCGGCCCGGTCATCGACAACGGCTTCTATTACGACTTTGCCCGCAACGAGCCCTTCACGCCCGACGACCTGCCGCTCATTGAAAAGCGGATGAAGGAGATCATCGCCCGCAACAAGCCTTTCACCAAGGAAGTCTGGTCGCGCGATAAGGCCCGCCAGGTTTTTGCCGACAAGGGCGAGGCCTACAAGGTCGAACTCGTCGACGCGATCCCCGAAGGGCAGGATCTCAAGATCTACTATCAGGGCGACTGGTTCGATCTTTGCCGCGGCCCGCACATGGCCTCGACCGGCCAGATCGGCACCGCCTTCAAGCTGATGAAGGTGGCCGGCGCCTATTGGCGCGGCGACAGCAACAACGCGATGCTGACCCGCATTTACGGCACCGCCTGGCACACCCAGGAAGAGCTCGACCAGTACCTGCACGTGCTCGCTGAAGCCGAAAAGCGCGACCACCGTCGCCTCGGCCGCGAAATGGACCTGTTCCATTTCCAGGAAGAAGGCCCGGGCGTCGTCTTCTGGCACGGCAAGGGCTGGCGCATGTTCCAGACGCTGGTTGCCTATATGCGCCGTCGGCTCGCCAACACCTATCAGGAAGTCAACGCGCCGCAGGTGCTCGACAAGTCGCTCTGGGAAACCTCGGGTCACTGGGGTTGGTACCGCGACAACATGTTCAAGGTGACGGTTGCTGGTGACGAGACCGACGACGAGCGCATCTTTGCGCTGAAGCCGATGAACTGCCCGGGCCATATCCAGATCTTCAAGCATGGCCTGAAGTCCTATCGCGAACTGCCGGTGCGCCTCGCCGAGTTCGGCAACGTTCATCGCTACGAGCCGTCGGGCGCCCTGCACGGGCTGATGCGCGTGCGCGGCTTCACCCAGGACGACGCGCATGTCTTCTGCACTGACGAGCAGATGGCGGAAGAATGCCTGCGCATCAACGACCTCATCCTCTCGGTCTACGAGGACTTCGGCTTCAAGGAAGTCGTGGTCAAGCTCTCCACCCGTCCGGACAAGCGCGTCGGTTCCGACGAGCTCTGGGATCGCGCCGAAAGCGTGATGACGGACGTCTTGAAGACGATCGAGGCGCAGTCGGAAGGCCGAATCAAGACCGGCATTCTGCCGGGCGAGGGCGCCTTCTACGGTCCGAAGTTCGAGTACACCCTGAAGGACGCGATCGGTCGCGAATGGCAGTGCGGCACGACCCAGGTCGACTTCAACCTGCCGGAGCGTTTCGGTGCCTTCTACATCGACAAGGAATCCGAAAAGCGCCAGCCGGTGATGATCCACCGCGCGATCTGCGGCTCGATGGAACGCTTTCTCGGCATCCTGATCGAGAACTTCGCCGGCCACATGCCGCTCTGGGTTTCGCCGCTGCAGGTCGTCGTCGCGACGATCACTTCGGAAGCCGACGACTACGGTCGCGAGGTTGCCGAACTCCTGCGTGATGCAGGGCTGACTGTAGAGACCGACTTCCGCAACGAGAAGATCAACTACAAGGTCCGCGAACATTCGGTCACGAAGGTTCCGGTCATAGTGGTCTGCGGCAAGCGCGAAGCCGAAGAGCGCTCGGTCAACATCCGCCGTCTGGGCTCGCAGGCCCAGACCGCCATGTCGCTCGACGAGGCAATCGCATCGCTTGCGCTCGAAGCCATGGCGCCGGATCTCAAGCGCAAGGCAGAAAAGAAAGCTCGGGGTTGAGACCCCGAGCACTTGCTTTGTCAGCAAACTGTCATATTAGCGGAATATCCGGATAAGATCGTATCCATCGGAGATTTCCGTGCAGTTCAAAGAGCTGTCCTACGCCAATGAGAACGACCGGCGCCTGAAGCGCTGGTTCATTCGCTCCATGGAAGGCCTGTCGGGCCGCAACCGCTATGCCAAGCTTTATAAGCGCTGGCGGTCCGACATCGTCGGCAAGAGCGAGCGCGTCTTCGGGGAGATGTTGCAGCTCATCGATGTGACGCTGCAGACAAAAGGCGAGTGGCCGCCGCGGAACCTGCCCGATACGCCGATCGTCATCATCGCCAATCATCCTTTCGGCATCGGCGACGGCATCGCCGTGCTGGCGCTTGCCGAACAGCTCGGCCGTCCCTTCCGCGTCCTCATCAACAACGAACTGCTGAAGGTGCCGGAAATGGCGCCTTACTCGCTGCCGGTATCGTTCGAAGAGACGAAGGAGGCGCTAGCGGTCAACATGGCGACGCGCCATGAGGCGCTGCGACTGCTCAAGGAAGGCGTGACCATCGTCATCTTCCCGGCCGGCGGCGTGGCGACCGCGCCGAAGGGTTTCGGCCGGGCCGAGGACCTGCCGTGGAAGATCTTTCCGGCAAAGCTCATTCAGGCGGCGCGGGCGAGCGTGATCCCGATCTACTTCGAAGGACAGAACGGGCCGTTCTTCCATCTGGCGAGCAAGATTTCACTGACGCTGAGACTGTCGCTCTTGATCCGCGAATTCCGGCGTCTGTCGGGAACGACGATCGCGGCGCGCATCGGCGGCGTTCTCACGCCCGAGGATCTCGGTGCCTGTGGTGATCGCAAGGACCTTTTGGCGCGCATCTATGAAGCGGTCTTTTCCATGGCGCCGCCGCGTCGGCGGTTCATGCGACGGGCAGGCTGACGTCAGGTCAACTGCGTTCCGTCACGTCGAAGCTCAGTCCTGTGCTTCCGACACGACGCTCGCATTGGTGTTCGCATTGTTGCCGCCGCTGCTGAGCAGTACTTCCACGTCCATGTTGACGCCGGCCTTCACGGTGAAGTCGCGCTCGTAGATCTTGTCCTTGTAGCGCGCCACGGCGGAATAGCTGCCTTCGAGCAGAACCTGCGTCGGGAAGGCGCCGTTGGCTTCGCTCACCGTATCGCCGGCGGAGGTGAGGATCGTCCAGGCGGTGTTGGCGATCGCTTCGCCGCCCGGTTCCGAAACCAGCTTGAGCGTGAGCTTGGCGGCGCGGTGCTGCATGGTTGCTTCGGTCAGCTTGCCGGCTTCGACCTGGATGTCTGCCGCGGTCGAGGCGTTGGTCGTGCCGCCATAGCTGGAGGTCACGTGATAGGTCCCGGCGCCCAGCCGGACCACAGTGTTCGGCTTGACGTCCTCGACGATGAGCGCCCGTTCGCCGTCGCTCTTGGTGTCGGCGGAATAGACGTCGAAGCTGAGTTCGGCCGGTGGGATGCGCACGTCGCTGCCGGAGACGGCATTGAGCTTCATGCCGCCGGCATCGAGCACCAGCACCTGCTTGTCGAGCGCGCCTTGCTCCGGCACGCGGACCTTGCGCGTGGCCGAGGCGCGTCCAAAGGAGACATTGACGAAATACTCGCCCGGTACCAGATTGAACGCTGTCGAGCCGCCTTCCGACGTTGCGAGAAGCGGCAGCTTGCCGTCGCTTCCGGGGATCGGGCTGAACACACGCCAGGTGAGCCCGGCCTCGACCGGTCCGCCTTTTTCGGTCAGCAGCGCCTCGAGCTTGATATCCTTCAGGGTGCCGTCCGCCAGCGGATCCGATGTCATCGGGCTGAAGCCCGTCAGCTTCGGCATCTTGCGCGGGCCGGCGATCGAGGGGAAACTTTCAAACGCCTGGGTCGCATCCTCTGCGAACACATTTCCCGTAGCGGTGCCGGCGACAAGGATCGCAAGACCGGTCTGAAGGAAAATACGAGAGAGTGCACGCATGAGAACAGTTGACTTCCTGACTGAGTGACTCCACTTGGGACGCCGGTATGGCATTTTCGTGGCTGCCTGTGGGGCGGCAAATTAGTGGAATTCATCTGACATGAAAACCGAAATTAAGCTCGTCGACTACCTGACGTCCCGTCGCTCCATCCCCGCTTTCCAGATGGGAGGTCCCGGTCCCGGCAAGGCCGAGGTCGAGGAAATGCTGAAGCTTGCTTCGCGCGTGCCGGACCACGGCAAACTCGCGCCCTGGCGCTTCATCGTCTATCGCGGCGAGGAGAGGGTACGCATCAGCGCCAAGCTGAAGGTAATGGCGCTTGAGCTGAAGCCGGATCTATCGGAAGAGATGATCAAGGTGGAGGAAACCCGCCTGTCGCGTGCGCCTGTGGTCGTCGCCGTCGTCAGCACCGCCGCGCCGCATTTCAAGATCCCGGAATGGGAACAGGTCATGTCCGCTGGTGCCGTCTGCCTCAACCTGCTGATGGCCGCCAACGCCCTCGGTTACGCATCCAACTGGCTGACCGAGTGGTATGCTTTCGACGAGCGCGCCTATCCGCTGCTGGGCGTGAAGCCGGGCGAGAAAATTGCCGGCTTCATCCATATCGGTACCGCCATGGTGCCACCGACGGAGCGGCCGCGGCCGGAGCTGGCCGAGATCGTCACCTGGGTTGGCGAGGAAGCCTGATGTTTTACGATACGACCTCGAACAGTCACGGTCTGCCGCATGATCCTTTCAAGGCGATTGTTTCGCCGCGGCCGATCGGTTGGATTGGCACGCGGTCGGCCGAGGGCGCGCTGAACCTCGCGCCCTATTCCTTCTTCAATGCCATCAGCGACCGGCCGAAGCTCGTGATGTTTTCATCGAGCGGCTATAAGGATTCGGTTCGCAACATCGAGGCAACCGGCGATTTCACGGCGAGCTTCGCCAGCCGTGACCTGGCGGCCGCCATCAACAAGACGTCGATCCCGGCGCCGCATGGCGAGAGCGAATTCGATATCGCCGGATTGACGCCGGTCGACGGCGCGCTGGTTGGGGCGCCGTTCGTCGGTGAAGCCTATGCCGCGCTCGAATGCCGGATGACCGAGATGTTCCAGCCCAAGGATCTGGATGGTGCATTGTCCGACAACTACGTCGTCATCGGCCAGGTCGTCGGCATCCACATTCGCGAAGACGCGATCCGCGATGGCCGTTTCGACATGGCGACGGTCAAGCCGCTCGCCCGCCTCGGCTACATGGACTATTGCGACGGCGGCGACGTCTTCCAGATGACCCGCCCGACGCGCTGACGGTTACCGCGCCGGCTGGGCGTCATACGCTGCCGGCGATGACTGCTTGCTCGGGCGAGCGGCAGACGACCGAAGCGAATCCGTCGTTCCTGCTTTGTGAAAGCGCCCAGCGTGTGGCTGCCGCATCGGCGGTGGGCGGCAGCACCTCATAGGCGCGGATGCCGGCCTCATGGGCCCTTAGCACCACATTGGCGCGACCCGCGAGCACGGGCGCGGCCACGCCCTGATGCGCGGCACTCGCCGGCTCCTTGCAGCCGACTGCCTTTGCCAGCGCCGAGCCGTTGAAGATCAATCCTTCCAGTCGCTGCGAGCACCCCGCCAGTGTGTGCGGCGACAGCAGGCCTTCGGGTGCTGCGCCGTATTCGGCGTAAATCCGGGTGCGATTGGCTGGAAGGCCAATCCTTGCTTCGGCAACCCGCAGCATCACGTCGAGCTTCTGTATGTCCGCGCGGCCGCGGCATCCGGTAAGCACGACACCATCGATGCCGCCATCAAGCAGCCGGTGTACGTCGTCTTCATGGAGCAACCCGACCGGTTCCACGCAGGCGAGCAGCGCGAAATCGCGTCCTTCCATCAGGGCGAGGCCAAGACACGTTTCGTGGCCGCAGCCGGCAGTCAGGATGAGCCCAGCCGATGTGTTGAGAACGCTCACGTCCAGGCTAAGCGCGTCGTCGTCCGCAAACAGCAGCGGCCTTATGGTTTGGAGGCGGTTAACAGACATGGTGAACCAATCTTAAACCTTTGCTCGCTAGGCTCAGAACATCGGTGGCATTGGCGTGGTCTAGTGGGGCGTAGGTGATCATACAAGCATTTCTTCGCTGGGTGGAAACGGCGAGAACAGGCGAACGCATTCGCGCCGCCAGCGCGCTCGGCCGCGCCTATGTCGACGCGCAACTGAATGGTCTCGATCGTCGCGCCGCCGAGATGGCGATGACCTTTCTGCTGGACGATCCGTCGCCCAAAGTTCGCCTTGCCTTGGCCGAAGTCCTTTGCGGTTGCTCTTCCGTGCCGCGCGCCATCATTCTTGGTCTTGCAGGGGACCAGCCTGAAATTGCCTATCTCGTCGTTTCGCATTCTCCCGTCCTGACCGACGACGACCTGGTCGACCTCGCGGCTCGGGGAACGCTGGAGACCCGCGCGCTGATCGCGGCGCGCAGTTTCGTTTCGCGCGGGGTCGCCGCTGCGATCGCCGAAATCGGCGACGAAGACGAAATGCTGATCCTGCTCGAAAACCCCGGCGCTCTTCTGTCGCGCCGTTCGCTGAAGCGCATTGCCGAGCGTCTTGGCCATTCGGCTTCGGTTCGTGACCTGCTTCTTGCGCGCGACGACCTGCCGAGTGCCGCCCGCCACGCGCTTGTCGAAGAAGTCGGTGCAGCACTTGCCGCCTTCGGCCTCGTACAGGTGACGATTGGAGAAGGTCGCGTGCAGCGGGTCACCCGTGAAGCCTGCGATATCGCTGCCGTCGGCATGGTTGGAACGACAGCCGTCGAGGAGCTGCCGGACCTCGTCACGCATCTGCGCGAGACCGGCCGCCTGACGCCCGCCTTCCTGCTGCATGCGCTCGTGACCGGCCGTGCAGAGTTTTTCTCGGCCGCAATCGTCGACCTCTCCGGCGTCAGCGAAAAACGCGTGCGTTCCATCCTGTCCGGTGGGCGCGTCCACTCGATCCGTGCCCTGTTCGAAAGCGCCGGGCTCGGCCGCGACGTCAGCGAGACGTTTGCGACAGCGGTCCTCCTGTGGCGTCAGGACGGGCCGGGTTCAATCGGCGGCCACGCGACGGTCTCGGCAGAACTGCTCGTGCGCCTGCGACGTGGACGGGCAACATCGCCGACCGACGCAGCGATGATCGATCTGCTCGAGCGCCTGGCATTCGCCGAGGAGCGCCAGTCGGCCCGTGACTACGCGGAACTTGCCGCACGCCAGGCCGCCTGATCGCGACCCGTTCTAGCGAGGAATGGACCCATGAACGCGAGGACCGCGACCGTTGCCGTGACCGGAATCGGCGGTTTTGTCGGACGGCACGTCGCGCTCGCCTTGCTGCGCGAAGGTTATCCTGTGCACGGCACGGTTCGCGCGCTCGGGCGCGCCGAGGAGATCGAGCGATCCATTCGCGCGGCCGGTGGTACGGATGCCGCGCGCCTGACGTTTGGAGAGGCGGATCTCCTGGAGGAGCGGGGCTGGGCTGAGGCCTTTGCCGAGGTTTCCTACGTCGTCCACACCGCCTCGCCATTTCCGGCTCGCTTGCCCGCCAATGAAGATGACCTGATCGGGCCGGCCCGTGACGGTACGCTGCGTGTGCTCAGGGCAGCCCATGCGGCCGGTGCCAAACGCGTCGTGCTCACGTCGTCGGTCGCCGCGGTCATCTACGGGGCAGGGCGCGCGCCGTTTACGGAGGACGATTGGACCGATCCGCAGTCATCGCTTGCGACACCCTACTACCGCTCCAAGACCTTCGCCGAACGCGCGGCCTGGGACTATGCGGCTGACAGCGGCCTGGAGCTTATGGTCATCAATCCCGGAATGGTCCTCGGGCCGGTTCTTGGCCATGAGATCGGCACATCCGTCGCCGTGGTGCGCAACCTGCTCAAGGGGAACTATCCCGCCTTGCCGAAGTTCGCCGTGCCGGTTGTCGACGTCCGCGACGTGGCGGATGCGCATGTGCAGGCCTTAAGCGTCGCCGCAGCGGCAGGCGAGCGTTTCCTGATTGCGGGAGAGGCGCTTTCCCTTGCGGATATCACGGCCATCCTCCGGCGCAGGTTCCCTGAACATGCGGGCAGGCTTCGGAGGTTCGTGCTGCCCAATTGGCTGGCAGGGCTTGCCGCCCCCTTCGATGCGGGCCTGCGCCTCATCGTGCGCGAACTCGGGCATGACCCCCGCATTTCCAACGAAAAGGCGCGCCGTGTTCTCGGGTGGCAGCCGCGCTCTGCCGAAGAGGCCGTCGTGGCCTCGGCGAACAGCCTGATTTCGGCCGGCCTCGTCTGAGGCGTGCTGGCGCGTCAGTCGGTAAAGCGGCGCGCGACCCAGGAATAGCCATCTGCGACATAGCGCACCGGCTTCGTGACGATGGTCTTCAGCTTCTCCCGATCGGGGATGGCGCCCGACAGGAAAGCCAGCGTGCGTTTCTGCAATCCTTGCTCGGGTTCCGGCTCCGCTGCCGGAACGGGCAGCGCCTGGTTCTGCTGGGCGCCGGGTGGCGGCGCGGGGATTTCGGCGACGCTTGGCGCCGAGCTCTCGCATACCGCAACGACGACTGGATAGTTCGCATTGGAAAACCTCGGCAGTTGCGCGTTCGAAGCCGTGTCGCACTGCGCGATCGATGGCCAGCTGCCGTTGACCGTCGAGATGTACTGGCATTGGCTGACGTCGTGGTCGCAGCCGAGAATGGTCATGACTATCAGCGCCGCTTGCATCGCATTCCCATCGTCTTTGCAGGTTGTGGTGGATCAACCTATGCCTGCATGATTCTCCTCGAAATAGGGCGATGTTGCCGGCAGCGCGGAACAAATTGTTTCAGCCTGTTAGGCGGATTGATGGGGAGGCATGCGAGCCTGCGCCATTTGACGTATTGGTCCGGGCGTAGGCCGGCGGTAGTTTGGCGCAAAACCACGCCTGAATGAAAAGGACGACCCGATTGCCTGCCGTAATCATAGCCCAGGAGACGCCGCGCCAAACTGAAGTTCTGCGTCTCCTGGAACTCTCCGACGCCTACGCCGCCTCGCTCTACCCCGCCGAGAGCAATCACATGGTCGATCTGTCGAGCCTGGAAAAGCCGGAGACATCGTTCTTCGTCGCACGGCGTGACGGCGATATCGTCGGCTGCTGCGCCCTGGTTGATGCCGGTGACGGGACGGCGGAAATCAAGCGCATGTTCGTCGATCCGGGGCGAGGGGGCTGAGGGTCGGCAAGTTGTTGCTGCAGGCGCTGGAGTCGCGCGCGGCGCAACTCGGACTGGTGGCAATCCGCCTCGAAACAGGCATCTATCAGCCCGAAGCGATCGGCCTTTACAAGGCGGCCGGCTACGTCGAGCGCCCGCCGTTCGGGGAGTATCAGCCGGATCCGCTGAGCCTCTTCATGGAGAAGCCCGTTCACGTTGCGTAAGCTCGAGCAGCCTTCAAACCCTGAATACAGAAACGGCGGCCTGTGAGCCGCCGTTTCTGTATGGATTATTGTGATCCTGCTTGCCGGCAGAAAGCCGGCTCAGATGTCCAGGTTGTCCGCAAAGACAGCGCGCTCCTGGATGAAGCGGAAGCGGGCATCCGCCTTCGTGCCCATCAGGTTGTCGACCGCTTCGCGGGTGCCCTCGAAATCGACATCGTCGATCTCGACCTTGAGCAGCGTGCGGAACTTCGGATCCATCGTCGTTTCCTTGAGCTGCGCCGGCAGCATCTCGCCGAGACCTTTGAAGCGGCCGATCTCGACCTTGCCGCGACCGGCAAACTCGGTGCGCATCAGCTCCTCGCGGTGCGCGTCATCCCGTGCATAGAGCGTCCTTGCGCCCTGGCTGATGCGATAGAGCGGCGGCACGGCGAGATAGAGGTGACCGCCGCGGATCAGTTCGGGCATCTCCTGGTAGAAGAAGGTGATCAGCAGCGAGGCGATATGTGCGCCGTCGACGTCGGCGTCGGTCATGACGACGATGCGCTCGTAGCGCAGATCCTCTTCCCGGTACTTGCTGCGGGTGCCGCAGCCAAGCGCCTGGATGAGGTCGGCAATCTGCTGGTTGGCGCCGAGCTTTTCGCGACCGGCGCTCGCCACGTTGAGGATCTTGCCGCGCAAGGGCAGGATCGCCTGGTTGGCGCGGTTGCGCGCCTGCTTCGCCGAGCCGCCTGCTGAGTCCCCTTCGACGATGAAGAGTTCGGCGCCTTCAGCGGTGTTCTGCGAGCAGTCGGCAAGCTTGCCTGGCAGGCGCAGCTTGCGCACGGCCGTCTTGCGGTTGACTTCCTTTTCCTTGCGCCGGCGCACGCGCTCCTCGGCGCGCTCGACCACCCAGTCGAGCAGCTTGTCGGCCTCGGCCGGATTGTCGGTAAGGTAGTGGTCGAAGGGGTCACGCAGCGCATTTTCGACGATGCGT
Organism: Ensifer sp. ENS03; assembly: GCF_014852035.1. Taxonomy (NCBI): domain Bacteria; kingdom Pseudomonadati; phylum Pseudomonadota; class Alphaproteobacteria; order Hyphomicrobiales; family Rhizobiaceae; genus Ensifer; species Ensifer sp. ENS03. The sequence goes on along the minus strand of NZ_JACVAV010000007.1, from coordinate 299,124 downwards.
TGTGCTTCGACTGTCGCTAGCTTGTCCTTGGTCTGGCCGACGAATTCCGGTTCGCGGATGAACACGGACAGCATTCCGGCGGCTGAAATCATCACGTCATCGGTGGTGATGAGCGCTGCACGCTTGTTCTGCTTCAGCTCGGCATAGTTCTTCAGTCCCTTGGTCAGCGCGATGCGGAAGCCCGCCTCGTGCGTACCGCCCTCAGGCGTCGGAATGGTGTTGCAGTAGGAATGAACCTGCTGGTCGCCGCCATACCAGGTGACCGCCCATTCGAGCGAACCGTGACCGTTGGCCTTCTCCGATTTGCCGGCAAAGATCTCGCGGGTAACGGTGAATTCCTTGCCGAGCGTCGCCGCCAGATAGTCCTTCAGGCCGCCAGGGAAGTGAAAGACGGCCTTGTCCGGGATCTCCGAACCTTCCTGCAGCAATGACGGATCGCAGGACCAGCGGATCTCGACGCCACCGAAGAGATAGGCTTTCGAGCGCGCCATGCGGAAAAGCCGGCCGGGCTCGAAATGCGCGTGCGGTCCGAAAATATCCGGGTCCGGATGGAAGCGAACGCGCGTGCCGCGGCGATTGTGCACGTCGCCGAGTTCCTCGAGCCCGCCCTGCGGAATGCCGCGGGAGAAGCGCTGGCGATAGAGCTTGCGATTGCGGGCAACCTCGACTTCGAGCGCGTCGGAGAGCGCGTTGACGACGGAAACGCCGACGCCGTGCAGACCGCCCGAGGTCTCGTAGGCCTTGCCATCGAACTTGCCGCCGGCATGGAGCACCGTCATGACGACTTCGAGCGTCGACTTGCCGGGGAATTTCGGATGGTTTTCGACCGGGATGCCGCGGCCGTTGTCGGTGACTGTCAGGAAGCCGTCCGCATCGAGATGGACCTCGATGAAGTTCGCATGGCCAGCGACCGCTTCGTCCATCGAGTTGTCGATGACTTCGGCAAAGAGATGGTGCAGCGCCTTTTCGTCGGTGCCGCCGATATACATGCCCGGACGACGACGGACCGGCTCAAGGCCCTCGAGCACCTCGATCGCCGACGCATCGTAATCGCTGCCATCGCTGCCTTTCGGGGCAGGGCGCGGCTCTTCGCGCGCGCTGGGGGCTGCAGCCACGGCCGGCTTGGCGCTCGGCTGTACGGCCTTCGGTTGCTCGGGCATTGAGAAGAGGTCGCTGTTGTTGTCGTCCATGGGGCCGTTCGGATCGTTCCTGTCGTTCGGGAATGCCAGAGGCCATAGCAAGCCCCAGGCTCTGCCGCCATCCCCCGGCGGTCGAATCACCTGAATTCTGCCAGACTCTCACAGGATACGCGAACAAAAGGAGAATTTCTGGCGCCGGCCGCCGATGATTTTTCGCACGAACGGCCGTGTTTCGGGCCAAGTGTTGCTTTGCGGTGCGGCCAATGGCAAGGCTTGCGGCGAAAGAGGGAGCCCGTCATTTGGCCGTGTCCACAGTTGTTTTTCCGTTTCGTGCCTGCCTGTTCGCCCTGGCCTTGGCAATTGCCGCCTCGCCGGCAGAGGCGCAGACGCTCAAGCCCTACAAGGACGATCTGTTCTCCTATGCCAAGGTGCTCGACCAGAAGGATGGCGGTGACGACCTGACGGTCGACTACCAGGAACTGCGGGATATCAACGAACGCGACGAAATCCCCGAACGCCGGGTGAAGCGCGCCTACGTCTCGCTTGGCGTGAAGAACGAGCAGGTCAATGAAGCGCTCGATATTGGTGGCCGCGCGCTCGACGTGACCCGTGTCGGCCCCGATCGTGGCGCCAGCTTCTCGGTCATCTTCATCCATGGCCGCGGCGGCGACCGTCGGCTCGGTGCCAACGACTTTTCCTTCGGTGGAAACTTCAACCGGCTGAAGAACCTCGCCGTCGCCAATGGCGGCGTCTATTACGCCCCGAGCGTCCGGTCCTTCGATACGGCAGGTGCCGCCGATATCGCCGGTCTGGTTCGATACGCGTCCGAACGTTCCGGAGGCCGTCCGGTCGTGCTCGCCTGCGCCTCGATGGGAAGCTTCATCTGCTGGGGTGTCTCGCGCGACGCCTCCGCCGTCGCAGCACTCTCCGGCATGATGGTGATGGGCGGCGTCAGTGATCCGGACTTCACGAAAAGTGCCGCCTACAAGGCGAAGCTGCCGATGTTCTTTAGCCATGGCAGCCGTGACAGCGTCTATCCCGCCGAAGGCCAGAAGGCGCTCTATCGCTCTCTCAAGGCCAAGGGCTATCCGACGCGCTTCGTGCTTTTCGAAACCGGCTCGCACGGAACGCCGGTGCGCATGACCGACTGGCGCGATGCGCTGAACTGGATCGGCAGCCGCTAATGCATGTCGCGCAAAAGTGTGCAGCGGTTTTGCGGCAGCGACATGCATCAAAACAAGAGCCTAAGGCCTGGCGTGTGAATCTTCGTTCACGCGACAGGCGATAGGCGTCGCCCTGCTGCTGCGGATTTGTTAACCAGCCCGCCAATTTGCGAGCGAAACAAAGGCCTGCGTTTCCACTCTGGAAAGTTGAAGTCGTGATGATACCGGCAACTATGGCTGGGATGGACTTCATGGACGCGCGCACCGAGACACGGCACATTCCGCTGTGTGTGGATCTTGACGGCACTTTGCTGGCCGCCGACACCCTGTGGGAAGGGGCGGCGATCATCCTGCTGCGCAATCCGCTGATGCTGTTTCCGATGCTGGTCTGGCTGGCAAAAGGTAAGGCACGGCTGAAGCACGAAGTGGCCCTTAGATCCGGCCGCCGTGCGGAAGACTGGCCTTATCGGCAGGCCGTCATCGACCGGCTCATGGAGGAAAAGAAGAGCGGGCGCGAACTCGTGCTCGTGACCGGCGCAGCACCGTCCGTTGCAAACGACATTGCCGCCCATGTCGGCATGTTCTCCTCGGTCATGCATTCGACCGACGCGCTCAACCTGACGAGCAGCAACAAGCGCCGGGCGCTGGTCGAGCGGTACGGCGACGGCGCCTTCGACTACATGGGCAACAGCCGTGACGATATCGCCGTCTTTGAGGTGGCACGCCGCGCGATCGTGGTCTCGCCCGATGCGGCCGCGGAAAGATGGCGTCGCAACCATGATGCCGAACGGCTCGATACCGGCAAGGTCAGCGCGCTTGCGCCGCTGAAGTCGATCCGCGTGCATCAATGGGCGAAGAACGTGCTCATCGGCGTGCCGATGATCCTCAACCACGAGGTGCTGCATTTCGATGCGATCGTCAGCGTCATCATCGCCTTCTTTGCCTTCAGCTTCCTCGCATCCGCCGTCTACGTCATCAACGATCTTTCGGACCTTGCCAACGATCGCCGCCATGCGAAGAAACGTTACCGGCCGCTCGCGAGCGGCCAGATGTCCGTGCCGACAGCGCTGGTGCTTGCAGGCTGCCTCATCATCGCGTCCGTGGCGCTGACCCTTCTGTTGCCCTGGAAGTTTGCCGGGGTGCTCGCCTTCTACGCCTGCGCGACGACGGCCTATACCTTCGTGCTGAAGCGCAAGCTGCTCGTCGACGTGTTCACGCTCGCCGGCCTCTACACCACACGCATCGTCGCTGGCGCGGCCGCGACCGGCACGGAACTGTCCTTCTGGCTGGTGTCCTTTGCGATCTTCTTCTTCCTGAGCCTCGCGCTGGTGAAGCGTTACGTCGAGCTGCACGAATTCGAGGACAAGGACGGCGGCAACGTGCCGGGGCGTGGCTATCTCGCTGTCGACTTCGAGATGGTCGGCCAGGCCGGCGTTGCCTCCGCCTTCACCTCGGCCCTGGTTCTGGCGCTCTACGTGCACAGCAAGGAACTGCAGGAGATGTACACCACGCCCTGGGCGTTGTGGCCGCTCTGCCCGCTGGTGCTCTATATGTTGCTGCGCATTTGGATGCTTGCGCGCCGCGGCATGCTGCATGAGGATCCGGTCGTCTTCATCATGCGCGACTGGCGCAGCCAACTGACCATGCTGATCGGCGCGCTGCTGATCCTATTCGGAGCCATCGGGCCGCAATGACCCTGCAAGACCATGAAAGCTGGGGCCGCATCGACAATCGCGTGCGGCCTGGAATTTCGCCTGACGACTATGAAGACCGGCTCGGCAGCCTTGAGGCCGAAGGCTATCTCCCTTTCGGCAACGGACGCAGCTACGGCGACAGCTGCCACAACGATCGCGGTACGCTGATCGAAAGCAACCTTCACGGCCGGATACTCGCCTTCGATCCCGGCACCGGCATGATGACCTGCGAGGCGGGGGTGACGCTGCGCCAGGTGCTGGAACGGGCGATCGAGCATCGCTTCTTCCTGCCGGTGACGCCTGGCACGGCCTTTGTCACCGTTGGCGGCGCGGTCGCCAACGACGTGCACGGCAAGAACCATCACGCGCGCGGCACCTTCGGCAATCACGTGACGCGTTTCACGCTGCTGCGCTCGACCGGCGAACGGCTGACCTGCTCGCCGGTCGAAAACCCGGAACTCTACGCCGCGACCATCGGCGGTATGGGGCTGACCGGACTGATCCTCACCGTCGATATCCGGTTGATGAAGGTGCCGTCGCCGCATGTGCAGCAGCACGCGATCCGTTTCGAGAACCTGGACCAATATTTTGCCCTCGTCGACGGCGTCGATGCCGAGCATGAATACTCCGTCGCCTGGATCGACCAGCTCGCAAAGGGATCTCGAATGGGCAGGGGCGTGCTGCTCGCCGGCGATCATGCCGACGGTTCCTGCGAACTGCCCGACATCCCCAAGGGATTGAAGCTGTCCGTGCCGTTTTCGCCGCCGTTCAACCTCCTCAACCAGGCAACGCTCAAAGGCTTCAACGAGTATTACTTCCGCAAGGTGAAGCCGGGCGAGACGGTGACGACCGTTCCCTGGACGTCCTATTTCTATCCGCTGGATGCGATCGGCGCCTGGAACCGGCTCTATGGCCCGCGCGGGCTCTACCAGCATCAGAGCGTCTATCCCGCGGAAAACGCACCGGAGATCACGGCCAAGCTCATGGAAACCGCCCGCCAGGCCGGCCATGCGTCGTTTCTGACGATCCTGAAGCGTTTCGGCGACATCGGCTCCCGGGGCATCCTGTCCTTCCCGCGTCCCGGTTTTACTTTGACGCTGGACTTCGCCAATCAAGGTGAACGGACAGTAAAGCTGCTCGATGATCTCGATCGCATCGTAATCGAGGCCGGCGGTGCGATCAATCCGTACAAGGATGCTCGCATGAGCCCGCAAGTCTTTGAAAAATCTTTTCCTTTCTGGAGGAAGATCGAAACGTTGCGCGACCCTGCGCTGGTTTCGAACTTCTGGAAACGCACGGCTCTGGCTTTGCCAGAATGAGAATGCAGACAATTTTATTCAATTAAATGCGCAAACTTCACGGAATATCCGTCTCTTGCCCGTAAGTAGATTTTCGGGACTGGGAGTAAAACTATGAAATATATTCCATTCATTCTCTTTACCGTGCTCACCAACGCCGCCGCTCAGCTGATGCTGAAGCAGGGCATGATGACGCTCGGACCGATTTCGATGACTGCCGAAACCGCGATCGTCCGGCTGTTTCAGATCGTCTTCAACCCATGGGTCTTTGCCGGTCTTGCGACCTTCGTCATCTCGATGGCGTCGCATCTTTATGTGCTGTCGAAGGTCGAGCTTTCCTTTGCCTATCCGTTCCTGAGCCTCGCTTACGTTCTCGTTGCGGTCTTCGCCTATTTCGTCTTTCGCGAAGACCTCAATGCCTGGCGTATCGCCGGCATCGCGCTGATATGCGCCGGAACCGTTCTTATCGCCCAGTCGGGCATCTCATCCAGCGCCGACGAGAAATCGGCTGATGCCGCCGGGGTGAGCACCGCAGAATTCGGGAGCAAGTCATGAAACACATCATCTTTGGTGGCGACGGCTTTGTTGGCCGTCATTTGGCGGAACGCCTCGTCAAGGAAGGCGAGGACGTCGTTGTCGCCGATATCGTCAAGTCCGACCTGCCGCACTACGGCCGCGTCCGCTTCGTCCATTGCGACGTCACCGATCTGGAAGCCGTCCAAAAGGTCGGCATCGGCGCCGACGACATGATCTACAACATGGCGGCCAAGATGCTGTCACCGTTGCAGGTCCGCGCCACGCGCTGGGAGTTCTTCTGGCCCGTCAATTATTACGGTGCCGAAAACATCATGAAGGCGATGGATGCCGCCGGCGCATCACGCCTGGTGCAGTTCACCACCGACATGATCTATGGCCACACCGTTCAGTCGCCGCAAACCGAGACCCATCCGGCAAAGCCGCTCGGCGAATATGGCAAGTCGAAATGGGCAACCGAGCAGCTGGCCATGCAGTGGCGCAAGCAGGGCATGAACATTTCGATCTTCCGCCCGCGCCTGATCATCGGTCCCGGCCGTCTCGGCATCCTCGAGAAATTGTTCAAGCTGATCGACCTGAACCTGCCGGTGCCGATGATCGGCTCGGGCAAGGTGCCCTACCAGTTCATTTCGGTCTTCGATTGCGCCGAAGCTGCGCGCCTTGCCTGGAAGGGCGGCGTGCCGAACGAAGCCTACAATCTCGGCTCCGACAATCCGCCGTCCGTGCGCGACCTGCTCGGCAACCTGATCAAGCACGCCGGTTCGAAGTCGTTCCTGCTGCCGACACCGGCCTTTGCGGTGAAGCAGACGCTGGCGCTGTTCGACCTGATCAACAAGCCGATCATGGACCCGGAACAGTATCTGATCGCTGATGAAATGTGCGTGCGCGAGACCGGCAAGCTGAAGCGCGAGCTCGGCTGGCGCGCGGAGTTCAACGATGGCGACATGTTGATCGCCGCCTATGACGAATATCGGGCCAAGAAGATGGGCGCCGCAGTTCCTGCAGCTGTCGCCGTGCCGGCCGAATGAGGGGAAAGATCATGCTGGACAGACCGAACCGTATCGCCGTTGCCGCGCCGTCGCTCGACGGCGGCGTTGCCAGGCCCGATCTCATCACCGTCGAACAGGCCAAGGCCATGTCGATCGGCGACATCACCTCCGCGTTCAAGGAACACCTGAACCCGGGCCAGCTCCACTTCATGAAGCTGCTCGGCTTCCACAAGGTGAAGATCGAGAGCGCCGAGGGCATGTTCTACACCGACCAGAACGGCCGCCAGATCCTCGATTTCTTCGGCGGATTCGGCTCGCTCGCCTTCGGCCACAACCATCCGCGCATTCTGGAAGCCCGACAGAAATTCCAGGACGAAAAGCGCCACGAGATCGCGATCGCCTTCATGTCGCAATATGCAGCGGCGCTGGCGAAGAACATCGCGGCCTGCTCGCCGGGTGATCTCGACATGGTGTTCCTCGGCTCTTCCGGTTCGGAGGCCATGGAGGCTGCCGTCAAGCTTGCCGAACGTGCCGCCGGCCCGAAGCGGCCGAAGGTCGTCTATGCGGAGAATTCCTTCCACGGCAAGACCAAGGGCGTGCTCGCCATCACCGATGGCCAGCTTTACCGCGCCGACTTCAAGATCACGGACAACACAGTGCGCGTGCCCTTTGCCGATATCGACGCGGTGGAGAATGCCTTCAAGTCCGACCCGGAAATCGGCGTCATCGTGCTCGAAACCATCCAGGGCGGCGGCGGCATCATCCAGGCACCGGCGGAGTACTGGCAGAAGCTGCGTGCGCTCTGCGACAAATACGGCGTGCTCTGGGTCGCCGACGAAGTGCAGTGCGGCTATGGCCGCTCCGGCCGCTTCTATGCCTTCGAGCATTACGGCGTCGTGCCTGACGTGACGGCGCTGGCCAAGTCGCTCGGCGCCGGCAAGGCCGCCGTCGGCGCGATGATTGCCCGCCGTGAGGTCTACATGAAGGCTTACGGCACGCCGAAGACCGCCATGATCCATGCGATGGCCACGTTCGGCGGCATGGGCGAGGCCTGCGTCACGGCGATTGAAGGCATCAATGTGCTTTACGACGAGCACCTGATCGACCGCGCCGCCGACAGCGGCGACTATCTGCTCGAGCGTCTGCAGGCGCTGAAAGAGAAGTATCCGAAGATCATCAAGGACGTCCGCGGCAAGGGCTTGATGGTCGGCCTGGAATTCCAGGACTTCAGCCAGACGCTGCCGATGGTGCTGCGTCCTGTTGTCTCGATGCTCGACGACAAGCTCAAAGGCTCGCTCTCCGGCTTCATCGGCGCGCTGCTCTTGCGTGACTACGACGTGCTGGTGGCCTTCACCGAATACAATCGCAACGTCATCCGGCTCGAACCGCCGTTGATCTGCGAGCGCGCCCATGTCGACCAGTTCATCGCCGCCCTCGACGACCTGCTCGGCCGCGGCATCGTGCGGATCGTCAAGGATTTCGTCGGCAGCCAGATCGGTTGATCGAGAAGCCTATCGACTTGCAAAGGGCAGGGGCGTTCAGCGCCTCTGCCCTTTGATGTTCATGTCGAACTCGACGACGTTGGAATAGATCGGCGTGCCGACATCCATGCCGTAGGGTGATCGGTGGATATTGCCGCGGATGTTGAAGGCGATCGAGCCGCGGTTCCAGTCAAGCAGCGTTACCGAGAAGCGCTCCTTTCGCGACGTGCCGCGCGCCGTCAGCGTTCCCTCGACCGCGGCCGTGTCCGGTCCGGTCTGTTTCACGGTCGTCGAATGGAATGTGACGGTGCTGAAGTTTGCGGTATCGAAGACGGCGCTCGACTTCAGGAAGTCCTCGATCCGCTTTTCTCCGGTTTTCACGCTCTCCGGGTAAAGCGTGAATTCGACCGTCGAATGGCCGACATCATTTCGGTCGATGCGGAAATTGCCGGAAAACTTGGCGAAATCGCCGACAATGCCGCCGCCGCCCGCTTGCGCAACGGTGAAATGGATACGCGAAGCCGGCGTGATCCCGTAGTTGCCGGCAGCATCGGCAAGGTCCGGCGCGGCTGCCGTGGCGGGCGACGGAATGCTCCCGAGCGCCAGCAGCAGCGTGAAGGCAATGGCCTTTGTTGGTGATTGCGAGTGCAGTGTCATGGTTTCTTCCTTCCGGCGATAACCGGATCCGAACCAGCCGCTTGGGAGGAAGCGCGTTGGCGTGATCCGGTCTGAAGCATGCGGACGAGGACGTCGTCGCGGCGTGCGAAGTGATGGTAGAGGGCGGCCAGGACGTGAAGCGCGACGAAGCAGAGCAGGAGGTAGGCGAGCGTCATATGGACGAGCATCCAGAGGTCTTCGGCCGCTTCCGATTTCGCCATCGGCAGGTGGGGGATGACGATCCAGTTGAAATAGAAGCTCGGTATGTTCAGCGTCGATGTCGAGGCCACCGCCCAGCCGGCAAGCGGAACGGCGAGCGCGAGGAGGATGAGCACCACATGGGTGGCGCTGGCTGCACGGCGCTCAAGCGCGTTGAGGCCGGCGGGCGGGCGCGGACGAACCTCGACCAGGTGCCAGAGCGCGCGGATTGTCGCCAGACCGAGCGCGGTGAAACCGAGCGACTTGTGCCATTGGTAAAGCGAAAACTGCAGCGCCGGATCGACGGGCGTTCGCCGCATGATGAAGCCGAGGCCGAGTAGGGTGAGGATCAATGCCGCAATCGCCCAGTGAAGGACGATGGTGATCCACCCAAATCCGGCTTTGTCGTTGCGCAGCATGTTCGACCCCATGGTCGCTCGCCCGGCCGCTATTGGCTCGGCGACTGCGGTAAGACTCATGAGTTCGTGCTTTTATTCGCCTAGAATACCATAAAATTGCACTGAGATCTTGTTGATCTCGGCAAGCTATGGTCCATTTGCTGGTGGAGGGGACACGGAGGGGTTGTTCCTGGGAGCATGTGGACTGGCGTACATGACAAAGAAGAAAACGACACCAATGAACCCGCACGAGCGGGAAGCCTACGAACACGGCCGCGCGGGCATCCGGCTTGGAACCGAAGGCAACTATGGCGAAGCGGTCGACGCCTGGCGTCTGGCATCCAACGTAGCCGATGTCCACCTCGCTTTCACGGACATGTATTATTGGGTCAAGAGCGGCTACGGCGCCGCCCTTTGCGATGCCGGGCACCATCGGGAGAGCATTGCAGTCTCCCTGCTTGCCCGTGAGTGGACGCTCGCGCGGCGCCAGCCGCTCTCGTCGCTTTCGATCGCGCGCGCTTATCTGGCGCTCGGCGAAGGCGAGGCGGCAGCACCCTATCTCCGCGAGGTTCACGCCCTGATCGGCGACGCGATCTTCGAGCAGTTCGACGAGGATGCCGAAGCCGACGTTCACGCGGCGATCGCCGGCTTGGAGAACGGGGGCAATCAACCGACGGCCGGCCGCCCGAAGTGAAGGCAGGCGTATAGCCTAGTAACAGCGGTGCCGGAATCTGGCGAGATACCGGCAGTTCTGACTTTGGCGTTTTCTCGCCATGATTTCATTTTATCCGCCGATTGCCCCTTTAACGGGTGATTCGAGGTCCGCCGTTCTGGTTCGGGCCCTTTTTTAACATTTTGATTTTTCTAAGGAGTTTCCCATGAGTGAAACCGTATTGCCGTCCGATGCCGAAATCACCCTTCGGCGCATATCAGCCTTGACCGTCTGCGACGTCTGCGAACTCAGCGAGACGCTGAGCGACGAACAACGCAACATGGTGGCGGACAACGGCACCTCGATCGCCGAGGCGCATTTTTCCGAGAATGCCTGGTTCCGTGCAGTCTACGCCGATGAGACGCTCATTGGCTTCATCATGCTACACGAAGGATCCGACTGGGATGACGGCATCGATTGCCCGGGTGTCTATCTCTGGCGCTTCATGATCGCCCGGCCTTTCCAGGGCAAAGGGTATGGCAAGCAGGCGATTGCCCTTGTCGTGCGCGATCTGAAGGCGCGGGGCCTGCATGAGCTCTACACGAGTTACGGGCAGGGCCCTGGCAGCCCCGAGGGCTTTTACCAAGGCCTCGGCTTCAAGCCGACGGGCGAGTACTATGATGACGAGCTTGAGGCTGTGCTGAAATTCTAAGGGCGCCGGGATACGGGGAAAAAACCTCCCGTGTCTCTCCCAGATATTCAAGAGTTGGAACATGAGCATTGATCTTCACGAGGCCAATCGCCTCTCGTGGAATGCCGCGACCGTCGCGCACAACAGTCACAAGGGCGACCAGGCCGCTTTCTTCCGCGCCGGCGGCTCCACGCTCTATCCGGAAGAGATCGAGTTGCTCGGCGATATCGCTGGGCTCGACGTCCTCCACCTGCAATGCAATTCCGGCCAGGATAGCCTGAGCCTGGCGCGGCGCGGCGCGAACGTGACCGGCGTCGATATCTCGGATGAGGCGATCGCCTTTGCCACACGGCTTTCGGCGGAAAGCGGCATCGCAGCCGCCTTCGAGCGGTCCGACCTGTTCGGCTGGTTCGACGAAGCCCGCAAGGCCGGCCGCCGGTTCGATCGCGTCTTTGCTTCCTATGGTACCATTTGCTGGCTATCGGACCTCGGTGTCTGGGCGCGTGGCATTGCCGAAGTGCTGAAGCCCGGCGGGCGTTTCGCCTTCGTTGAATTCCATCCCTTTGCGATGGTTTTCGATCAGGGCTGGAAGCCACACTACGACTACGCGCCCAAAGACCCGGTCGCGGAAGCGGGCGTCGGTGACTATGTCGCCGACTCGGGCGCAGGCCTTGCCCATGGCGGCTATCAGGAGGGCGTGGTGGGATTCACCAATCCGCACCCGTCCTTCGAGTTCAACTGGGGTATCGCCGATGTTGTGCAGGCGCTGATCGACGCCGGGCTCCGGATGGAAGTCCTGAAGGAATACCCCTATGCCAACGGCTGGGTGGCGTTTGAAGGCATGCGCGACCTTGGCGGCGGGCGCATGGCGCCGCCGGCGGCCATGCCGAGCCTGCCGCTGATGTATGCGATTGTGGCCGCAAAGGTCGGGTCGACGGCGGAATATCGCGAGAAGGCAGGGCGTCCTTCGTCATGATGCTGGCGACGCGCAACGCCTGAGGGCGGGGCAGGGCAACCGGCCCCGCGGCCCATGAATAATCGACGGCGGTGCTTTTATTTGCCGGCTGCATTTGCTAGGCCGCTTCCGGAGAAAAGTACCCGGAGGAAATAGCATGACGCCCGATATCCGCCCGCTCGTCGCCGGCAACTGGAAGATGAACGGAACCCGCGCTTCGCTCGATCAGATCAAGGCGATGGCCGAAGGGGTCAAGGGCGAACTCTCCGCCAAGGTCGAAACGTTGATCTGCCCGCCGGCAACGTTGCTCTACGTGGCGACGGCGCTTTGCGACGACAGCCCGCTGCTGATCGGCGCGCAGGACTGCCACCAGAAGCAGTCGGGCGCCCACACTGGCGACCTTTCCGCCGAAATGATCGCCGATTGCTTCGGCACCCACGTCATTGTCGGCCATTCCGAGCGCCGCACCGATCATGCCGAAAGCGATGCGCTGGTACGCGCAAAGACGGAAGCGGCCCATTCGGCCGAACTCGTCGCGATCGTGTGCATCGGCGAGACCGGTGATGAGCGCAAGGCCGGAAAGACGCTCGATGTTTTGAAGCGCCAGCTCGCCGAAAGCCTGCCGGATGCAACAACCGCGGAAAACACCGTGATTGCCTATGAGCCCGTCTGGGCGATTGGCACCGGCCTGACGCCGACGGCCACGGATGTCGAGGAAGCCCACGCCTTCATGCGCAAGGAGCTGATCGCACGCTTTGCCGACGCCGGTGCCAAGATGCGCATCCTCTATGGCGGCTCGGTCAAGCCGTCCAATGCGAAGGAATTGATGGGCGTTGCCAATGTCGACGGCGCACTGATCGGTGGCGCAAGCTTGAAAGCCGAAGACTTCCTCGCCATCTACCGGGCTTATGAAGAATTGACGGCCTGATCGCCCGGGTTACCGGACAGGGGCTTGGAATGGCGCACGGCATGGTATAAAGAGGCGCGAAAATTGCGCCCGGCCATGCCGAGTTTGCGCAGGGTTTGATTCGTGTGCCCCAAGGGCAGGACTGGAAGCTGATGCAGACCGTACTACTCGTCATCTATCTCATGGTCGTCGTCGCCCTGATCGGCGTCGTACTCATTCAGCGTTCCGAAGGCGGTGGCCTGGGCATCGGCGGCGGCTCGGGCTTCATGTCCGCGCGCGGCACGGCCAATGCGCTGACCCGCACGACGGCGATCCTTGCCGCGCTCTTCTTCGTCCTGGCGCTCGGCATGGGCATTCTCGCGCGTTACCAGCCGCAGGCGACCGACATCCTCGACCGTATCCCGGGCACCAGCTCGAACGGCGGTGGCGTTCTCAATTCGCTCGGTGGCGGCGCTCCGGCTCCGGCTGGCGGTGCGACTGGACAGCAGCCGGCCACCGGTAACGCCGCTCCGGCCGACAATGGCGTTCCCTCGACGACCGCACCGGCAACGACGGGCGAAGCCCCGGCCGGCGGCGCAACGACCCCGGCGCCCGCCGCTGGCGCCAACAGCAATACGGGATCGCAAGTTCCCAGCGGCCAATAAGGTCGCAATTCTGAAGAACCCGCCGGCGGATGTTTCATCCGCCGGTTTTGTTTTGTGTGAAATCTGCCTCCATCCCAAGACGAAAAGTTCTGGAACATGAATTTTTCGGTGGCGGAATCATTTGTTAAAAGGTATCCGGTGACTCCCATGGCGCGATATGTATTCATCACAGGCGGCGTGGTTTCCTCCCTCGGAAAAGGCATCGCTGCAGCGGCTCTCGGAGCACTGCTGCAGGCGCGTGGCTACCGGGTGAGACTGCGCAAGCTCGACCCCTATCTCAACGTTGACCCGGGCACCATGAGCCCGACCCAGCACGGTGAGGTTTTCGTAACCGACGATGGCGCGGAGACCGATCTCGATCTCGGCCACTATGAACGCTTCACAGGGCGTTCGGCGACGAAGACCGACAACATCACCACGGGCCGGATCTATAAGAACATCATCGACAAGGAACGTCGCGGCGACTATCTCGGCGCAACCGTTCAGGTGATCCCGCACGTTACCAACGAAATCAAGAACTTCGTCACCGAAGGCAACGACGACTACGACTTCGTGCTGTGCGAAATCGGCGGCACCGTCGGCGACATCGAAGCGATGCCGTTCATGGAGGCGATCCGCCAGCTCGGCAACGACCTGCCGCGTGGCACCGCCGTCTACGTCCATCTCACTCTGATGCCCTATATCCCGGCTGCCGGCGAACTGAAGACTAAGCCGACGCAGCATTCCGTCAAGGAACTGCAGGCCCTCGGCATCCACCCTGATATCCTGCTCGTTCGTGCGGACCGCGAAATTCCGGAGGCCGAGCGTCGCAAGCTCTCGCTCTTCTGTAACGTCCGCCAGTCGGCAGTCATCCAGGCGCTCGACGTTGCCTCGATCTACGACGTTCCGATCGCCTACCACAAGGAAGGCCTCGACAACGAAGTGCTGGCAGCCTTCGGCATCGAACCGGCGCCGAAGCCGCGCATGGACGCCTGGGAACGGGTTGCCGATCGCATCCGCACGCCGGAAGGCGAAGTCACGATCGCGATCGTCGGCAAGTACACCGGCCTCAAGGATGCCTACAAGTCGCTGATCGAAGCGCTTTACCATGGTGGCATCGCCAACCGGGTGAAGGTCAAGCTCGAGTGGATCGAATCGGAAGTCTTCGAGAAGGAAGACGCAGCGCCCTACCTTGAAAAGGTACACGGCATCCTCGTTCCCGGCGGTTTCGGCGAACGCGGTTCGGAGGGCAAGATCAACGCGGCGCGCTTTGCCCGCGAGCGCAAGGTGCCGTATTTTGGCATCTGCTTCGGCATGCAGATGGCTGTCGTTGAAGCTGCCCGCAACCTCGCCGGCATCGAGAAGGCGTCCTCCACCGAGTTCGGTCCGACCAAGGAACCGGTCGTTGGTCTGATGACCGAGTGGGTGAAGGGCAACGAACTCGAGAAGCGTTCCGCATCGGGTGATCTCGGTGGCACGATGCGGCTTGGCGCCTATCGCGCATCGTTGAAGGCCGACACCAAGATTGCCGAGATCTACGGTTCGACCGAGATCTTTGAGCGTCACCGCCACCGCTACGAAGTCAACGTTGACTACAAGGATCGGCTTGAGTCCTGCGGTCTGGTGTTTTCGGGCATGTCGCCGGACGGCATCCTGCCGGAGACGGTCGAGTATCCGGATCATCCGTGGTTCATCGGCGTTCAGTACCACCCGGAACTGAAGTCGCGTCCGCTCGATCCGCATCCGCTGTTTGCAAGCTTCATCGAAGCTGCACTGGAACAGTCGCGTCTCGTTTGAGGCGCACAGGAAAGACAAGCAAAAGGCCGGTCGCAAGACCGGCCTTTTTCATTTCTGCCGTTGCGCTGCGGCCGAGGTGCGACGCCTGGAGCCACTAACTGCGACGGGCGATGTGGTAGCTATAGAGCGCTGCAATTGCGACCGGCAGCAGCAGCGCGGCGATCGTCGCTGCGGCAAGCGCTGGACCGGTGCTCATGACGAGGGCCAGCAGCGCCAGGGTGATACCGGCGCAGACCATCAGCAGGCCCGCAAGCCGGTGCGTTGCCCGCCAGTTGGCGTTATCGGCGAGCGTCCACGGCAGCCGAATGCCGGCAAGGCCGTTCGGCTGCGATTTCGGCAGGACGTTGCCGACGACGATCGACAGAAGTCCGAGGCCGAAGGCGATTACGCGCGTCATCGAGAGGTCGACGCCAAGCCCGATCAGCACGATCACAGTTTGAATGGCGGCAAAGAGCGCGAGGATCGCGGGGAGAGTGACTTCGGCGATATGCCGGCCCGCCTGAAGCTCGGCCTGTGGTGCGATCCGACCGACGGCGAACGAGAATGCGGCAAGCACGGCGACCGCCACAGGCGCCAGCGCCAGCGCCCGGTCGCGCGGCCAGAAGGCATCGGCCGTGCCGTCAACACCCCAATGGATCGGAAGCAGCGGCTCGGCGCGGATTGCGAGATAGCCGACGAGCGTCGCGGAAAAAAGTATGCCGCCAGCGACCAGCGCGATCGGGGAACGCAAAAGCAAGGTCATGGTGCTTGATCCCTTGTGCTGAGGAGACCGCCGAGCGCCTCTTCGAGAATGGACATGTTGAGGTGGTAGATGAGGCTCGTGCCGCGCCGCTCGACCGCGACGAGTTCTGCCTCGCGCAGCTTGTTGAAATGCACGGAAAGCGTCGGCTTGGTCAGGTCGAAATGCTCGGCGAGTTCGCCGGCGCTCATCGGCCCGGCCTTCAACAGTGCCAGGATCTGCCGCCGCACGGGATGAGAAAGCGCTTCGAAAACCCTGTTGATCCGCATCGTCTCCGCTCGCTTGTTGTCTCTATATTTAGACAAACATCTAATTAGAGTCAAAGCGAAATAGTGCCGAACTGCGTCTCAAGCCAGGAAGCGAAAATGCCCAGCGCCGAAGGCGCCGGGCAGCATTGGTTGCGGGAATTGGCTGGTGTCCGTCAGCGCGCCTCCGCCGGGCGGCGCCACTGCGGCACGCGGCCGATGGTGATGAAGCGCAGGATCCATTCGAGCGGGCCATAGGCGAAACGAGCCATCCACCAGTGGCTGATGAAGAGCTGGGCGGCAAAGATCGCAAGCGCGATCAGCACGCTTGCCAAAGGCGCGACCTGGCCGATGAGACCAAGGCCGTAACCATGGAAGATCAGGGCCGCGATCAGCGACTGCAGCAAATAGTTGGACAGCGCCATGCGGCCGGCAGGCGCCAGCAGGTTGCGCAGGCTGTGGCCGGTTTCGGATCCGAAGAGCAGCATCATGGCGCCGACATAGGCGCCGGTGAGAAGCGGGCCGGTGGCGAGCCCGATCGAAAGCGCGATGACCGCGATTGGCGATTCGGGCATCTCGACGCTGACATAGGCATAGATGACGGCGCCAGGCAGGCCGATCCAGAGACCGGTACGAACGAGGCGCTGGAACAACGCCGTGTTCTCCTCCGGCCGCGCCAAGGTCTTGCGACGCCCGGCGACCAGGCCGAGCAGGAACATCGCCAGCGCGCACGGCGCTTGCAGCAGGACGAGGATGATCCAGACCGAGTTGAGCTCCGTCAGGTGCTGACCGATGACGGCTTGCCAGTCGCCTTGGAAGGCAAGCTCGGCCGCCTCCGCGGCGGAAAGAATGGCAGACCGATCGAGCGGTACCGGATCCAGCGTGATGAGGATGCCGAGTGTGCCCCAGACCACTGCAAGGATAAGGACGAGCCATTTCGCCAGGCGGAAGAGGGCCCCATCGCTGCGGTTTCTGAGCATCAGGAGGACGATGCCAAGCACCGCGTAGGTGGTGAGAATATCGCCATGGAAAAGCAGGACCGCATGGGCAAGCCCGATCAGCCAGAGGCCCATCTGTCGGCGCAGGAGCCTGGGAACGAAGGCCTCGCCGGATTTTTCCGCCGAACGCATCTGCAGGGTGAAGCTGTAGCCGAACAGGAACGAGAAGAGCAGGTAGAATTTCATTTCGAAGAACAGGGCGATCACGAAATGCACGCTGCGATCGAGGATGCCGCCGAAGGCGGGGTCGGAAATTTCCAGCCCGTAGAAGGCGGAGGCGAAGGCCATGATGTTGACAAGGAGGATGCCGAGCAACGCAAAGCCGCGCAATGCATCGACGTCGTCGATGCGGTCTGGGGTACTCATTCGTGTTCTCCGTTACGGGAGGCGCTATAAATTTGCGCCGTAACCGATTGAAAAAGTTTGCTTTCATGAGGCAGCGACCATGACCTGATCGCCGCCGATCTTGGTGCGCGCGAGCATTCGTTCATCGTCGACACGCGTGGCATTTAATAAATAGACTAATCAATCTAATAATTGGCATGGACATACGTCAAGAGGGCCGCGCGATGTTGCGGCGGCCTCGTTCATGGTGCGTGAAGCGGGTGTTTAGCCTTTGTGGGGAGCGTTTTGCCGAAGCCAGGCAATCTGGCGACGGGCGCGCAGAAGGGCCGTAAGCACAGCCCCAGTCGAGATCGCAAGGAGCGCGATCCACAGCAGTTCGCCATCGCCGAGCCAGAGGCCTTCGAAGGCGGACACCACGGCGGCCAGCGTCATCGTCGCCATGCGGTGTTGTTTGGCCATCGGGCCGGAGAAGTCGCCCGGCGCTCCATTGGCACGGCCGAGCTCGCGCACATAGGCGGTCAGCACGCCGGAGGTGGCCGCGGCAAAACCGAGAGCCGGCACGCCGATGGCAAATCCGGCGCCGACGAAGATGAAGATGTCGGCGATGCGATCGGGAAACTCGTTCCAGAAGGGACCATCGGCCTCGCCCTTGCCACCCTCGACGGCGACCATGCCATCGAAAAGGTTGCAGAGCAGGCGCAACTGGCAGAAGAGCGCGGCGGCGATGAACAGGCTCGCCCTTACGCCGTCCTCGCTTTCGCCCGTGAGCCAGAAGGAAAGGCCGGCAAGGGCGGCCGCCAGCATGCTTGCCTGCGAGATCCGGTTTGGCGTGAGGTTCATCGATGCCAGGCGGCGCGCGGTGGCCTGCGCCCAGCGGGTGTTGCGGCTCGCGAGCGGCCTGCGGTCACCGGTCTCGGTCATGTTCGCCTCGGCTGATGGAATAGTTGTAGATGGCGGCGTAGGTGGTCGAAACCGTGAGCGGCAGCGCAATCGTTTTCAGGATCTCGGGCGTGCCGCTGGCGGCATGGATCGCGACCAGAATTGCAGATGAGCCAAGGCACGCGAAGAGCGGTGGCAGAACCAGGCGCCTGGCGCCGTTGAACCGCCTGGAAAGCGTATCGATCGCCGTCTTGAGGTAGAGGGTAAGCAGCGCCGAAAGCGTTCCCTGGACGAAGCCGGCAACAAGCGGCTTGGGCATGGGGTGATGGCGGTTGGCGAAAAGCGCCCAGCCGCCCATGGCGAAAAAGGCGAAGGCCACATGTACGACCCCGCTTGATGCCAGCCCCTTCAGTTTCGCGCTCATGTCAGCGACCACCAGTAGCGCGTCAGGTGGAAGAAGATCGGCGCGGAGAAGACGACGGAATCGAGCCGGTCGATCAGCCCGCCATGGCCTTCGATCAGATGGCCCCAGTCCTTGACGCCGCGGTCCCGCTTGATCGCCGACATGACGAGCCCGCCGAAGAATCCCATCAGAGTTATGATGAGCGACATCAACGCGGCTTGTGCCGGGGTGAACGGGGTAATCCACCAGAGCGAGGCGCCGATCAGCGTTGCGCTCGCAACGCCGCCGACGAAACCCTCGACCGTTTTCGACGGCGAAAGGGTTGGCGCGATCTTGGTTTTGCCGAAGAGCTTGCCCCAGACATATTGCAGCACGTCGCTCGACTGAACGACGATGACGAGGAAGGCGATGAGAAGCACGTTGCGTCCCTCATAGCCCGGAATCTGCAGCGTTAGCAGCGCCGGCACATGCGAGGCGCAGAAGACGCAGATCATCAGCGCCCATTGCACCTCGGAGATCCGGACCAGGAAGTCGCGGGTGTCGCCGCGAAGAACCGCGACGATCGGCATTAGCAGGAAGGCGTAGACCGGCACGAAGATCGAATAGATGCCGTATTGCTCGGCCCACAGCAGGAAGTAGTTGATCGGCAGGACGACGAAGAAGGCGCCGGCGATCGCCCAGTGGTCGCCGCGCCGCGTGTTGATGAGCGTGATGAACTCGCGCAGCGCCGCAAACGAGCAGAAGGCAAAGAGCAGGAGCACGCCGACCCGTCCGGCAACGAAGGCGATGGCGATCAGCACTACCATTGCCCACCACGCCTTGATGCGGGCGTTGAGGTTCTCGATCGAGCCGTTCGACCCGTCAGGCGACAGCTTCTGCTTGAGCATGTAGCCGACGCTCGACGCCAGCACGAGAACGCCGCCGACGCCGAAGAGCAGCTTGAGCATGTCCAGGCTGGCCGCGCTCATGCGCCGTCATCCGTCGATGAAGGCGCGAGCGAAAGCAGGGCGGTCTCGGCGCGAGCGATAAACTCTTCCTTCGTCTCCTGCGCCTTGAGGCGCATCGGTTCGCCGAAATTGACGGTGCAGATGAGCGGGATCGGCACGAACTCCCCCTTGGGCATGACGCGGTTGAGATTGTTGATCCAGACGGGAACCAGCGCCACGTCCGGGCGCTTGCAGGCGAGGTGATAGAGCCCGCTCTTGAACGGCAGCAGTCGCGCTTCGGTCTGGTTGCGCGTTCCCTCGGGAAAGAGAATGAGCGACGATCCGTCGTTGAGCACGGCCGTCATCTGCTCGACCGGGTCCTGCGTGCGCGCATCCGGGTCGCGCTCGATCAGCACAGCGTCGAAGACGTCGCGGCCGATGAAGGTCGAAAGCTTCGATTTCAGCCAGTATTCGGCACCTGCGACCGGCCGCGCGCGTTCCCTGAGCCAGGGCGGCAAGACCGCCCAGATCAGCACGAAATCGCCGTGGCTGGAGTGGTTGGCGAAATAGATGCTCTGCTTCGGCGGGAGGCCGGTCTCATGCCAGATGGCGCGCGCCGCCGTCAGCGCCCGCGCAAACATCATGATGGCGATGGAAGCCAGCTTGGCCATCATCTCGCGCATCATGTGGGTTTGTGCCCGGTTGGGAGCCGAGTCAGTGTGCCGAAGCGCCCCTTGGCGTGACTCGGCCGTGCCCGGATGCGTTTCTTGTCTTGCGACTCAATAATCAAATGCTGCCCCTCAGCCTGCTGCCCGGCATAACTCCAGGCTGCAATGACGAATTTTACGCAATTGTGACGGCTTCTCAAGCGGTTGAAATCATGCGCAACATGATAACGCGCAGACCATGCCGGATATTCGTTCGCCGACACCATGCCGGAGAAACCATTGCGGCGGCACGTCGCAGCCGTTGGCCTCCGTTCGCGTTGACCATCCGCAACCTAGCCGCTAGCTTGCGGCTTCCAGTAAGGGGAGCGTCGTCCAATGCGCCAGTAATGCCCGGTGAAAACCGAATCGCCTCAACTTCGCTTGCGAAGAGGATGGACGATGGCATTGCTGCGATCCGCATCGACGGACGAACGCTAGGGCATTTCTGCCTGCGATCTCCATTCGCCTTCGTGAGCGGTCACATCAGGACAAGTTCCAGGGACCGAACATGCAAGACATTTCCTCCTCCAATCTCGATATCATCGATCACAATCGCCAGGCGTGGGACAGGCAGGCAAGCCAGGACTGCGAATGGTCCCGCCCGGTCACACGCGAGATGATCGCCGACGCCCGCAAAGGGCAGTGGCAGGCGCGGCTGACGCCCGGCGATTTGCCTGAGGGCTGGTTGCCCGACGTCAAGGGCAAGAAGATCCTCTGCCTGGCGTCCGCCGGCGGGCAGCAGGCGCCGATCCTGGCCGCCGCCGGTGCGGACGTTACGGTCTTCGACCTCTCCGAGGGACAGCTCGAACAGGATCGGCGCGTCGCCGAACGCGAAGGGCTGTCGCTTTTGACCGTGCAGGGCGACATGCGGGACCTCGCGACCTTTGCGGACGAAACCTTCGACATCGTCTTTCATCCGATCTCGAACCTCTATGTTCCCGACCTCCAGCCGGTCTGGCGGGAGTGCCACCGGGTGCTGAAGACCGGCGGTCGGCTGCTTTCGAGCTTCTACAATCCGATCGTTTTCGTCGGCGACCGCGATCCGGCCCATGCGGAAAAGGGCCTTATCCGCCCGGCTTACCGGCTCCCCTTTGCCGAGGTGGAGCATCTCGCGCCCGATGTCGTGCAGGCCAAGGTCGATCGGGGCGAGGCCCTGGTCTTCGGACACAGCCTTTCTGCGCAGATCGAGGGGCAGCTGCAGGCCGGTTTCCTGTTGGCCGGCTTTCACGAGGATTGGCAGCCGTCGGCTCGTTTCCTGATCGACAGGTTCGTGCCGACCTTCATCGCCACCTTTGCCATCAAGAGCGATCTTCATCCCTGATGCGGCAGGCCCGGCGCTCTGTTCGGGCCCGCAAGCTCGCACGCAACGAGGGCAATCGCAGCGGCCGGAAGGCGCTGCGGTTGTTGATCCCGGCTTCCGCAGCGCCTTTTTACCTCGCGTTACTGTTACGTACTCGCCAACGCATCGGTTTCGTACTTTGCTGTTCGTCAGCGAAACTGGAAAGGGGTCAATCCGTATGCGCTTCATCGCTTTGTTGTTCGTGCCTTTGGCGGTCGCCGTGCTGGGGCTTTCGGGTTGTGCCTCGACGTCCTCGACCAATACATCCTACACGCAGCCCCAGACGTTCGCCCCCGGTCTCGGTGCGGGGAACACGGCGAACGCCACGACGGCGCCGGGCTACTACTGACCTTCTGGCGGTTCGTGTCCCGCTGACAGGCATAATCCGCGGTGGGCGCAGCCGGCCGCGGACGGTTCACTTTTGCGGCAACGGCCCGAAGCCGGATGGCCGATCCGGTCCCTGGCGGTGACCCGGCTTGCATTCGCCGGCCAAAAGTTGCAAACAGCGGCGAACCATCAGGGAACACGCCATGAGCCTCTCCAAGCGCACCACCCGCCCGCTCGATCACCTCGTGCTGCCGGTGGATACGCTTACCCAGGCGCGGCGTCGGCTTTCCAATCTCGGCTTCACCGTCGCCGACGATGCCCGCCATCCCTTCGGCACCGAAAATGCCTGCGTCTTCTTTGCCGACGGCACCTATCTCGAACCGCTAGCCATAGCGTCCCGCGAGGAGTGCGAGGCGGCGGCACTCGACGGCAACGCCTTTGTGGCGCGTGATCAGGCGTTTCGTTTCCGCCAGGGACCGGAAGGCCTCTCGGCGCTGGTCTTCGGCACCGAGGATGCGGCGAGCGACCACATCCGTTTTCGGGCGCGGGGCATCTCCGGCGGCGACATGCTGGAGTTTTCCCGGCCGATGAAGCTGCCCGATGGCCGCGAAGGACTGGGCTCGTTCCGTCTTGCCTTTGCGGCCGACCTGCGCGCGCCGGATCTCTTTCTTTTCAATTGTCAGCGCGTTCGCGCACTCCCCACCGACCGGGCGGCGCTGGAGCGACACGACAACTGCGTGATCGGCATAAGCGAAGTGGTGCTGTCGGAAGCCAATCCGACTGATTTCCAGTATCTGCTGCAGGAAGCGGTCGATGAGCGCGAGGTTTCGGCGCATTCCTTCGGCATGGACGTCGCGACCACCAACGCCAAGATCTCGGTGCTGAACGCCGCCGGCATGGAAGCCTTCTTCGGTCGCTC
The DNA here is from genome assembly GCF_014852035.1 of Ensifer sp. ENS03. Classification (NCBI taxonomy): domain Bacteria; kingdom Pseudomonadati; phylum Pseudomonadota; class Alphaproteobacteria; order Hyphomicrobiales; family Rhizobiaceae; genus Ensifer; species Ensifer sp. ENS03. The sequence goes on along the minus strand of NZ_JACVAV010000007.1, from coordinate 276,121 downwards.
GGTGCGCGGTGCCGAACGGGGCCTTCGCGGACGGGCGGTCGTCTTCCGTGTTGCCGATCTCGAGGCAACGCGGGCGCTCTTTGCCGAGAACGATATCGAATTTGCAGAAATGGGCGGGCGCCTCATTGTCCCCGAAATGCCGGGGCAAGGGGTGATCTTCGCGTTTGGAGCTTGATGATGAAAACCAATGCCAGAGTCGTTGTCGGTGAGGGCGCCCGTCAGGTCGCCTTCGCACAGACCGAGAAGTTGTCGCTGATCGCCGGCCCCTGCCAGATGGAGAGCCGTGAACACGCCTTCATGATGGCGGGCGCGCTCTCAGAACTCTGCAACAAGCTCGGCCTCGGCCTCGTCTACAAGTCCTCCTTCGACAAGGCCAACCGCACCTCGCTTTCGGGCAAGCGTGGCATCGGTCTCGACAAGGCGATGGAAATCTTCGCCGACCTGAAAAAGGAATTCGGCTTTCCGGTTCTGACCGACGTGCACACCGAAGAGCAGTGCGCGCTTGTCGCCCCGACGGTCGATATCCTGCAGATCCCGGCCTTCCTGTCGCGCCAGACCGATCTTCTGGTCGCCGCCGCCAAGACCGGGCGGGCGATCAACGTCAAGAAGGGCCAGTTCCTGGCGCCCTGGGACATGAAGAACGTGTTGGCGAAGTTCACCGAAAGCGGCAACCCCAATGTCATGCTCTGCGAGCGTGGCGCTTCCTTCGGCTACAACACGCTGGTCTCCGACATGCGCTCGCTGCCGATCATGGCTTCGCTCGGCGCGCCGGTCGTCTTTGATGCGACCCATTCGGTTCAGCAGCCGGGCGGGCAGGGCGGCTCTTCGGGCGGTCAACGAGAATTCGTCGAGACCCTGGCGCGCGCTGCCGTTGCCGTCGGTGTTGCCGGTGTCTTTGTTGAAACCCATGAAGACCCGGACAATGCGCCCTCCGATGGCCCGAACATGGTGCATCTGAAGGACATGCCGAGGCTGCTCGAAAAGCTGCTGGCTTTCGACGCGATCGCCAAGGGCTGAGACCCGCGCGACGCTTCGTGAAATTTTCATGAACCGCAATGGCGCGGTTGTTTTTGCATATTGCGCGCCATTGTAATTTCGAGGCCTTGGCGTATGACAGGCCCCGACCACCCACCGTCCTCAACAGGGAAGAGATCATGACTGCAATCATCGACATCATCGGCCGAGAAATTCTGGACAGCCGCGGCAACCCGACCGTCGAGGTCGACGTGTACCTGGAAGACGGAAGCTTCGGCCGCGCGGCAGTCCCGTCGGGCGCCTCGACCGGTGCCCATGAGGCTGTTGAGCTGCGCGATGGTGGTACGCGTTACCTCGGCAAGGGCGTCGAACGTGCCGTCGAAGCCGTCAACGGCGAGATCTTCGAAGCGATCGGCGGTCTCGATGCCGAGAACCAGATCCAGATCGACAAGACCATGATCGAGCTCGACGGCACGGCGAACAAGTCGCGCCTCGGCGCCAACGCCATTCTCGGCGTTTCGCTTGCCGTTTCCAAGGCTGCCGCCGAAGCTGCCGGCCTGCCGCTCTACCGTTACGTCGGTGGTCCGAACGCCCACGTGCTCCCGGTTCCGATGATGAACATCATCAACGGTGGCGCGCACGCCGACAACCCGATCGACTTCCAGGAGTTCATGATCGTTCCGGTTGGCGCCGACACGATGCGTGATGCGGTTCGCATGGGCTCGGAAGTGTTCCACACGCTGAAGAAGCAGCTTGCAGCCGACGGCCACAACACCAATGTCGGCGACGAAGGCGGCTTCGCGCCGGGTCTCGCCTCTGCTCCGGCAGCGCTCGACTTCATCATGAAGTCGATCGAGAAGGCTGGCTACAAGCCGGGCGAAGACATGTTCATCGCGCTCGATTGCGCCGCAACCGAATTCTTCAAGGACGGCAAGTACGTACTCGAAGGCGAAGGCCGCACGCTCGAGCCGGGCGCCATGGCTGAATACCTGGCGGAACTCGCTGCGAAGTACCCGATCTTCTCGATCGAAGACGGCATGGCCGAAGACGACTGGGACGGCTGGAGGGCTGTGACCGACCTCATCGGCAACAAGTGCCAGCTCGTTGGCGACGACCTGTTCGTCACCAACTCGGCCCGACTGCGCGACGGCATCAAGATGGGCGTCGCCAACTCGATCCTCGTCAAGGTCAACCAGATCGGCTCGCTGTCGGAAACGCTCGACGCCGTCGAGACCGCCCACAAGGCGCGCTACACCGCCGTCATGTCGCACCGCTCGGGCGAAACCGAGGACGCGACGATCGCCGATCTCGCGGTTGCCACCAACTGCGGCCAGATCAAGACCGGCTCGCTTGCCCGTTCGGACCGGCTCGCCAAGTACAATCAGCTGATCCGCATCGAAGAGCAGCTTGGCCTGCAGGCCAAGTACGCCGGCCGCTCGATCCTGCGTGGCTGATCGCCGCCTGATTTTTGTCTGAAAACTGAGCCCGCCCACACGGCCCCGTGTGGGCGGGTTTCTATTTTCCTGCCGTTCATGGTCAACGGTCGGTTAATCAATCGACGCTAATCTGATTGCCGTACTGCGTATCAGGGCGGGAATGCATGTGGACACGGCATCATAAGAAACGGAAACTGGGTCGGCTGGTGATGCCGCTGATCGCGGTCGCCTTTCTCTCCTACTTCGGCTATCATTCCATTCACGGCGGCTATGGCCTGAAGGCGACCGAGCAATTCGATCGTCAGATCGTCGAGCGGCAGGCGCGGCTGGATAAGCTCACGAAGCAGCGAATGATCCTCGAAAAGGAGGTTCAGCTGATGAGTGATGGGTCGCTGGAACGGGACATGCTGGATGAAAAGGCTCGCCTCGCGCTGAACATGTCGCGAAGTGACGAGATCGTTATTTTCCACCGTGCCGCAAATTAACCTGAATTCAGTTAATTGGAATTTGTGAAGTAAAATCAATCATTTGTGCGGAATGCGAGCCATGCAAATATGGCATTGCTGTGTCTGCTTTCTTTCCCTATGGTAACCGCAAAAGGCTAACCATTGGGAGGAACGAATGGCTCCGCGAAAATCCGCGTCCGTTTCCAGCCGCAAGAGTGCCGCAAAGCCGGCGAAGAAAGACTTCAACGGCGGCACGTTCGCAGACTTCTCCAAACAGGAAGATCTGAGTGCCTACCGCGAGATGCTGCTGATCCGGCGTTTCGAGGAAAAGGCCGGCCAGCTCTATGGCATGGGCTTCATCGGCGGCTTCTGTCACCTCTACATCGGCCAGGAAGCCGTTGTCGTCGGCATGCAGATGGCGCTGAAGGAAGGCGACCAGGTCATCACCGCCTACCGTGACCATGGCCACATGCTGGCCTGCGGCATGAGCGCCCGCGGCGTTATGGCCGAACTCACCGGTCGTCGCAGCGGTCTTTCCAAGGGGAAGGGCGGCTCGATGCACATGTTCTCCAAGGAAAAGCACTTCTATGGCGGCCACGGCATCGTCGGCGCCCAGGTGTCGCTCGGCACCGGTCTTGCTTTTGCCAACCGCTATCGCGGCAACGACAATGTGTCCGTTGCCTATTTCGGTGACGGCGCTGCCAACCAGGGCCAGGTCTACGAAAGCTTCAACATGGCGCAGCTCTGGAAGCTGCCGGTGATCTACGTGATCGAGAACAACCGCTACGCCATGGGTACTTCCGTTTCGCGGGCTTCGGCACAGACCGACTTCTCGCAGCGTGGCGTCTCCTTTAACATTCCGGGCTTCCAGGTCGACGGCATGGACGTGCGCGCGGTCAAGGCCGCCGGCGACGAGGCGGTCGAGCATTGCCGCTCGGGCAAGGGTCCGATCATCCTTGAGATGCAGACCTATCGCTACCGCGGTCACTCGATGTCCGACCCGGCGAAGTACCGCTCGAAGGACGAAGTGCAGAAGATGCGCTCGGAGCATGACCCGATCGAGCAGGTGAAGGCGCGTCTGACCGAAAAGGGTTGGGCGACCGAGGATGAGCTGAAGCAGATCGACAAGGAAGTCCGCGACATCGTTGCCGACAGCGCCGATTTTGCCCAGGCCGATCCGGAGCCGGATGCATCCGAGCTCTACACCGACATCCTGCTTTGATCCGGGGAGGGACAAACATGCCAGTAGAAATTCTTATGCCCGCCCTTTCCCCGACCATGGAGGAAGGCACGCTCTCGAAATGGTTGAAGAACGAGGGGGACAAGGTGTCCTCCGGCGACGTCATTGCCGAAATCGAGACCGATAAGGCAACGATGGAAGTCGAAGCCGTCGATGAAGGCACGATCGGCAAGCTCTTGATTGCCGCCGGCACCGAAGGCGTCAAGGTCAACACCCCGATCGCCGTGCTGCTGCAAGACGGCGAAGGCGCTGGCGACATCGCCGCTCCGAAGGCCGAAGCGCCGAAGGCAGCCGCTGCCGAAGCGCCGGCCGCTTCCGCGCCGGCTCCGGTTGCAGCCCAGCCGAAGGTCGAAGTCGCTGCTGATCCGGCGATCCCTGCCGGCACCGAAATGGTGACGATGACCGTTCGCGAAGCACTTCGCGACGCCATGGCCGAAGAAATGCGCGCAAGCGACGACGTCTTCGTCATGGGTGAAGAGGTCGCCGAATATCAGGGCGCCTACAAGATTACTCAGGGCCTGCTGCAGGAATTCGGCGCCCGCCGTGTCATCGATACCCCGATCACTGAGCACGGCTTTGCCGGCGTCGGCGTCGGCGCTGCCATGACCGGCCTTCGTCCGATCGTCGAGTTCATGACCTTCAACTTCGCCATGCAGGCGATCGACCAGATCATCAACTCCGCTGCCAAGACACTCTATATGTCCGGCGGCCAGATGGGCGCGCCGATCGTCTTCCGTGGCCCGAGCGGTGCGGCTGCCCGCGTGGCCGCGCAGCACTCGCAGTGCTACGCCGCCTGGTACAGCCATATCCCGGGCCTCAAGGTCGTCATGCCCTACACGGCTGCCGACGCCAAGGGCCTGCTCAAGGCTGCGATCCGCGACCCGAACCCGGTCATCTTCCTCGAAAACGAAATCCTCTACGGTCACTCCTTCGAAGTGCCGAAGCTTGACGATTTCGTGCTGCCGATCGGCAAGGCCCGTATCCACAAGGTCGGCAAGGACGCAACGATCGTTTCCTTCGGTATCGGCATGACCTACGCCGTCAAGGCGGTTGCCGAACTTGAAGCCCAGGGCATCGATGTCGAACTGATCGACCTGCGCACCATCCGTCCGATGGACCTGCCGACGGTCATCGAATCCGTCAAGAAGACCGGCCGTCTGGTCACCGTCGAAGAAGGCTATCCGCAGTCTTCCGTCGGCACCGAGATCGCAACCCGCGTCATGCAGCAGGCCTTCGATTACCTTGACGCCCCGATCCTGACGATCGCCGGCAAGGATGTGCCGATGCCTTACGCCGCGAACCTCGAGAAGCTCGCGCTTCCGAACGTCGCAGAGGTTGTCGATGCGGTGAAAGCCGTTTGCTACAAATAAGGGGAGGGCCCTTCGATGCCTATCAACATCACAATGCCTGCCCTCTCCCCGACGATGGAAGAAGGCAATCTGGCCAAGTGGCTCGTCAAGGAAGGCGACAAGGTCAAGTCCGGTGACGTGATTGCCGAGATCGAGACCGACAAGGCGACGATGGAAGTCGAAGCCGTCGACGAAGGCACCGTTGCCAAGATCGTCGTTCCCGCCGGCACCGATGGCGTCAAGGTCAATGCGCTGATCGCCGTTCTCGCCGCCGATGGCGAGGATGTCGCCGCCGCCGCCAAGGGCGGCAACGGTGCGGCAGCACCGGCACCCGCCGCCAAGGCCGAAGCGCCTGCACCGGCAGCGCCGAGCGCTCCGGCGGCGGCTCCTGCCGCTGCACCGGCTGCAGCCCAGCCGGCCAAGGCCGAGGGCGGCGCACGCGTCTTCTCCTCGCCGCTCGCACGCCGTCTGGCAAAGGACGCGGGCATTGACCTGTCGGCAGTTGCCGGCACCGGTCCTCATGGCCGCGTCGTCAAGAAGGACGTCGAAGCCGCCGTCTCCGGTGGCGCTGCCAAGCCCGCCGCCGCACCGGCCGCCGGCGCTGCTGCTCCTGCAGCCGCACCGCTTGCCAAGGGCATGTCGGAAGACGCCGTTCTCAAGCTGTTCGAGCCAGGTTCCTACGAACTCGTGCCGCATGACGGCATGCGCAAGACGATCGCCAAGCGTCTCGTCGAATCCAAGCAGACGATCCCGCACTTCTACGTGTCGGTGGACTGCGAACTCGACGCGCTGCTGGCACTGCGTGCACAGCTCAACGCAGCGGCTCCCGAGCAGGGTGGCAAGCCGGTCTACAAGCTCTCCGTCAACGACATGGTCATCAAGGCCCTGGCGCTGGCACTGCGCGATGTTCCGAACGCGAACGTCTCGTGGACCGAGAGTAATATGGTCAAGCACAAGCACGCCGATGTCGGCGTTGCCGTGTCGATCCCGGGCGGCCTGATCACCCCGATCATCCGCCAGGCGGAACTGAAGAGCCTGTCGGCCATCTCCAACGAGATGAAGGACCTCGGCCAGCGTGCCAAGGACCGCAAGCTGAAGCCCGAAGAATACCAGGGCGGCACGACTGCCGTCTCCAACATGGGCATGATGGGCGTCAAGAACTTCGCCGCCGTCGTCAACCCGCCGCATGCCACGATCCTCGCGGTCGGTGCCGGCGAGGAGCGCGTCGTCGTCAAGAACAAGCAGATGGTCATCGCCAACGTCATGACCGTCACGCTTTCGACCGACCATCGCTGCGTCGATGGCGCGCTCGGTGCCGAACTGCTCGGTGCCTTCAAGCGCTACATCGAAAACCCGATGGGCATGCTGGTCTGAGTTGGATGAGGACCGGCCTTCGGGCCGGTCCGTTCCTTTTCGCGCAGTCGAAGGCGGGCCCGGACGATGAAAACAGTTCTCTGCTATGGCGACAGTCTGACCTGGGGCTACGATGCCACCGATGGCGGTCGACATGCGCTTGCCGATCGCTGGCCGAGTGTCTTGCAGAAGGCGCTGGGGCCGGACGTCCAGGTCATCGCCGAGGGGCTGAACGGCCGCACGACCGCCTACGACGATCACCTCGCCGATTGCGACCGTAACGGTGCGAAGGTGCTGCCGACGCTGCTGCACAGCCACGCGCCGCTCGATCTCATCATTCTTCTTCTCGGCGCAAATGACATGAAGCCGGTGATCCACGGAACCGCCTTCGGCGCCGTGAAGGGCGTCGAGCGGCTGGTCAATCTGGTGCGCCGACACGATTGGCCGGTTGAGAGTGAGGACGGCCCGGAGATCCTGATCGTGTCGCCGCCGGTGCTTTGCGAAACGGCCGACGCCGGCTTTGCCGCAATGTTCGCAGGCGGCGTCGAGCAGTCTTCGATGCTGGCGCCCCTTTATCGCGATCTCGCCGACGAACTCGATTGCGGCTTCTTCGATGCCGGATCAGTGGCGGTGACGACGCCGCTCGATGGCGTGCATCTCGATGCGGAAAACACGCGTGCGATTGGCCGGGGTCTGGAACCGGTCGTGCGGATGATGCTCGGGGTCTGAGAATGGTCGGGGGCGTCACCATACGTCCGGCCGAAAGACGTGAGGCGGCAGAACTCGCCATCCTCGTCGATATCGCCGCGCATGGCTTTGCCTCCTGGCTCTGGTACGGCGCAGTCCAGCATGGGGTGACGGATACGGCTTTTGAGCGCGGGCGCAACAAGCTGCGCGGAGAGCCGGGTCCGGGGAACTGGCGTGATGCGCTGGTTGCCGAGGTCGATGACGAGGTTGCCGGACTGTCGCTCGGCTATGGGGTCGGGCCGGAAGCGGCTGAGATTGTTGCCGGGCACCCGGTTCTCGAGCCCCTGCTGGCGCTGCAGCGGCAGATCGTCGGCCACTGGTTCATAGAGAGCCTGGGCGTCTATCGCCATCAGCGCGGCCGGGGGATCGGCAAGGCGCTTCTGGCAAAGGAATTCGAACGCGCCGGATCGGCGCCGGTGAGCCTGATCACCGAGAGCCATAACGGCAGGGCTCAGGCACTATACAGGGCAAACGGTTTCGGCGAGGCAGCGCGCGCCGAGGCGGTTCCGCTCTTTGAGGAAAGCAAGAAACACGACTGGGTGCTCTTCACCCGCAAGGTCGCTTGAGACAAAGGCAGGAAACACATGGCTGAGAATTACGACGTCATCGTCATCGGTTCGGGTCCGGGGGGCTATATCGCCGCCATTCGTGCGGCACAGTTGGGTCTCAAGACCGCGGTCGTCGAGCGCGAGCATCTGGCCGGCATCTGCTCCAACTGGGGCTGCATCCCGACCAAGGCGCTGCTGCGCTCCGCCGAAGTTCTGCACTACGCCCAGCACCCGGGCAGCTATGGCATCAAGATCGAAGGCACGGTGACGCCGGACCTGAAGGCGATCGTTGCACGCTCGCGCGGCATTGCCGAGCGCATGAATGGCGGCGTCGGCTTCCTGATGAAGAAGAACAAGGTCGATGTGATCTGGGGTGAAGCCAAGCTCACGAAGCCCGGCGAAATCGTCGTCGGCAAGTCGACGAAGCCGGTCGTCCAGCCGCAGGCGCCGCTGCCGAAGAACACCAAGGGCGAGGGCACCTACACCGCCAAGCACATCATCATTGCGACCGGCGCCCGCCCACGCGCGCTGCCGGGCATCGAGCCCGATGGCAAGCTGATCTGGACCTACTTCGAGGCGATGAAGCCTGAGGAAATGCCGAAGTCGCTGCTGGTCATGGGCTCGGGCGCGATCGGCATCGAATTCGCCTCCTTCTACCGCACCATGGGTGTGGACGTGACGGTCGTCGAAGTGATGCCGAACGTGATGCCGGTCGAAGATGCCGAGATTTCGAACATCGCCAAGAAGCAGTTCGAAAAGCAGGGCATGAAGATCCATCTCCAGGCCAAGGTGACGAAGGTCGAGAAGGCTGCCAACTCGATCACCGCCCATGTCGAGATGAAGGACGGCAAGGTCGAGAAGATCACCGCTGACCGCATGATCTCGGCCGTCGGCGTTCAGGGCAACATCGAGAACCTCGGCCTCGAAACGCTCGGGGTCAAGACCGACCGCGGCTGCATCGTCATCGACAGCTACGGCAAGACCAACGTTCCCGGCGTCTACGCCATCGGCGACGTCGCCGGCCCGCCGATGCTCGCACACAAGGCCGAGCATGAGGCCGTCATCTGCGTCGAAAAGATCGCTGGCCTGCCGAACGTCCACCCGATGGACAAGCTGAAGATCCCGGGCTGCACCTATTGCCACCCGCAGGTCGCCTCCGTCGGCCTTACGGAAGCCAAGGCCAAGGAACTCGGACGCGACATCCGCGTCGGCCGTTTCCCCTTCGTGGCCAACGGCAAGGCGATCGCGCTCGGCGAGGACCAGGGCATGGTCAAGACGATCTTCGACAAGAAGACCGGCGAACTCTTGGGCGCCCACATGGTCGGTGCGGAAGTCACCGAACTGATCCAGGGCTTCGTCGTCGCGATGAACCTCGAGACGACCGAAGAAGATCTGATGCACACGATCTTCCCGCATCCGACGATCTCCGAGACGATGAAGGAAAGCGTGCTCGACGCCTACGGCCGCGCGCTCAACGCCTGATGGTTTCGGCGCCGGCGCTTTTGGTGTAGCTTTGGCATTGATAATGGGCGCATTTTCAATGCACGGAGACCAAAATGAGCGTGAACGGCGTCGGTATTTTGGCTGCGATCATCGTCGGCGGTTTGGCCGGGTGGCTCGCGGAGAAGTTCATGGGCAGCAGCATGGGGCTGATCATGAACATAGTGCTCGGCATCATCGGTGCGGTGGTGCTGAATTTCGTCCTGGCGGCCTTCGGCATGGCCTATGCCGGCTGGGTCGCCTACCTGATCATCGGCTTCATCGGCGCATGCCTGTTGATCGCCGCTGGTCGGGTCGTGAAACGATAGTCCGTCGGGCCATCTGCGCTTCCGTCGGGCTTCGAAAATAGACGGCCTGACATTTCTGGTCGGGCCGTCTATATAGAGCGAAAATGGGTCATCCGGCCTGATGCCGAACCCGCCGCGACGAGGAAGACAGTATGGTAACGGTGTTCGATGCCGTCTCTGACCGGGCGCAACGCGTCCGCCACCCGGAAAAGGCCCACAAGCCCGACACGGAAGTGATGCGCAAGCCGGAGTGGATCCGCGTCAAGGCGCCGATGTCCAAGGGCTACCAGGAGACGCGCGAGTTGGTGCGTTCGCACAAGCTCGTGACCGTGTGCGAGGAAGCCGGTTGCCCGAACATCGGCGAATGCTGGGACAAGAAGCACGCCACCTTCATGATCATGGGCGAGATCTGTACCCGCGCCTGCGCCTTCTGCAATGTCGCGACCGGGAAGCCGAATGCGCTCGACATGGAAGAGCCGGCCAACATCGCCAAGGCCGTCAAGCAGATGGGCCTCAGCCACGTCGTCATCACTTCGGTCGACCGTGACGATCTGGAAGATGGCGGCGCGGAACATTTCGAGAAGGTCATCTGGGCGATCCGCGAGGCCTCGCCGACGACGACCATCGAGATCCTGACGCCGGACTTCCTGAAGAAGCCGGGCGCTCTGGAGCGCGTCGTTGCCGCCAAGCCCGACGTCTTCAACCACAATATGGAAACGGTTCCCGGCAACTACCTGACGGTCCGCCCCGGTGCGCGCTACTTCCACTCCGTCCGCCTGCTGCAGCGCGTGAAGGAACTGGACCCGACCATGTTCACCAAGTCCGGCATCATGGTCGGCCTCGGCGAAGAGCGCAACGAAGTGCTGCAGTTGATGGACGACCTGAGGACCGCCGATGTCGACTTCCTGACGATCGGCCAATATCTGCAGCCGACGCGCAAGCACCACAAGGTCGAAGCGTTCGTCACGCCCGAGGAGTTCAAGTCCTACGAGACCGTCGCCTACACCAAGGGCTTCCTGATGGTGTCGTCGAGCCCGCTGACGCGCTCGTCGCACCACGCCGGCGACGACTTTGCGCGGCTGCGTGCAGCCCGCGAAAAGAAGCTGGCGGCCGTGGCAGGCTGACGGCTCGGCTGCTCAAAAAAGACCGAAACTCCGGCCCCGCGCCGGAGTTTCGTATTGGGTTTCGTTGTTCCCGAGTTCCGCGGGAGTTTCCATGGACCTGCCGTCAAAACCGGCAATCGTCAGCTATGTCGACGATGCCGTTGCCGCCGACCATATTCGCAGTGCCAGGCGTATCCTCGTTGTCGGGTGCTCCGGCGGCGGCAAGTCGACGCTTTCACAGAAGCTCGCCCGTCAGTTCCAGTTGACCTACATCTCGATCGATCGCGATATCCGGTGGTTGCCGGGTTGGGCAGAGCGTGACCGGGCGGAGCAGCGCCAGCGCATTGTCGAGAGGATCGCCGTCGATCGCTGGGTCATGGATGGCACCGGTCCGTCCACATTCGATATCCGGGTGCCGAGAAGCGACATCGTGATCTGGGTGCGCATGCCGCGGCTTGTCTGCATATGGGGCGTCGTCACCCGCTGGCTGAAACATTTCGGCCGCACCCGCCCGGAGATGGCGCCGGGCTGCATCGAAAAGGTCGATTGGGATTTCCTTCAGTTCATCTGGACGTTTGAGCAGAAGTTTACGCCGCACATCGTCGCAGGTCTGGCGAAGCACGGCCCTGACGTGCCGGTTCTGCAGTTGAAATCGCGGCGCCAGATGCGCAGGCTCCTTGATCTTCTCGGTTCTCCCGCTTAACTCCCCTTTATGCCGCATTTCGAAACCAACCACGTCGTCAAGCACACCGCAGACCAGATGTTCGACCTCGTTGCCGACGTCGAACAGTATCCGCAGTTCCTGCCGCTCTGTGAGGCGCTGAAGGTAGGCTCGCGCAAGGAGCGCGATGGAAAAGTGCTGCTGCTTGCCGATATGACCGTCGGTTACAAGGCGATTCGCGAGACCTTCACGACGCAGGTGCTGCTGAACAAGGCAGAGCGGACGATCGACGTCAAATACATCGACGGGCCGTTCAAATATCTCGACAACCGCTGGCGCTTCGAGCCTTCGGGCGAGGGGCAGTCGATCGTGCACTTCGACATCGACTACGAGTTCAAGAGCCGCATCCTCGGGGCCTTGATGGGCTCGATGTTCGACCGTGCCTTCCGCATGTTCTCCGACGCCTTCGAAAAGCGCGCCGACAGCATCTATTCGGCCTGAGCGATCTGCGTGAGCAGATCGAGTGCGGTGCGGATGGTCGCAAGCCTTATGTTGCTGCGGCCAATATCGCCGTAGCGCATCTCGCGATGCAGCAGCGCGCCGTTTCGCCCTGCCGCAGCGAGATGCACAAGGCCGACAGGCTTTTCAGCCGAACCACCGCTCGGCCCGGCGATGCCGGTGACGGCAACGGCGAAGTCAGCCGCCGAATGCGAGATTGCGCCCTGTGCCATCTCGATCGCCGTCTGCCGCGAGACGGCACCGTGGGCGACGAGCGTCGCCGTCTCGACGCCGAGCATTGCGACCTTTGCCTCATTGGAATAGGTGACGAAGCCGCGGTCGAGGACTGCGGACGAACCGGAGATCTCGGTCAGCGCACCGGCGATCAGGCCACCAGTGCAGGATTCGGCGGTCGCGACCTTGCGGCCATTTGCCGTGAACTGCGCGATGATCTCACCGGCTTTGACTTCGATGTCGGCGGACCACATCACGAAAGGTTCCCATAGACGACCGTCGCCGTGGCGATCGCGGCGATGCCTTCGTCGCGGCCGACGAAACCAAGGCGTTCGTTGGTCGTTGCCTTGACCGAGCACCGGTCGAGTGAAATCCCCAGCATGTCCGAGAGATTTTCGCGCATCGTCAGGCGGTGCGGCCCGACCTTCGGCGCTTCGGCGATCAGCGAAACGTCTGCATTGGTGATGATGCCGCCGCGCTCGCGCACGATTTTGGCCGCGTGCTCCAGGAAAATGCGAGACGGCGCGCCCTTCCATTGCGGATCGGACGGCGGGAAATGGTCGCCGATGTCGCCGGCGCCACAGGTGGCGAGCAGCGCGTCGGTGAGCGCATGCAGCGCCACGTCGGCATCGGAATGGCCGGAAAGTTTCTTGGTGTGCGCAATGAAGACGCCACAGAGCGTGACGCCGTCGCCCTCGACGAGCTGGTGCACGTCGTAGCCGTTGCCGGTGCGCACATCGGGCAGGGCAATCCGCTTGAGTTTTTCGTCGGCCATGGCGATATCCCTTTTCAGCGTAAGCTTGACGTTGTCGACGGCGCCTTCGACGAGGACGACCTTGAGGCCGGCCCATTCAGCGATCGACGCGTCGTCGGTAAAATCCGTGCGACCGCTTCTGGCCGCGTCCCGATGCGCGGCAAGAATGGCCTGGAGATCGAAGGTCTGCGGCGTCTGCGCGCCGTAGAGGCCGTTGCGCGCCACGGTTTCCGTGACCATGCCATCCTTGCCGGCACGCTTCAGCGTGTCTGCGACGGCGACCGCCGGCAGTACGGCCCTGACGTCCTCACTCAATGCCGCAGCGCACCGCGACAGCAGCGCGTGATCGGCAAAGGGGCGCACCGCATCGTGGATCATCACGCGGCGCGCGCCGATGTCGGCCAGGGCTTCGAGGCCGGCGAGCACCGATATCTGCCGGGTCGCGCCACCGTGGACGATGATCACGTCGCTGGCCACGGAGCGCTTGCATGCAGCGTCGAACAACGCCTCGTCGTCCGGATGGATGACGACGACGATCGGACCGCCGCCCGGCCATGTCGCGAAAGTGTCAAGCGTATGGGCGATAACGGGGCGGTCGCCGATGGTTCGGTACTGCTTCGGGCCCTCGGCGGATTGCCCGGCGCGTTCGCCGCGTCCTGCCGCGACGATAACCACGCCGCACTTGAACTGTTCTTGAGGCTGCATTTTCTGTATGAGGTCCCGCATTCGCCGATCTTCGCCGTGATGTACCGCGAAGGGTCGTGCTTTGCCAGCTGAGCTTAGAATTTTGCGCGCCGCGCCGAAATCGCTTGGCAAGTCCGAGAACAATGTCTAAAAATAGTGCAGGAACAACATGTGCCTGAAAGATATGCATTTGCCAATTCCGGCTCTTTCGTCTCCGCTTCGCATCGGATCCATCGAAATCCGCAACAGAGTTGCGCTCGCGCCGATGTCCGGCGTCACCGATCTCCCATTCCGGCGGCTTGCCTGGCGCTTCGGTGCGGGTTTCGTCGTGACTGAAATGGTGGCGAGCCGTGAACTGGTCGGCAATGCCCAGGAATCCTGGGCGCGGCTGAAGAACTCCGGGATCGAGCCGCACATCGTCCAGCTTGCGGGCCGTGAGGCCCATTGGATGGCGGAGGCCGCGAAGATCGCTGCCGACAATGGCGCCGACATCATCGACATCAATATGGGCTGCCCGGCAAAGAAGGTGACGGGCGGTTATTCCGGTTCGGCCCTGATGCGCGACCCCGATCACGCTTTGTCGCTGGTTGAGGCGACCGTCAACGCAGTCGATGTGCCCGTGACGCTGAAGATGCGGCTCGGCTGGGATGAAAACTCGATCAATGCGCCGCTGATTGCCAAGCGCGCCGAAGAGGCGGGCGTGAAGGCGATTACCGTGCACGGCCGCACGCGCATGCAGTTCTACAACGGCAAGGCGGATTGGGATGCGATCCGATTGGTCCGCGACGTCGTTACCGTGCCGCTGGTCGCCAATGGTGACGTGGAGACGGTCGCCGATGCGGAAGAGATTCTCCGCCGATCGGGCGCGGACGCCGTCATGGCCGGCCGGTCCTCGCAGGGGCGCCCGTGGCACGTCGGGCTTCTCGCCGGGGCGGTCACGCATCCGTCAGCGGCGGAGGTCGCCGATATCTTTGCGGAGCACTACGAGATGATGCTCGAATTCTATGGCGTTGAGGTCGGCCTCCGGCATGCCCGCAAGCATGTCGCCTGGTATATCGATCGCGCCGCCCCTGACCTTGCGGGTCCGGAAAAGGCAGCAATCCTGACATCGACCGATGCCCGTTTCGTCCGCGACAGGGCCCGTGCGGCGATGCTCGACGCCGCCTCGAGTAAGCCGGAAGGCGAGGCGGTCGCAGAAGGAATTGCCGCATGACCGAGAAACCGAGCATGCCGGATGCCGTCGCCAACGGTCTGTCGATGGCGGTTCTGAACGCCATCCAGAACCCGGTGATCATGGTGGACGCCAAGGGTCTCGTCGCCTTTGCCAACTGGGAGGCCGAATCGTTTTTCGGCGCCAGCGCCAACCACCTGGCGCGCCATGACATCAGCGCCTTCATTCCCTTTGGTAGTCCGCTGCTGACGCTGATCGAGCAGGTGCGCGAGCGCAAGGCGCCGGTCAACGAGTATCGCGTCGACCTGAGTTCCCCGCGCCTTGGGGCCGACAAGCTGGTCGATCTCTATGTCGCCCCTGTACTGTCCGAGCCGGGTGCGGTCGTCGTCGTCTTCCAGGAGCGTTCGATGGCCGACAAGATCGACCGGCAGCTGACGCATCGCGGTGCTGCCCGTTCGGTGACCGGTCTCGCCTCGATGCTGGCGCACGAAATCAAGAACCCACTCTCGGGCATCCGAGGTGCTGCGCAACTGCTGGAGACCTCCGCCAACGACGAGGACCGCGCGCTGACGCGGCTGATCTGCGACGAGACAGACCGCATCGTTTCGCTGGTCGATCGCATGGAGGTGTTTTCCGACGAGCGCCCGGTCGATCGCGTGCCGCTGAACATCCATTCGGTGCTCGACCACGTGAAGGCGATCGCCAAGGCCGGCTTCGCCCGCCACATCAAGTTCGCTGAGCACTACGATCCGTCGCTGCCGCCCGTCTATGCCAACCGCGATCAGCTGGTTCAGGTGTTCCTGAACCTGATCAAGAATGCGGCCGAAGCGATCGGCGAACGCCACGACGGCGAAATCCTGCTGACGACCGCCTACCGGCCGGGCATTCGCCTGTCGGTTGCCGGGACGCGCGAGAAGATCTCGCTGCCGCTGGAATTCTGCGTGCACGACAATGGCCCAGGCGTCCCTCAGGACCTGCTGCCGCTCTTGTTTGACCCCTTCATCACCACCAAGACCAATGGTTCAGGCCTGGGTCTCGCTCTGGTTGCCAAGATCATCGGCGGCCATGGCGGGATCGTCGAATGCGACAGCCAGCAGAACCGCACCACCTTCCGCGTGCTGATGCCTGCCTCCAAGGGCCAGGCCGCGGATGACGACGACATGCCGATGACAAAAGGAAACCTTGCATGACCGGTGCCACGATCCTCGTCGCGGATGACGACGCCGCCATTCGCACCGTGCTGAACCAGGCGCTGAGCCGCGCCGGCTACGATGTCCGCATCACCTCCAACGCGGCGACGCTGTGGCGCTGGATTGCGGCGGGCGATGGCGATCTGGTCGTGACCGACGTGGTGATGCCGGACGAAAACGCCTTCGATCTTCTCCCGCGCATCAAGAAGGCGCGCCCCGACCTGCCGGTACTGGTCATGAGCGCCCAGAACACATTCATGACGGCGATCAAGGCCTCAGAGAAGGGCGCCTACGACTATCTGCCAAAGCCTTTCGACCTGACCGAGTTGATCGGCATCATCGGCCGGGCGCTGTCGGAGCCGAAGCGCCGGCCGGCAAAGCTCGACGACGACACCCAGGACGGCATGCCGCTGGTCGGCCGCTCGGCTGCGATGCAGGAAATCTACCGGGTGCTGGCGCGCCTGATGCAGACCGACCTGACCCTGATGATCACCGGCGAGTCCGGCACCGGCAAGGAGCTTGTTGCCCGCGCGCTGCACGACTATGGCAAGCGCCGCAACGGTCCGTTTGTCGCGATCAACATGGCGGCGATCCCGCGCGACCTGATCGAATCGGAACTGTTCGGCCACGAGAAGGGCGCGTTTACCGGCGCGCAGATGCGCTCGACCGGGCGTTTCGAGCAGGCCGAAGGCGGAACGCTCTTCCTCGACGAAATCGGCGACATGCCGATGGACGCGCAGACGCGTCTTCTACGCGTCTTGCAGCAGGGGGAATATACGACCGTCGGCGGACGCACGCCGATCCGCTCCGACGTGCGTATTGTCGCGGCAACCAACAAGGACCTGAAGCAGTCGATCAATCAGGGCCTGTTCCGCGAAGACCTCTACTATCGTCTGAACGTCGTGCCGCTGCGGTTGCCGCCGCTGCGCGACCGTGCCGAGGACATTCCGGACCTCGTGCGCCACTTCGTTCAGCAAGCGGAAAAGGAAGGCTTGGACGTCAAGCGCTTCGACCATGAGGCGCTGGAGCTGATGAAGGCGCACCCCTGGCCGGGCAACGTTCGCGAGCTGGAGAACCTGGTGCGGCGCCTGACGGCACTTTATCCACAGGATGTCATCAGCCGCGAGATCATCGAAAACGAGCTTCGCTCCGAGATCCCGGATAGCCCGATCGAGAAGGCGGCGGCGCGTCCGGGCTCGCTGACGATTTCGCAGGCGGTCGAAGAAAATATGCGCCAGTATTTCGCAAGCTTTGGCGAGGCCTTGCCTCCGGCCGGCCTTTACGACCGGGTACTTGCGGAAATGGAGTATCCGCTGATCCTCGCAGCGCTCACCGCCACCCGCGGCAACCAGATCAAGGCGGCCGATCTGCTCGGCCTCAACCGCAACACGCTGCGCAAGAAGATCCGCGAGCTCGGTGTTTCGGTCTATCGCAGCTCACGCAGCGCTTGACTTGGTCGCACCCACCGTTGCATTTTCGCCACAATGCGTTGCTTGAACGGATAACGGCCGCCGAATCGCGCGTCGTTGCCGTCCTGTTCAATCGATTTGACCCAATCGATTGACGGGGGTGCCGCGCGGCAGCCCATCTGGGTGGTGAGGTCAACCTTTGACCCGAGAATGCAAGCAAGAGATGCCGTCGCCGGCCGGCGACGGTTGGGGGAACGCTTTTCATGGTGGACGCAATGGCCTTGCCGCTGGGCACAGATGAGGGACTGGCGGCGCAGGATCGCCGTGGCTCCTTTGCCCTGCCGGGCCTGATGTTGGCAACCGGCGCGCTAATCTGTGCGACCGTCTCCCTGCTCGTGCTTCTCGGCCTGACGCCAATCAAGCTCGAACGAAATATCGTCATCGCCTGTGCGGCGATCAACAGCCTCTTCGTCGTCGGCCTCATCTATCTGATCGCCCGTGAAATCCTGCGTCTCCTGCGCGCCCGCCACAAAGGCCGTGCCGCAGCGCGACTGCACGTGCGCATCGTCGCGCTGTTTTCAATCGTGGCGATCACGCCGGCGGTTCTCGTCGCGATCTTTGCCAGCATCACGCTCGATGTCGGCCTTGACCGCTGGTTCTCGCTCCGAACCCAGGCGATCGTCCGCTCCTCGATCAACGTGGCGCAGGCCTACGTGCTCGAGAATGCCAGCTATCTCCAGGGCCAGACCGTCTCGATGGCGAACGACCTCGAGCGCAACCGTCAGCTCTACAGCCTCGACCGTACGGGCTTTGCCGAGCTGATGACCCGCCAGGCGCGCGGACGCGGCATGCTGGGCGCCTTTCTTGTGCGTGCCGACGGCAGCCCCATCGTGCAGGCCAACATCTCGACCGATAGGCCGCTGCCGGCGATCCCGCCGGATGCGTTGAAGAGTTCCGTCTCCGGCCAGCCGACCCTGATCCCGCCAGGGATCACCAACCTTGTCGGCGCGGTCATCCCGCTCGACGACATCCCGGGCACCTTCCTCTACACGGTTCGCAACGTCGATCCGGAGGTGATGCGCTCGCTCCGGCTGATGGAGGAGAACACCGCCGAGTACAAGATGCTCGAGGCCGGGCGAACCTTCACCCAGATTGCCTTCGGTGTCCTCTACCTCGGTTTTGCCCTCATCGTCCTGCTTGCCGCGATCTGGACCGCGATCGCAGTCGCTGACCGGATTGTCCGGCCCATCCGCCAGCTGATCGGTGCCGCCGACAGCGTCGCTTCCGGCAATCTCGATGTCGTCGTGCCGGTGCGCGCCGTCGATGGCGACGTCGGTAATCTATCACGAACCTTCAACAAGATGGTTTCTGAGATCCGCAGCCAGCAGGAGCAGATCCTGGAGGCCAAGGACGAAGTCGACCACCGCCGCCGCTTCATCGAGGCGGTTCTGTCGGGCGTGACCGCGGCTGTCATCGGTGTCGGTCGTGACCGCCAGATCACCATTGCCAATCCGTCGTCCGAAGATTTCCTGAAGAAGGCCGCGCCGGATCTTCTCGGTGCCGATCTCAGGCAGATCGCGCCCGAGATCGAGGAGGTCCTGGTCGAGGCCGAAGGGCGCCATCGCAACGATTACCGCAAGCAGATCAACGTCATGCGCGGCGGAACCGAGCGCACGCTGAACGTTCAGGTGACGCGCGAAGAGGGCGGCGAGGCGAACGAATCCTACGTCATCACCATCGACGACATCACCGATCTCGTCATCGCCCAGCGCTCGACCGCCTGGGCGGACGTGGCGCGCCGCATCGCCCACGAGATCAAGAACCCGCTGACGCCGATCCAGCTTTCCGCCGAGCGCCTGAAGCGGCGCTACGGCAAACAGATCAATCAGGATGACAAAGCCGTTTTCGACCAGTGCACGGACACCATCGTGCGCCAGGTGGAAGACATCGGACGCATGGTGGACGAGTTCTCGGCCTTCGCGCGCATGCCGAAGCCGACAAAGGAACGGGCGGATCTTCGCGCGATCCTGAAGGATGCAGTGTTCCTGCGCGAAATGGGCAACAACCACATCAACTTTGTGCGCGACTTCGGCGAGGAGCCGCTTGAGGGCTTGTTCGACGGGCGCATGCTCGGCCAGGCCTTCGGCAACATCGTCAAGAATGCCGTGGAATCGATCGAGGCGCTGCCGGCGGATGCGGTCCGCGGCCAGCCTCTCGTCGTGGCGCGTGCGCGAACCGATGCGGCGACCGGCCAGTTCGTCGTCGACATCATCGACAACGGCAAGGGTCTGCCCACGGAAAACCGGCACCGTATTCTGGAGCCATACATGACGATGCGCGAGAAGGGCACGGGCCTGGGTCTCGCCATCGTCAAGAAGATCATTGAGGACCATGGCGGACAATTGGAATTGCACGACGCGCCTGCCGAATACGACGGTGGTGTCGGGGCGATGATCCGCGTGATCCTGCCGCCTGCCGGAGAAACCGGGGGCGAAGAGAGTTTGAAGGATAAGGGTGCGAGCGATGGCCGCTGATATTCTGGTTGTGGACGATGAGGAAGATATCCGCGAGATCGTGTCGGGTATCCTGTCGGACGAGGGGCACGAAACGCGCACCGCCTTCGACAGCGACAGCGCGCTGGCGGCGATCAGCGATCGCGTGCCGCGGCTGGTCTTCCTCGACATCTGGATGCAGGGAAGCCGCCTCGACGGCCTGGCGCTGCTCGACGAGATCAAGGGGCGGCACCCGGATCTTCCGGTTGTCATGATTTCCGGTCACGGCAACATCGAGACCGCGGTCAACGCCATCAAGCGCGGCGCCTATGATTTCATCGAGAAGCCCTTCAAGGCCGACCGTCTGATCCTGATCGCCGAACGGGCGCTGGAAAATTCCAAGCTCAAGCGCGAAGTCTCGGAGCTGAAGAAGAAGTCCGGCGATCCGGTTGAGCTGATCGGCACGTCCGTTGCCGTCTCGCAGCTTCGCCAGACGGTCGAAAAGGTCGCGCCGACCAACAGCCGCATCATGATCCAGGGGCCCTCGGGTTCCGGTAAGGAATTGGTCGCGCGTATGATCCACCGCAAGTCGACGCGATCGACGGGCCCCTTCGTGGCGCTGAACGCAGCGGCGATCACGCCGGACCGAATGGAAATCGCGCTCTTCGGGACCGAGGGCACGCCGGGCCAGCCGCGCCGCACGGGCGCGCTCGAGGAAGCCCATGGCGGCATCCTTTATCTCGACGAGATCGGCGAAATGCCGCGCGAGACGCAGAACAAGATCCTGCGCGTGCTCGTCGACCAGCAGTTCGAGCGTGTCGGCGGCACCAAACGCGTGAAGGTCGACGTCCGGATCATCTCGTCGACGGCCTACAATCTCGAAAACATGATCTCCGAGGGCCTGTTCCGCGAAGACCTGTTCCACCGGCTGGCGGTCATTCCGGTTCGTGTTCCGGCACTCGCCGAGCGGCGCGAAGACATTCCGTTCCTCGTCGACATGTTCATGCGCCAGGTCAGCGAGCAGGCGGGCATCCGTCCGCGCAAGATCGGCGACGACGCGCTGGCGGTGCTGCAGGCGCATGACTGGCCGGGCAACATCCGCCAGCTTCGCAACAACATCGAGCGGCTGATGATCCTTGCCCGCAGCGACGGTCCGGATACGCCGATCTCGGCCGACATGCTGCCGACCGAAGTGGGTGACACCCTGCCGAAGATTTCGGCCCAGGGCGACCAGCACATCATGACCTTGCCGTTGCGCGAGGCTCGCGAAATGTTCGAACGTGATTATCTGATCGCGCAGATCAACCGATTCGGCGGCAATATTTCGCGCACGGCGGAGTTTGTCGGTATGGAGCGGTCGGCGCTGCATCGGAAGCTGAAGTCGCTGGGCGTCTGAACCGGAATTTCCGGCCAACCCGCCCGCGCTCGCATGTGAAAGAACGACATGAAGGTAGTCATTTGTGGCGCGGGGCAGGTCGGTTACGGCATTGCCGAGCGACTGGCGCAGGAAGACAACGACGTTTCGGTGATCGATACGTCGGCGGCGCTGATCGCCAACATCACCGAGAGCCTCGACGTGCGCGGTTACGTCGGCCATGGCGCGCATCCGGATGTGCTCGCCAAGGCGGGTGCTGACCAGGCCGACATGCTGATTGCGGTCACGCTGTCCGACGAAGTCAACATCGTCGCCTGTGAAGTGGCGCACGCGATCTTCAACGTGCCGACGAAGGTTGCGCGCATTCGGGCGCAGAGCTATCTCGCGCCTGAGTATGCGAACCTGTTTTCGCGCGAGAACGTGCCGATCGACGTCACCATCTCGCCCGAAGTTGAGGTCGGGCGGCTCGTGCTGCGGCGCATTTCCTTTCCCGGCGCGATCGACGTTGTGCGTTTCGCCGATGACCGCATCGCCATGGTCGCCTTCGAGTGCCTGGAAGACTGTCCCGTCGTCGGCACGCCGCTGCAACAGTTGAGCGAACTGTTTCCTGACCTGCTTGCGACCGTCACCGGCATTTTCCGCAACGGCAAGGTGATCGTGCCCCATTCCGACGACCAGTTGCAGGCGGGCGATATCGCCTATGTCGTTTGCGATCGGGATCATGCGCGGCGCACGCTGACGCTCTTCGGCCACGAAGAGCAGGAGGCGCGGCGCATCATCATTTTCGGCGGCGGCAATGTCGGCTATTTCGTCGCCAAGACGATCGAAGAACACCAGCCGCGCACGCGGGTGAAGCTGATCGAGAGCGATCGCGACCGCGCGGTGATGATGGCCGACAAGCTGAGCAGCACGGTCGTCCTCAACGGGTCGGCCATGGACCAGCGGATCCTCGCGCAGGCCGATGTCCAGGACGCCGATCTCGTCGTGGCGCTCACGAACAACGACCAGATCAACATCCTCGGCAGCATGATGGCGAAACACCTGGGTGCAAAGTCCACACTCGTCCTCATCAACGAACCGTCCTACCAGGATTTTGCCGCGACTGCCGGCGTCGACGCCTATGTGAACCCGCGCGCGGTGACCATTTCGCGCGTGCTGCAGCATGTCCGCAAGGGCCGCATCCGCTCGGTCTATGCGGTGCAGAAGGGCATGGCCGAGGTGATCGAGGCCGAGGCTCTGGAAACGTCCCCGCTCGTCGGCAAGGCCCTGCGCGACCTCGAACTTCCCGACGGAATCCGCATCGGCGCGCTCTATCGCGACAAGACGTTCATTCGCCCTGACGGCGCCACCCGGATCAAGGCGAAGGACCGCGTCGTGCTCTTTGCCACCGCCGATGCGGTGCGCCATGTCGAGCAATTGTTCCGCGTCAGCATCCAGTATTTCTAAGGTCGAGACGATGTCCCGAATTGCCTATGTCAACGGCGCCTACGTGCCGCACGCGGACGCCGGCGTCCATATCGAGGACCGCGGCTATCAGTTTGCGGACGGCGTCTACGAGGTCTGCGAGGTGCGTCACGGCTATATCGTCGATCTCACCCGTCATCTCGATCGCCTCGGCCGCTCGCTCAGCGAACTGCGCATCGACTGGCCGATGACAAGGGCCGCGCTCGTCCACGTGATCCGCGAAGTCATCCGGCGCAACCGGGTGAGAAACGGCCTGTTCTACATGCAGGTCACGCGCGGCGTGGCGCGCCGCGATCACGTCTTTCCCGTGGCGGAAACACGCCCGTCGATCGTGGTGACGGCGAAGCGCACCGACGCTGCAGCCATTGCCAGGAAGGCGACCCATGGCATAGCGGCGATCACGGTGCCGGAAAACCGTTGGGATCGTGTCGACATCAAGTCGGTCGGGCTTCTGCCCAACGTGCTGGCGCGCCAGAAAGCCAAGGAGGAAGGCGCACAGGAGGCGATCTTCGTCGATGCTGACGGCGCGGTGAAGGAAGGCGCAGCGACCAATGTCTGGATTGTCGACCGCGACGGAAACCTGCGCACACGACCGGCAGAACACGGCATCCTCAAGGGAATCACCCGCGCCACCTTGATGGATGTGGCGGTGCCGCTTGGGCTTAAAATCGAGGAGAGGGCGTTCTCGGTCGATGAGATGCTCGCGGCGCGCGAAGTCTTTATTACGGCCGCCACCAGCATCTGTTTTCCGGTCGTTTCGATCGACGGCAAGCCGATCGGCAACGGCCATCCAGGAAGCATAGCACAGAATATTCGCGAAGCCTTTTTCGGCGTTGCGGAAAAGACATTGATTTGATACCAACTCTGAAGAGGTGTCGGGGAAGGTACTTGTGGCGCCTCTGATTGCTGAATTTGACAAAAATGCACCGGCGCGAAACGCCGGCAAATAAGAAAGAAGCGGCGCGATGGCGGAACGTTCTCAAAACTTGCAGGATCTCTTTCTCAATACGGTCCGCAAGCAAAAGATTTCCTTGACAATTTTTCTCATCAACGGCGTCAAGCTTACCGGCGTTGTGACCTCGTTCGACAACTTCTGCGTCCTGCTGCGTCGCGACGGCCACTCGCAACTGGTCTACAAGCACGCGATCTCGACCATCATGCCCGGCCAGCCGCTGCAGATGTTCGAGAACGAAGAAGCCGCATCCTGACGGGACGTTAGGCACATTACCAAACGTGATTCAAAATTGTCGTCGATCATTCCGGAGCTCGAGAAGCTCCGCGACGACATGCGCGCGGTCGTCATCGTTCCAGTCTTGAAAAAGACCGGACGGCAGTCCGCAGATATGCTCTCGACCACCACGACGCGCTCGGACGAAAGTCGCCTCGAAGAGGCGACCGGTCTCGCCATGGCGATCGATCTTGAGGTCGTGCATGGCGCCATCGTTCCGGTGGCGCAGCCGAAGCCGGGCACCTTGCTTGGTACCGGCAAGATCGAAGAGATTGGCCACATCCTCGTCGAGCTCGATGCCGGTCTTGTCATCGTCGACCATCCGCTGACGCCGGTGCAACAGCGCAATCTCGAGAAGGAATGGAACGCCAAGGTCATTGACCGTACGGGCCTCATTCTCGAAATCTTCGGCCGCCGCGCCTCCACCAAGGAAGGCACGCTGCAGGTCGATCTCGCGCATCTCAACTATCAGAAGGGCCGCCTGGTCCGAAGCTGGACCCACCTTGAGCGCCAGCGCGGCGGTGGCGGCTTCATGGGCGGTCCGGGTGAAACCCAGATCGAAGCGGACCGGCGTTTGCTGCAGGATCGCATCGTCAAGCTCGAGCGCGAGTTGGAGCAGGTGCGCCGCACACGGCAGTTGCATCGCTCTAAGCGCAAGAAGGTACCGCACCCGATCGTCGCCCTCGTCGGCTACACCAATGCCGGCAAGTCGACGCTGTTCAACCGCATGACCGGGGCAGGCGTTCTGGCCGAGGATATGCTGTTTGCGACGCTCGACCCGACGCTTCGGCGGCTGAAGCTGCCGCATGGCCGGATGGTCATCCTCTCCGACACTGTCGGCTTCATTTCCGACCTGCCGACCCATCTCGTAGCCGCGTTTCGCGCGACGCTGGAAGAGGTGCTGGAGGCGGATCTGATCCTGCATGTCCGCGACCTCTCGGACCCGGACAACCAGGCACAAGCAAGCGACGTTCTCAGAATCCTGTCCGATCTCGGCATCGACGAGAAGGAAGCCTCCGAGCGCCTGATCGAGGTCTGGAACAAGATCGACCGGTTGGATGACGAATCACGCGAGGCATTGCGCGGCAAAGCGGCGACGTCCAACAACACGGTTGCCGTTTCCGCGATCACCGGTGACGGCGTCGACGAACTGCTCGGCGAAATCGGCCGTCGTCTTTCCGGCGTCCTGACGGAATGCACTGTCGTTCTCGGCATCGATCAGCTGCAGCTTCTGCCCTGGGTCTACCAGCACGCGATCGTCGACGGTCGCGAAGACCTGGAAGACGGGCGTGTGAGCCTTGATCTCAGGTTGACCGAGAACGAGGCCTCCGAGCTGGAGCGTCGCCTTGGAAACGGGCCGAAGCCCGTCGAGGAAGACTGGTAAGCCGTAGCTTTCCAGGGGTCGGCGGCTAGCGGTCTGTCGGCCTCAGCTTTGGGAAAGGGGACGTATGGCGGGCACGCGTCCCGCTCGTTCTAGCCCAGCTGTCGCTCGATCGCCTTGGCTGCCTGCCAGAGCTCTTCCATCCGCTCCAGCGTTGCCTCATCCAGCGTCTCGCCGGCCGCGCCGAGTTCCCGCTCGATATGGGCGAAGCGGCGGCGGAATTTGGTGTTGGTGCCGCGAAGCGCCATCTCCGGATCGGTGCCGACATGGCGCCCGATGTTCACCACGGCAAAGATCAGGTCGCCCAGTTCGTCGCTGACTTTGGCGCGGTCCTTTTCTCGCAGAGCCTGGCGCAACTCGCCGATTTCCTCCTCGATCTTGTCGAGGATCGGTTCCGGCTCCGACCAGTCGAAGCCGACTTTTGCGGCGCGCTCCTGCAGCTTCAGGGCTTCTACGAGCGCCGGAAATGAGCGCTGCACCGAGCCCAAATGGTTTGCGGCTGCATCAGGCGCGAGGCCGCGCTTGGCGCGCTTTTCTTGCCGCTCGGCCTTTTCGGCCTGCTTGATCTCATCCCATTGCAGCTTCACCGCCTCGGGCGTATCGGCGTCGGATCGGGCAAAGACATGCGGGTGCCGGCGGATCATCTTGCGGGTCACCGCCTCAACGACGTCGCCGAAAGCGAAGTCGCCGGCCTCTTCGGCCATACGGGCGTGGAAGACCACCTGCAGCAGCAGATCGCCGAGCTCGTCGCAGAGGTCGTGCATGTCACCGCGCTCAATCGCGTCGGCAACCTCATAGGCCTCTTCGATCGTATAGGGCTTGATGGTCTCGAAGGTCTGGACGATGTCCCAGGGGCAGCCGGTCTCGGGCTGGCGGAGCGCCGCCATGATGTCGAGCAGGCGCGTTATGTCGCGTGAAGGTTCCATGGATCTCAGTTCAGCGGAATGGCGTTGTCGTCCTTACCCGACTGGTAGCTGTCGGAAAGGCTCTGGTAGCGGGCGCGGATGCGGGCATCCTGGGCGGAAAGCCGATCGCGGGTTTCGGCATCGGCGTCTTTCGAGAGTGCAGCAATCGAGGCCGAGTGCCAGAAGGCGTTGTCTTGCGCGTAGCCACCCGGTTCCAGCCGGAAGACCTCCTTCAGAATTTTGAGGTCGTGCGGGATCGCGAACGCGTCGCGCGAATCCTCGTGGCTGAAGAAATAGTAGAAATTGTCGAAGCCGGCCCAGGTGATGGCAGAAAGGCACATGGAGCAGGGCTCGTGCGTCGAGAGGAAGATGAGGTCGCGCGTGTCCGGTTTCTCCGCCATCTCGTAGAAACGCTTCAGCGTGTGCACTTCGCCGTGCCAGAGCGGATTTTCCGTCTCGTTGTTGGTTTCGGCAAGCACCAGCGACAGATCGGACTTGCGCAGGATCGCTGCGCCGAAGACCTTGTTGCCGGCGGCAACACCCTTTTCGGTAAGCGGCAGGATATCCTGCTCGATGACGGTCAAAAGCCGTTCGGCGAGTTCGGGTTTTGTCATGTCTTGGGCCTCCGGCAGGTCGTTGACGGCATTTAACGGAGGTTACCCATGCGGCGCAATGGCCGCGCCAAGGTCGGCGATTGAACAGGCTCGGAGATATTTGCTCAAAATGGTGCACCGCCGAGCAAAACAATACGTGCCTGGAAAGGCATTGAAATTTCTGTTCCTTCAATTGTCGTGCGCCATAAGGGATATTCGCCGCAGCCTGTAGAAGGAACGACCGCAAGACCATGTCGCAGCAGCTCGCCGTTTTCCCCGCATTCTTTCGCGTCGCGCAAAAGCGTGTGGCGGTTTTCGGCAATGGCGACGAAGCCTTTGCCAAGGTGCGGCTGCTGCTGAACACCGAAGCGTCGATCGTCGTCTTCGCCGACGCGCCGGAAGCGGAGTTCGCACAATACCTTCGTGACCGTGGGATCGAACATGTCGCGGCCGCCTTCGCACCCGAGCAGCTCGACGGCGCCATTCTCGTTTTTGCCGCGACCGGCAATGCCGTCGAGGATCAGCGCATCGTCCTTGCAGCGCGTGAACGCAAGATCCCGGCAAATGCCGTCGACCAGCCCGACTTCTGCGACTTCTTCACGCCGGCGCTCGTGAACCGTGCCCCTGTTGCAGTCGCCATCGGGACCGAAGGGGCAGGACCCGTTCTGGCGCAGATGATTCGTGCGCAGATCGATCAGCTGCTGTCCCCCTCGCTCGGTGTCGTTGCTTCGCTTGCCGCGAGCTATCGCGAGGCCGTCGATCGCCTGGTGCCGCGCGGCATTGCCCGCCGCATGTTCTGGCGCCGGTTTTTCCAGGGGCCGGTGGCAGACAAGGTCGCCGGCGGCGATCTGGCTGCTGCCCGCCGTGAGGCTTCGCGTCTGCTCGATGCGCCCGAGAAGGCGAGGGGCCATGTCTGGCTCGTCGGTGCCGGTCCAGGCGCGGAAGACCTGCTGACGCTCCGCGCCCAGCGCGTGATGATGGAAGCCGATGCGATCGTTTATGATGCGCTGGTGCCGCAGACGATCGTCGATATGGGTCGTCGTGACGCCGAGCGCCTGTCGGTCGGTAAGCGCAAGGGCTGCCACACCAAGTCCCAAGACGAGATCAACCAGCTGCTGGTGACGCTGGCTGCCGAAGGCAAGCGCGTCGTCCGTCTGAAGTCCGGCGATCCTTTGGTTTATGGCCGCGCCGGCGAAGAGATGGCGGCGATGCGCGAAGCCGGTATCAGCTATGAGATCGTCCCGGGTATCACTTCGGCCTTCGCCGCGGCGGCCGATTTTGAACTGCCGCTGACGCTTCGCGGTGTTGCCTCCTCGCTGGTCTTCACGACCGGCCACGATCTGACCGGCGAAGTCCTGCCCGATTGGGCGCGGCTTGCCGTCTCGGGTGCAACGATCGCCGTCTACATGGGACGCACTGTTGCGGCGTCGGTCGCCGGTCGTCTGATGCAGGCAGGCCTTCCGCCGGAAACGACGGTTGCCGTCATCGAGAATGCCAGCCGCGCCGACCGGCGCCTGCTGCACGGTACGCTGAAGGACCTTCCGGATCTTGAAAACCGCAGCGAGCTTGCAGGTCCGGTGATGGTCATCATCGGCGATGCCGTCGCCGGCGCCAATTTCGAGCGGTCCGAACCGCTTGTCGCAGGCAAGGCACGTGGCGAGAAGAAAAACATTGAAGCTGCTTTCGGGCGCGACGAACAGATTTTGAACTGAGGAAGAGGTTATGGTGAGCAAGGTTTTGACGGCAAATCGACTTTCGGACGGCATTTCCGTCTGGCTGGATGCCGCGGGCAACTGGGTCGAGCAGCTTCAGGATGCCTTCATCGCTCGCCACGCCGAGGCCGTGACGGCGCTCGAAGCCACCGGTAAGCAGGCGTTCGATGACAACAAGGTCGTCGATGCCAACGTCGTCGACGTCGAAGAGATCAACGGCACGCTTCGCCCGCTGCGCATGCGCGAGCGCATCCGCGCTGAAGGCCCCTCGATCCCCTACGCTGCCGGCTACAATGGCCTTTCCGGCCCGAAACACGCTGCCTGAGGAACCGATACCCGATGTACCGTTACGATGAATTCGACCACGCCTTCGTTTCCTCCCGCGTCGAACAGTTCCGCGATCAGGTCGAGCGGCGACTGAGTGGCGAGCTTGCCGAAGACGCCTTCAAGCCGCTGCGCCTGATGAACGGCGTCTACCTGCAGCTTCACGCCTATATGCTGCGCGTCGCCATTCCCTATGGCACGCTGTCGAGCCGCCAGATGCGCATGCTCGCCCATATCGCGCGCAAATATGACCGCGGCTACGGCCACTTCACCACGCGCCAGAACATCCAGTACAACTGGCCGCGTCTGTCCGACACGCCGGATATCCTGCAAGAGCTCGCAAGCGTCGAGATGCATGCGCTCCAGACCTCGGGCAACTGCATTCGCAATGTGACCGCCGATCACTTTGCCGGCGCGGCCGCCGATGAGGTCGCAGACCCAAGGCCTTACGCCGAGATCTTGAGACAGTGGTCGAGCGTACATCCGGAATTCTCGTTCCTGCCGCGCAAGTTCAAGATCGCCGTCACGGGTGCTGAGCGCGACCGCGCCGCAATCCAGGTCCATGATATCGGTCTGCACCTGAAAAAGGACGAAAACGGCCGCATCGGCTTTGCCGTCTATGTCGGCGGTGGTCAGGGCCGCACGCCGATGATCGCCAAGAAAATTCGCGACTTCCTGCCGGAGGAGGACCTGCTGTCCTACACGACGGCGATCATGCGCGTGTACAACCTGCACGGCCGCCGCGACAACAAGTACAAGGCCCGCATCAAGATCCTCGTACACGAGACCGGCGCCGAAGAATTGTCGCGTCAGGTCGAAGTCGAGTTCGCGGCCCTCAAGGACACCGAGCTGAAGCTGCCGGAGACCGACATCCAGGCGATCTCCACCTATTTCGCACCACCGGCCCTCGAAAACCGTGCTGAAGGCTGGGAGAGCCTCGCGCGCTGGAAGAAGACCGATCCCGAGTTTGCCCGTTGGGTGCAGCAGAATGTGCAGCCGCACAAGCACCCGGACTACGGCATGGTGACGATCTCGCTGAAGCCGATCGGCGGCATTCCGGGCGACGCCAGCGACGCGCAGATGGATGCCGTTGCCGATATTGCCGAGGAATACGCCTTCGACGAAATCCGAGTCAGCCACGAACAGAACCTGATCCTGCCGCATGTGGCGCTGGCCGATCTCGAGCCGGTCTACCGCGCGCTGGTCGCCTCAGGTCTTGCCACTGCCAATGCCGGCCTGATCACGGATATCATCGCCTGTCCTGGGCTGGACTACTGCGCACTTGCCAATGCGCGCTCCATCCCCGTGGCGCAGGAAATTTCGACCCGCTTCGGTTCGCCCGAGCGTCAGGCCGAGATCGGTGAGTTGAAGATCAAGATCTCCGGCTGCATCAATGCCTGCGGTCATCACCATGTCGGCCATATCGGGCTGCTTGGCGTTGAAAAGAAGGGTGCGGAACTCTATCAGATTACGCTTGGTGGCTCCGGCGACGAGAACACCTCGATCGGCGAGATCATCGGCCGCGGCTTCGAACCGGAGAAGGTGACCGACGCCGTCGAGACCATCGTCGACACCTACTTGGGACTGCGCCGCGACGGTCAAGAGACCTTCCTCGAGGCCTATCGCCGCGTCGGCCCACAACCCTTCAAGGATGCGCTCTACGGCAGCGCGCAGGAAGCTGCCTGAGGCGCTGAGGAACGGAAATGACGAAAATCTGGAAGGAAACCGGTTTCGTGGGCGATGATCCCTGGGTCATCGAGACGGAGGAAACCAAGGCAGGCTCGAACGAGAAGGCGATCGTCGGTCTCGACGCGTTCCTGGCCAAGGTTGCAGACAGCGACGAAACCGGTCTTGGCGTGGTCATCGCGCCGGCAGACGACGTGACGAAGCTCGCACCACACCTTGATCGCCTTGCGCTGGTAGCCGTCGCGTTCCCGGCGTTCAATGACGGCCGCGCCTTCAGCCATGCGTCGCTGCTGCGCGCGCGGCTTGGCTTTACCGGCGAGGTGAGGGCGGTCGGCGACGTGCTGATCGACCAGATCCCGCTGATGCTGCGCTGTGGCGTCGAAAGCTTCGCTGTCAGCAATGCGACAGCGCTGAAGCGTTTGTCCGAAGGACGCCTGCCGGGCATTGCTGTGCACTACCAGCCGACCGCCAAGCCTTCGACCGATGCTAAATCCTATAGCTGGCGCCGGGTGTCATAGGGTAGGGTTGGCCGCGACAGTGTGAAGCACGCCGAAATCCCCAAAAGCGACTATATTTGGAAGAGATTTCCTTTCAACAAGGCGCAGCTTGGAATATCGGCTTATTGTTGATAGACAGGGTCATCATTTACAGGACTTGTAGCTAAGATGAATGCTCCGGCAAAAACGGAAGATTTCGCGATCCAGGCACCGGCAGGCGTCTACGTCGAGACGGTGACCAGCGTTGAACACTATACGGATCGGCTCTTCCGCTTCCGCATGACCCGCCCTGCCGAATTCCGCTTCCGCTCGGGCGAATTCGCGATGATCGGCCTGATGGTCGGCGACAAGCCGGTCTATCGCGCCTATTCGATCGCTAGCCCCGCCTGGGACGAAGAACTCGAGTTCTTCTCGATCAAGGTGCCGGATGGCCCGCTGACCTCGCACCTGCAGGGGATCAAGCCGGGCGACAAGGTGCTGATGCGCAAGAAGCCGACCGGTACGCTGGTGCTCGACGCGCTCGTTCCCGGGCGCCGTCTCTACATGTTCTCGACCGGCACCGGCATTGCGCCCTTCGCAAGCCTGATCCGCGATCCCGAGACCTATGAAAAGTTCGAGGAAGTGATCCTCACCCATACCTGCCGCGATGTTGCCGAACTGAAATACGGCTTCGATCTCGTCGAGGAAATCCGGAACCACGAGTTCCTGAACGAGATTGTCGGCGACAAGCTGCGCCACTACGCGACGGTGACCCGCGAAGACTTCCCGTTCAAGGGCCGCATTACCGACCTGATGGTAAACGGCAAGTTCTTCTCCGATCTCGGTCTGCCGCTGCTCGATCCGGCCGTCGATCGCGGCATGATCTGCGGCTCGACCGCGATGCTGAAGGACACCAAGGAAATCCTCGAGGCTGCAGGTCTCACCGAAGGTGCCAACAACAAGCCGGCCGAATTCGTGATCGAACGCGCCTTCGTCGGCTGACCCTTTTTTGTGCAGTTTATCGTTCGAGGGGCGCGCCAAGGGTGCGCCCCTCGTCGTTTAAGGCGAAATACCATCGAGCTATGCGTCGGCGGTAGTTCCGCCTTGCCCATTCTGCGTACCGCCCTACGGTCCGAGCGGCTATCGTGCTCCTGCAAATCTTCATAGCGTGCGCACGCAGACATGCGAAAATAAGCGCACGACGAACCAAGCCCGCGCCGTCCTGATATGAGCCTCGTGGGCCATTTCTGGGAGTGCCCGATGAGCCATGTTCCGCCAACCGACCTGGAGGCCAGGATCCGCTGCAAATCGCTGCGTGATCGCATCGCTACGCCGGAAGAGGCGGCCGCGCTGATCAAGGACGGCATGACCATCGGCATGAGCGGCTTCACCAAGGCCGGTGACGCGAAGGCCGTGCCGCTTGCCATGGCCGAACGAGCCGCACGGGAGAAGTTTCGCATCACGCTGATGACGGGCGCCTCGCTCGGTCATGACATCGACAAGACGCTGACAGAAGCCGGTGTTCTTGCCCGGCGCCTGCCGTTCCAGTCGGACCCGGTTCTGCGAGCGGCGATCAACCGCGGCGAGGTGATGTTCATCGATCAGCATCTCTCGGAAACCGTCGAGCAGTTGCGGTCCGGCCAGATCAGCCCGATCGACTATGCGGTGGTCGAGGCGGTGGCGATCACCGAAGACGGCGGCATCGTTCCGTCGACATCGGTCGGCAATTCGGCAAGCTTCGCGATCCTGGCGAAGAGGGTGATCGTCGAGCTCAATCTCAGCCACAGTCCCGAACTCGAAGGCCTGCACGATATCTTCATTCCGGCGAAGCGACCGAGCCGCACGCCGATCCCGGTCGTTGCCTGCGATAGCCGTGCGGGCTCGCCCTACATTCCTGTCGATCCGGAAAAGATCGTCGCAATCGTCGTCACCGAGAAAGAGGACAGCGCCGCACGGATCTCTCCGCCGGATGCGGAGACGACGACGATCGCCGGCCATCTGATCGCCTTCTTGCAGGAGGAGGTGCGCAAGGGCCGCCTCGACATGACGCTCAACCCGCTGCAGGCGGGCATCGGCGTCATCGCCAATTCGGTGCTGAGCGGCCTGGTCGACAGTCCCTTCCATGATCTGCGTATGTATAGCGAGGTGCTGCAAGACAGCACGTTCGAGCTTTTCGAGGCCGGCAAGCTGAGCTTCGCCTCGGCCTCGTCGATGACGCTTTCCAGCGCCTGGGCTGATCGCGTGTTCCGCAACATCCGCGCCTACAAGGACAAGCTGGTGCTGCGGCCGCAGGAGGTGAGCAATCATCCGGAGATCATTCGGCGCCTCGGTGTCATCGGCATCAACACGGCGCTCGAATTCGATATCTACGGCAACGTCAACTCGACCCATGTCGGCGGTACCGACATGATGAACGGTATCGGCGGCTCCGGCGATTTCGCCCGCAACGCCTTCCTGTCGATCTTCGTCGCCAAGTCGGTTGCCAAGGGCGGGGCGATATCGTCTGTCGTGCCGATGGTGTCCCATGTCGACCACACGGAGCACGACGTCGATATTCTGGTGACCGAGCATGGTCTTGCAGATCTGCGCGGCCTGGCGCCGCGGGAGCGCGCACCCGTCATCATCGAAAACTGCTGCCACCCGGCCTATCGGGAGCTATTGTCGGATTACTTCAATCGTGCGGTCGCCACCCGTGGCGGACAGACCCCGCATATTCTGGAAGAGGCTTTCGACTGGCATGTGCGCCGGCTGAAGACCGGCAGCATGATGCCGACGGCCTGAAGTGTGTTGAAGAAACAACCGTGAAAGCAATCGCTTGCCGTTGTTTCTTCTCGTGCAGGCAAGGTTTCTTCAGGCGTCTGATAGATAGCTCATCAGGTCCGCCATCGCGGCCGACGCGCCTTCAGCGTCGGCCCGCTCGATCGCATCGATCACCGTGACATGGCGGCGGACCGATCCGGCCATCTTTTCAGGCGAGGACGAAGCAAACCAGATGCGGCGCGCATGTGTCTGCAGCGGGGCAAGTGCTGCGGTCAGGAACCGGTTGGGGCAGGCTTCTTCCATCAGTTCGTCGAACACCTTGTCGGCGACGAGAAAACCCTCCATGTCGCCCGCATCAAGACAGGTGGCCATCTCCGCACCGCAAGCTTTCATCGCGCTTCGCTCCTCGGCGCTTGCGTGCGTTGCGACGAGGGCGGCGGCAAGCGGCTCCAGTTTCTGGCGCGTCTGCATGACATGCACCTGGTCGTCCGGCCGGATCGTGGTGATTTGCAAGCCGACACGGGGACGGATATCCATGAGACCCTGCCAGGCCAGCTTCTGGATCGCCTCGCGAACCGGTGTTCGCCCAAGCCCGGCAAGTTCGATCAACTGCCTCTCGGTGACCAGGGCGCCGGGCTCGAGCTTCAGAGTGACGATCAGGCGTTCGAGCGCGAGATAGGCGAGGTGAGCCTGAGATTGCGGTGACATGCCGTTCCTTTGGTTCTGATATATCAGTAGCTTGCACGATTTCATACAACCAGGCAAGCGCGCCGGTTGCCTGGCTTTGTGCAGGTCAAAGGGGGTGGTTTGCCTATGTGATCAATAAAATAAGCGAATGCTTAAAAAATACGAATTTCAAAGGCATGAATAAACCAACCTCATAGGACGTTTCCAATAGGAATCGTGTTGACGAACCGAGAGGTGCTTGCCACTCTCCCAACAAAGGCCCCGCGTGAAAGAGGCGCGTGGGTCGTTGCGGCAAGAAGCTGGTTGCATGTTTCCTTGGTCGCTAGGGATCGAAGGCAACAGGCACAAGGCAAGGCAACAACCGTCAGCCATCGGCGTTGAGGGGCGCAAGATGCAAGTGGGCGCGTTTCTGGTCTGGTCCTTGATGGCATTTTCGGCGCTGCTGGCCGTACCCGCAGTCAGTCACACCAATGCATTGACGACATTTTCGCTGATGGCGTCGTCGGCGGCCTTTGTCGGCATGGCCGTCGCGCAGTTCATGGCCGCGCGCCCGCCGTTCGTCGAGGCTCTCTTCGGGGGGCTCGACCGTGTCTATCATTTTCATCGCAGGATAGGCATCTCGGTGCTGTGCCTCATCCTCGTGCACTATTTCCTGAAACCAGACTTCAAGGGCCTGGCGCTGACGAGCGGTCTGAACCAGCTTGCTGCATCCGCCGGCAAATATGCCTTCTACGGTTTCGTCGTGCTGCTCGTTCTCAGTATCGTCAAGATCATACCGCGGACGAAGATCGAGATCCCCTACCATCTGTGGCGCTACACGCACCGCTTCATCGGCCTGCTCTTCGTGATGGTCGCCTTCCACCAGATGTTCATCAAGCGCCCCTATGACGGTACCGCGCTTCTGGCGGTCTACCTCAACGCCTTCGCAGCACTTGGCATCCTGAGCTACACCTATACCCAGCTGCTGCCCTGGCTCAGAACCCGCGGCTACGAAGTCTTCGATGTCGCCCGGGAGGACGGGGCGACGGTGATTGCGGCGCGGCCGCTGCGGCGTGCCTTGCGCGCCAAGCCCGGGCAATTCGGTTTTCTGCGGGTGCTGAAGCCTGGGCTGCGCGAGCCGCATCCGTTTACGATCGCTGGTATCGAGCCCGACGGGGTCGTGCGCTTCGCGATCAAGCCGCTTGGCGACTACACCCAGGCCCTGCGCGACGGAATCGCTGTCGGCGACCGGTTGAAGCTCGAGGGTGGCTATGGCCGCTTCAACCACCGCCGTGGCGGCAAGAAGCAGATCTGGCTCGCCGGCGGCATCGGCGTTACACCGTTCCTGGCGATGGCGCGGCATCTCAATGGCGACGAGGGGCAGGACATCCACATGGTCTATTGCGTGCGCGACCGGCGCGAGGCGATCGGCCTGGAGACCTTCGAGGGGCAGGCCGGAAAGCTCGGCAACTTCACTTTTGTCCTGCACGATTCCTCCGTGGACGGGCGCCTGGATGCGGCCAAGCTCGCGAACGGTAGCGCGATCGATCCGGCGGAAGCCGATCTCTGGTTTTGCGGCCCGCCACCTCTCAGGGAGGCGATCGTCAAAGGTCTGAAAGATCTCGGCAAGCGGCCGAAGCGGGTTGAATTCGAGCGATTTCAGTTTCGATAGTACAGCGGATTTCAGTAGCGATTCTATTGTTTTAGGGAGTGGGTTTCATGCGCGGTCTGCAGAGAAAGCGAGAAGGCGCCTCGTCATTGTCCGGTCTTGGCCGCGGATATTGGGCCGTTTCATTCGCGGCGCTGGTCGCAGTCTCGCTCTGTCCCGCTGGTGCCTCGGCGCGCGATGCCTTCGCTGAGGATGCCTTCTCCACCTACAAGGCCAATGTCGACAACGGCAAATACATGTTCAACGCCGCAGGCTGCGGCGCCTGCCACGGCTCCGGCGACAACACCGAACTGCTCTCCGGCGGCATGGAGATGAAGACGGCGATCGGCACCTTCTATGCGCCGAACATTTCGCCGCACGCCAATGGCATCGGCGGATGGACCAATGCGCAGTTTCTGAATGCGGTTCTGGTCGGTCTCGATCGCGAGGGCAACAACCTCTATCCGGTTATGCCCTACACCTCCTATGGCGGCATGAAGCCGGAGGATGCGCTCGACATCAAAGCCTATATCGAGACGTTGCCCCAGGCGGATGCAGTGTCGAAAGAGGATGAGATTGCTTTTCCGTTCAGTCGCCAGACGACGATCACGCTCTGGAAGCGCAGCCACTTCACGGTGCCGGCCTATCAGCCGCGCGAGGAGACGCAAGCCGAGCGCGGCCGCTATCTGGTCGAGAATGTCGGCGGCTGCGGCGATTGCCACACACCGCGCACCACGACCTATGGGCTCGACCTGGAGCGCGCCTATGAGGGCGAAAAGGATTTGAGCGGCGCGGTCGCGCCCGACATCAGCAAGACGAAGATGGCCGGTCTTGCCTCGCCCGACGTTTTCACCAGGGGCCTGATCGAGGAAGGCAAGAAGCTCTCGGGCGCGCCGATCAGTGATCCGGTGATGCGGCGTATAGCCAAGGGACTGAGCGTTCTTTCTGACGACGATCGCCGCGCGATCTATGCCTTCCTTGCCGATCGTGAAGTGAAGGCCCCCGCGCCGGTGGCGCAGTCTGTCACGGCCGTCTGCAAGGAGAATACGGCGACCGAAGCGCTGGGCGGCGGCAATGCGGCGCTGGCGCAGCAGGCAGATGCCTTCATCGGCAGATACTGCCGCAACTGTCACGGGCCGGGCGAAAGTTCGCAGGGGAGCTACCCGGCGGGCGAACTCGCCTCGATTGCCGCCGACGCAAACTTCGTGACCCCCGGAGATGCCTCGAAGTCACGGCTCTACGCGACTGTCGTCAGCGGCCGCATGCCGCTTGGCAAGCGCCCCTCTGCCGAAGAGATCAAGGTGCTGGAGGACTGGATCAACGCACTGAACGAAAAGAGCCTGCCGCAGACGGTGGCCGCAAAACCGGCGCGCGCCCGCCCGATGTTGGGTTATGGCCAGTTCGTCGATGCGGCGCTGAAGGACATCGAGACGGTCAGCGCCCTCGACCGCCCCTACATGCGCTACTTTTCCTATCGCGACCAGTACAACGGCATGATGGGCTGCGAGGACGACCAGACCTTCATGAAGCGCATGGACGTGCTTGCCGGCGGCTTCAAGAAGCTGCTGAATTCGCTGTCCTACGGGCCAAAGCTGGTGCTTCCGACAGAGGTCGACGGCACCAATGGCTTGCTGGTGCGCGTCGATCTGCGCGAACTGCAATGGGACGCGGCGGACTATGACTTCCTGATCAAGCGCTATTTCTATGGGATTGATCCCGAGAGCGACGCGTCGCTTTCGGCCCTTTCGAAGGAAACGGCGACGCAACTGCCGATCATGCGGGTCGACTGGTTCATGAGCAACGGCGCGCGGCCGGAGATCTACAACCGGCTGATGAAGTTGCCGACCGAGATCGCCGAACTCGAAAAGCGCTTCAAGATCGATGTAGCCGGCAACATTCGCCGGCGGGATGTGCTGCGGGCCGGGTTCGCCGACGGCTCGTCCGGGGTTTCCGACCACAACCGCATGCTCGAACGGCACGACATGCCGTTCGGCGGCTACTACTGGAAGTCCTATGATTTCGGCGGCGACATCGGCAAGCAGGTGCTGAAGCGCTTCCCGCACGGGCCGCGGGAATTGGCGCCGCTCGATGCGGGCCTCGTGCCCTTCGAACACGACGGCGGCGAAATGATCTTCTCGTTGCCGAACGGCCTGCAGGGCTACTACCTCTCGACGTCAGCAGGAAAGCAGCTTGATGTCGGGCCGACCACCATCGTGTCCTTCCGCAAGCGCCCGATCGGCAAGGGCGTCGAGATCATCAACGCGCGGTCCTGTGTCGATTGCCACGCCGATGGCATCCTCTCGAAACGCGATCAGCTGCGCGAGCAGATCGAGACGTCGACGCTGTTCAGCAAGGATCAACAGGACGTGCTGCTTGCCATGTATGTGAAGCAGGAGGAACTGGACGAAACCTATCGCAAGGACCGCGAGCGCTTCGTCAACGCGTTGAAGATGCTCGGCGTCACCGAGCCGACGCCCGATGGGGGCCTCCAGAGCAAGCATGCGCCGGGCGAGGCGGAGCTGATCACCTACTTTGCCGACAAGTACGAAGACGAGCTCGACTTCGATGCCTTGGCGGCCGAGTTTGACATGACGCCCAAGCAATTCTCAGAAGCGATCAAGCGGGTGACGAACACCGATGTCCTGCGCCTCGGGCTCGACTGGGTGACGACGCTGGAAGCGGGCGGAACCATTCCGCGCAACGAGGTCGAGCAGCAATATGCATTGCTGATGGCGCCGCTCACCCAGCGCCGTCCGCTCGACACGACGGCGATCGTCATTGCCGGTTCCGAGCCGATGGTGGACGACAGGCCGCAGTCGATCGCAGCCGCCGTGCCGGACTATCGCAAGGAGGATGCGGGGACTGGCCACAAGCTCGAGCTGGCCCTGAACGTGAAGTCGACGACGGCGAAGGTTGGCGACGAGCTTTCCTTCGAACTCAGCGCCAACCAGGCCTGCGAGCTGCAAATCCTCTATGTCGAGGAGAACGGCAACGTCGAGGTCATCCCGGACGTGATGATCGGCAACACCACGCTTAAGCCGGGCGAGCGGCGCCTGATCCCGCAGCCGGGCACGGGCACGCTCACCTTCGACACACCTGCGCCCGCCGAAACGATGCTGGCGTTCTGCCGTGCCGGCGGGCTCGGTGACCAGAAGCTGACGGTGGAGAAGGCACGCCAATATGTCGCGACGTCGCGGTTGCCGCCGACACGGGGACTCGCGATCAACCTGGCCAAGCGGGCGCAGGGTGACGCGGGTGCCAGCAGTGTTCAGATGGTGACGTTCGAGATCAAGGATTGATGGTCGAGTCATGGTTCAGCTACGAGCATTTCTCCTCGCTTCGGCGGTTCTGGCGGTCTTCACCGCGCCGGTCATGGCCTGCGACGGTCTTCGCCTGGCCTCCGAGGCGCTGAACCGCGCCGACGAGGCCGGCACTAAGGTGGCGGCCGACCCCGTAAACATGAAGGGTTGCTCGGCGACCGAGATCGCGCTCACCCGGCGCATCGCGGCGCTCGCAACCTTCAACCGGGTTGCAGCGGCAGTGGGGCAAGGCGCGAAGCTTGAAACCTTCGAAGCGGAACTGACGGCCGCAAGCCGCGACGCCGGCGGCCCCTGGCAGATCCTCGATGCGCTCGGCGACATCAAGCGGGAGCGCAAGGATTACGACGCCGCGGCGACCTCCTATCAGCAGGCGCTGGAAGATGCGGCAAACGAGGAACTGACGCCCGATTGGATGGCGCCGGACAAGGCCTATATCGAACGGCTGGACCGCCTGGCTTCGGAAATGCGGCTTGCTGCAACCAAGCCGGTCAAGCTCGCCGCGCGCGGTGCCTGCAAGTTCTCCTATCGCGGTGTTTCGATCCGGAAGAAGGCGACGCCGGTGCGCTACGTCTTCGGCACGGCCGAGTTTACGCCCGAAGGTCTCGAGTCGGCCAGGGACCTGTTCGAGTGCCTGAAGTCGGCAAAGCCGGCCGCGATCACCCTGATCGGTCACACCGATCCGGTAGGTAGCCCCGAGGCGAACATGGCGCTCTCGCTCGCCCGTGCAAAAGCGTTGGCTCAATACCTCGTCGACGCCGGTTATCCCGGCACCTGGACAGTCGTCGGCAGGGGCGAGGACGAACCGTTCAAACCCGATGATCCGACCGCCTATAGCGAGGAGATGTTGTACCAGCTCGACCGGCGCGTGGATGTGGATGTGGGGAAATGACAGTGCTGTGCAGAACCCTGCTTGCGATGAGCTTGCTCGCATTGCCGGTGGCCCCGGCGATGGCCTCGACCTCGGCGCTGGTCGTCGGGGTGGACAAGTATCCGCACGAAGTAAGCCTCGATGGTGCCGTCCGCGATGCGCAAGACGTCACGCAGGCGCTGAAGGCGGCGGATGTCGCCCCGATCCGCCAGTTCATCAACGAAAAGGCGACCAAGGATGCAATCCGAGCGGCCTGGGTCGAGCTCGTGGCGGCCGCTG
This sequence comes from Ensifer sp. ENS03, assembly GCF_014852035.1. Taxonomy (NCBI): domain Bacteria; kingdom Pseudomonadati; phylum Pseudomonadota; class Alphaproteobacteria; order Hyphomicrobiales; family Rhizobiaceae; genus Ensifer; species Ensifer sp. ENS03. The sequence goes on along the minus strand of NZ_JACVAV010000007.1, from coordinate 235,359 downwards.
AGCGCGGCGATACGATCGTCTTCACCTATGCCGGGCACGGTGCGCAGATGCCGGAGTTGGTCGCCGGCAGCGAAGAGGACGGGCTCGACGAATTCCTGGAGTTGCCGGGCTTCGACCGGGCGCGTGCTGAGGAGACGGCGAGCGAAATCATCGTCGACAACGAGCTCAGCGCCTGGTTCGCGGAGGCGGAAGCCAAGGGCATTCATGTCCTGTTCGTCTCGGACAGCTGTTATTCAGGCGGCATGAACCGCTCGATCTCCGGCAAGACGCGGCTGGCGCCGATGGTGCGCGCCAAGCTGCCGCCGCCATCCAAGGAGGCGCTGTCCGGCGCCAAGGTGAGGGACGTGGAGCTGTCGCAGGTGACGATCCTCGCCGCATCGCTCGAAAGCCAGCCGACCCCGGAAGTGGTTATCGGCGGCGAGCCCCGCGGCGCCCTGAGCTGGAGTTTTGCCCGTGCATTGGAAGGCGCCGCCGATCGCGATGGTGACGGGCGGATTTCGCGGGTCGAACTCGAAGACTACGTGTTTTCCAACGTCAAGCTGCAGTCGGAAGCCCTGCAGGTGCCGAACTTCACGCCGCAACTGGCGCGCTCCGACAAGGAAATCGTGCTGTCCCTGCCGCGTAGCGCCAAGGTCGGCGTGGCGCCAACAGTGAGCGGCACGAAGCATGCACTGAAGTCGCCGCGCGAAACCGGATGGACGGGCAATTTGCCATTGAGCGTCGTCGGTGACATGCCTGATCTTGCCAATATCGGTGGCGACGGCGTGCCCTACCGGTGGGAGGCGACATCCGGTGTCTTCTATACGCCGAACGGGGACGTCGCCGCGGAACATGTCGCGCCCAAAAGGCTCCAGGGCGTGGTCGACAAATTCATCCTGGTGGATTTTCTGAAAGCACTTGCGGCGCAGAGCCCGGGAGCCGTTTCGCTGAAGCCCGTCAAGGACATCTACTTTGCCGGCGACCGCCTGAACGTCGAGGCGCCGCAGGGCGGCTATGCCAACATGCTGGTCTTCAACCTCGCCAACACAGGCGAAGCACAACTGCTCGACGTGCAGATTGCCGGCAGCGAAAGCCATGCCTTCAAGCTGCGTGACCTGGAGGTGGTCAAGCCCTTCGGTGCGGACCATCTGGTCGTCATCGCGACCAATGCGCCTGTCGACGCGATCGCGGCCGCCTTTGCCAATTCGGACCTCGACGCAGCGGCCTTGCTGCGCTTGCTCGAAACGCGCCTGGAAGGGAGTGAGAGTACGATCGCGGTTCAACCGCTTTACACGAGAGGTCAGGGCCAATGAGCATGGGCGCCAGATCGCGAGTGCCGTTCCTTCACGCCCTTGCGTGTTTCATGCTGCTGGCTGCTCCTGCGGTCGCCGGAGATCGGGCTTTGCTGATCGGGGTCGGCAACTATCAGAATCTGCCGACCGAGTTTTCCCTGCCCGGACCGGCGAACGATCTGGTCGCGATGCAAAGGCTGCTCACGGAACGGCTCGGCTTCGACAGTGCCTCGATCCGCGTGCTGAAGGACGGGCAGGCGACCAGAGCTGAAATCCTGTCATCCATGAACGGCTGGCTTGTCGATGCGACGAAGCCCGGCGATCGCGTCTATCTCTATTTTTCAGGCCACGGCCTGCAGGTGAAGGATGCGGATGGCGACGAAGCGGATGGGCTGGATGAAGCGATTGCGCCTGCCGACATTGCCGCCGGTGAAACGGACTGGCAAGGCGCTGTCCTCGACGACGAGATCGATGCGGTGCTGGAGCGCCTGAAGGGGCGCGCTGTGACGGTCGTGATCGACGCCTGTCACTCCGGCACGATCTCCCGGTCGCTGTCCGAGGACATCAAAAAGCCTATCGACGGCGCCCGCTTTCTCCCGCGTCCCGATGCCAAGCCGGTCGAGCAAGCGCTGACCCGCGGCCTTAGGATTGATCTTGCCCTCGTCGACAAGCCGAAGCTCGTCGATGCCGGGGTGACCGCCTGGAGTGCGGCGGCGCCCTATCAGGTCGCCTGGGACGATGTCCGGCTACCGACAGCGGATCGGCACGGGGTTTTCACCGCAGCCTTCGTCGCCGGCCAGACCGGCGACGCTGCCGATGGCAATGGCAACGGATTGACGAGCAACGCCGAGCTTCTTGGATATGTAAAGGCGCAATCTGCCTCCTACTGCGCCTTGCAGGAGCAATGCGGCAATCTCGACCCGCAGTTGGAAGGCAGACCCGAGGCGCTCGGCGACAGCGCGATGGTGCCGGAAAAGCGCGATGCGGATGGCAGCGGGCAGGGTGCGTATACCATTACTCCGAATGCAGCGGTGCCGAGCTATCAGGCGGCCAACCCCATCGATGCCGTCGGTGATATCATCGGCAAGAGCGAAGCCGGCGATGTCATGCTCTCTATCGACAAGCCGACCACCATGAAGGCCGGCGAAGTCTTCAAACTGACGGTCAACAGCCACACGGCCGGCAATCTCCTGATTTTCGACGTCAACAGCCAGGGCAAGGCAACACAGATTTTCCCGAACGAGTTCGCGCAAAAGATCACGACGTTGGCGCCGGACGTGCCGCTGACCTTGCCGGATGAATATTACGGTTTCGATTTCGAGGCCTCGGGCGAGGGCGACGGCATTTTCGTGGCGCTTGTCGTCAGCGATGCTGTCGACTTGAGCGATCTTGCGCCGATATCGCGGGGCCTCAAGGTGGAGGTCGATGCGCGCGAGACCTTGAGCGAGATCATCGCGCGGCTGCAGAAGAACTGGACCGAAGATCTCGACACGCGCGGAATCCATTGGTCAGTCGGCACCCTGCGCTATCGCGTCGAGTAGGATCGATAACGGACAGAACGAAAAAACCCGCCTCGATGAGGCGGGCTTCTTTTTGTGTCGTCTCGTCCGGTCCTAGTGCAGGATCTGGCTGAGGAACAGCTTGGTGCGCTCGTGCTGCGGATTGTCGAAGAACTCAGCCGGCGAGTTCTGCTCGACGATCTGGCCCTGGTCCATGAAGATCACGCGGTTGGCGACCTGGCGGGCGAAGCCCATTTCGTGGGTCACGCACAGCATGGTCATGCCTTCTTCGGCGAGCGACACCATGGTGTCGAGCACTTCCTTGACCATTTCCGGGTCGAGCGCCGAGGTCGGCTCATCGAACAGCAGGATCTTCGGCTTCATGCACAGCGAGCGGGCGATCGCCACGCGCTGCTGCTGACCGCCCGAAAGCTGGCCCGGATACTTGTTGGCCTGCTCGGGGATCTTGACGCGCTTCAGGAAGTGCATCGCGATTTCTTCTGCCTGCTTCTTCGGCATCTTGCGCACCCAGATCGGTGCAAGCGTGCAGTTTTCGAGGATCGTCAGGTGCGGGAAGAGGTTGAAGTGCTGAAACACCATGCCGACTTCGCGGCGCACTTCGTCGATCTTCTTCAGGTCGTTGGTGAGCTCGATGCCGTCGACGACGATCTTGCCCTTCTGGTGCTCTTCGAGGCGATTGATGCAGCGGATCATCGTCGACTTGCCGGAGCCCGACGGGCCGGCAATGACGATGCGCTCGCCCTTCATAACCTTCAGGTTGATGTCACGAAGGACGTGGAAGTCCCCGTACCACTTGTTCATTCCAGTGATTTCGACTGCGACATCCGTTGCGGAAACAGTCATTTTGGAAGCAGTGGCTGCGTTTGCCATGCGATCCTCCCCTCATTTTATCGTTTATGGGCCGTGTCGAGCACGCGTTCCATGAAACCTGAATAGCGCGACATACCAAAGCAGAAAAGCCAGAATATGAAGCCAGCGAAAATTAGCCCTGAGATCGGCGTCACCGAAGAGGCCCAGTTGGCGTCGGTAAAGTTGAAGCGGACGATGCCGAGCAGGTCGAACATGCCGATGATCGACACCAGTGACGTGTCCTTGAAGAGGCCGATGAAGGTGTTGACGATGCCCGGAATCACGAGCTTCAGCGCCTGTGGCAGCACGATGAGGTTCATCTTCTGCCAGAAGCTGAGACCGAGGGAATCTGCGCCCTCATACTGCCCCTTCGGGATAGCCTGGAGGCCGCCGCGCACCACTTCGGCCATGTAGGCCGAGGCAAAGAACGACACGCCGATCAGTGCACGCAAGAACTTGTCGAAGGTGACGCCCTGCGGCAGGAACAGTGGCAGCATGACGCTCGCCATGAAGAGCACGGTAATCAGAGGGATGCCGCGCACCAGTTCGATGAAGGCGGTGCAAAGCATCTTGATCACAGGCATATGCGATCGCCGCCCCAGAGCCAGAAGAATGCCGAGTGGCAACGACACGGCAATGCCGACGAACGAAAGGATGAGCGTCACCATCAGACCGCCCCAGAGCGGCGTCTCGACGTAGGTCAGTCCGAACCAGCCGCCGGGAAGCAGGATCAAGGAAATGATCGGCAGCACGGCGAAGAGCAGGATGGCGTTGATGCCCTTGAAGGGAGCCTTCGGGATCAACATCGGAATGAGGAAAAGCACGAAGAGGATGCCGACCAGCGTCGGTCTCCAACGCTCATCGAGCGGGTAGCGGCCGTAGGCGAATTGGTCGAGTTTTGCGTTGACGAAGGCCCAGCACGCACCGCTCCAGCCATCCGGCTGCGAGCCTCCTTGAGCAACCGTGGCGCAAACGCCACGGCCGCCGCCGGTCCAGGCGGCGTCGATGAAGAGCCACTGGATGGCCGGAGGCACGAGCCACGCAAGCGCAAGCAGGCTGACGATGGTGAGCACCGCATCCTTTGGCGTCGCGAACAGGTTTTCGCGCAGCCAATGGACGATGCCACCTTCGGCGACCGGCGGGGCGGACCCTTCGATCATCGAGGTACGGACAAAAGTTGCCTGGTGTGTGTTCATGATCTTATCTCTCCACCAGGGCCATGCGGGCATTGAACCAGTTCATGAACAGCGACGTCGCAAGGCTCAGCGACAGGTAGACGACGATCCAGATCGTGACGATCTCTATCGATTGTCCTGTCTGGTTGAGGATGGTGCCACCGACGGCGACAAGATCCGCGTAACCGATCGCAACGGCGAGCGACGAGTTCTTGGTAAGGTTCAGATACTGGCTGGTGAGCGGCGGAATGATGATCCGGAGCGCTTGCGGAACCACCACCAGTCGTGTCGTCAGGCCGGGGCGGACACCGAGCGCGTGCGCGGCTTCCGTCTGCCCCTTGGATACGCCGCGGATGCCGGCACGCACGATCTCGGCTATGAAGGCGGCCGTGTAGAACGAGAGCGCCAGGAACAGCGACAGGAATTCCGGTCCGATGACCGAGCCGCCGGTGAGGTTGAATTTGCCGGCGACGGGGACGTCGAAGGTGATCGGCGATCCCGTGGCAAGGAAGACCAACAACGGCAGACCGATGATCAGCCCGAGAGACGCCCAAAGAACCGGGAAACGCTGTCCGGTGGCCTCCTGCTTCTTGCGCGCATAGCGTGCCAGGAGGAAGCTGGCGACGATCGCGAGGACAAAGGCTAGAACCGTGTACAGCGAACCGTCGCCAAAGATCGGCTTGGGAAAGGCAAGGCCGCGGTTGTTGAGGAACATGTTGAGCGGCAGTGCTGCCGATTCACGCGGCTGCGGCAGGATCGCCAGGACGCCGCTGTACCAGAAGAAGATGACCAGCAGCGGCGGGATGTTGCGGAAGATCTCGACATAGGCGAGCGACAGCTTGGCGATCAACCAGTTGTGCGACAGGCGGCCGATCCCGACTGCAAAGCCGATGATGGTGGCGGTAAAAATACCGCAGACGGCGACCAGCAATGTGTTGAGCAGGCCGACGACAAGTGCGCGCTGATAGGTGGAATCGCTGGTATAGGCGATCAGCGACTGCCCGACGTCAAAACCGGCGCGTCCATTGAGGAAGCCGTAACCGGAAGCGATGTTCGCCCGTTTGAGATTCTCGATCGTGTTGTCGGCCACCCAATAGACGAAGGCCCCGAGTAGGACGACGGTAATAACCTGATAAAAGATGCCGCGGACCTGCGGGTCGTTGATGATCGACCCCGAAGGTTTCGATTTCTCAGGCGTAGTTGTGACGCCAATCGCCATGCAATGCCTCTTTCCCCTTTTCACCCTTTTGGGTGTTTTTATCGTTGGGATGGGGAAGCGGTTGTCCGCTTCCCCGGTATTTTCGGTTCGCTTTAGCGGACCGGCGGAGCGTACTGGATGCCGCCCTTGTTCCACAGCGCGTTGAGGCCGCGCTCGATCTTGAGCGGGCTGCCGGCGCCGATGTTGCGGTCGAAGACTTCGCCGTAGTTTCCGACGGCCTTGATCACGTTCACGGCCCATTCGTTGGTGAGGCCGAGGTCGGTGCCGATCTTCGAGTCAGCTTCGACGCCGAGGAAGCGCTGTACGTCCGGGTTGGTGGACTTCTTCATTTCTTCGACGTTGGCCTGGGTGACGCCGAACTCTTCAGCCTGGATCAGCGCATAATGAACCCAGCTGACGATATCGAACCACTGGTCGTCACCCTGGCGCACGGCCGGGCCGAGCGGCTCCTTCGAGATGATTTCCGGCAGGATCATGTGATCGTCTGGCTTCGACAGCGTCAGACGCAGCGAATAAAGGCCGGACTGGTCGGTCGTGTAGACGTCGCAACGGCCGGCGTCATAGGCGGCGTTGACTTCTTCAAGCTTTTCGAAAACGACCGGATTGTACTGCAGGTTGTTCGACTTGAAGTAGTCGGCGAGGTTGAGCTCGGTGGTGGTGCCCGTCTGCACGCAGACAGCGGCGCCCGAAAGCTCCAGCGCGGATTTGACGTTCAGGCCCTTGCGAACCATGAAGCCTTGGCCGTCATAGTAGTTGACCGGGCGGAAGTTGAAGCCGAGCGCGGTGTCGCGGTTGATCGTCCAGGTGGTGTTACGGGCAAGCACGTCGACTTCGCCCGACTGCAGCGCCGGGAAGCGTTCCTTGGCGGAGGTCGGGGTGTACTTCACCTTGCTGCCATCCGCGAAGATCGCGGCGGCGATTGCCTTGCAGTAGTCTACGTCGAATCCGCTCCAGTTGCCCGAAGCATCCGGCGCTGCGAAGCCGGCGAGACCGGTGTTCACGCCGCACTGGACAAAGCCCTTGGCTTTGACGTCATCAAGAGTAGCGCCCGAAGCCGCCTGTGTGCCAATCCCCATGACAGCAGCGCCAACGAGAGCTGTCAGAATTCTTTTTGCCATTTTTAGAACCTTTTTCTGTTGTCGTTAGTTCCAGTCTGCACCGTCGCGTCTCCTAGCGCGGTGAGCCTCCGCCACCCTCCTGGCGCGAGTGTCGGCTATCTCATGCTCAATTTCCATGAGGGTCAAGAGAGGCCGCCGATTTTCTGGTTTTGCATGTGAAAAACTCGAAACAAGCCAGAAAGTTAGGCAGATCTTGGGGGTGTGAAGCACGCTCTGGCGGAAAATTCGCCAGAAGTGGCCTCGCGACGGTCAAAACGACGCTTCATGATTTTTGCCACTTGACCGCGATTGTGGCTCGTTCGAAGAGTTTTGCATTCGAAATCTAGAAGCGGAATGAGCAATGGCAGACAGTGGCAATGTGAACGGCAAGGCAGGCATCAACACGCGTCTCGCCCATAGCGGCAACAACCCCTCCGATTACTTCGGCTTCGTCAATCCGCCGGTTGTGCACGCCTCCACGGTGCTGTTCCCGAACGCCAAGACCATGGAGACGCGGGCGCAGAAGTACACCTACGGCACCCGCGGAACGCCGACCACGGACGCGCTCTGCGACGCGATCAACGAGCTCGAAGGGGCCGCCGGAACGATCCTCGTGCCGTCGGGGCTGGCGGCGGTCACGGTGCCGTTCCTCGCCTATCTCTCGGCCGGCGACCACGCCTTGATCGTCGATTCGGTCTACTTCCCGACGCGCCATTTCTGCGACACGATGCTGAAGCGTCTTGGCGTCACCGTCGAATACTACGATCCGATGATCGGCGCTGCGATCGAGAGCCTGATCCGCCACAACACGCGCCTGGTACACACCGAAGCACCGGGATCGAACACCTTCGAAATGCAGGACATCCGCGCGATCGCCGATGCCGCCCATCGCCACGGCTGCATCGTCACCATGGACAATACCTGGGCGACGCCCGTCTACTTCAAGCCGCTCGACCATGGCGTCGATGTGTCGATCCATGCGGCGACCAAATATCCGTCCGGCCATTCGGACGTGCTCTTCGGTACCGTTTCGGCCAATGCCGAGCACTGGCCGGCCCTGACAGAGGCCATGGTGACGCTCGGCGTCTGCGTCTCGCCCGATGACAGCTACCAGATCCTGCGTGGCCTTCGCACCATGGGCATCCGTCTCGAGCGGCACCAGGAAAGCGCCCTGACGCTGGCGAAATGGCTGGAAACACGCGAGGAAGTCGCTCGCGTGCTGCATCCGGCGCTGCCGAGCTTCCCCGGCCACGAGCTCTGGAAGCGCGATTTCACCGGCGCGAGCGGCATCTTCTCCTTCGTGCTGGAGGCGGAGAGCCCTGACCGCTTCAAGGCCAAGGCGCACGCCTTCCTCGATGCGCTGAGATTGTTCGGGCTCGGCTATTCCTGGGGCGGTTTCGAAAGCCTCGCGCTCCATGTCGGTCTCGGAGATCGCAAGGTGGCGCTGGCGCCGACCGAAGGTCCGGTTCTGCGCCTGCAGATCGGCCTTGAGGACGTGCCGGATATCCGGCGCGACATCGAAGCGGGCCTGGCTGCGGCAAACGCCGTTTGACGAAGGCAATGACGGACGCCGCGGTCATCCGCGGCGTTCTGCTTTTCTGGACTAGATCTTTCGCGCGCCGGCAGTTTATCGAACGGATCGCGGTGAATGGCCGTCGCTTCTCAGTGCTCCGGCGCCCCGTAGCCGTAGAGCCAGTCGAGGTCGGCTGCGAGCGCGTCGGGCCCCTTGAGCTTCAACACCATGTCGCGGCCGATACGCACCGGGCCGCGGGCGTGATAGGCGAAATGGTTGAAGGCCGCACGGCGGCGGACGCGCGCGATGCGTGGCCTGCGAAGCGCCTCGAATTTCCGCAAGGAATCCGCGACGCTGAGGTTTTCAGACAGGCAAGCCGCAAGCGCGGATGCGTCCTCGATGGCCATGGCCGCACCTTGCGCCGCAAAGGGCGTCATCGCATGGGCCGCGTCGCCGATCAGCACTGTTTTTTGACCATCATGCCAGGCGCCGCCGTCGACGGTGCAGAGCGGCCAGTAGGTGGGCGCCACGGCCTTATCGAGAAGCGAGCGGATGCCTGGGCTCCAATCGGAAAAGGCGTTGAGGCAATCCTGGCGCCGCGCGTCCGAATCCTTGCCGACCCAGATCGCGTCGGTCTCCTTGCCCTCGATGATGGCGACGAGATTGAAACCGCCGACGTCCCGCAGAGGATAGGCAACGAGGTGGGCGCGCGGGCCGAGGAAGGCGGTGACCTCACCGCGGTTGAGCACGCCCGCGGCAACGTCGCCTGCAAGCGTCATGCGCCAGGCGATATTGCCCGAGAACCGGACACGGCCGGCGGCGGGCACGATCTCGCGCAGCCGCGACCAGATGCCGTCGGCGCCGATGACGACGTCCGGCATGCGTCCCGTCACCGCCGCGATCTCCTGGTCCCCGGGCTTGTCAATCTGGCATCCGAGGTGGAGACGGCAGCGCGATTCGGATTGAACGGCCTGAAGCAGGATTCTCTGAAGGCTGGCGCGGTGGAGAACGGCATAGGGCGCATGCCAGCGGCGGCGCGCGAAGGTCCCGGCCGGTACGCTGGCAAGAGCGCGCAGAGAGCGGCCGTCAACGAGCCCGATGCGCTCGGGCTCCGTCCATACGCTCTCAAGCTGCGTCAGTAGGCCGAGCTCGATGAGGATGCGGGAGGCGTTCGGTGAGAGCTGCAGGCCGGCACCGACCTCGGTCAGTGCCGTCGCCCGCTCGATGATATCGACGTCGAAGCCGCGCCGGGCAAGGCATAGGGCAGCCGTGAGGCCGCCGATGCCGGCGCCGATGATCGCGACGGGGCGCGACATCGTCGCTTATCAGGCGGCTTTATGGGCGAAGAGGCAGCCGGGGGGATTGGTTTCGGTCGCCTTCAGCTTCGGATTGTAGCGATAGAGCGTAGAGCAGTAGGAGCAGACCTTCTCGTTGTCGTCACCCATGTCGATGAAGATGTGCGGGTGATCGTAGGGAATGGATGCGCCGGTGCACATGAATTCCTTGACGCCGATTTCGATTGCCTGATGTCCGCCGTCGTTCTGGAAATGCGGGATGCTGTGGCCGGCCATGTCATGCTCCGATGAATGCAAGTCTGAAGGTCAAATTTGGCGGCACCATAGTCAGCTTTGCCGGAAATGTGTAGCGGCAAAGCTGCCGCAGTTGTGGTTTTTGCCGGTGCGGGGTTTCGCCCGCCAAGGCGACGAACTAGGTTGCGCCGGATCGATATGCCCGAGGATGAATAGATGGATCTCACCCCGCCGCCGTTTTCCCGTTTCAATCATGACGGTCTGGAGATCGCCTTCTTCGACGAGGGCGACCCGTCCGGCGCGCCCGTTCTGCTCATTCACGGCTTTGCCTCCAGCGCCAACGTCAACTGGGTTTTCCCGGGTTGGCTGAAGACGCTGGGTGACGCCGGCTACCGCGTCATCGCGCTCGACAATCGCGGTCATGGCAAGAGCAGCAAGCCCTACGACCCGGAACTCTACCACCCTCAGCAGATGGCGGATGACGCCGCCGCATTGCTTGGGCATCTCGGGATCGCCGAGGCTCATGTTATGGGCTATTCGATGGGCGCTCGCATCTCGGCCTTCCTGGCGCTCGCGCATCCCGACCGCGTGCGCTCGCTGGTCTTCGGCGGCCTCGGCATCGGCATGGTGTCGGGGGTAGGGGATTGGGATCCGATTGCCGACGCTCTGGTGGCGCCGTCGCTTGACGACGTGACCCATGCGCGCGGGCGCATGTTCCGCGCCTTTGCCGACCAGACCAAGAGCGACCGGCAGGCGCTTGCCGCCTGTATCTCGACCTCGCGGGATCTGCTGACGGCACAGGATATGGCGCGCATCGAGCAGCCGACGCTGATCGGCGTCGGGACGACCGATGACATCGCCGGATCGGCGCAGGAACTGGCAGCGCTGATGCCGCGTGCGCGTGCGCTCGACATTCCGGGTCGCGACCATATGCTCGCCGTCGGCGACCGGGTTTTCAAGAAAGCGGTGCTTGAATTTTTGGCAGAGATCGATCGCATCTAGCGTATCGTCATTGCCGCCAGACGCCATTTAAGTCACGCCTGATTTCCCCTATAGTGATGGCAGGCACGGACAAGGAAGGAGAGCGACGATGGTCGCCAAGACCGAACTTCGCCAGGCAGAAGCGCTGCAAGTGATGGACCCGATCTGGAATAGCCTGCGCGAAGAAGCCCGGATTGCCGCCGAGCAAGACCCAATGCTCGCGGCCTTCCTCTATTCCACCGTGGTCAATCAGCACTCTCTCGAAGAAAGCGTGATCTACCGCATCTGCGAAAGGCTGGATCACCCGGATCTGCAGGCAAACCTTTTGCGCCAGACCTTCTCGGAGATGCTGGAGGACTGGCCGGAATGGGGCACCATTCTGCGTGTCGACATCCAGGCCGTCTACGACCGTGACCCCGCCTGCACCCGCTTCATCGAGCCGGTGCTCTATTTCAAGGGCTTCCATGCGATCCAGACGCATCGCCTGGCGCATTGGCTATTGAAGCGCGGCCGCAAGGATTTCGCCTTCTACCTGCAGAGCCGGGCGTCGAGCGTCTTCCAGACGGACATCAACCCCGCCGCCCGCATCGGCCGCGGCATCTTCCTTGATCATGCCACCGGCCTTGTCGTCGGCGAGACCGCGGTCATTGGTGACAACGTCTCGATCCTGCACGGCGTGACGCTCGGCGGCACGGGCAAGGAAGGCAGCGATCGCCACCCGAAGATCGCCGATGGCGTGCTGATTGGCGCCGGCGCCAAGATCCTCGGCAATATCCATATCGGGCACTGCTCGCGCGTCGCTGCGGGTTCGGTCGTACTGAAACCGGTGCCGCCGAAGTCGACGGTCGCCGGCGTGCCGGCAAAGGTCGTGGGCGAGGCCGGCTGTTCCGAGCCGTCGCGCCAGATGGACCAGATCCTTGCCAGCTTCGATATCTGACATGCGGGAACCGGTGTGTAGCCTCTTTCGAGGGGTTTACACCCGCCGATGCAGCGTGCGAGAAGCGCCGCACAGTTTAAACGGCTACGGAGACGTGTTTTGAAGCCCGAAGAAATCCGCAAGCTTGAAGCCTACTTCAAGCGCACCTTCAATCAGCAGATGGTCGTCAAGGCTCGCCCGAAGAAGGACGAGTCCGCTGAAGTCTATCTCGGTGACGAGTTCCTCGGTGTGGTCTTCCGCGATGAGGAAGACGGCGAGCTTTCCTACAACTTCTCCATGGCGATCCTCGACATCGACCTCTAAGTCGCGACGCCGGACGCTTTCAGTATAAACCCCGAAAATCCATGGGATTTTCGGGGTTTATTGTTTTGTGCGGGATGTTGATGTCTTGCTGGGCAATTGCTCGCTAGTGCTTATCTTGCGGCTGTAGCGAGCGCGGCAAGAAATTTCATGCCGGACCGCGATATTTCATCAAGTTGTTGCATCTGTTGTATTTTATTGCATCGCACACTCGTCTTGACTTTTTGTGCAGTGCACATAAACTGAAGCCTCCAGATCAGGCCGTCACCAAGGAGACACCGGATGTTCAACTTCGACGATGCAAACAAGAAGAGCAAGGAAGCCATTGATGTGGCTGTGAAGAGCTATTCCGCTTGGACCAAGGGTCTCCAGGCTATCGCGACCGAAGCTGCCGACTTTTCGAAGAAGTCCTTCGAGGACAGCGTCGCGCATGTCGAAAAGCTGACCAGCGTCAAGAGCGTCGAGGCTGCTTTCGAACTGCAGACCAACTTCGTGAAGTCGAGCTACGAAGGCTTTGTCGCCGAAGCAACGAAGATCGGCGAAATGTATGCCGACCTCGCCAAGGACGCCTACAAGCCCTACGAAGCGCCAGTTGCCAAGGCAACGGCAGCAGTTAAGGCCGCCGCTGCAGCAGCCTGATCACCGGCTAAAACAATTTCTCAACAAAAAGGCCGGTCGCAGCGCTTGCGACCGGCCTTTTTGTTTTTCGCATAAGCTGTGCGCAGCCCAAAGAAAGTTGATCAATCTTGCCGGTCAACGTGCGATTATGATTGCAGTGTGTTGGTTCGGTCTTAAAATCTGAAAACGAACCATTAGATAAAGGGCAAGCAGGCTGCGGCCGAGTTCGATGGGTCGCTACTGTACAAGGAACTGACAAGAATGATCGCCATGCCGGTCCGGATGCAGCAAGGTAGCGATGATGAGGGGAACGGCAACAACCGCAGCACGTCCGTCATCACGCGTACCAAGCCGAAGACCAAGAAGCCAAGTTTGTATCGTGTTCTGCTTTTGAATGACGATTACACGCCGATGGAATTTGTCATCCATATTCTGGAGCGCTTCTTTCAAAAGAACCCGGAAGAGGCGACCCGCATCATGCTCCACGTCCACAATCACGGTGTGGGAGAGTGCGGCGTCTTCACCTATGAGGTCGCCGAAACCAAGGTGACGCAGGTGATGGACTTCGCCCGGCAGCATCAGCATCCGTTGCAATGCGTCATGGAAAAGAAATGAGGAACTAACGTGCCAACATTTTCGCCCAGCCTCGAAAAGGCGCTGCACCAGGCACTGACTTTTGCCAACGAGCGCCACCACGAATACGCTACGCTCGAGCATCTGCTTCTGGCATTGATCGACGATGCCGACGCGGCGGCCGTGATGGGCGCCTGCAACGTCAATCTTGAGACGCTGCGCAAGACCGTAACCGATTACGTCGACAACGAACTGTCGAACCTCGTGACCGGCTACGACGAAGATTCCAAGCCGACGGCCGGGTTCCAGCGCGTGATCCAGCGGGCGGTGATCCACGTGCAATCGTCCGGCCGCGAGGAAGTGACCGGCGCCAACGTGCTGGTCGCGATCTTCGCCGAGCGCGAAAGTCACGCAGCCTATTTCCTGCAGGAGCAGGAGATGACCCGCTACGACGCGGTCAACTTCATTTCGCACGGCATCGGCAAGCGGCCCGGCAGCTCTGAGTCCCGTCCTGTGCGTGGCTCTGACGATCATGAGAGCGAGCAGAAGCCCGCGCGCGACAACGAAGAGGCCAGCGCCAAGAAGCAGCAGGACGCGCTGACCGCCTATTGCGTCAACCTCAATGAGAAGGCGAAATCCGGCAAGATCGACCCGCTGATCGGCCGTCACGCCGAGGTGAACCGCACCATCCAGGTGCTGTGCCGCCGCTCGAAGAACAATCCGCTCTATGTCGGGGACCCCGGCGTCGGCAAGACGGCGATCGCCGAAGGCCTTGCCAAGCGCATCATCGAAAAGAAGGTGCCGGAAGCGTTGCAGGATGCGACGATCTTCTCGCTCGACATGGGCACGCTTCTTGCCGGCACGCGCTACCGTGGCGATTTCGAAGAACGGTTGAAGCAGGTCGTCAAGGAGCTCGAGGACTATCCGGGCGCCGTGCTCTTCATCGACGAGATCCATACGGTCATCGGCGCCGGAGCTACGTCCGGCGGCGCGATGGATGCATCCAACCTTTTGAAGCCGGCGCTTTCCTCCGGCGCGATCCGCTGCATCGGTTCGACCACCTACAAGGAATACCGCCAGTTCTTCGAGAAGGATCGGGCGCTGGTCCGCCGTTTCCAGAAGATCGACGTGAACGAGCCGACGATTGCCGACGCGATCGAGATCATGAAGGGGCTGAAGCCTTATTACGAGGAATATCATCACCTGAAATACTCGAACGAGGCGATCAAGGCCGCGGTCGAGCTTTCGGCCCGCTACATCAACGACCGCAAGCTGCCGGACAAGGCGATCGACGTGATCGATGAATCCGGTGCCGCACAGATGCTTCTGCCCGCCAGCAAGCGCCGCAAGCTGATCACCGAGAAGGAGATCGAGGCGACGATCGCGACGATGGCGCGCATCCCGCCGAAGACCGTCTCCAAGGACGACGAGGCCGTGCTTGCCAATCTCGAGCGAGAGCTGCGCTCGGTCGTCTACGGCCAGGACCTGGCGATCGAGGCGCTCGCTTCGTCGATCAAGCTGGCGCGTGCCGGCCTGCGCGAACCGAACAAGCCGATCGGCTGCTACGTCTTCTCCGGCCCGACCGGCGTCGGCAAGACGGAAGTCGCCAAGCAGCTTGCGACCTCGCTCGGCGTCGAGCTCCTGCGCTTCGACATGTCGGAATACATGGAGCGGCATACGGTTTCGCGCCTGCTCGGTGCACCTCCCGGCTATGTCGGCTTCGACCAGGGCGGCCTCTTGACCGATGGCGTCGATCAGCACCCGCATTGCGTGCTGCTGCTCGACGAGATCGAGAAGGCGCATCCGGACCTGTTCAACATCCTGCTGCAGGTCATGGACCATGGCTCGCTGACGGATCACAACGGCAAGAAGATCGACTTCCGCAACGTCATCCTGATCATGACGACCAATGCCGGCGCATCGGAAATGGCCCGGGCCGCCATCGGCTTCGGTTCTTCCAAGCGTACGGGCGAAGACGAAGAGGCGCTGAACCGCCTGTTCACGCCGGAATTCCGCAACCGTCTGGATGCGGTCATTCCGTTTGCTTCGCTGCCGACACCGGTTATCCACCAGGTGGTTCAGAAGTTCGTCATGCAGCTTGAAACCCAGCTTGCCGAGCGCAACGTCACCTTCGACCTCGCGCCGGAGGCGATCGCCTGGCTTGCCGAAAAGGGCTACGACGAGAAGATGGGCGCGCGACCGCTGTCGCGTGTCATCCAGGAAAACATCAAGAAGCCGCTCGCCGATGAAATCCTCTTCGGCAAGCTGAAGAAGGGCGGGGTCGTCAAGGTGACGATCGGCACGAAGGCCGATGGCACCAAGGGCCTGCTGCTCGATGCCGTTCCTGAGACGACGCCAATCAAGCCGAAGGCGGAAGTATCCCGCCCGGCGATGAAGGCCGCCAAGCCGAAAAAGGCCGAGGACAAGGAAGAGGTGGGCGCCGAGCCTGCGCCGAAGTCCAAGCCGAAGAAGGCTGCCGCCAAGGCGTCAACGGATGACGAGGCCGGGGCGGGCGACGCGGCTCCCAGAAAGGGCCGCACGGTGCCGAAGGTGCCGCGCAAGAAGTAGCCCCCGCAAGACACGTTCGACGGTGCCGGATGCAAACCATCCGGCACCGTTTTTCTTTAAAGAAGAAATGAGAAGAGCCTGCGTGGTTTTTCGTCCGCGTGCCGGTCTGATAGCCTATATTCGGTCATGCTGATCCCGGACGATTCGATCCGGGGTGGTCGTAGTCGAGTTGAAAACAATCCGGAATCGCCGATGAAGAGAGAAGAAGACGAGCAATCTTCGCTCGCCTGGTTCGGGAAAGGCATGCGCGGCATTTTCAGCCTGCCGGCCTTCATTCTGATGTTGTCCTTTGTCGGCTTCTGTTCGCTGACGGCTCAGGCCGGCATTCCGGTCGAGCAGGTGGTCTTCATGGTCGGCATGGTCTGGGCGCTTCCGGCCAAGGTCATTCTCGTCAGTTCGATGATGAGCGGAGCCGGGCTCGCGACCGCGTTCCTCGCGGTCTCGCTGTCGTCCGTACGGCTGATGCCGATGGTCGCCGCGCTGATACCGGAGCTGCGCGGGTCGCGCACGCCGACTTGGCTTCTGCTCTTCCTGTCGCATTTCGTCGCGATCACCGCCTGGGTTTTCGCGATGGAGAAGGTGCCGCACGTGCCGCGCGAGCGGCGCGTCGCGTTTTTCGCGGGCTTTGGCATCACGCTGGTGGCGGCAAACATGCTGCTCGTCGCTGTCGTCTACCACTTCGTCGCCGATTTCCCGCCGATCGTTGCCGGCTGCCTTTTCTTCCTGACGCCGGTCTACTTTCTCGCCTCGATCTGGCATTCGGCGCGCCATCCCGTCGTCTATGTGGCGTTGCTCTTCGGTCTTGCAGGCGGGCCGCTGTTCTACTGGCTGTTTCCGGAATTCGACATCCTGCTCGCCGGCCTCGTCGGCGGCACGCTTGCCTGGCTCATCGAGCGCCTCTGGCGGCGCCGCAAGGAGGTGGGAGCATGACCTGGCAGGATGGTTGGTGGGCCTATGTCTTCATCGCGATTGCCGGCTGGCTGGCGACCGACATCTGGCGCTGGTTGGGTGTCATCACAGGCAACAGGCTGCGCGATGATTCCGAGGCGCTGAACTGGGTGAGGGCGGTTGCGACCGCGCTGGTCGCAGCGGTCATCGCCAAGCTTATCCTCTATCCGACCGGCGTACTCGAACAATCCCCGCTCTGGCTGCGCGCAGGTGCCGTCGCGCTCGGGGCGGCCGCCTTCTTCCTGTTCGGAAGAAAACCGGCGATCGGGATCGCGTCAGCGATTGCCGCGTTGGCGCTGGGCCTGTGGTGGTTGGGTTTTTAGGCCGGGTGAGGTGCTTTCACCTGACCGTCGGTTAAAGAGCCGGCGCGTCGCCGGCTCCCTGGCTCCTGCGCGGATAGTATGAGCGCGATCAGAGCGCCTGCCGAACCTTTTCGGCATTGGCAGCCAGAACGGCGCCGTCTTCCATCGTGCCGGAATGCGGCTTCAGCGGCACGCCTGCTTGCCGCGGAATGACGTGGAAGTGCAGGTGGAACACCGATTGTCCGGCCGGTGCTTCGTTGAACTGCATGATCGTCACACCATCGGCGTCGAAAGCTTCCTTGGCGGCAACGGCCAGCTTCTGTACGGTGGCAATCAGCGCCGGCAGCGTTGCTGCATCGGCGTCGAGCAGGTTGCGCGAAGGGGATTTCGGCACCACGAGCAGATGGCCTTCGGCCTGCGGCATGACATCCATGAAGGCGATCGTCGCGTCGTCCTCGTAGACGCGGTGCGAGGGAATTTCGCCGCGCAGGATCTTGGCGAAAATGTTGTTGTCGTCGTAGCTCATTGTTCTTCCTCGTGTAATGAAGCCGGCCTTCACGAAAAGGGGGTCAGTCGTCCTGCCGTTCACCTTTGCGGAAAGGTCCGTGTTCGGCAAGAAACTCGCCCGTTTCCTCCACATCCCTGCGCTCGCGCTGAAGATAGTCGCCGACAGCGCGGGCCAGTCCCGGATGTGTGATGAAATGGGCGGAATGGGTGGTGACGGGCATGTAGCCGCGCGCAAGCTTGTGTTCGCCCTGGGCGCCAGCCTCGACCCGTTTCAGCCCCTTGGCGATCGCGAAATCGATCGCCTGGTGATAGCAGACTTCGAAATGCAGGAACGGCTGATCCTCGATGCAGCCCCAGTGGCGACCGTAGAGCGCATCGCCGCCGATGAAGTTGATCGCGCCGGCGATGTAGCGGCCGTTGCGGCGTGCCATCACCAGCAGGATATCGTCGGCCATGCGCTCGCCAATGAGCGAATAGAACGCGCGCGTCAGATAGGGGCGGCCCCATTTGCGTCCGCCGGTGTCCATGTAGAAGGCGAAGAACTCGTCCCAGATCGATTCCGTCAGGTCGCTGCCGGTCAGCCAGTCGATCGAAATCCCGTTTTCGAGCGCAGCCCTGCGCTCCTTCTTCAGCGCCTTGCGTTTGCGTGAGGCAAGGGTCTCCAGAAAATCGGCGTGGGAGCCATAGCCTTCATTGGTGAAGTGGAACTGCTGGTCTGTGCGGTGCATGAACCCGGCGCGCTCAAGCGCAGGGATCTCGGCTTCGGGAACGAAAGTCACATGTGCCGAAGAGACATCGTGTCTGCGGGCAAGCTCTTTCAGGCCCGCGGCAAGCGCATCCTGAACGGCGTTCGTGTTTTCATCCGGTGCCGAAAGCAGCCGTGGTCCGGTCGCAGGCGTGAAGGGGATGGAACTTTGCAGTTTCGGATAGTAGCGGCCGCCGGCGCGCTCGAAGGCATCGGCCCAGCCGTGGTCGAAAACGTATTCGCCCTGGCTGTGGTTCTTCAGATAGCAGACGAGGCCGCCGCGCAATTGCCCGTCGCCGCCTTCAAGCAACAGATGCTGGCCGAGCCAGCCGGTCTTGGCCGTCGCCGACCCGGACTCCTCGAGCGCCGAGAGATAGGCATACGAGAGGAAGGGATTGTAGACGCTGCCAGGAAACGCCTTCGATGCACCGGACAGCACATTCCAGCGTGCCGCCGGTATATCGGTGAAGGATTGCGCGATGCGGAGGGTGACGGCGTCTGACATTACCTTAGGAAACCAGGGCCTCCCGCGGGTCGAAACCCTCGAAGGTCATCTGATCCGCATGGGCAAACGTGTAGGCTTCGGCCTGCCGGTCGCGCACGGTCCAGGTGATGATCGTCTTGCCGAGCGTCCGTTCCTTGGTGATGAACGAGTTCGGCAGGTGGCCGTAGTGGTAGGAGATGAAATCGAGCCCGAGCTGCATCGCTTCCTCATGCACGAAGAAGGTCTCCGGATTGGCACCTTCCGCGGTGAGGCCCAGCGGGTAGGGCGCGTCGAGCGCCTTCAGGTCCTTGAGCAGCCAGTGATCGAAGCTCATCAGCGCAACGTGGCCCTTGTAGCCTTCGAGCGTTTCGAGCACGGCGGCGGCAAAGCCCTCGTCGTCGCCCTTGCGGCCCTTGAGCTCGATGACGAGCGGCACCTTGCCGGCAACCAGGCGCAGCATCTGCGTCAACGTCGGCACCTTGTCCTTCGTGCCGCCGATCGCCATCAGGCCGAGTTCGCCGGCGGTGCGCGCGCGAACGTCGCCCTTGATCCCGCACAGTCGCTCGGTATCGTCATCGTGGAAGACGACCGGAATGCTGTCGGCGGTATACTGCAGATCGCATTCGATCGCGAAACCGGCGTCGACGGCGCGGGAGAAGGCCGAAAGCGTATTCTCCCACACCTGCTTGTTCATGTCGTGATAGCCGCGATGGGCAATCGGTTGGGCCTTCAGCCAGGAAATATCAGCCATGCCGGGCACTCTGTCAGGCGATTTCGATGACGGCGTCGATCTCGACGGCGGCATTGAAGGGAAGGGAAGCCATGCCGACGGCGGCACGCGCGTGCTTGCCGGCTTCACCGAGCACGGTCGCAAGCAGATTGGATGCGCCGTTGATGACCAGATGCTGCTCGACGAATTCCGGTGTCGAGGCGACGAAGCCGTTGATCTTCACCAGGCGTCGGATGCGACCGAGATCGCCGCCGAGTGCTGCCTTGGCCTGGGCGAGGATGTTGATCGAGCAGAGTTCGGCGGCGCGCTGTGCACGGGCCACGTCCACATCCTTGCCGACGATGCCGGTCACAGCGACCTTGCCGTCTTCCATCGGAAGCTGTCCAGAGATGTAGAGCATCGAGCCGCTGATGACGTAGGGCACGTAGTTTGCAACCGGGGTCGCAGCCTGGGGAAGTGTGACGCCGAGGTCCTTGAGGCGCGCTTCGATCTCTGCAGACATGGAAAGCTCCATTGTTGTCTTTTGTGTTAAAATCCTGCATTCAGGCCGGATCGCGGCGGGCACCGGCTTTTTCCTGCGAACGCCGCCTCGCTTCTGCCGAACGCTTGTTTATAGCATTGCCGGCGAGTCCAACAGGAGGAAACGGATGTTTCATAAAGGCTTCGGTCTCGTCACTTTGGGCAGCGCCTGTTTCGCCGTCATGACAGTATCGGGCGGCACGGCGGCACACGCAAACGCCCTTGTGCCGCACCGCGCCGTCTATGATCTCGAACTCAAGGATGCATCGGATCGTTCGGGCATTGCCGGAATGTATGGTCGCATGGTCTACGAGTTCAATGGCTCGGCCTGCGCGGGCTATACCGTCAGCTTCCGTTTCGTCACCCAGGTCGATACCGGCGAGGAAGTGCGCCTGACCGATCAGCAGACGACCACCTACGAAGATCTAAAGAATGGCAATTTCCGCTTCCTGACCCGCTCCTTCACCGATGAGAAGCTGGACAAGGAAGTGCGCGGTACGGCGCATGAGGAAAAAGCGGGCGTTAAGGTCGAGCTGACCGCGCCGGACAAGCGCGAAATCGAGCTTGCGGCGAGCCGGTTTCCGACGGCGCACATGATGGAGGTGATCTCGCGAGCGAAGAAAGGCGAGAGCCTCTTTGAGGCGCGCATCTTCGACGGCTCCGATTCGGGTGACAAGACCTTGATCACCTCGACCTTCGTCGGCAAATCGCGCAAACCCACGGCGGATGAGCCGGATGCCGGCAAGGCGGGCAAGCTCAGCGGCGACAATTATTGGCCGGTGACCATCTCCTATTTCAACGATGACAAGAGCGGCGACGCGCTGCCGATCTACCGTATGTCGTTCAAGCTCTACGAGAACGGGATTACCCGCGACCTGACGATGGACTACGGCGATTTCGTCCTGAGCGGCAAGCTTGCGGACCTCGAAGTGTTCAAATCCGAGGACTGCAAATAGCCGATTGCGGTAAAAAGCGGCGTTTGCGGCTTGATTTCTCGGGCGGTTGCCGTTAAGGGGCTGCCCATTCCACACGTGAAGCTTGGGATGTTCCGGGAGAAATCCGGATCGTTCCGCCGGTGGGCCGGTCGAAAGACATGCTCGACGCTTCGCGGAGGTTCAACCGGAAAAGGAGAAAAGGCATGGCATTGCCTGATTTTAGCATGCGTCAGCTTCTGGAAGCTGGCGTTCACTTCGGCCACCAGACGCACCGCTGGAACCCGAAGATGAAGCCGTACATTTTCGGCGATCGCAACAACGTTCACATCATCGACCTCGCACAGACCGTGCCGATGCTGTCGCGCGCCCTGCAGATCGTCAGCGACACCGTTGCCAACGGCGGCCGCGTTCTGTTCGTCGGCACCAAGCGCCAGGCGTCCGAAATCATCGCTGACGCTGCCAAGCGTTCGGCCCAGTACTACGTCAACGCTCGCTGGCTCGGCGGCATGATGACCAACTGGAAGACGATTTCGAACTCGATCCAGCGCCTGCGCAAGCTCGACGAAATCCTTTCTTCGGAAGCTTCGGGCTTCACAAAGAAGGAACGCCTGAACCTCGAGCGCGAACGCGAAAAGCTGAACCGCGCTCTCGGCGGTATCCGCGACATGGGCGGCACGCCGGACCTGATGTTCATCATCGACACCAACAAGGAATCGATCGCGATCGACGAAGCCAAGCGCCTCGGCATCCCGGTTGTCGCAGTCATCGACTCGAACTGCGATCCGGACCAGATCGACTATCCGATCCCGGGCAACGACGACGCTTCGCGCGCCATCGCTCTCTACTGCGACCTCATTGCACGCGCTGCCATCGACGGCATCGCACGTCAGCAGGGCGCATCGGGCCGTGACCTCGGCGCATCTGCCGAAGCTCCGGTCGAGCCGGCGCTCGACGAGGCCTCCGACGCCTGATCGGGCCTTGGCGGCAGGTAAGCCTGCCGCCCCCAATGAAATGTCGGGACAAGGCCGTTTGTGATGAAAATCTGAACGGCCTTGTTCTTTTCAGCCGGGGATGGCGCTGATCCGTTCGGATCTTTGGAGCCGAGCAACCCCGTGATGGTTCAGTCATCACGGTGTCACATTGAAAAGCCATTCCCTGCCACACCTCCTGGTACCGCGCCCTCAAGGGCAGCGCGCCAACCAAACAGACAAAGAGGCAATAAGATGAGTGTAACTGCAGCAATGGTGAAGGAACTGCGCGAAAAGACCGGCGCAGGCATGATGGACTGCAAGAAGGCGCTCGCCGAAACCAACGGCGACATGGAAGCTGCGATCGACTGGCTGCGCGCCAAGGGCATCGCCAAGGCCGACAAGAAGTCGGGCCGCACGGCTGCTGAAGGCCTCATCGGTATTGTCAGCGGTGGCGTCAAGGCTGTCGTCGTCGAAATCAACTCCGAGACCGATTTCGTTGCCCGCAACGAAGCCTTCCAGGAACTCGTCCGCGGCGTTGCCAATGTAGCGCTGACCACCGACGGCTCGGTTGAAGCCATCGCGGCTGCAAACTACCCGGCAACCGGCAAGTCGGTCGACGAGACCATCAAGGACGCGATCGCCACCATCGGCGAGAACATGACGCTTCGCCGCGCAGCCCTGCTCAAGGTCGAAGACGGTGTTGTTGCCACCTACATCCACAACGCTGCCGGCGACGGCATCGGCAAGCTCGGTGTTCTCGTCGCCCTGAAGTCGATCGGCGACAAGGAAGTTCTCTTCTCGGTTGGCCGTCAGATCGCCATGCACATCGCTGCCACCAACCCGCTCGCGATCCGTGCGGACGAAGTCGACGCCGCTGTTGCCGAGCGCGAACGCAACGTCTTCATCGAACAGTCGCGCGCTTCGGGCAAGCCGGACAACATCATCGAAAAGATGGTCGAAGGCCGCATGCGCAAGTTCTTCGAAGAAGTCGCTCTGCTGTCGCAGGCCTTCGTCATGAACCCGGAAATCACCGTCGGTCAGGCCGTCAAGGACGCTGAAAAGCTCGCTGGCGCACCGATCGAAGTCACCGGCATGGCTCGCCTGCTGCTCGGCGAAGGTGTCGAGAAGGAAGAGTCCGACTTCGCTGCAGAAGTTGCAGCCGTCGCCAAGGGCTGATTTCTTCACCCATATTGGGAAAACCTTGGGGCATCGCGTGACAACGCGGTGCCCTTCGTGTATCCGGCTTCGTCAATGCGCTGGACCCGCCGGAAAATACGCCGTTGCGGTTGAAACCATGGTGCGCAATGTGTCCTTATGCGCTGTGCGCCGCCATCGTGCGCACGCGCGCCGATCTGTTCAGGAGCGATGATGCCGGCCGAGCCACTCTACAAACGCGTTCTACTCAAAGCCTCCGGTGAAGCTCTCATGGGCAGCCAGGGCTTCGGCATCGATGTGGCGGTCGCTGACCGGATCGCCGCAGATATCGCCGAAGCGCGCGCCATGGGCGTCGAAGTGGGCGTGGTTGTCGGCGGCGGCAACATCTTCCGCGGCGTGGCCGTCGCTTCCAAGGGCGGCGACCGGGTAACCGGCGACCACATGGGCATGCTGGCAACCGTCATCAATGCGCTGGCGCTCGCAACGTCGCTGCGCAAGCTCGACATCGATACGGTCGTGCTCTCGGCAATCGCGATGCCGGAAATCTGCGAGAGCTTCTCGCAGCGCGCAACGCTCCACCATCTTTCCCTCGGCCGCGTCGTGATCTTCGCCGGCGGCACGGGCAATCCCTTCTTCACGACCGACTCTGCCGCCGCCCTTCGTGCCGCCGAAATGGGCGCGCAGGCGATCTTCAAGGGCACCCAGGTCGATGGCATCTATTCCGCCGACCCGAAGAAGGATCCGGACGCGACCCGCTTCGACCGCCTGACGCACAGCGAAGTCCTCGAGAAGGGGCTTGCTGTCATGGATGTTGCCGCCGTCGCGCTTGCACGCGAAAATGCCATTCCGATCGTTGTCTTCTCCATTCATGAGAAGGGTGGCTTTGCGGAAATATTGACCGGCGGCGGTCGCGCGACCATCGTCACAGACAATTAAGAAGCTGCAGAACGGCCCTCGGGCCGGCGAATGATAGAACGGGAGTTTCGACCATGAGTGAAGGTGTTGACCTGAAGGAACTGAAGCGTCGCATGGATGGCGCCATTTCCGCATTCAAGAGCGATATCGCGTCGCTCCGTACCGGCCGCGCGTCGGCGAACGTTCTCGATCCGGTGACCGTCGAAGCCTACGGCTCGCGCGTGCCGCTCAACCAGGTGGCGAACATCACGGTTCCCGAGCCGCGCATGCTGTCCGTCTCGGTCTGGGACAAGCAGATGGTCGGCGCTGTGGATCGCGGCATTCGCGAATCGAACCTCGGCCTCAATCCGATCATCGACGGCCAGAACCTGCGCATTCCGCTGCCGGAACTCAACGAAGAGCGCCGCAAGTCGCTCGTCAAAGTGGCACATGACTACGCCGAAAAGGCGAAGGTCGCCGTGCGCCACGTGCGCCGCGACGGCATGGACGACCTGAAAAAAGCCGAAAAGGATGGCGACATCGGTCAGGATATCAGCCGTTCTCAGTCCGAGCGCGTGCAAAAGATGACCGACGAAACGATTTCCGATATCGACCGCTTGCTCGTCGAGAAGGAAAAGGAAATCATGCAGGTCTGATCTGCTCTGCTCGTGATCTGAGTCTCCTTTCGCGGACGCCTTATGCAAAACCTCACTTCCACGACCGTTCCGGAACATGTTGCCATCATCATGGATGGCAACGGGCGTTGGGCGAACGCGCGTGGGCTGCCGCGCACGATGGGGCACCGCAAGGGTGTCGAGACCGTTCGCGCCGCCGTCAAGACGGCGGGCGACTTGGGGATCCGCTACCTCACGCTTTTTGCCTTTTCCTCGGAAAACTGGAGCAGGCCGGCGGCGGAAGTCAGCGATCTGATGGGGCTGCTCAAGACCTTCATCCGCCGGGATCTTGCCGATCTGCACCGCGAGAATGTCCGCATCCGAGTCATCGGTGACCGCTCCAACCTCAGAGGCGACATTCTACCGTTGCTGGTGGAGGCGGAGGAAACGACGCGGGCAAATACCGGGATTACGCTCGTCATTGCCTTCAATTACGGCGCCCGGGACGAAATGACACGAGCCATGCGGCGGCTGGCGACGGAAGTCGCCGAAGGACGCTTGCGGCCGGAAGACATCAACCCCGAGCGTATCGCGGCGATGCTGGACACGTCGGACATTCCCGATCCGGACCTGATCATCCGCACCAGCGGCGAAGAGCGTCTCTCGAATTTCCTTCTTTGGCAGGGCGCCTATTCGGAACTGATCTTCGTTCCCGAGTTGTGGCCGGACTTTACGCGCGAAACGTTCCTGGCGGCGCTTGAAAAATACGCCTGCCGCGAGCGCCGCTTCGGCGGCGTCGCCGAGCCCACATTGGCGGTCGGTTCCTGATGCAGACTGAACTTAAGCTTCGTATCGCTTCGGGCGTGGTCCTCGCAGCGGTGACACTGGCGGCGACCTGGTTCGGCGGTTTGGCGTTTCAGTTGCTGTCGGCGCTGATTGCGCTGCTCGTCTATTATGAGTGGTCGACGATCACGGACCTCCAGGAGCGGGATTTCCAAGGCAATGCCGTTGGCTGGCTGGCCGTCGTGATCATCGCCGGCCTGATCGTGACCGGCTATATCGGCTACAGCCTTCCGGTCCTGGCCGCTTTTGTAGTTCTCACTGTCCTTTGGGTATTTCTGCAGAAGACCAGTTGGTGGCTGCCGGGTGGCATCGCCTACGCCGGGCTGACCGGCATTTCGCTTGCGGCCCTTCGCGGCGCCGACGATCTTGGCTTGATGGCGACGCTGTTCGTCTTTGCCGTCGTCTGGGCGACCGACATCTTCGCCTATTTTACCGGCCGCGCGATCGGTGGACCGAAGCTCGCGCCACGCATATCGCCCGGCAAGACATGGTCGGGTGCCATCGGTGGCACAATTTGCGGCATTGTTGCCGGTGTTGCCGTCTTTATGGCTTATTTTTCACTGCAAGATCTCCGCATTCCGATCATTGCGCTGGTGCTCTCCGTCGCCAGCCAGGTGGGAGACTTGTTCGAATCCTTCATCAAGCGCCGTTTTGGGGTGAAGGATTCCAGCCGTCTCATTCCGGGGCATGGCGGCGTTATGGATCGGGTCGACGGGTTGATTTTCGCGTGTGTCGCGGCGTTGATTCTGGTCATGATTCAGTATTTCGTCAGCGATGGGCGCCAGATCGCTTTCGGATCCGTCCTGTATAGCCTTTGAGCTTAGGCCCGCGGGTGCTTGAGGAACGTTCATGACATATCTGCTTGATGCCCTTCAGATTCTGACCGGCTACGTCGTCCCATTTCTTCTGGTGCTGACGCTGCTGGTCTTTGTGCACGAGATGGGCCACTACCTCGTCGGCCGCTGGTCGGGCATCCGCATTCTGGCTTTTTCGATCGGCTTTGGCCCTGAGCTCGTCGGCTGGACCGATCGGCACGGAACGCGGTGGAAACTGGCGGCGATTCCCCTTGGCGGTTACGTCAAGTTCTACGGCGACGAGGATGCGGCGAGCGTGCCGGACTACAAGCGCCTGGAGGCGCTGGCGCCGGAAGAGCGCAGCCAGACCTTCCTCGGCGCCAAATTGTGGAAGCGTGCGGCAACCGTCGCCGCCGGACCGATCGCAAACTTCATTCTCGCCATCGCCATCTTTGCCGTGCTGTTTTCCGTCTACGGGCGTCAGGTCGCCGATCCGGTGGTTGCGCGGGTGAATGAGAACAGTGCTGCTGCGCAAGCCGGTGTCGTGCCGGGAGACCGTCTGATTTCGATCGACGGCACGCCGGTCGTCACCTTCGACGACGTTCGCCGCTACGTCAGTGTTCGCCCGGAAATGCCGATTTCGATCCGAATCGAACGCAACGGCGCGATGCTCGATCTGAACATGGTGCCGCAGCGTACCGAGCTCACGGATCAGTTTGGCAACAAGATGGAAATCGGCGTCATCGGTATCCTGACCGACCAGGAAGCCGGCAATTTCCGCACGGTCAACTATGGTCCGATCGAGGCCGTCGGGCAGGGCGTCCTGCAAAGCTGGCACGTTGTCACCGGTACTTTCGACTATCTCTCCAATGTCGTGACCGGGCGGATGAAGGCAGATCAGATCGGCGGACCGATCCGCGTCGCCAAGGTCTCGGGGCAGATGGCGACGCTTGGAATTCCGTTTTTGCTGAATATTGCCGCGATCCTGTCTGTTTCCATAGGATTGCTTAACCTCATGCCCGTTCCGGTGCTTGATGGCGGCCACTTGATGTTCTATGCGGTTGAGGCCTTGCGCGGAAGGCCGGTGGGCCCGGCCGCGCAGGATGTCGCTTACCGGATCGGTTTTGCCATGGTGCTGATGCTCATGGTCTTTGCCACCTGGAACGACATATCGATGTTCTTCGGCTAGCGTTCGGCCGGGGAAACGGCGAGGGGGATTTCGGCGGATACTGTGAACGATTGGTTTTCAACGGCTTGCGACGAAAGGTTTTGTTTACGATAAATCGAAGCTGTAGTGGCCGTTAAGCCACGGTTCGAATTGAAGTAAACAGAAATTAACGAGCTGGCTTGCTTGTATGGGAAAAGCGGTTAAAACGGCAACCGTGACCGGAGTCGGCACGAAACTGCCGCGCGACGTTTGGAAAAGGTAAGATTTGAACATGAAAGCTGGTTCAAGGTTTTTGAACGCGGTGTCGGCGGCTGCGCTGTCAACAAGCATTGTTGTTTCCGGCGCTGGTGTTGGGTTGCTCGCAGGCACGTCCGTTGCAGAAGCTGCGGTCATCAATCGTGTCGAAGTGCGCGGCGCCACGCGCGTCAGCGCTGAGACGGTTCGCGCCAACATCACGATCGTTCCGGGCAAGAGCTTCAACAACACCGACATCGACGCTTCCGTGAAGCGCCTGTATGCGACCGGCTACTTCTCCGACGTCAGCATCAACGTTTCCGGCGGCACGCTGGTCGTCAGCGTCAGCGAGAATCAGCTCGTCAACCAGGTCGTCTTCAACGGCAACCGCAAGATCAAGGACGACAAGCTGCAGGGCGTCGTGCGCACGCAGCCGCTCGGTCCTTACAGCGAAGCGACGGTTGAGACGGACATCCAGTCGATCAAGGACGCCTATGCGGCGATCGGTCGTGGCGATGTCACGGTGACGACGCAGGTCGTTCCTGTCGCCGAAGGTCGTGTCAACCTCGCGTTCGTTATCAACGAAGGCGAGCGCACCAAGATTTCTCAGATCAACTTCGTCGGCAACGAAGCCTACAGCGACGGTCGTCTGCAGTCGGTCATCGCGACGAAGGAATCGGGCATCTTCTCCTTCATTACGCGGAAGGACGTCTACAATCCTGACAAGCTGCGCGCGGACGAAGAACTGCTGCGTCAGTTCTACTACAACCGCGGCTACGCCGACTTCCAGGTCGTTACTTCGGATGCGACCCTGAATGAAGCGACCAACGAATACACGGTGACGATCACCGTCGAAGAAGGTCCGCGCTACGACTTTGGTTCCGTCAATGTCGAATCGACCGTTGAGGGCATCAACGCCGAAGAACTGAAGGGGCTTATCGTCAGCCGTCAGGGTTCGGTCTACAAGGCCAAGGACGTTCAGGCGACGATGACCGAGATCTCGAAGCGCGTCGCTTCGGCTGGCTACCCGTTCGCTCGCGTCACGCCTCGCGGCAACCGCGATCTCGGCAACCACACGATCGCCGTCGACTACCTCGTCGACCAGGGCGAGCGCGCCTATGTCGAGCGTATCGAAATCCGCGGCAACACCCGTACCCGCGACTACGTTATCCGTCGCGAGTTCGACATGGGTGAAGGCGACGCCTTCAACCAGGAAATGGTAGCGCGCGCCAAGCGTCGTCTCGAGGCTCTCGGTTACTTCTCGACTGTCAACGTTTCGACCGCTCCGGGCAGCGCCGCTGACCGTGTTGTCGTGATCGTCGACGTACAGGATCAGTCGACCGGTTCGTTCGGTATCGGTGCAGGTTACTCCGCCGGTAGCGGTGGTGGCTTCCTCGTCGAAGCTTCGATCGAAGAAAAGAACTTCCTCGGCCGTGGTCAGTACATCCGCGTTGCCGCTGGTCGTGGTGACGAGAGCCGCACGTACAACGTTTCGTTCACGGAGCCGTATTTCCTCGGCTATCGTCTGGCCGCAGGCTTCGACGTCTTCAAGAACGAAAACGACTTCGATGACGACAACTACAGCTACGAAGATCAGGGCTTCAGCCTGCGCGTGACCGCGCCGATCACCGAGAACCTGTCGACGACGCTGCGTTACAACTTCACACAGTTCGATTATAGCGGTGACCGGTCGAAGCTTTCGTCGCCCTACATTCGTGCGATCGACGGCGGCAACTGGGTCCGTTCGTCGGTGTCGCAGTCGATCACCTACAACACGCTCGACGATGCGCAGCTGCCGCATGACGGCATTCTTGCGACCTTCACGCATGAATTCGCCGGCCTCGGCGGTGACTCCGACTTCTACAAAATGACCGGTAAGGCCAAGTGGTACTACACGGTCAACGACGAAGCCGACATCATCGCCTCGCTCGGCGGTAGCGCCGGCCATATCTTCGAGACCGGTAGCGATCTGCAGGTCTTCGACCAGTTCCAGCTCGGCACCAGCGACATCCGCGGCTTCGAGCGGAACGGTATCGGCCCGCGCGAAAAGCAATCGGGTGACTCGCTCGGTGGTACGACCTATTTCACGGCTTCGGCCGAGGCGACGTTCCCGCTTCCGGGTATCCCGCGTGACAGCGGCTTCCGCGGTGCGGTCTTCGCTGACGCAGGAACGCTCTACAGCAACAAGGTCGCGCTCACCGGTCCTGGTGAATCGGTCCAGGGCAACGACGCCTCGCTGCGCGCCTCGGTCGGTATTGGTCTGATCTGGGCTTCGCCCTTCGGTCCGCTGCGAGTCGACTACGCATGGCCGGTTGCCAAGGAAGATTTCGACCGGGTTCAGAACCTGAAGTTCGGTATTTCGTCGTCGTTCTGATAAGAAGCAGTCCAGAACTGCCAGAAAAGATCGTTCTGGAGTGTACATGGAACAGAACTGGTTTTTTCCGCCCCACGATGGGATCCGCCTGGGCGACCTGGCGGATCGAATTGGGGCGGAGTTGGTTGATGTCGCGGTCGTTGACCGCGCCGTCCGCTCCGTAGCGCCGGTCTATCGGGCAAAGCCCGGTGACGTCTGCTATATGTTGTCTCGCAAGAGCCGCGCCGAACTCGAAACGTGTGAGGCATCGGCGATCATTTGCGATAAGACGATTTCCTCTCTCGTCCCTGCACATATTCCCGTCCTTTTGACAGCTCGGCCGCACACGGCCTTTGCGCTTGCTGGCACGTTGTTGCACGA
The DNA here is from genome assembly GCF_014852035.1 of Ensifer sp. ENS03. Classification (NCBI taxonomy): domain Bacteria; kingdom Pseudomonadati; phylum Pseudomonadota; class Alphaproteobacteria; order Hyphomicrobiales; family Rhizobiaceae; genus Ensifer; species Ensifer sp. ENS03. The sequence continues at coordinate 204,632 of NZ_JACVAV010000007.1, read as the reverse complement.
GATTGCGATGCGTCCGGCTCGCAATACGAGCCTGCGCGGCATCGCGCCTGGCGCGTTCGTGGATCCGACCGCGCGGCTTGAAGACGATGTCGAGGTCGAACCGACGGCTGTGGTTGGTGCTGGCGCCGAGATCGGCCGCGGCACGCGGATCGCGGCCGGCGCGGTCATCGGCCCAGGCGTGCGCATCGGTCGCGAGTGCACGATTGCCGCAGGTGCAAGCGTGCTTTGCGCTCTCGTCGGCAACAGCGTGATCATTCACCCCGGCGCTCGCATCGGTCAGGACGGCTTCGGCTATGCGCCGGGTCCGAAAGGCGGGATGATCAAGATCGTTCAGGTCGGACGGGTGATCATTCAGGATCATGTCGAGATCGGCGCGAATACGACGGTCGACCGTGGCACGATGGATGATACGGTGATCGGCGAGGGCACGAAGATCGACAATCTCGTTCAGATCGGTCACAACGTGCGCATTGGTCGCTATTGCGGCATCGTCAGCGGGGTCGGCATCGCCGGCAGCACGAAGATCGGCGACGGTGTCATGATCGGCGGCGGCAGCGGCGTCAATGGCCATATCACCGTTGGTGATGGCGTCCAGATCGCCGCCATGAGCGGCGTGGCGGCTGATGTTCCCGCCGGCGAACGGTACGGCGGTATTCCAGCCCGCCCGATGCGTGATTTCCTGCGCGACGTTGCGGAAATGGCCATGCGGGCAGAGGAAAGACAGAAAAAGAAGAAGGGCGGCGCGAATGAGTGAAGCAGCAACGGTTCTCGGCACGGCGGATATTCAGGAAATCCTGAAACTGCTTCCCCATCGCTACCCATTTCTGCTCGTCGATCGCATCATCGAGATCGACGGCGACAATTCGGCGATCGGCATCAAGAACGTTTCGGCGAACGAGCCGCATTTCACCGGCCACTTCCCGGAGCAGCCGATCATGCCGGGCGTCCTGCTGGTCGAGGGCATGGCACAGACCGCCGGCGCGATCTGCGCCCGCAAGGTGGGAACCGGCACGAACCTGGTCTATTTCATGACCATCGACAATGCCCGTTTCCGCAAGCCGGTCGTGCCTGGAGATCGCGTCGAATTCCATGTCGTGAAGCAGAAGCAGCGCGGCAATATCTGGAAATTTCACTGTGACGCAAAAGTTGACGGGCAACTTGTCGCAGAAGCTGATATCGGCGCGATGATAGTCAGCAAGGAAGACTCCTGAACATGATTGCAGCATCTGCGAAGATCCACCCGTCCTCGATCGTCGAGAGCGGTGCTGTGATCGGCGAGAACGTCAAGATCGGCCCGTTTTGCTACATCGGGCCGAAAGTCGTTCTGGGCGACGATATCGAGCTTCTCAGCCATGTCGTGGTGATCGGCCGGACCACCGTCGGCAAGGGAACGAAGATTTTCCCGAACGCCGTGGTCGGTGGTGATTCCCAGAGCGTTCACCACAGCGCCGTCGATACCGAGCTTCTGATTGGCACCAATTGCACGATCCGTGAAGGCGTGACGATGAACACCGGAACCGTCGAGCATGGCGGTAAGACGGTCGTCGGCGATAACAATCTCTTTCTCGCCAACTCGCACGTGGCGCATGATTGCCGCCTCGGCAGCAACATCATCCTGTCCAACAATGTGATGCTGGCGGGCCACGTCACGGTCGAAGATCGCGTCATTCTCGGCGGCGGCTGTGCGGTCCACCAGTTCACCCGCGTCGGCCGTCAGGCCTTTGTCGGCGGTCTGTCGGCTGTTAGCTACGACGTCATTCCTTATGGCATGCTCAACGGCAATCCCGGTCTGCTGAGCGGTCTGAATGTCGTCGGCATGAGCCGGGCTGGCATCGATCGTGCAACGATCCATGTGGTTCGCCGCGCCTACAAGCAGATCTTCGAAGGGCCGGAATCGATCCGCGCCAATGCCGCAGCGATTCGCGAAGACTATATGGATTGCGCGCCGGTCATGGAAATCCTCGATTTCATCGGCGCCGAGAGCGACCGCGCGCTATCTTCGCCGCAACGCGGCAAGGCCTGACCGTGATGTCTTCTGCTGCGAGCCGCGCGGCGACCAGCGGCCGGCTCGCAATCATCGCTGGGGGCGGCGCGCTGCCTCATCACGTCGCCGAAGCGGTTCGTGCACGCGGCGAAGATCCCTACATCATCGCGCTCACGCGTGAAGCGGAAGAAACCGATTGGGTCGATTTTGACCATTCGGTTCTGGCGATCGGCGATTTCGCCAATATCAGCCGCACATTCAAAGAAGAGGGCATCGACCGCGTCGTCTTGTCCGGGTGGGTTCGGCGTCGGCCGGAGTGGCGCGATATCCGCCCGACGTTGCGGACCCTCGCAAAGATACCGTCAGTGCTGAAGACCTTGGTCTCGGGCGGGGACGATGCGGTTCTGCGCATGGCGATGCAGCTGATCGAGGCAAGCGGCGCGCATGTCATCGGCGTGCACGAGGTGGTTCCCAATCTCCTGGCCGAATCAGGCCCCATCGGTGCTGTGAACCCTGACGGTGACGACCAACGCGACATAGAAGCGGGTATCGCTGCGGCCAACGCGCTCGGCGCGCTCGACGTGGGGCAGGGGGCGGTTGCGGTCGGCGGGCGTGTCGTAGCGCTCGAGGGCGCCGAGGGCACGGACGCCATGCTGGAGCGCGTCGCCGTCTTGAAGGCGGAGGGGCGCGTCTCTTCGCGCCGGCGCGGCGTTCTCGTCAAACTTTGCAAGCCGGGACAGGATCTGCGCGCGGATCTGCCGTCGATCGGCCCGTCCACCATCGCGCTTGCCGAGCGGGCCGGTCTTGCCGGTGTTGCCGTCGAAGCCGGACGGGCGCTGGTGCTGGAACGTAGCGAAGTGGTGACGGTCGCCGATCAAGCGGGGCTTTTTGTCGCCGGAGTGGAGCGCACTTCCGGAGGTATCAGACGATGAACGCGCCACGTTACAAGCTCGCAGTGATCGCGGGTGAAGTTTCCGGCGACCTTCTGGGTGCCGATCTCGTCCGCGCGCTTCGGGCGCAAAGCCATTCCGACGTCGAACTCGTCGGGGTCGGCGGCGAGGCGCTTGAGGCCGAGGGCCTTCGCTCGTTGTTCGACTATTCCGAACTGTCGATCATGGGCTTCACCCAGGTGCTCGCCCGTCTGCCGAAGCTGATCATGCGTATTCGCCAAACGGCAAAGGCGATCATCGCAGCCCGACCCGACGCGCTTCTGATCATTGATAGCCCGGATTTCACCCACCGCGTGGCGCGAAAAGTGCGCGCCGCATTGCCGGATCTGCCCGTCATCAACTACGTCTGCCCGAGCGTCTGGGCCTGGAAGCCGGAGCGAGCACCGCGCATGCGCGGTTACGTCGATCACGTGCTCGCCGTCTTGCCGTTCGAGCCGGAAGCGATGGAGCGGCTGCAAGGCCCCCCGACCACCTATGTCGGCCATCGCCTTGCAAGCGACGCCAATGTGCTCGCCGTTCGCGCAAGCCGCCAGCCGCGCCTTGCAGGCGCCAAGGACGGGCGTGTTTCGACATGCCTTCTGTTGCCGGGCTCGCGCTCCAGCGAGGTCGGTCGCCTGCTTCCGATCTTCCGCGCGACGGTCGACGAACTCGCGGCCCGCCATCCGGGAATTCGCTTCCTGCTCCCGACCGTCCCGCGCCAGGAGAAGTTGGTGCGGGAAATCACCGCATCCTGGACGATCCAACCGGAAATTTCCGTCGGTGCGGCCGACAAATGGGCGGCCTTCGATCGAGCCGACGCGGCGATTGCTGCTTCGGGTACGGTCATTCTGGAACTCGCTTTGGCTGGCGTGCCCGTGGTTTCAACCTATGCGCCGGATTTCCTGGTGAAGTTTCTGCACAAGCGCATCCGCATCTGGAGCGGCGCACTGCCGAACCTGATCGCCGATTTCCCGATCGTCCCGGAATATTTCGGCGAATCGATCCGCCCCGGCGCGTTGACGCGCTGGATGGAGCGGCTTTCGGGCGCAACGGCGCAGCGGGCCTCGATGCTCGACGGTTACGCGCTGGTGCAGCAGCGCATGACGACCGATCATCCGCCGGGCGAGATGGCGGCCGAAATCGTTCTTGGCTATCTCAATAAGAGCAAGCCGTAAGACTTACGCTCGAGCGCGCGATTGCCTCAACGCTTCACTGAAGACGAGCCTGGCGCACAGCGTGCGCTCGGGTGGTTGTGTTGCTGCTATTACATAAATGGCCACAACCGGTGCGAAACGTCGATCCTAGCCTGCAGAAACAAAAGCCCGGTCATCGCTGACCGGGCTTTGTTGTCTCTGCTGATTGTCAGTCTTAGCGCTTGGAAACCGGCACGTAGTCGCGCTGCGGAGCGCCGACATAGAGCTGGCGCGGACGGCCGATGCGCTGTTCCGGATCCTCGATCATCTCGTTCCACTGCGCGATCCAGCCGACGGTACGGGCAAGCGCGAAGAGAACGGTGAACATGGTGGTGGGGAAGCCGAGAGCCTTCAGCGTGATGCCCGAGTAGAAGTCGATGTTCGGGTAGAGCTTCTTCTCGATGAAGTACTCGTCGGTGAGCGCGATGCGTTCGAGTTCCATCGCCACTTCGAGGAGCGGATCGTCCTTGTGGCCGAGTTCGGCGAGCACTTCATGCGTGGTCTTCTGCATGATCTTGGCGCGCGGATCGTAGTTCTTGTAGACGCGGTGACCGAAGCCCATCAGGCGGAACGGATCGTTCTTATCCTTGGCGCGGGCGATGAATTCCGGAATACGGTCGGCCGTGCCGATTTCGGCAAGCATGTTGAGTGCCGCTTCGTTGGCGCCGCCGTGCGCCGGGCCCCAGAGGCAGGCGATGCCGGCCGCGATGCAGGCGAACGGGTTGGCACCCGACGAGCCGGCGAGGCGAACCGTCGAGGTCGAAGCGTTCTGTTCGTGGTCGGCGTGCAGGATGAAGATACGGTCCATGGCGCGCGACAGAACCGGGTTGACGACATATTCTTCGCAGGGAACGGCGAAGCACATGCGCAGGAAGTTCGAGGCGTAGTCGAGGTCGTTCTTCGGGTAAACGAAGGGCTGGCCGATGTGGTACTTGTAGGCCATGGCCGCAATCGTCGGCATCTTGGCGATCATGCGCAGCGACGCAACCATGCGCTGGTGCGGATCGGTGATGTCGGTCGAGTCGTGGTAGAAGGCAGAAAGCGCGCCGACGCAGCCGCACATGACGGCCATCGGGTGTGCGTCGCGGCGGAAGCCGGTGAAGAAGCGCGACATCTGCTCATGCACCATGGTGTGGTGCGTGACGCGATAGTCGAAGTCAGCCTTTTGCGCCTTCGTCGGCAGTTCGCCGTAAAGCAGCAGGTAGCAGACTTCCAGGAAGTCGCCGTGCTCGGCGAGCTGTTCGATCGGATAGCCGCGGTGGAGCAGCACGCCTTCGTCGCCGTCGATATAGGTGATCTTGGATTCGCACGACGCCGTCGACGTGAAGCCCGGGTCGTAGGTGAACATCTTCGTCTGCTTGTAGAGCGAGCCGATGTCCACGACGTCAGGGCCGATGGACCCAGATCGCACCGGAAGATCCGCCGACTTTCCATCGAGTGTTACAACCGCGGTTTTATCAGTCATCGGACCCTCCGTCTTATGGCAACGTGGCACACAGACGTGCCACGACAATGAACGTTGCGAATTTGCTATATGATTTATTTTCGACTGCCAAGCTGTACGAAAGGCAAATTGTGCGATGCGAAAATGTGCATATGGCGACGCAATAATGGCATGTTACGGCAATAAGTCCAAAGAGATCAATAAGCTCGTCCGATGATGGTGCGGTACCATTCTATATAGGTTTGCCGCTTTTTTCGGCAGATAGCGCCTCGGTTGCAGTTGCGCTGCGTTGGTTGCATGATCGACCGCGAAGTCAGGGTCCAAAGTGCGGGCGCAATGAGCGAAACGGAAATGCGGCAAGCGTCGCTCGACGTCGAACGCGGAAGCTTCAGGCTTCCCGAATCCGATGCCGCCGTTGTCGCCGCGACATTACCTACGCGAGGCCGGTTCTTCCTGTTTCTCCGGCCATCGTGGCAAGCAATTGCGGGCCGCGCAGCCCGTTTCCGGCCTGCCGCGCTTAAACCGGCATTCCTCGCCGCGATCGAAGATGAACGGGCATTCGGTCACGGTTTCGTGTTGATCCCGGTGTTCTTGATCTTCGGCGTGCTCGCCTGGCTGGCGCTGCCCTTCGATATCCGGATTGCCAATCTTGCAGTGCTGCTGTGCATTTTCGGAATGGCAGCGCTGGCCTGTCGGTGGCGGCTGGCGCCTTTGAGGGCTCCGTTGATTGCAGTAACGCTGTTCGTCTCCGGCATGCTGCTGGTCGCGATCGAGACGTGGCGCACCGACACGGTTGTTCTCGACGCTCCGGTGACCACGAACCTGCGGGGCGTGGTCTTTTCGCGCGAGCAGGATGATCGCGGCCGGTGGCGCTACGGGCTGGAGATCGAGGAAACGAGCCGGCCAAAGCTGCGCCGCCAGCCGCTGAAGACGACGCTGGTGACGCGGGGCTTCGGAGAGCCGTTTCCGCTCGGCGCCCTGATCGAGGGCAGGGCGCGGCTGTCTCCGCCCTCGGGTCCGGCGCTGCCCGGCCTGAACGATTTCGCCTTCGACAGCTATTTCAAGGGAATCGGCGCCGTCGGGTTTTTCTACGGCGCGCCCAAACTATCCGAGAAGGTGGCGACCGAAGAGCCGGGGACGGCTTTCTCGCTGCGTTCGGCAGCGGCGAAAACGATGGCCGCAATGCGGGAAACGGTTGGCGAGAGGATCCGCGCCTCGATCGGCGGCGATACCGGCGCGCTTGCGGCGGCTCTGGTGACCGCAGAGGAAAGGGCCATCAGCCGGGAGACGGTCGAGGTGCTGCGACAGGCGGGGCTAGCGCATGTGCTGGCGATCTCCGGCCTCAACATGGCGCTGGCAGCCGGCACGTTTCTGATCGGCGCACGCACTGTTCTCAGCATGGTTCCGGGGCTGGCGCACCGTGTGCCGATCAAGAAGGTTGCCGCTGCCGGTGCGCTGCTTATGGTCTGCCTCTACATCCTCATTTCCGGTGGCGCCGTATCGGCACTTCGCGCCTGGATCATGATTTCGATCATGCTGGTCGCTGTATTCTTCGACCGCATGTCGATCAGCCTGCGCAACGTCGCGCTCGCCGCAATCGTCATCGTGGTTCTCATGCCTTCGGCTGTGGCCGGGCCAGGCTTCCAGATGTCCTTCGCCGCCACCCTGGCGCTGGTTGCCGGCTACGGGCGCTGGCGCGAACGGCGCACCGGCAAGGCCGAAGCGGCTGGCGGCCGCAGCAAGGGGCGCCTCATCACCGGCGTCGCCGCAGGCATCCTCATCACCTCGCTCATCGGCGGCCTGGCAACGTCGGTCTATTCGATCGCCTACTTCCACAGGCTGCCGGCCTATGGCCTGCTCGCAAACATTCTCACCATGCCGCTGATCAGCATCGTGATCATGCCCTTCGGTCTGTTCGCCATGCTGCTAATGCCGTTCGGGCTTGAGCATCTGCCTTTGATGGCGATGGCGTGGGGTCTCGATCGGATGCTCGACGTCGCCCGGTTCGTGACGTCGCTCGATGGCGAGGTCGTGACCGGCCGCATCGGACCCATCGGCTTCGTGCTGATCGCGATCGGTGGTGTTTTTCTCTGCGTGCTGCGCAGTTGGTTGGCAATCTCTGGCATCGTGCTGATCTGTGCAGGCTTCTTCAGCCTGGCATTGGAAGATGGGAGCCGGCCCGACATCGTGATCGCCGAGGACGGACGCATTCTCGGTCTGGTCACGGATGATGCCATCGCAACGAACCGGCCGCGCCCGCCGGACTTCATATTTTCGCAATGGCAACGGGCGCTCGCCGTGGGGGAGCACGAGCGGCCGGTCATGCTCCCGCCTGCAGCCGATGATCTTTACCCGGCTATGGAACAGGCGGTCCGACGAGCGCCGCCGATCGATGGAGAGAAGGCTACGGCGATCCGTGCGGATTTTTCATCGGCCATCGAGGCAAGCCGGCCAGGCCGATTTGTCTGCCGCGACAAGCAATGGTGTGCGGCGCGCAGCGCCATCGGCTGGACGATCGTCACCCTCGAAAACCCGCGCCTCTTTCCCGCCCTGTGCGATCAGGCAGACCTGATCGTGGTCGCCGCGCGGGTCGATGTGGAAGCGTGCGCGCCGCGCCGAGCCCGCATCGTCGACGCACGGACGCTGCGCCGCACGGGCGCAATCGAAATTCGGGCGGAGCAGCAGGAAGGGCAGGGCTCACCCGTCATGCAAATCCGGCCGGCTTTCACGACGCATGCCCGTCCCTGGGAGCGCCATCGCACCTATGATTGGCGCAGCGACACCTTCATCGAAGATCAGCCGACGCCCTGAAAACGCCTGTCCAGCTCCGGCAATGGGTGGTTGCGAAATTATTCTTGATTGATAAACTCCACAAATCCTTGTCATTCGGTTTTCCTTTGCTTAAAGAGCCCCGGAAGCGCGCAAGGGTAGCGGCGGATGACGGAAAACCCTTCGCCTTGACACTACGAAATGGACGAGTACGTGAGGAACGAGATGCCGAGACGAGCCCGATCGACGATCAATTTGTTGGCAGCCGCGATGCTGTTCCTGTCCTCCGCAGCTTCGCCAACGGCCGCCTTGGCCCAAGCCACGACGCAGGCACCCGCGGTTAATGGTACGCAAAGCGGCGCAACAGCGCCGTCCGCATCCGCGCCGACGGCAGAAAGTCAGGGCACGGCCGTAACCGTTCCGCCGGCGGAGCCGGCGACACAGGCGCGGCCGACACTGCAAGCTCCTGCCGCTACGTCGGGCGAGGGGGCGCCGGTAGCAGTTGAAGGCGCCCCGGTGACGGCGGAAAGCGGGCCGGCGACGGGCGAGGGTGCAGCAAGCCCGGTGTTGCCGCATGACCTTTCGCCGATTGGCATGTTCATGGCCGCCGACGTGGTGGTGAAGAGCGTGATGATTGGCCTCGCGCTGGCGTCCGTCGCCACCTGGGCGATCTTTGTGGTCAAGCTGCTGGAACTCTTTGGCGCCAAGGCGCGCCTTACGCGCGCTGTTCGCCTGCTGTCGGCTGCCAACGGCCTGGCAGACGTCAAGGGAGCCTTTGACGGCAAGTCGGGACCGGCGCCCGAAATGGTCGCCGCGGCGATCGACGAAATGGCCCGCTCGGAGGCGGTGATCGACCATGCGCCGACAGGCGGCCTGAAGGAGCGTGTTTCCTCGCTTCTGACCCGCATCGAGGTTCGCGCCGGTAAGCGCATGACAAGTGGCACCGGCATCCTGGCCTCGATCGGCTCCGTCGGCCCGTTCGTCGGCCTGTTCGGCACGGTCTGGGGGATCATGAATTCCTTCATCGGCATCAGCAAGGCGCAGACGACCAATCTGGCGATCGTGGCGCCGGGCATCGCGGAGGCGCTTTTGGCGACCGCTATCGGCCTGGTGGCGGCGATCCCGGCCGTCGTCATCTACAACTATTTTGCCCGCTCGGTCGGTGGCTACAAGGTCATTCTCGCCGATGCCGCGGCGGCCGTGGAACGGCTCGTCAGCCGCGACCTCGACCATCGCCTGGCCCGTAAGGCGCAGCCGCGCCGCCAGGACTTCGGTCACACCGAGACGACCATCGCAAGGATCGGGTGACCTATGGCCGGAAAAATCAGCGACGGTGGCGGCGATCTCGATGAAAACGCCGAGATCAACGTCACCCCCTTCATCGACGTCATGCTGGTGCTGTTGATCATTTTCATGGTGGCGGCGCCGCTTGCCACCGTGGACATGAAGGTTGACCTGCCGCAATCGGCCGCAAAGCCGGCTCCGCGGGACGACAAGCCGGTCTTCGTGACGTTGAAGGCCGATCTGGCTCTGGCGATCGGCAACGATGAGACGGCGCGCGAGAGCTTTGCCGACGAGTTGAAGCGCCTGACCGAAGGCAATACCGAGACGCGCGTTCTGCTGCGCGCGGACAAAGCCGTCGACTACGGTGAACTGATGACGGTGATGAACCTCATTCAGAACGCCGGCTACACCAAGATTGCCCTCGTTGGGCTGGAAGGCGCGCCGGGACGCTGATCCCGGCCGGCAATCGTGTTGCCTCCGCCATTCGCAGTGCAATTCCCTCCCGTTTTTCCGGCGCAGATTGCCGCTATCGCTTGAAACCGGCCGGGCGCCGATTTATGAGCTTACCTCAAAGGCTTTCCGACGGGAGCCAGAAGACGATCGTGCGTGCTTGCCCGAAAGCGGGCGCCGCGCCTATCCGGACACGAGGGCACTACCATGAATTTCGAAGCAGCGCGCACCAAGATGGTGGACAACCAGATCCGCACGACGGATGTCACGTCCCACTCGGTTCTGTCCGCGTTCCTGAGCGTGCCGCGCGAGGAATTCGTGCCTGCCAAGATGAAAGAGCTTGCCTACATCGACACGGATATCGCGCTTGAGGTTACCAATGGCAACGCACCGCGTTTCCTGATGGAGCCGTCGCCGCTCGCCAAGCTTCTCCAGCTGGCCGAAATCGCCAAGTCCGATGTCGTCCTGGAGATCGGCTGCGGCACCGGCTACGCGTCCGCACTGCTGTCACAGGTTGCAGGTTCGGTCGTTGCGCTCGAAAGCGATGAAGGCCTCGCCGCCACCGCGACGGAAACGCTGTCTCGCCTCGGCTACGACAACATCGCCGTCGTGACCGGCGAACTCGAGAAGGGATATGCCGCCGAGGCACCCTATGACGTGATCTTCGTTCACGGCTCGGTCGAAGTCCTGCCGACGGCTTTGTTCGAGCAGCTGCGCGATGGCGGGCGGCTGGTCGTCGTTGAAGGATTTGGCAATGCTTCTCGCGCTAAACTCTATGTGCACGAGCACGGAAAGACGTCCGAGCGCCCCGATTTCAACACCGCGGTCAAGCCGCTTCCCGGCTTCCGTCGTGCACAGGAATTTGTTTTTTGAGGTCCCGCTTATTGAGGGATATCAACAATTAATTGCGTTGCTAAAATAACAATGTTGCCAATTCGCAACGCGGTACTTGTTTCTTTTTGAAATGGCTGCGCAGAGTATGGCTGCGCAGTTGTCGGAATGCTGATTCCGGGTTTCAAAGAGTGCAGTGGTAGTGATTTGCTCACCAGTGGGCGGTGTGAGCGCTTCATCGCCGTGTCTAGTTGGGGTCGCTTTTTGCACAAAGAGCGGCGCCGCGGAAATAGAGGGCAGGCTCTGCCGCCCCGATCGGAGAGAGAAGTAATGGTGTCGATTGTCCGCAAAGCGGCCCTCCTGGCCGCCGTTTCGACAAGCTTGCTGCTTGCACCGCACGCAGTACTGGCCGAAACGATCTTCGGCGCAATGGCCAAAGCCTACGCAAACAACCCTGACCTGAACGCCGCGCGGGCCGGCCTCAGGGCGACCGACGAGAGCGTGCCGATTGCCAAGTCCGGCTTTCGCCCCCAGGTGGCGGCATTCGCGTCCGGAACGCTTTCGACCATCGACAGAGAAAAGACCCTGAGCGAAGACCTCCACCAGGGACAGGTCGGCATCACCGTAAACCAGATGGTGTTTGACGGCTTTCAGACGCTGAACAATGTGCGCGCCGCTGAATCGAACGTCTTTGCGACCCGCGAATCGCTGCGCGCCAACGAGATATCGATTCTCCTTTCGGCCGCGACCATCTATTCCAACATCGCGCGCGACCAGCAGCTCGTATCGATCCGCAAGCAGAACATCGCCTTCCTTCAGGAGCAGGTTAACGCGGCGAAAGCCCGTCTCGATGTGGGCGAAGGCACCCGAACGGACGTGAGCCTCGCCGAAGCCTCGCTCGCCAACGCCCAGTCGCAGCTTATCGTCGCCGTCGCTCAGTTGAAGCAGAGCGAAGCGACCTATGTACAGATCGTCGGCGATGTGCCGCGTGGCATCAAGCAGGCTTCGCCGGCTTCGAAGGCCCTGCCGCGCACGCTCGATCAGGCCGTCGCGACCGGTCTGCGCGAAAGCCCGATCATTCTGTCGGCGCAGTACTCCGTTGATTCGGCCGGTTATCAGGTCAAGTCGGCGGAAGGCACGATGCTCCCCGGTGTGACGCTGCAGGGCCAGGTTGGCCGCACCACCGGCAATGCCAGCCAGTTCGATAGCAATGCATCGAGCATTACGGCTCGCCTCGAAGTTCCGATCTATCAGGGTGGCGCCGAGTACGGCCAGATCCGCCAGGCCAAGGAACGTCTCGGCCAGCAGCGCATCCTCGTCGATTCGGCGCGTGCGGCGGTACAGCAGACTATTGTCTCCGCCTATGCTCAGCTGGAAGCCGCGATTGCGCGCATCTCCGCCAACAAGGCGCAGATCTCCGCCGCCAAGCTGGCTCTCGATGGCGTGATCGAAGAGCGCAAGGTCGGCCAGCGTACGACACTCGACGTGCTTGATTCGCAGCAGGACGTGCTTCAGGCACAGGAACTTCTGGCCGTTGCCCAGCGCGACGCGGTCGTTGCGAGCTATTCGCTGCTTGCTGCCGCCGCGCGGCTGACCGTGAAGGATCAGGGCCTGCAGGTTGCCGAATACCGTGCCGAAGAGCACTACGAAGTGGTCAAGGACAAGTGGTTCGGTCTGCGAACCGTTGACGGTCGCTAAGGCGTCTGTTCGCATCATTGAGTACCTGCCAACGCCTCGGGTCTTCCCCGGGGCGTTTCTATTTTTTCCCCTGAAAACAAATCTGTGCAAGAATCCTTAGCGTTGATTCGTGGCGTATGTTTCGTTCGCGAACTCACTTAAGGTTTGTCGGAAATCGGCGCATGTCCAGTTTTGGGACACATGTCTGCCGCGTCAATCGAGGATGGAAATGGCACAGCTCAATGTCGCGCGTGAACCGTCGATGGATGAAATCCTGGCATCCATTCGCAAGATCATTGAGAGCAACGAACCCGGGCAAGCCGGATTTGCGCCGCAGGAGCAGTTCGAGGACGAGGGCAACGACGAGATCGAGCTGACTATCGACAGCGAGATCGAGACGATCGCCTTTGGCCGACGCGATGAGGCGCCCAAGGCCGCGTTTGTCGAACCGGTCGTGGACAGCCAGGCCGGGCTGTCGGAGCCGTCGCCGGCAGCGCAGCCGCCGCTTTCACTTGCCGATGTCGCAGCACGGGTTCGCGCCGCGTCCGAGCGTCATACGACGAGCTTTGCCGGACGTGAGGTGCCGCCTGCGCCGCAGGTCGTCGCTATTCAGGACAGTCCGGTCGTCACCTCGCGCATGGCAGCAGTTTCCGCGCCGAAAGCGCCGGTGATCGAGCCCGTTGCTGCAGTTGAGGCGCCGGCAGAGCCGGAAGTCGTAGCGCCGCCGCCAGTCGAACTCCCGGAAGTTCTAAGCGCGGTTCCGCCGGTGGCCGCCGTCGTTCCGCCGGAAGCGCCCGCGCCGGAGACGGCGCTTGCCGCGATCGTCTCGCCGGAGGTCGGCCGCAAGGTCGCTCAGTCGTTCGGCGATCTTGCCCACGCAGTGGATCAGGAATCGCGGCGTTCCTTTGATGAAATTGCCGAAGCGATGCTACGGCCGATGCTGCAGGAATGGCTCGATGACAATCTGCCGACGCTTGTCGAGCGGCTCGTCCGCGAGGAAATCGAACGCGTCGCGCGCGGCCCCCGCCGCTAAATGCCGAATCCGAACACGAAAGAAGCCGCGCGATCGTCGCGGCTTTTTGCGTTCGTGTTGACTTGCACCGGCCGTTCCGGTTTACAAGACGCTGACATCAATCTCGTAAATTGGCTCCAAAATGCTTGATAAGACCTACGATTCCGCATCCGTCGACCCGCGTATCGCCAAGAAGTGGGACGAAGAAAACGCGTTTCGTGCAGGGGCGGGTGCCAAGCCCGGCGCCGACAGTTTCTGCATCGTGATCCCGCCGCCGAACGTGACGGGTTCGCTGCACATGGGCCACGCGCTCAACAACACGCTTCAGGACGTGCTCGTGCGTTTCGAGCGCATGCGCGGCAAGGACGTGTTGTGGCAGCCGGGCATGGACCATGCAGGCATCGCCACCCAGATGGTCGTCGAGCGTAAGCTGATGGAGAGCCAGCAGCACCGCCGGCAGATGGGCCGCGAAGCCTTCATCGAGAAGGTCTGGGAATGGAAAGCCGAATCGGGCGGGCTCATCTTCAACCAATTGAAGCGTCTTGGCGCGTCCTGCGACTGGTCGCGCGAACGCTTCACCATGGACGAAGGGCTGTCCGAAGCCGTTCTCGAGGTCTTCGTTTCGCTCTACAAGGAAGGCCTGATCTACAAGGATAAGCGCCTGGTCAACTGGGACCCGAAGCTTCTGACCGCGATTTCGGACCTGGAGGTCGAGCAGCACGAGATCAACGGCAACCTCTGGCACCTGCGCTATCCGTTGGAGCCTGGCGTAACCTTCGATTACCCGGTCGCCTTCGATGAAGAGGGCAAGGCGACCGAGTGGGAAAAGCGCGATTACCTCGTCGTCGCCACGACGCGTCCTGAAACCATGCTCGGAGACAGCGGCATCGCGGTCAATCCGGAGGATGAGCGCTACAAGCCTTTGATCGGCAAGCACGTCATTCTGCCGATCGTCGGTCGCCGCATTCCTGTCGTTGCCGACGACTATGCGGATCCGACCGCCGGTACCGGTGCGGTGAAGATCACGCCTGCGCATGATTTCAACGACTTCGACGTCGGCAAGCGCGCCGGTCTGCGCGCGATCAACATCATGACGATCGAAGGCCGCATCACGATCAAGGACAACGAGGATTTCCTCGAAGGGCTCAGCGATCCGGCTGCCCTGCACGGTGCCTGGGACGAACTCGAAGGCAAGGACCGATTCGAAGCGCGCAAGATCATCGTTCGCATATTCGAAGAGGCGGGCCTGCTCGACAAGATCGAGCCGCACAAGCACATGGTTCCCCATGGCGACCGTGGCGGCGTGCCGATCGAACCGCGTCTGACAGAGCAATGGTACGTTGACGCGAAGACGCTGGCCAAGCCCGCGATCGCGGCCGTCAAGGAAGGTCGGACCAACTTCGTTCCCAAGAACTGGGAGAAGACCTACTACGAGTGGATGGAAAACATTCAGCCCTGGTGCGTTTCGCGCCAGCTCTGGTGGGGGCACCAGATCCCGGCCTGGTACGGTCCGGACGGTCAGGTCTTCGTCGAAAAGACCGAGGAAGAGGCGCTGCACGCGGCGATCCAGCATTATCTGGCGCATGAAGGCCCGATGAAGGCCTATGTCGAGGATCTGCTCGAGAACTTCAAGCCGGGCGAAATCCTGACGCGTGACGAAGACGTTCTCGACACCTGGTTCTCCTCGGCGCTTTGGCCGTTCTCCACGCTCGGCTGGCCGAACGAGACGCCGGAACTGGAGAAGTACTATCAGACCGACGTGCTGGTCACCGGTTTCGACATCATCTTCTTCTGGGTCGCCCGGATGATGATGATGGGCCTGCACTTCATGAAGGATGCCGACGGCACTCCGGTCGAGCCTTTCCATACGGTCTATGTCCATGCGCTCGTTCGCGACAAGAACGGCCAGAAGATGTCGAAGTCGAAGGGCAACGTCATCGATCCGCTCGAACTGATCGACGAATACGGTGCTGACGCCTTGCGCTTCACGCTGGCGATCATGGCGGCCCAGGGGCGTGACGTGAAACTCGACCCGGCCCGCATCGCCGGCTACCGCAACTTCGGCACCAAGCTGTGGAACGCGACGCGTTTTGCCCAGATGAATGGCGTTACCAGCAGCGATGGGTTCATTCCTGAAACCTCGTCGCTCACCGTCAACCGCTGGATCCTGACGGAGCTGTCGCGGACCATCCGCGACGTCACCGAGGCGCTCGATGCCTATCGCTTCAACGACGCGGCCGGCAGCCTCTACCGGTTCGTCTGGAACCAGTTCTGCGATTGGTACCTCGAACTGCTGAAGCCGATCTTCAGTGGCGAGGACGAAGCGGCAAAACGCGAGTCGCAGGCCTGCGTCGCCTACGTTCTCGACGAGATATACAAGCTGCTGCACCCGTTCATGCCGTTCATGACGGAAGAGCTCTGGGCGCAGACGGCAGGCGAGGGCCAGGAGCGTTCGACGCTGCTGTGCCACGCCGAATGGCCGGCGCCGTCCTATGCTGACGACACGGCGGCCGACGAGATCAACTGGCTGATCGATCTGGTTTCGGGCATTCGTTCGGTTCGTTCGGAGATGAACGTCCCGCCGGCGGCAACTGCGCCGCTGATCGTTGTCGGTGCCAACAACCCGACGCGCGAGCGCCTGCAGCAGCATGCGCAGGCCATCGGTCGTCTGGCGCGCGTCGAGCATATCGACCACGCCACTGTTGCGCCGCGCGGTAGCGCCCAGATCGTCGTTGGCGAGGCAACGGCCTGCCTGCCGCTCGGCAACCTGATCGACCTTTCCGCCGAGAAGGCCCGGCTTGAGAAGGCGATCGCCAAGGTGGAAGCCGAGCGCGAGCGCATCCTCGGCAAGCTGGCCAATGAGAAGTTTGTCGCCAATGCAAAGCCGGAACTGGTCGAAGCGGAACGTGAACGCCTCGTAGAGCTCGATCTCCAGAAGGAATCGCTGAGCGTTGCGCTGACGCGCGTCGCCGAGGCCGGTTGAGGCCGTTAATCGACGGATTCAACGAGAGGGCGTTCAAGAGAATGCCTGACCGTCAGAAATCGAAATCCGCGGCAGAAATGCCGCGGATTTTTTATTTTAGAGATACAAGATAGACTTTAGCCTATCGAGATTTTGCATTGATTCGATCAGTTGAATCTGCTGCGCGGGTCATTAAGCGCGCGTGGCGTTTGAGCGGAACTTCAACGGAGTTTTTCGCTGTTCTACCGCAAAAAGCGATAATGTTGTTCAGGCGACACAGGTTTTCGATGGTTTGGAAATCCATTCTAATTCAGTGGATTTTATCCATGATTTTGGAAAAATGGTTCCGATCTGGCGTCATTGTGGCTAAATCATGAGAATCTTACGTAAATTCTGTGACCGATCGAGCCTGCTAACTGCTAGATCTCGCATTTGCGATTTCACGGGATCGTGAGAATACTTCGGCCCACACGACATGAGGTGGAATGTCGCAGTTTTGCAGTGCAGGGGGAGGAGCTGGATGGCTCACATGAATTTGAAGCGGGGTGTTCTGTCGGTAGCAGCGGGTTTGCTGTTTGCCTCCGCCGCGCACGCGGGCGGTCTTGAGCGCGGCGGTTACAACATCGATCTGCTGTTCGACCCGTCGGATTATGCGGGGGAAGCGTCGGCGACCTACGTCAATCCGCAGCGCGAATTGAAGAACGTCCGTGATACCGATACCGGGAACACCAACATCCTTACCGGGACTTTTGGTGGCGGCAATCTCAACAACAGACCGAATACTGCTGACGACACCGAGAGCTACTGGGTTCCGCGCGTCGGCGTTAAGGCAGCCTTTGGTGACAGCGTCGACTGTATGGCTGACTACTCCCAGCCCTGGGGTGCCCACACCAATCCGGGGCAGAACTGGGCCGGTGCCAACAGCAATATCGAAACGAAGGTAGAGAGCGACAACTACGCCGCGACCTGCTCCTACAAATGGGACATGGGGCCAGGCCAGTTCCGTGTGATCGGCGGCGTCTTCTATCAGGAAGTCAACGGCTTCAAGGAAAGGCTGGTTCAGGATTATACAGGCACGCCGCTCGCTGGTGCCTTTACCGGCATTGGCAGGCTCGAGCTTGGAGGGCATGGCTGGGGCTGGCGCGCAGGTGCTGCCTACGAAATCCCCGAGTATGCCTTGCGAGCGAGCCTCGTCTACAACAGTGCTGTCGATCTGGATAACCTCTCGGGCTTCATCGACCTTCGCCAGTTGGGCTTCGTTGTACCGGGCGTGGGCCTTGTGACCGGTACGAAATACGACGTAAACGGTGCGGCTTCGATGCCGGACTCGCTGGAACTCAAGCTGCAGAGCGGCTTTGCACCCGGTTGGGCGGCATTTGGCTCGGTGAAGTGGACGGACTGGAGCCAGCTTCAGGTCCTGAAGTTCTGCCCCGCCACGGTCTCCCGTACTACGCCATGCACGAGCCTTGATCTTCTCTACCGTGACGGCTGGACCATCACCGGCGGTGTCGGCCACAAGTTCAATGATCAATGGAGCGGCGCCGTCAGCCTGACCTGGGACCGCGGCACCAGCCACGGGTATGGAACGCAGACCGACACCTGGACGCTGGGAACCGGTGTTTCCTACACGCCGACCGAGAACCTCGAGTTCCGTCTTGCTGGTGCTGTCGGCATCATGACCGGTGGCAGTTCCGGTGCGGTGAAGTATGGTGACGACGTCATTGGTGACGACGTTTCCTACGATTTCGACGACGACTTTGTCGGTGCCATTTCGACATCGATCAAAGTGAAGTTCTGATCCTTCGTCATCTGATCCTGCAAGGCCCGGTTTTACCGGGCCTTTCTTATGTGTGGAGCCTCTTAACCACGCATCCGCACTGTGCCGCAATGTGACGATTCAGCAACACTTTTAATGCTAGAGTTTGCTAGGATCAGACTCGTTCCGGCTATGTCCATTTCCCGCCACAAACAGGGAGCAGCGATATAGGGACAAGCCTGCAATGTGAGTGCGATACCTGCAGCGTTTGGGGTGAAATGAAACTTGGATCGACGACCGTCATGAGAAATGTGGCCTCCGGCACGCCAGTGCAAGTGGTCCATTAAAATGACTGCTTCGGGGACTATGTCGAAGTTTCATTGTGGAAAGGTTGCGCCGGCTTTGTCGGCGGAGTTGGTGCAGTTCCCGGCGGCGGGTCGTCCGGGCTTGTGTGTTTGCAGCGGTGATGGGTTCGGCGTGGCCGGCTGGAACGGAAGAATTAGACTGTGATGCTTGCGGGTGAACTAAAGTCACTAAAGGTTGCGATACTCGGCGTGTCGCTGGCGGTCTGTGGGACCTTCGCCATGCCGGCCTACGCTTTTGATCCCGGTGCGGGCGTCACCAAAGAATCAGGTCCGTTCGCGCTCTTCAAGTTCGGGTTTTCCGCCTACAAGAATGGCCGCAAGGACGAGGCCGTAGAAGCCTACAAATACGCGGCCGAGAAGGGCCACACCGGATCCCGCTGGGCCCTCGCCAACATGTACGCCTATGGCGACGGCGTCGCCGAGAACGACCTTGAAGCCTTCAAGATCTATAGCGAAATCGCCCAGGAAGGCGTGGAGCCGGGCTCGGAAGACACCGGTTACTTCGTCAACGCGTTGATCTCCCTTGCCGGCTACTATCGCCGCGGCATTCCCGACAGCCCGATCAAGTCCGACATGTCCCAGGCGCGCCAGCTTTATTTCCAGGCGGCATCGACCTTCGGCGTCGCCGAGGCGCAGTTCCAGCTCGCGCGCATGCTCTTGTCGGGCGAGGGCGGTAGCGTGAATGTTCAGCAGGCCAAGAAATGGCTCAATCGTGCGCGCAAGAGCGGTCACGCCGGAGCCATGGGCGTCTTTGGCAATGTGATTTTCCAGGAAGGCCAGACCGTTCGTGGTCTCGCGTTCATGACTGCGGCACTCGACCAGTGTTCGCCGAAGGATCGGCCCTGGATGCAGTCGATGCAGGAGCAGGCCTTCTCGCTTGCCAGCGAGGACGATCGACGCACTGCAATCGCACTGTCGCAGAACCTGCACATGCAGGGCGACGACGACTGATTGTCATCGTCGAGCGGTCCCCGAACCGCCGCCGGCCCAGGGATCATTCTCCACACACTAAGATCTGGAAAGACGCGCCTTAAGCGGGCGCGAACGCAAACGTCCCGATGACGGGCACGTGGTCCGAAGGCTTCTCCCAGGCGCGGACATGCTTGTCGATGGATGTTGACACCAGCCGATCGGTCGCCTCCGGCGACAGCATCAGATGGTCGATGCGGATGCCGAAATTTTTCGGCCAGCAGCCGGCCTGATAATCCCAGAACGTATAGAGCGGCACAGTGTCCGACGTCGCGCGCACAGCGTCGGTGAAGCCGAGGTTGCGCAGCCGGCGAAATGCCTCGCGCGTTTCCGGCAGGAAGAGGGCATCGTTCTGCCAGACCTTGATATCCCAGCAGTCGTGTTCCTCGGGGATGACGTTGTAGTCGCCGGCAAGGATGAAGGGTTCCTCGAGCAACAGGCGCTGCTTCGCATAGGCCTCAAGCCGGCGCATCCAGGCGAGTTTGTAGGGATACTTCTCGCTGTCGACGGGGTTTCCGTTCGGAAGGTAGAGCGAGCAGACGCGGATCGCGCCGCCTTCGACCGAGAAGACACCTTCGATGAAACGTGACTGTTCGTCCGTATCGTCACCAGGCAGGCCGCGATTGACCTCGTCCGGCCGCAGCTTGGAAAGCAGCGCGACGCCATTGAAGCCCTTCTGGCCGTGTGTTTCGACATGATAGCCAAGCGCCTCGATCTCGAGGCGTGGAAAGCCGTCGTCGACCGATTTGATCTCCTGCAGGCAGACGATATCCGGTCCGCTTTCCTTCAGCCAGGCCAGCAGGCTGTCGATTCGCGCCTTGACGCCATTGATGTTCCAGGTGGCAATCTTCATGGCTCGAAACGCCCTTTCCATGTCGGTTAAGTCCTTGGCGGGGTCATTTCTAGCCGCTCCGGATTCTTTTGACAAATCCGTTACCTGCGGGTTTTCAACCGCGCGCCCGAGCAGCACCGACGCTTCCCATCAGGAGCCAGCGGTCGATACGGTATACGCTGCAGGCGTCGAATTGATTCCGCCCGTTGGCGGGCTATAGTCCCGCCCATGATCGATCTCGTGCAGAATTATTGGCCGCATATCCTGGCGCTTTTGTCCTTCGCGCTGGGCATTCCTGCGGCCATTCATGCCGCGATGACGAAGGACGACGTGCGCGCCGCGGCCGGCTGGGTCGGTGTCGTCCTGCTTTCGCCGATCGTCGGCGCGCTGATCTATGCCGTTGCCGGAATCAACCGTATCCGGCGCTCTTCGATCGGCTCGCAACGCGCTCTGTTGCGCGGGCAGGGGCCGGATCAGTTCGGCCGCTTCGACATTTCGGATGCCGACATATCGGTGCAGTTCGGAGAACGATTTGCGGCGATGAAGATCCTCGGCGACCGCGTTTCACGCCATCGTATGTGCACGGGCAACCGTATTTCGGTGCTCGCCGGCGGCGATGCCGTCTATGCCGCGATGTTGGAAGCGATCGCCGGCGCCCGGCGCTCGATCCTGCTCGAAAGCTATATCTTCGATCGCGACGTCATCGGCCTGCGCTTTGCCGACGCCCTGATCGCGGCGGTGGCGCGGGGTGTCGAGGTGCGGGTGCTGATTGACGCCGTAGGCGCGCGCTACTCGGTGCCGAGCATTGTCGGTCATCTGGAGGCGGCGGGCGTTCCGACGGCGGTTTTCAACGGCAACATCATCATGGGGTTACGGCTGCCCTATGCCAACCTGCGCACGCACCGCAAGATCCTCGTGGTCGACGGTCAGGTTGCCTTTGCCGGCGGCATGAACATCCGGGTGGGCTTCACCAGCGAGATCGCCGGTCAGGCGCCGGCACAGGATACGCATTTCCGCATGGCCGGACCGGTGGTCGCCGATATCTTCCAGGTCTCGTCCGAAGATTGGCAATTCTCAAGTGGCGAGGTTCTGGCGGGCCCCGCATGGGCGATCGAAGAGGCACCGCTGCCGGCGGATGGGCCGTCGGTACTGATGCGCGCCGTGCCATCCGGACCTGACGCCACCAATGAGACCAATCACAAGATGCTCATGGGGGCGTTTTCGGTCGCGCAGAAGAATATCCGCGTGATGTCACCCTATTTCCTGCCGGACCGCGAACTGATCAGCGCGCTCGTCACCGCCGCGCGCCGCGGCGTCGAGGTGGATATCATCGTTCCCGCAGTCAACAATCTGCTGCTGGTCGACAGGGCGATGACTGCGCAGTTCGATCAGGTGCTGAAGGGCCATTGTCGTGTCTGGCGGGCGAAGGGCGCCTTCAACCACTCCAAGCTTTTGACCGTGGACGAGCGTTGGGCCTATGTCGGGTCTACCAATCTCGACCCGCGCTCCCTGCGCCTCAACTTCGAATTCGACTTGGAGGTTCTCGACCGTGGTTTCGCCGAGGCGATTAATGGCGCGATCTCCGACATTCTCGCATCAGCCGAGCCGGTTACGCTCGAAAGGCTGCGCAAAAAGTCGTTCGCGGATCGATTGGCGAACCGCATTCTCTGGCTCGGATCGCCCTATCTCTGACGCAAACGGCTCCGTTCGTTGTTGAAACGGAGCCGGCTAAGAGAGACGTGGGGCGCTGGCGTCAGATGGAAAAACTCGTTCCGCATCCGCAGCTTGCAACCGCGTTCGGATTCTTGATCTGAAACGACTGGCCGAGCAGGTTGTCGACGAAGTCGATTTCCGAGCCGCCCATATAGACGAGCGACAGGCTGTCGATCAGGACCTTGGCTTCGTTCTTTTCCAGCACCAGGTCGTCGTCATTGCTGCTGTCGACCAGGTCGAACTTGTAGGAGAAGCCCGAGCAGCCGCCGCCCTCGACGGACACTCGCATGGCGTTGTTGTGGCTGTCGGAACGCAGGATCGTGGCGATCCGCTTCGCTGCAGCGTCCGAGAGGGTCACGGTTTCATGCGTCATATCTGCCTCCTGCCGGGGTCAAGAACCGGAGAGAATTGCCCTGTGTTAAAGCATGCGATCTGGTCGGTTTCGGGGCTTCTTTCAAGACCCGCGGCCAAGCCGTTGCTTCCGCTTGCGGAATCGGTCGATCTTGCATCACGCGTTTCCGTAGCTTTCACTATAGGTATGAAGGCTTGAATGTCCCGTCAATGGGACGACGAATTAGGTGGAAGATGACATTCGACAAAAATGCGCTCGGCTTCGGTTATGGTGAACATGCGCCGTTCGCGTCGAATCCCTGGATGACGCGCGGCAGGCTTTTTCCCGAAGCGACGAGTGCGACGCGCTCCGATTTTCAGCGCGACCGCGACCGCATCGTGCACACTACTGCGTTTCGCCGCCTGAAGCACAAGACGCAGGTCTTCATTGCCGCTGACGGCGATCACTACCGCACCCGTCTTACGCACACGATCGAGGTGGCGCAGATCGCCCGGGCTCTGGCGCGCGCGCTCAAGCTCGACGAAGATCTGGCCGAAGGCGTCGCTCTCGTGCATGATTTCGGCCACACGCCCTTTGGCCATACGGGCGAGGATGCCCTTCACGAGATGCTGAAGCCCTATGGCGGCTTCGATCACAATGCCCAGTCGCTGCGCATCGTCACCAAGCTCGAGCGGCGCTACGCCGAGTTCGACGGGTTGAACCTGACCTGGGAGAGCCTGGAAGGCCTGGTCAAGCACAACGGGCCGTTGCTAACCGCGGACGGTGAGGGCACGCGAGGGCCCGTGCCGCAGCCGATCCTCGACTATTGCGCGCTGCATGATCTGGAACTGGCGAGTTTTGCGAGCCTCGAAGCGCAGGTCGCGGCCATTGCTGACGATATCGCCTACAACACCCATGATATCGATGACGGTCTGCGGGCTGGCTATCTCACCTTCGAAATGCTCGAAGACGTGCCGTTTCTCGCGCGCCTGATGCGCGAGGTCCATGACCGTTATCCCGGTCTTGAAAGCAGCCGCTTCACGCATGAGATCATGCGGCGTCAGATTACCGCGATGGTCGAGGACGTCATCGGCGTCGCGCAGCAACGGATCGGCGAGATAAGGCCGCAACGTGCTGCCGATGTGCGCCAAGCCGGCACCGTGATGGCGACCTTCTCTGAGGAGATGGGCGAGACGGACAAGCAGATCAAGCGCTTGCTGATGACCCGGATCTACCGGCACCCGGAAGTCATGCGCGTGCGCGAAAATGCAGCCTCGATCGTCTGCGATCTCTATCATGCCTTCATGGACGACCCGCAGCTGATGCGTGAGCACTATTGGATCGACCAGATTGCCGGCATGGCGGAGCCGGCGCGGGCGCGGCACGTCGGCGACTACCTCGCCGGCATGACCGACACTTTTGCGATCAGCGTGCACAAGCGCTTGTTTGACCATACGCCCGATTTGCGCTAGGGACCCCCCGCCCGGAGGCTTGCGGTTCGGCCGAACCGAGCCTCCTTTTTGAGTTTTGCGCCGGTCACTTGTGGCCGGGAAAAGCGGACGGATCAGATGAATCTCTTCACGGACTTCGAATCAAGAATTAAGGACATTCTCGAAACGCTTGAAAGCGTTCGAGAAAAGCGATCCGAGCTTGACTTCGGCCGTGTCAATGTCGAGCCGCCACGTGATCCGAGCCATGGTGATGTTGCGACCAATGCTGCGATGGTGCTGGCAAAGCCGCTCGGCATGAATCCTCGCGCGCTTGCCGAACTCATCGTCGAGAAGCTCAAGCAGGATCCGGAAGTCACCGACGTCTCCGTCGCCGGTCCGGGCTTCATCAACGTCCGCCTTTCTGTTTCCTACTGGCAGAAGCTGCTGTCGGGCATGGCGCGTGCGGGCGTCGACTACGGCCGTAGCGCTGTCGGTGGTGGCCGCAAGGTCAACGTCGAATACGTATCGGCCAACCCGACCGGCCCGATGCATGTCGGCCATTGCCGCGGAGCCGTTGTCGGCGACGCGCTGGCCAACCTTTTGGCCTTCTCCGGCTATGAGGTCACGAAGGAATACTACATCAACGATGCGGGGTCGCAGATCGACGTTCTCGCGCGGTCCGCATTCCTGCGTTATCGCCAGGCGCTGGGCGAAGAGATCGGCGAGATCCCGCCGGGCCTTTATCCGGGCGATTATCTCGTGCCAGTCGGCGAGGCGCTCGCCGACGAATTCGGCACGAGCCTCAGGCTGATGCCTGAAGACAAGTGGATGCCGCTCGTCAAGGACCGGACGATCGACGCGATGATGGCGATGATCCGCGAGGATCTCGCGGCGCTGAACGTCAATCACGACGTCTTCTTCTCCGAGCGCACGCTGCACGCGAACGGTGCTGCCGCCATCCGCACAGCGATCAACGACCTGACCTTCAAGGGGCACGTTTACAAGGGCACGCTGCCGCCGCCGAAGGGCCAGCTCCCGGAGGATTGGGAAGACCGCGAGCAGACGCTGTTCCGCTCGACCGAGGTCGGCGACGATATCGACCGGCCGCTGATCAAGTCGGACGGCAGCTATACCTACTTCGCCGCCGACGTTGCCTACTTCAAGGACAAGTTCGACCGCGGCTTCGACGAGATGATCTATGTGCTCGGTGCCGACCATGGCGGCTACGTCAAGCGCCTTGAGGCGCTGGCGCGGGCCGTCTCCGGCGGTTCGTCGAAGCTTACGGTTCTGTTGTGCCAGCTGGTCAAGCTCTTCCGCGACGGCGAGCCGGTGAAGATGTCGAAGCGCTCTGGCGACTTCGTCACGCTGCGCGATGTCGTCGATGAAGTCGGCCGCGATCCGGTTCGATTCATGATGATCTATCGGAAGAACTCGGAACCGCTCGACTTCGATTTTGCTAAAGTAACAGAACAGTCGAAGGATAACCCGGTCTTCTACGTGCAGTATGCGCATGCGCGCTGCCGCTCGGTCTTCCGCCAGGCCGCGGACGCATTCCCGGATCTGAACCTCGAATCGGTCGATCTCGCCAGTGCCGTTCTGGGCCAGATCACGGATCCGACGGAGCTCCAGCTCGTCGCCAAGCTCGCAGAATATCCGCGAGTCATCGAGGCTGCGGCACTGGCTCAGGAGCCGCATCGCATCGCGTTTTACCTGTATGATCTTGCCGCCGCCTTCCACGCACATTGGAACAAAGGTAAAGAGAATCCGGAATTACGTTTTGTTAACGATAAAAATAGAGAATTAAGTACTGCCAGACTCGGGCTGGTGCATGCTGTCGCTTCGGTATTGAAATCCGGCCTGTCTATTACAGGCACCTCCGCACCGGAGGAAATGCGATAAGTATTGTCACCATTTTCCCACAATGCACTGGCACAGCGATACAGGCAATTGTGAGTGGAGAGCATGGCAGACAAACAATTCGCACGAAGCGGGCCGGCTGAATTCGATGTATTGGCAGACGATGATCCGTTGGCCGAACTCGCCCGGATCGTCGGTTACGATGCCCGGCCGGCCGTCCAACAGTTGCAGGAACTGCAACGACACCAGGAGGCGGTGCGTCAAGATCCCGCCTTCGATCTCGAAGACGAGCTGCTTCGCGCGTTCGACAGCTACGACGCGCCGCGGTCCGCACCGCAGCCGGCTCCGATCGAAGAGCCCCGGTTCGAGCCGGTAGCTGAACACGTCGTCGTTCACGAAGAGCCGGTGGCGGAGCCCGTCGCCGAGCTTGACGAGCCGGTGTTCGTCCAGCCCGAACGCGTCGAAGCGGCGCCAGCCCCCGTCGCTGACGAGGACTATGCCGAGGTTCACGCCTTCTCCGTGGCGCCGCAGGTTGCCGAAGACGGCAACGCCGAGGCCGTCGTCGACGAGCCGGCGTTTGACCTTGAGCGCGAACTCGAGTTGTCGCTTGGCGAAGCCGATCTGTTGTCGGACGACGTTGCCGAGGTTGCGGCGCACGTCGAACCGCAGGATATCGATCCGCATGATCAGTTCGTCGATGCATGGCAGGCGCCGGCCGTCGAAGCCGCTCCGGTCTGGGCCGAGCCGGCTCCGGTGGCGGATGCATTTTCGGCCTATGAACAGCCGCGCTTCGATGTCGCGGCCGAAGAGCGCGAAATTGAGCCTCCCTATCAGGAAGACGTGGTCGCAGCTCAGGCAGTCGTCGAGCAGGATGCTGGCCGCGACGATCTTCTGGCGGACATCGAACGGTTCCCGGTTCCGCCGGTCTCAGCGATGGTTGCCGCTGCGGTCCAGTCGCATCCGGCTCTCCATGTGGAAACACAGCCCGTCGTGGCGCCGGTGGTCACGCCAGCGGTTGCCACTGCCGCTCCGATAAAGAAGAGCCCTTATCCCTTTACGCCCACCTTCAGCCGTGCGACGCCGGTTGCGTCCGCCTCGGGCGCCAGCCAGCAGCGTGCCTTTGCCGGCCCGTTGGTATCGTCGGTCGCAGCACCGGTGGCCGCTGTTGCAGCGCCGGTTGCGGCAGTGGCTGCTGCTCCCGTTCAGGTCGCGGAACCCTTGGTCGAGGTGGCCAAGCCAATTGCGCAGCCGGAGCACGAGCCGAGCTTCGACATCGAGAACTTCGAAATGGAGCTCTCCGACGAGGCGCTGAAGCTCGACTTCGCAGACGTCACCGTAGATGAGCCGGTCGTTGCTGCCGTCGTACCGCAAGCACCGGTGCAACCGGTCGCGCAGGCGGCCGTTCCGCAGCGCGAGCCGGAGCGGTTCGTCGAGCCTTACGTCGCTCCCGCGCCGGTCGAGCGCCAGGAAGCACAGCCCGAGAGCACGCTGCCCTTCGATCCGTCGATGATTGCCGAAGCCGAGAACGGCGTCGCCCCGATCGCGGATATGGACGTGCCGCAGCTGCCGGTTATCGAGACCGAGAAGCCGGTCGCTTATCCGGCCGACTACGATCTCGACATCGACGCGGAAATGGCCCAGCTCTTCGGAACGCCGGCTCCGGTCAAGGAAAGCCGTCCGGCGGCCGTCGAAAAGGTGGAGCCGGCCCGTCCGGCACCGGCCGCTGCCGCTGCTCCGACCTTCGGTCAGGGTTCGCTTGACGATTTCGACGAGTTTGAAAAGGCGATGGAAGAAGACTTCCGCCGCTCGATCGTCGAGCGTCCGGCGGTTGCCCGCGATGCCGAACGGCTTTCAGCGGCGCAGACCCAGCAGGATGCCGGCGAATACCGCGAATATGGCACCGGCCGTCGCTCGCAGCGCACGATGCTGCTGGCAGCAAGCGTTGCCGGCGTCATCATCCTTGGTGGCGCTGCCGTCTACGCCTGGATGGGCGGTAGCGGCGCGGTCAGCTCGGCCGAAGGCCCGAAGATCATTCTGGCCGACAAGGCCCCGGTCAAGGTCGTGCCCGAGGAAAAGGGCGGCAAGACCGTGCCGAACCAGGACAAGGCGGTTTATGACCGCGTTGCCGGTGCTCAGGCTGGTGCCCCGCAGCAGGAAGCCCTGGTCTCTTCGACCGAGGAGCCGATGGATGTCGTCCAAAGGACGCTGACGCCGGAGACCCTGCCGCTCGAAGGCAGCAACGAGGCCGAAACTCTGCAGACGGCACTGCCAAACGAAGAGGACGGCGATCGCCTGCTGCCGGATGGCGCCAACGGCGAGACCGCTGCCCAGGAAGAAGACAAGACGCCGGCCGTCGCACCGAGGAAGGTGCGCACGATGATCGTCAAGCCGGATGGAACGCTGGTCGCTCGAGAGGAGCCGGTTGCAGCACCGGCGACCGATGTCGCCGGCACGACCCAGCCGCTGCCCGCAACGCCTTCGAACGAAGTCGCTGCTGCAGGCCAGGCTGCGGCCAACACCGACCAGGTTGCGCTTGCCGCAACGGGTAACGCCAACATCGAACAGGTTCCGGTGCGCAGCGTCACGACGACGGCTTCTGCCGGTGGCGACAAGGCGCCGACGCCGCAGACCCGTCCGGCCGCACAGCCTGCCGAAATCGCCCGTCCGGCGGAAGAGCAGGCCGCTCTCCCGGCTGAGACCCAGCCCGCGCAGCAGGTTGCCACGGCATCGGTTCCGGCCGGTGGCTACTTCATCCAGGTCGCATCTCTGCCGTCGGAAGCCGAGGCGCAGAAGTCCTACAACAGCCTTTCGAGCAAGTTCGGAAGCGTCATCGGCGGCCGCGGCGTCGACATCCGCAAGGCGGAGATCGCCGGCAAGGGTACCTACTACCGCGTCCGCATCCCGGCCGGTTCGAAGGACGAGGCCAATGCCCTTTGCTCCAAGTACAAGGGCGCCGGCGGAAGCTGCCTGGTTACCAAGTAAACGGGCATAATGATCGAGTTGACGAAGGGCGCGGCCGAGGAGGCCGCGCCCTTCGCGTTTTCGGGCTTCCGATGCCCATGACCTTGTGCATGAGTGGGGGTGCGCTGTCTTTGTGGCTTCGCGCCGGGCAGCCCGCGCTCTATGCTTTTGGGATGAGCGAATCAAAAGCATTTATCTCCGGCTGCAAGGGCCTTTCCCTCACGAGCGACGAGCGCGATTTCTTTGCAGGAGAACGCCCCTGGGGCTTCATTCTGTTCGGTCGCAACATTGGCGAGGAGCAGCAGATCTCGGATCTGGTGGCAGCCCTTCGCGACAGCATCGGCAATCCCAATGCGCCCGTGCTCATCGACCAGGAAGGCGGACGCGTTCAACGCATCCGCCCACCGCTCGTTCAGCAGTATCCGAATGGCGCGGCGATCGGCGAAATCTACCGCCGCGACGCGAAGCTCGGTCTGCGCGCCGCCTGGCTGATGGGACGCCTGCATGCCTTTGACCTGATGCGCTTCGGCATCACCGTCGATTGCCTGCCTGTGCTCGACGTGCCCGTGCCCGGCAGCCACGACGTCATCGGCAATCGCGCCTATGGGCACGATCCCGAGACCGTCACGGCAATCGGCCGTGCGATGGGCGAGGGACTGAAGGCCGGCGGCATGCTGCCTGTAATGAAGCATATGCCGGGCCACGGACGCACCTTCGTCGACTCGCACCACAACCTGCCTGTCGTCAGCGCCACATTCGATGAGCTTGCTGCGAGCGACTTCCTGCCCTTCGTTGCGATGAAGGACGAGGTGATGGCGATGTCGGCGCACATGGTGTTCACCACGATCGATCCGGACAATCCGGCGACCACCTCTGCGAAGGTCGTGCGCGAGATCATTCGCGGCCATATCGGTTTCGACGGCCTGCTGATGTCGGATGACGTGTCGATGAACGCGCTTGCCGGCGACATGACGACCCGCGCGCGCAACATCATTGCCGCGGGACTTGATCTGGTCTTGCATTGTCATGGCATAATGGAGGAAATGAAGGCCGTCGCGGATGTCGTCCCGGTTCTGGCCGGCGAAAGCTTGCGCCGGGCGCGGGCCGCCGAAGCCGCGTTCCGGGCGCCTGACGATGCGAGCGAAGTCGATCTGCGGGCGGAGTTCAATGCCCTGTTTGCAACCGTCTGAGGCAAACTGAGGCTGACGGCAAACAGAGACTGAAGGAAAGGATCGGGCTGCCAGTGAGCAATGCGGGCGAAAGACAAGGCAAGCCTGCGTCGAAGGCGCCGATGGAGCCCTTGTGGCAGGACGAGACTGCCGAGCGCGGACTGCATGAGGAAGCGCTGGTGGTCGACATCGCCGGCTTCGAAGGTCCGCTCGACCTGCTGCTGCATCTCGCCCGAAGCCAACGCGTCGACCTTTCGCGCATTTCCGTCCTGGCGCTCGCCGAACAGTACATCGCCTTTATCGAACGCGCGCGCAGCATCCGCATCGAGCTTGCGGCCGATTACCTCGTCATGGCGGCGTGGCTCGCCTATCTGAAGTCGCGGCTGCTGATCCCGCAGCAGGCGAAGGATGACGGTCCTACCGGCGAGGAGATGGCCTCGGCGCTGGCCTTCCGGCTCAAGCGGCTGGAAGCGATGCGCGAGGCGGCGACGCGGCTCATCAACCGAAACCGGCTCGGCCGGGACGTTTTCGTCCGAGGCGCACCGGAGCATATCGTCACCGAGAGGAAATCCGGTTTCGACGCTTCGCTCTACGATCTGCTGAGCGCCTATGCGGGCCTGCGCCAACGACAGGCCATCACCCAGGTGACAATCGAGAAGCGCCACGTCTGGTCGCTGTCCGATGCGCGGCTGATCCTGGCCCGCATGATCGGTGGTCTCGACGACTGGACTGCGCTCGATCATTTTCTCGTGCGCTACATGACGACGCCGAAGGAGAGAGCGACGGCAATCGCCAGCTCCTTTGCCGCGTCGCTCGAAATGGTTCGTGAGGGCCGCCTGGAGATCCGCCAAGAGGAGGCCTTCGCGCCGATCTATCTTCGGCGCGGACCAAATCCGATCGATGCGGAGACTCTCGCCGAGATGGAGGCAGCCCGTGGCTGAAGCCCAGAAGTACCTGCCTGGCGTTCCCGACGAGGAGGACGAGATCGAAACGGCATCCCTCGACCCCCGGCTGGAGCAGGAAGCCGAGCGGATCGCCGAAGCCCTGGTGTTCGCTTCGGCGCAGCCGGTGTCCGAGGCCTATATCGAGAGCCGGTTGCCGCGTGGCGCCGATGTCCGCACGATCATGCTGCGGCTTAAAGCCGTTTACGCGACACGCGGCGTCAACCTCGTTCAGGTGGCCGACCATTGGGCCTTCCGCACGGCCGCCGATCTCTCTTTCGTCGTTCAGACCGACGAACAGGAGGTCCGCAAGCTTTCAAGGGCAGCCCTCGAGGTTCTGTCGATCATCGCCTACCATCAGCCGGTTACGCGCGCCGAGATCGAGGATATCCGCGGCGTGCAGACCTCGAAGGGTACGCTCGACGTGTTGATGGAGGCGGGCTGGGTCCGGTTCCGCGGGCGCCGGCGCACACCGGGGCGTCCGGTGACCTTCGGCACGACGCGCGACTTCCTCGATCACTTCGGGCTTGAGGAACTGCGCGACCTGCCGGGCATCGAGGAATTGAAGGGCGCCGGGCTGCTCTCCGGCCGCGTGCCTTCGAACCTCAACATCCCCGTTCCGACCGGCGACGACGAACTGGCCGAGAACGAGGATCCGATCACCCAGCTCGACCTGGAGGAACTGGGGCTCTTGACACCGAAGGGCGAAGAAGCCGATTAGAAAAACCTGATTATAGATATCGGCTTTCCATGGCGTCGGGGCTCGCTGACCCTGCGCCACTGGTGTCAAGGAATGCAAGAGCATGGTTTCAGATCCGCAGGACGCTCCCGTCATGACCACGCGACGGACAGCGGGCGTCTCCTTCGCGGCGAGCCTGACCTTCGAAGATATTCACCACAGCTATCACGCCAAGGAAACGATCAAGGGCGTCAGCCTGGCGGCAAAGGCCGGCGAGGTCCTTTGCCTGCTCGGGCCTTCGGGATCCGGCAAGACGACCCTGCTGCGCATCGCCGCGGGTATCGAGAGGCAGAGCGCTGGGCGTCTGATGCTCAATGGCCAGGAAATTTCCGGCCCCTCAGTCTTCCTGCCGCCGGAAAAGCGTGGCGTCGGGCTGATGTTTCAGGACTTTGCGCTTTTCCCGCACATGACGATCCGCGACAACGTCCGCTTCGGTCTGACGGCGATCCCCAAGAAGGAAGGCCTGATCCAGGCGGATGCGGCGCTCGAGCGTGTCGGCCTGTCGCACTATGCCGATCTGTATCCGCACGTGCTTTCCGGCGGCGAGCAGCAGCGCGTAGCGCTTGCCCGCGCGCTCGCGCCGCGCCCGGCGGTGCTGCTCATGGACGAGCCATTTTCCGGCCTCGACTCGCGCCTGAAGGATTCGATCCGTGCCGATACGCTGGCGATCCTCAGGGAAACGCGGGCAACGGCTATCGTCGTCACGCATGACGCCGAAGAGGCGATGCGCATGGCGGATCGCATCGCGCTCCTGAAGGACGGGCGCCTCGTTCAGGTCGGAACGGCCGACGAACTCTACCGCGAGCCGAGGGATCTTTTTGCCGCCGGCTTCTTCTCGGAGATCAACGTCTTCGATGCGCAGGTTCGTGACGGCCGCGTCGAAACGCCGGTCGGAAGCGTTGCAGCCGGCCCCCATCCGGAAGGTAAGCGCCTCTCGGTGGCCGTCAGGTTGTCTGGAGTGCGCGTCGGCGAAGAGGATGGCGACATTCCCGCCCGCATTCTCTCCCGTCGCTTCATCGGCGTGGTCGAGCTTCTGGAGCTCGCCGTGCCGCGTTGTGAAGAGGTGGTTCGGGCGCGCATCAGGGCGGACCGATTGCCGCATGGATTGCGTGATGTAATGCTTTCAGTTAACGAGCGGGATATATTACTGTTTGAAAAAAGCAGTTCGGCATCTTAGGTTCTGTCACAACGAGACGCGTGCTTGAGGCACGCCTGAATATTGACATGTGATAGAGCCTAAATCGGGGAAGGCTCAGAGGAGTAAGAGCATGGGTTCGTTAAGCATTTGGCACTGGCTGATCGTTCTGGTCGTGGTGCTGCTCTTGTTCGGTCGCGGTAAGATCCCCGAACTGATGGGTGACGTTGCTAAGGGCATCAAGAGTTTCAAGAAGGGCATGTCCGACGATGAGGCGGCTGCTACCGACAAGACGCTCGACAGCAAGACCGTTGACCACAAGTCTGACGAAGTTCGCTAACAGTCTGGTGTCGGTGAAGCCTGTCCGGTGTCCATACCGGGCTGGCGGCATCAAGGGTTTGCAGGACATATCGCATGCTTGATATCGGCTGGACCGAGCTCGTCGTCATCGCAATCGTTCTGATCGTGGTTGTCGGGCCGAAAGACCTTCCGCCAATGTTGCGGGCTTTCGGCCGCATGACCTCGAAGATGCGCGGCATGGCATCGGAATTCCGTCAGCAGTTCGATGAAGCGCTGCGCGAAGCGGACCTTGACGAGGTTCGAAAGACCATCAGCGACGCGCAAAGTCTCAATCCGGCCAATGCGTTGCGCGATGCAATCAATCCGCTGCGCCAGATGGGCAACGATATCAAGGCGGACCTGCAGAAGGCGGCCACACCCGACCAGCCTGCGACACCGAACACCGTCGATACGGTTTCCGCCGTCGAACCGGCCGTTGCGCCGGCCGCGGTCGAAGGCAAGCCCGCAGATGCGGTTGCCGCTGCGGCAACCGGTTCGGCCAATCGCCAGATCGAGCGCGCAGAGGTCGCATCCGTCCCGGCAGAAAAGCCGAAGCGTGCGACCAGGACGAAGGCCGATGCGACGCCGGCTGTAAAGAAGGCCGCGCCCAAGTCGACAACGGCAGCGCCCAAGACGGCAACAGCTGCATCCAAGTCGGCCACGGCAAAGTCTGCTGCCAAGGCGCCCGCGAAGCCGGCCGCTGAAAAGAAAAAAGTGACGCCGACAGTGGCAGAGCCTGCTGCCAAGACGTCAAAGCCGCGCACCAGCGCGCGCAAGAAAGGTGAAGCATGAGCGGCGATATCGAGGACCGGCCGCAGCCGCTGATCGAGCATCTGATCGAATTGCGCAAGCGCCTGATGTGGGCCATCGGCGCGTTCTTCGCTGCGTTCCTCGTCTGCTTCTACTTCGCCAAGGGCCTGTTCAACCTTCTGGTGCTGCCGTTCAAATGGGCCGTGAGCTGGGCGGGCCTCAACCATCGCAATGTCGAGCTCATCTATACGGCGCCGCAGGAGTTCTTCTTCACCCAGATTAAGGTGGCGATGTTTGGTGCGCTGGTCATCGCCTTTCCTGTAATCGCGGCACAGATCTACAAGTTCGTTGCACCGGGGCTCTATAAGAACGAGCGCGCGGCGTTTCTGCCGTTCCTGGTCGCGTCACCGCTCCTGTTTCTGCTTGGCGGCGCGCTTGTCTATTTCTTCTTCACCCCGATGGTGATGTGGTTCTTCCTGGCCATGGAGCAGGGCGGTGGCGAAGGGCAGGTGGCCATTCAGCTCCTGCCGAAGGTCTCGGAGTATCTCAGCCTGATCATGTCGCTGGTCTTCGCCTTCGGCCTTGTCTTCCAGCTCCCGGTCATCACCACGCTTCTTGCCCGCGTCGGCTTCGTGAGCTCGCAGGGTCTTGCCGAGAAGCGCAAATACGCGATCGTGATCGCCTTCGTTGTCGCGGCCGTGCTCACGCCGCCGGACCCGATTTCCCAGATCGGCCTTGCGCTGCCAGCCATCCTTCTCTACGAAATTTCGATCTATACGGCGCGACTCGTCGAAAGGCAGCGGGCAGCGGACGCGCTCAAGAGCGAGGCTGCCGAGTCGCAGGAAGGATCTTCCGGAGAGGTCGGCCCCGCCAAGGGCTGAGCATTCGAGATTTCGCGCCGTGATCTGACCAACGCGTGGAACGAAAATGCTTGATATCAAATGGATCCGTGAGAATGCCGAGATGCTGGACGCCGCCCTGGCGAAGCGGGGCGCGGAGCCTTTGTCGGCATCTCTGATCGCGCTCGACGAACGCCGCCGTACGAACCTTCAGGCGTTGCAGGACATGCAGTCGCGCCGCAATGCGGCCTCGAAGGATATCGGCGCGGCCATGGCGCAGAAGAATGCCGAGCTCGCCGATAAGCTGAAGGCCGAGGTTGCCGACCTGAAGAACGCCATGCCGGCGCTCGAAGAGGACAGCCGCAAAATCGAGGCCGAGCTCAACGACGCTCTGTCGCGCATTCCGAACATCCCGCTGGACGATGTACCCGTCGGTGTCGACGAGACCGGCAACGTCGTCAAGAGCGTGGTTGGCAAGAAGCCCACCTGGAACCACCAGCCGCGCGAGCACTTCGAAATCGGCGAAGCGCTCGGGCTGATGGATTTCGAGGGTGCGGCCCGCATTTCCGGTTCGCGCTTCACAATCCTGAAGGGCCAATTGGCGCGGCTCGAGCGCGCGCTCGGCCAGTTCATGCTCGACCTGCACACCCAGGAACATGGCTACACCGAAGTGCAACCGCCGCTTCTGGTGCGCGACGATGCGATGTATGGCACGGGCCAGTTGCCGAAGTTCGCCGAAGACCTCTTCCGTACCACGGATGGCCGTTGGCTGATCCCGACGGCGGAAGTGCCGCTCACCAACATCGTCCGGGATCAGATCCTGGAAGGCGAAAAGCTGCCGCTGCGTTTCACCGCGCTCACGCCGTCCTTCCGCTCGGAAGCTGGTTCTGCCGGTCGCGATACCCGCGGCATGCTGCGCCAGCACCAGTTCAACAAGGTGGAACTGGTCTCGATCACCGATGCCGAAACGTCCGTTGCCGAACACGAGCGCATGACCGCCTGCGCCGAGGAGGTGCTGAAGCGCCTCGGCCTGCATTACCGCGTCATGACCCTTTGCACCGGCGACATGGGCTTTGGCGCCCGCAAGACCTACGACCTCGAGGTCTGGCTGCCGGGACAGGATACGTTCCGCGAGATTTCGTCTTGCTCGGTCTGCGGCGATTTCCAGGCGCGCCGCATGAACGCCCGCTACCGCACCAAGGAAGACAAGGGAACCCGCTTCGTTCACACGCTGAACGGTTCGGGCGTTGCCGTCGGCCGCGCGCTCATCGCCGTCATCGAGAACTATCTGAATGACGATGGTTCGATATCGGTGCCGGAGGTGCTGGTTCCCTACATGGGCGGCCAGACGCGCATCGAAAAGGTAGCCTGAGCGAACGTCGAGGGGAGTGCGGCATCATGCGGATCCTGCTGACAAACGATGACGGCATTCACGCCGAGGGCCTGTCGGTACTTGAACGCGTCGCCCGGACGATTTCGGACGATGTGTGGGTCGTTGCGCCCGAAGCGGACCAGAGCGGCCTTGCCCATTCGCTGACCCTGTCGGAGCCATTGCGGCTGCGACAGATCGCGGAAAAGCGCTTCGCACTTCGCGGCACGCCGACCGATTGCGTCATCATGGCCGTCCGCAAGGTGCTCGATCGCAAGCCCGATCTCGTGCTGTCCGGCGTCAACATCGGCGCCAACATGGCCGACGACGTGACCTATTCCGGTACCGTCGCCGGCGCCATCGAAGGAACGTTGCAGGGCATCCGCTCGATCGCGCTGAGCCAGGCCTACAATCACGCCGTCGGAAAGACCGTTCCGTGGGATGTCGTCGAAACGCACGCGCCGGCCTTGGTCCGCAAGCTGATGAAGGTGGATCTGCCTGACGGCACGCTGCTCAACGTCAACTTCCCCAATTGCTCGGCGGACGCTATTGCCGGTACGGAGGTGACGTCGCAAGGCAAGCTCGACTTCGGCCTGTCGATCGACGAGCGAACCGATGGCCGCGGCTTTCCCTATTTCTGGCTGCGTTTCGGCGAACGCTTCGGCGATTTCCGCGCCGGAACCGACATTCACGCCCTGCGCGAAAACATGATCTCGGTCACGCCGCTCAAACTCGACCTTACCGACTACAGTGTCCAGGATCGCCTGGCGCGGGCGCTCAACGAGGGAGCCGTTGCTTGAGTGCGCGGGTGACCGAACAGGAAGGCTTTGCCAAGATGGTGCTGCGTCTGCGCGCCGAAGGCATCACCAACCATGATCTGTTGAAGGCGGTTGAGCAGACGCCGCGAAGCCATTTCGCGCCGCCGCAGTACCAGGCCGAAGCCCATTCGCAGCGGACGATCCCGCTCGATTGCGGTTCGTTCATGGAGGGATACGACTTTGCGGTCCGTCTGCTGCACAGTCTCAATCTGAAATCCGGCCAGCGTGTTCTCGAAGTCGGCACCGGCAGCGGCTTCACCGCCGCGGTCATGGGACGCGTTGCCGAGCGGGTGCTGACGATCGACCGCTATCAGACGCTCGTCGGCATCGCCCAGAAGAACCTCGAAAAAACGGGTGTTCGCAATGTCATCGTCCGGCATGCCGACGGCAGCGCCGGCGTGCCGGGTGAGGGCACCTTCGACCGGATCCTGATCACGGCCGCCTTCAACAGTCTGCCGCGCATGTTTTCGGATCACCTCGTTTCGGGTGGCACCCTGCTGGTTCCGATCATGATGAGCGAGACCCATTGCCGGGTCGTGCGCGTCAGCCGCACGGGCAGCCGCTTCGATCGCGAGGATCTGTTCGACGCGCCTTACCTTCCGATCGTGCAGCAGCTGGCGTCGTTTCTCTAAATATTGAATTCCCGTCCGCGCGGGTGAGGAGCGCCGGTCGCGCCGGCGTCGACTATTAACGACCCCTTAACTTTCTCCAGTCTCGCGCAAGCTTCGCGCCATACGCCTGCCGTGCACGGACAGGGTTCCGCCTGCGAGTCGTCGCTTGCCTTGCGACGTCGGCGGACACCGGTCGCGAGGTACGGAGACGGCACATGCAGATCGCGAACAGGTTGACGGCGGCAGCATCCGGCGACGGGCTGAACAATCTTGCCGGGCGCAATGCCGGCCAGACGAATTCCGCAGGCAAGGATGAGCAGGCGGCGCAGGCGCTTGCCGCGACCTTCTTTGATCCGACGCCACGCATCTCGCTTTCGGCCGATGCCCTGCTTTATCTAGGCCAGACGAAGAAGGGATCCGACGGCCAGCCGGCGCTCACCCGCGAGGAATGGAACAACCGCCTGTCGCCGCAACTGGCCTCGCGCGAGTACCAGGCCTTCGGCAAGTTTCTCGATTCCGGCGATCACCAGGCCTATTACAAGAACTTCATCGACTACTACGACGGCCTTCGTCCGGAGGACCAGAACAGTTTGCGCTATTTCGGGACACGCGAGGCGGCGGTGGCCGGTCTGCGGTCGCTCGAATATGAAGAAGCAAGCGGTGCGGACGGAGACGCGGCGTTCCAGACTTTGGTGAGCGTCCTGCTCGACGAAGACAAGACGGCGCAGTCCGAAACCCTGGCGCAGCCGGCCGGTCGCCAGATTTTTGCCTGGGACCTGACGAGCATCAGCTACGAAGAGGACCAGACGGAGCGGCGATCCGTGTCCGAGATCGAGCGCCTCTATTCCGAACTGATCTAGCGCTAGGCTCATCGTGCCCGGGCGGCAGCTGTGACGCTGCCTCTAGCATGCGCTTCACGGGCGACGGTCGACCTATGGTTAGCATTTGGTCAAATTAGTCCTTTGGTGGGCTCTACCTTAACCACGCGGTAACTCTAATACGCTTTAATCAATCCACATCGAGTTGCGTTCGGAGTGGGTAAGCGTCATGCGTAAGTTTGTATCTCCCGGGGTTGGAAAGTCGACGATCCGCCTTTGCGTGGCGGTCCTGCTGGCAGGCGTCGCAACAGGCTGCAGTTCGGATGCAAGCCGGTTTGACGGCCTGTTCTCCCGGTCCGACAATATCACCACAAATTCCATCCCCCGAGACGCAACGCCGGTTCCGCGCGGCGATGTGTCCGTGGGTCAGATGGCGGCAACGCCGGTTGATAACCGTGGTTCAGCCCTCGGTCAGCCCTATCCCGCGGCAGCCGGGCAGGGTGCCTACGATCCGGTAAACACGGCCTCCACGCCCGTATCCAACGCCCGCGTCGCCTCGACCCCGATCTCCGTTCAGCGCACCACTCTGGCTGACCCGAGCGCTGCTGGAAACCAGCGCGCCGAAGCCCAGCCGTTCCCGGCAGCACGCCAGCAGGCCGCACTCGCCACGCAGCAGACGCTTCCCGCAACGGTCAAGGAAACTGCAAGCAAGAGCGGCTGGACGACGCAGAACGCTCCGACGATCATGGTTCGCCCGGGCGACAATGTCGCGGTTCTCTCCAAGCGTTTTGGTGTCCCGGAAAAGGAAATCCTGAAGGCCAACGGTCTGCAGTCCGCAGCGCAGGTCGAGACCGGTCAGCGTCTCGTCATCCCGACCTTCGGCGTCGCAGGCAGCGCTGCCAAGGCGGCAGCCACGAACTCGATCGCCGATCTCGATGGCAACAGCCGCCAGCCGTCGCCGCTGCCGGTCAACCAGCGCGACGTTGCGATCCTGCCGGGTTCGGCCCAGTCCCGCGAAAAGGGTGAAGGCAAGTCTGACGTCGTTGCAGGCAAGCCGGCAACGAACGGCGAGGGCGCCGGCGGTGGATCCTACACCGTCAAGCCGGGCGACTCGCTCAACCGTATCGCCAAGACGACGGGCGTATCCGTTGGCGCCCTCAAGCAGGCAAACGGCCTGACGGCCGAATCGATCCGCGTCGGCCAGACGTTGCAACTGCCGGGCGCAAATGGTGCCGCTCCGGATCAGCTCAAGACGGCCTCGGTTCCCAAGAAGGCCGGGCAGCCGCAGGTTGCCTCGCTCGACAAGAACAAGCCGGCTGAATACCAGGCGCCGGTTGCCAAGCAGAGCGTCAGCGAAGTCGCCAGCAAGACGACGGATATCGACGACGATTCTCCGAAGTCGACCGGCATCAGCAAGTACCGCTGGCCTGTGCGCGGCGCAGTCGTCGCCGGCTACGGCGCCAATGTCGACGGCAACCGCAACGACGGTATCAACATCTCGGTGCCCGAGGGCACGCCGATCAAGGCGGCTGAAAACGGTGTTGTTATTTATTCGGGCAGCAGCCTGAAGGAACTCGGCAACGCCGTCCTGGTGCGCCACGACGACGGCACGGTCACGGTTTATGGTAACGCTTCCGAACTCAAGGTTCAGCGCGGCCAGAAGGTTCAGCGCGGCCAGACGCTCGCTGCTTCGGGCATGACCGGCCGGGCAAGCCAGCCGCAGGTTCACTTCGAGGTGCGCAAGAACGCCACCGCGGTAAACCCGGCGACCTTCCTCGAATAGTCTCGATCGGTCGCAAAGCCGATCCGGATCCGATGTTTGCACCGCTTGCCCTCTCGGGCAGGCGGTGCTTTCTATTTCAGGATGTCGGCAAGGCGTGCGGTTCGCGACGCGCCCGGTTACCCGTCGAGCCTGTGGCGCAGGCGGCCGGCGAGATCCTGGATGAATTGCCAGGCGACGCGGCCGGACCTTGCTCCACGGGTCGTTGCCCATTCCAGCGCTTCGGCGTGCAAGGTGTCGCGATCGAGCTTGAAGCCATAGTGCGCGGCATAGCCGTCGATCATCGCCAGATAGTCGTCCTGGCTGCACTTGTGGAAGCCGAGCCACAGGCCGAAACGGTCGGACAGCGAAACCTTCTCCTCGACCGCTTCCGACGGGTTGATCGCGGTCGACTGCTCGTTCTCCATCATATGCCGCGGCAGCAGGTGGCGCCGGTTCGAGGTGGCGTAAAGGAGCACGTTGGAAGGGCGTCCCTCGACGCCGCCGTCGAGCACGGCCTTCAGCGACTTGTAGGACGTATCGTCGTGATCGAAGGACAGATCATCGCAGAAGACGATAACCGGGACCGGTGCCGACTTCAGAATGTCCATCAGCGCCGGAAGCGTGGCAATATCCTCGCGATGCACCTCGACCAGCTTGACCGCAACACCGGTGTCGCGCGCAACCTGCGCATGAACCGATTTTACCAGCGAGGATTTGCCCATGCCGCGTGCGCCCCAGAGAAGCACGTTATTGGCCGTGTAGCCCTCGGCAAAACGCAGCGTGTTGTCGAGCAGGATGTCACGGACATGGTCGACCCCGGTGATCAGGGACAGTTCGATGCGGTTCGGCTTGGCGACCGGCTGCAGATGGTGTGTCGCCGGGGCCCAGACGAAGCACTCGGCAGCGGTCCAGTCGTTGGCTGCAGCGGCGGGTCCGGCCATGCGCTCGATCGCCGCGGAAAGCTTCTGCATTTCCCTGATGAGAACGTCGATCTTGGCTTCCGGCATATGTCTCTCTCCACTCGCTGAATCAGGTGTTTGGCCGTGCCGTCATGATTCGAGGCGGCGTGGCCCTGGTGTTTACCGTAACCGCGTCGCGGCCAGGTCCCACCAGAAACCCGGTAGCACGCAGGTTTACGCTGGAAAAGGTCACCGAGGCCCGCGCGAGGGGTTCTCCTCTTGTGTAAATTGTGTCAGAGGCACAGGAACGGGTACGGGTGCCCGCGGCTTTGCAGAGCGGCGGGGCGTCCCTATATTCCGGCCGATTTGGCGCGGAGGAACCGCCGATATTTGAACTCAAGGAGTGATCGATGTTCATTACCGAAGCTTTTGCGCAGACTGCCGGCGCCCCTTCCGCCGGCGGCGCGGACATTCTCATGTCCATCCTGCCGTTCCTGCTGATTTTCGTCGTTATGTATTTCCTGATCATCCGTCCGCAGCGCGCTCAGATGAAGCGCCGCGAGGAACTCCTGAAGAACATCCGTCGCGGTGACCAGGTCGTGACCGGTGGCGGCATCGTCGGCAAGGTCACCAAGGTCGTTGACGACAGCGAACTCGAAGTCGAAATCGCCGATGGCGTGAAGATCCGCGTCGTCCGCAGCGGCGTGTCGGAAGTTCGCGTCAAGGGCGAGCCTGTCAAGGAATAAGGCAGGAACAGCCACCACCAGCCGAGCAACTGGAGCGTTTGAGGCATGCGCAGATTACCGCCGTTGAAACGTATCCTCGTCTGGTTGGTGGCACTTGCCGGCATCGCCTTTGCGCTGCCGAACGTTCTAAGCCGGGAAGAGGCAGCCGAACTTCCGTCTTGGCTGCCCCATCGCCAGGTGGCGCTCGGGCTCGATCTCCAGGGTGGCTCCCATTTCATGCTGCGGGCGGCGCGCAGCGACATCGTCGCTGAACGGCTCGAGACGATCGCCAACGAGGTCGGCAAATCGCT
This sequence comes from Ensifer sp. ENS03, assembly GCF_014852035.1. Classification (NCBI taxonomy): domain Bacteria; kingdom Pseudomonadati; phylum Pseudomonadota; class Alphaproteobacteria; order Hyphomicrobiales; family Rhizobiaceae; genus Ensifer; species Ensifer sp. ENS03. Next base: position 162,658 of record NZ_JACVAV010000007.1, on the reverse strand, counting down.
GCGCGATGCCGACATCGCCTATATCGGCCTTTCCGGCGAAGGCCAGTCGATCGCCTTCCGCGTTCGCGACCGGTCGCAACTCTCAGCCGCTCGCGAGCGGCTGAGGCCGCTGACGGCGCCCGTCGATATCGGTGGTTTCGGCTCCGAGCCGATTTCCGAGGTCGTGTTCGACAGTGCAGAACCGGATGAACTGGTTCGCCTGCGCCTCACGGACGAAGGCATCGACTACCGGCTCTCGCTGGCCGTGGCGCAGTCCATCGACGTCGTGCGCCGCCGCGTCGCCGAAGTTGGCGCCATCGAGCCGCTGATCCAGCGCCGTGGCGATGACCGGCTGATCGTGCAGGTGCCTGGCCTCGGCGATCCGCAGCGGTTGAAGGATCTGCTCAGCCAAAGGGCCAACCTGGCCCTGCGGATGCTGGATACCTCCGTGCCCGTGCAACGCGCCGTGGAGGGCCAGCCTCCGTCCGGCACGGAAGTCCTCTATTCCTTCGACGACCCGCCAGTGCCCTATCTCGTCGAAAAGGCACCGCTGCTTGCAGCGGCGAATTTTGTTGCAGCCCAGCCGGAACCTGATGCTTCCGGCGAAAGCGCGGCGGTCGCCATCAAGATCGATACCGCTTCGCAGCAGCGTGTTGCCGCCCTTGCGGCGCAGCAGCCGCCAAAGGATGCAGCGATCGTTCTCGATGGACAGGTCATCGCGACGCTCAAGCTGTCGGAGGCTGTAAACGGCGACACCTTGCGCATCTCCGCAGACCTGCCGACCGAAGGTGCGACCGACCTTGCCGCTCTCGTGCGCACAGGGCCGCTCGCGACGCCCCTGACCTTCGTCGAAGAGCGAACGGTCGGCCCCGGCGTCGGTGGCGACGCCATCGCAGACGGCCTGAAGGCGGGTCTGGTTGCGGCTGTCGCAGTCGCCGCATCGATGATCTTTTTCTACGGCGTCTTCGGCGTCTTTGCGGTCATTGCGCTCGCCCTGAACATTGTCCTGATTATCGCGGCGCTTTCCCTTTCGGGCGCGACGCTGACCCTTCCGGGCATTGCCGGCATCATTCTGACGATCGGCGTGGCCGTCGATTCGAACGTGCTGATCTACGAGCGCCTGCGTGAAGAGGTTCGCGGCGCCGAGCCCCTGCGGCGCACCATCAACAACGCCTTTTCGCGTGTCTTCAGCAGCATCTTCGATGCCAACCTGACGATGCTGATTGCGAGCGCCATCCTCTTTTATCTTGGCTCCGGATCGGTGCGCGGCTTTGCCGTTACACTTGCGATCGGTAGCGTGACGACGCTCTTCACCGCTTACACGGTCACCCGCCTGATCGTGAAGCGCTGGCTGCGCCAATGGAAGTCGGAACGCTTGCCGAAGGGTATTCGGACCGGCCGCTTCAGCGACCTGGATATCCGCTTCATGCGGATCCGCAACCCGGTCTTCATCCTGATGGCGGCGCTGTCGCTCGCCTCCGTCCTGCTGCTTGCCGGCATCGGGCTCAATCTCGGCGTCGACTTCAAGGGCGGCTCGATCATCGAGCTGCATTCCAAAGGCGGACCGGTCGATGTCGCCGATCTTCGCGCGCGCCTCGACGAGCTGAATTTCGGCGAGGTCCAGGTGCAGCAGCTCGGCTCGGGCGAGGACGTTTTGGTGCGGGTACCGTCGCAGGAGGCGGGAGACAACGCCGAGCAGACGGCCGCCGGCGTCATCCGGTCGGAACTTTCGGACGAGTATGATTTCCGCCGCGTCGAGGTGGTCGGCCCCGTCGTATCCGGCGAACTCACACGCGCCGGCACTATCGGGCTTGCTGTTTCGTTCCTGGCTATCCTGCTCTATGTGTGGCTGCGCTTCGAGTGGCGCTTCGCCGTCGGCGCGATCATTGCCACGACGCACGACGTCCTGCTGACGATCGGTTTCCTCGTGCTGACCGGCATCGAGTTCAATCTCGGCAGCATTGCCGCGGTTCTGACGATCGTCGGCTACTCGCTGAACGACACGGTCGTCATCTACGATCGCATCCGCGAAAACCTTGCACGCTACAAGCGCATGCCGTTGTCGGTGCTGATCGATACGTCGATCAACCAGACGCTGTCGCGCACCATCCTGACAGCGCTGACGACCGTTCTTGCACTGACAGCGCTTTATCTCTTCGGTGGCGGCCTTATCCGCGCCTTCAGTGTTACAATGCTGTTTGGCGTTATCGTCGGAACGATCTCGTCCATTTACATCGCCGGGCCGATCCTCATCCTCTTCAGAAAGCGCACCGACCACATTCCGGGGGACGAGAACGCCTCCGGCGCGGATACGGGTGCGGCGGGCGCGGCAAAGGGTGCTGTTTGAAATGCCTAAGGGAATTGAAATTCGCGAAGCCCATTTTCCGGGACGTGCGCCCATCGATGCCTACGGCAATGGTGGCTTTCGCTTCGCAGACATGTCGCATCGTGGCTCAATCCTGATGCTGCCCTCGGGCGTCTATGCATGGGACGTCGCGGAGGGCGATGCGCTGACGGTCGAGAAGTTCTACAAGGTCGTTGATGAGGCGAAGGACATTGAGGTGCTGCTGGTCGGCACCGGCAAGGACATTCGCCCGCTGCCGGCCGATGTGAAGACAGCTTTACGCGCCGCCAACATATCGTCGGATCCCATGAGCACCGGGGCCGCTGTCCGCACCTACAATGTGATGCTGGCCGAATCGCGCGCAGTCGCCGTCGCACTGATCGCAGTCTGATCGGGCCTGGGGAAGACGACGTGCACGACAATTCTGCCCAGATTCTGGCTGACCTGCGGGACACGGACCGCGACCGCTATCTCGCCTGCCTGCTTGCGCCGGCCGACAAGCAGCCCGCGCTTGCCGCACTCTATGCCTTCAGTGCGGAGATCGCCCGCATCCGCGATCTCGTGCACGAGCCGATCCCCGGTGAGATCCGCATGCAATGGTGGCGGGACCTCATCGGCAACGACGCGTCGACCGGAGAAGGGCATCCGCTCGCTGAAGCGCTCCTTGGCTGTATTCGCGCGCACAGACTGCCGGTCTCCGTGTTCGAGAACATGATCGATGCCCGGATCTTCGATCTCTACGACGATCCGATGGAAGACCGTTCGGCGCTCGAGGGCTATGCCGGCGAGACCGCCTCGGCGCTGATCCAGCTCTCATCCCTGGTCCTTGATCCAGAGAATGCCGCGAAATCGGCCGAAGTCGCCGGTCACGGCGGTGTCGCGCAGACGGTCGCGGGCCTCCTCATGCTGTTGCCGCTGCATTTGCGCCGTGGCCAGGTCTACCTGCCGGCCGAACTGCTGCGCGCCACCGGTCTCGATCGCGAAACGCTGATCGCCGGCGAAGACAGCGCCGCGATCAGCCAGGCGATCCGGGCCTTCGCGGGCTTCGGGCGAGATCATCTCGCCAGGGCGCGTGCGCAGCTGGCGGCGATCGCGCCGTCGAATTTCCCCGCCTTCATACCGCTTGCGCTCGTCGAGCCTATCCTTAACCGCGCGGAGGCTGCGGGCGCCGGGCTTCTGCAGAAACCCATCCGCCCGGCCCAATGGCAACGGCAATGGTGGATGTGGCGTGCTGCACGGCGCCGCCGCTTCTGATACGTCAGAGGTTCGGCCTGATCGGTCTGCTCGGGGCTTTGGCGCAGACGCACGCGCCGTGACGACAAATTGGCGCAAGCCTCGCAGCGTATAGAAGCGCTTTATCGGCGTCATGCCGAGCGAAGGGGAGCGCCCGCGGATGCTTTGGTTATTGCTCATCGCCGTCATCATCTTGGTCGGCGCATTCTACATGTGGATGAACGCCCGCGCCGAGCGGGACTGGGACAATCCCGATGCCGGCTCTGCGATGGTGGAGTTCGGCCGTGCCTTTCCAGACGAGGCGATCCGGGCGCTGCACTCGACGGCGGACCGCACGGCAATCTTCCTGCGGCTGCATGACGGCAAGGCGGGCTTCATCCAGTCGCACGGCACCCACTATGTCTGCCACGTGATCCAGCCCGGAAAGGTTCGGGTCAATAGCTCCGAGACCGGCCGAGGCCTCATCGTGCATTTCCCCGATTTTGCTTATCTCGACAACGACTTCGAGTTTCAGAGCGCCGGCGAGGCGGCCGAGGTTTCGCTCTGGCTGCTCGGCAGCTTCAGTCCGAAATCGGAGTTCGAGCAGCCCGCCGCCGAGTCGCCGCATACGGCACAGGCGACCGAGTAGCTCTCACCGCGTTCTTCCATATAAGAAAAGGCCCGCTCGCATCGCTGCAGGCGGGCCTTTTGTCGTGGAACGAATGCGTGTCCGCCTGTCAGGCGGACTTGCCGAGCCAGGCGGCGCAATCGGCGAGCGCGCGCGACGCCGTCGCCTGCTTCTTGGCGACTGCCTTTTCCTTGCCACGGAAGCGCTTGACGCCTTCCGGCTTGGTGATCGCGCCCGGATCGAGTGGCGGGAACAGGCCGAAATTGACGTTCATCGGCTGGAACGAGCGCTTGCCCGGTTCATCTTCGGAAACGATGTGGCCGCCGGTGATGTGGTTGAGCAATGCGCCAAAGGCGGTGGTCGCCGGAGGGGTCGCCAAAGTCTCGCCTTTGCGTTCGGCGGCGGCGAAGCGGCCGGCGAGCAGGCCGATGCTGGCGCTTTCGACATAGCCTTCGCAGCCGGTGATCTGTCCGGCAAAGCGCAGGCCCGGCCGCGACTTCAGCGTCAGCGTTCCGTCGAGCAGTGTCGGCGAGTTGATGTAGGTGTTGCGGTGCAGGCCGCCGAGACGGGCGAATTCGGCATTCTCGAGGCCGGGAATCATGCGGAAGACTTCGGCCTGAGCGCCATACTTCAGCTTCGTCTGGAATCCGACCATGTTGTAGAGCGTGCCGAGCGCATTGTCCTGGCGCAGCTGTACGACGGCATAGGGCTTGACGGTGGGGTTATGGGCATTGGTGAGGCCCATCGGCTTCATAGGCCCGTGGCGCAGCGTCTCGCGGCCGCGTTCCGCCATCACCTCGATCGGCAGGCAGCCGTCGAAATAGGGCGTGCCTTCCCATTCCTTGAAGCCGGTCTTGTCGCCGGCGATCAACGCATCGACGAAGGCATTGTACTGCTCCTCGGTCATCGGGCAGTTGATATAGTCCTTGCCGGTTCCGCCGGGGCCGACCTTGTCGTAGCGCGACTGAAACCAGCAGATGTCCATGTCGATCGTCTCGGTATAGACGATCGGCGCGATGGCGTCGAAGAAGGCGAGCGCATCGGCGCCCGTTTCCGCGCGGATCGCTTCGGCAAGACCGGGTGCGGTCAGCGGGCCGGTCGCGATGACGGCGAGATCCCAATCTTTCGGCGGCAGACCGGTGACTTCTTCGCGCACCACCGTGATCAGCGGATGAGCGGCGATCGCCGCGCTGACCGCGTCGGAGAAGCCGTCACGGTCGACCGCAAGCGCACCGCCCGCAGGCACCTGGTTGGCGTCGGCGGATTTCATGATCAGCGAGCCGGCAAGGCGCATTTCCGCATGCAGCACGCCAACCGCGTTGCTGGTCGCGTCATCCGAGCGGAAGGAATTGGAACAGACGAGTTCGGCAAGGCCGTCGGTCTTGTGCGCGTCAGTGCCGCGCACGCCGCGCATCTCATGCAGGATGACCGGTACGCCGGCTTCGGCGATCTGCCAGGCGGCTTCCGATCCGGCAAGGCCGCCGCCGATGACGTGGATGGGGGAGTGGGAAGAAGTGTCTTTGCTCATGGCCGGCTTCCTATCACGGCTCGGCCTTTCGTTCCAACGCCTATAAACGAAAACGGCGCCCTGAAGGCGCCGTCTTGGGAGTCCTGGTCGTTCGTTCCGATTAACGGAAGGAACGGGCCGCAATGTTGCGGATGTCGTAACGGGTGATGCCAATGTCATTGAGAGCGTGGTTCGACAGGTTGCCGAGCTCGCTGACGGTGCGGCGGTAGTTGATCCAGCTTTTTGCGATACGAATCGGGTTCATGGTCATTTCCTCAAAATCAGGTTGTCGCGACAGCCATCTGTCTGCGTCGTTGAGGTTCTTATACGCTTGTCTAATTAGAAGGTGGAGTGCAAAGAAAATGCAGCTGCTATGCATTTGTGCAGTGCATCGCCGCATAGATGGGCACCGCTTCAAAAGGCGGCATCGATTAATGATTGATTAAAAGCTTAATTGCCCGTTGATAAGCGATTGTTTTCAAAGGGACTTACGAGCCGATGGTGAGCAAGGACGCAGCGTCTGTCGATGGACGCGGTTCGGCCGCATCGGCAGTCGCAGATGGCGAAGCATCCGGTGCCTCTCGCAAGTGCGAAGGCGTCACCTGGATCGTACTCGCTGCGACAAAAGAAAACGCCCCCCGGAATGAACCGGAGGGCGTCTTACTTGGAGGTCGGTTGCGCTTGACGCGCAGCCTGAATTACTTGATCGCCTGGCGAGCAACGTACGGGATGTCGCCACGGCCGATGCCGAGGTCAGACAGTTCGCGGTCGGTCATACGGCCGAGTTCGTTGCAGGTCTGACGATACTTGCGCCAATTGTTGAAAGAACGTGCGAGGTTCATGATCCTATCCTTTCTAGGGTCGTGTGCCAGCGCTCATCTCTCTTGCTGGCCGTCATCTGATGCTCTGAAATATAATCTTTTTGAGCAGAAGTTACAGAGACAATGCTGCATCGCACCCATGCAGGCCGTGCAAGCCTCTACGCGATGGCGTGTTCGCGGCTGGCGCCTAAAACGCGCGGCGCAATCGAGTTGTCGTGGCTGGAAAGCTGCCCGAAATGTGAGGGGCCAAAAACAAACAACGCCCGCTGGGGGAGGAGATCCAGCGAGCGTCGCTTTGTTCTGATCGGCAACCGGGAGGAGGAGTGTCGCCGATCCAAATCGAGGGGCGCTGGGAGGAGGAGTGCGCCGCCCCGATCGATGAGTTGAAGATAGTACGCAGGCGGGTGGAAGGGTAGCGCTGTTCCAGAATGGCACCTATGCATCCAGTGCATGGCGTGGGGCGAGCGCAGCGAAATTATGCGCGAATATTGTGCAGGTGCGCAGACGCAGGCTTCTTTGTGGAGAGGAGGGCTGAAAAGAATAACGCCCGCTGGGGGAGGAGGTCCAGCGAGCGTCATTAGGGGTGATTGGCAACTGGGAGGAGGAGTGTTGCCAATCTGATCGGAAGAGCGCTGGGAGGAGGAGTGCGCTCGTCCGAATTCCGTCGGTTTTACCCGGGCCTTTCTCAGCAAACTGAGGCGGCTGGCCATTTCCGCTGGCGACCGTCTGGCTTCATGCCTTCGTTCGCCTTTGATGATTTGAATATAGGACCTTTAAATCGATTTGTGCAGTGCAATATCTGCATGGAAGATATGCGCATTGCGCAAGCCGTTCGTTCGTCCTCATCGGTTTGGTGCGCAGTCGCGAGTGAGCGATTGTGTTTCCGCGCCGATACGTGATTAGTTGGGAGCTGAACCGGACCATTTCAAGCATCGGATTCTAGGCTGGGGGCAGGATGTACCGCGCGCGTCTCGAACGAGACTTCAAGCACTGGATGGACAAGGGGCTGCTGCAGGAGAATGCAGCACGCGCAATGCTGGCCGAATATGACGGTCGCGAGTCCACGTTCCGGGCAGGGCGCGTCCTGCTCATTCTCGCCGCACTCCTGTTGTCCGCCTCAATCCTGCTGCTTGTCGCCGCCAACTGGGAGGCGCTGCCACGCCTTGCGCGGGTGGCCGGCATCGTCGCTCTGGTCTGGGGCTTTCATTTCGCCGCTGCCTGGCTGACCCAGACCGGCCGCACGACGCTTGCCGCAGCGGCCCTCGTTCTGGGGGTGGCCGCCTTTGGGGGCGGCATCGCGCTGATCGGGCAGATGTATCACCTGTCGGGTGACGCGGCCGATGCCGCGCTGCTGTGGTTTGCCGGCGCCGTCCTCTCTGCCTTGGCATTTCGCTCAGCAGCAATGACCGCAGTTGCGGGTGGGCTTGCCTGGTTCTATTTCGGAACGGTGCTGCAGGACAATGGGTTCGGCGCCACGCCGGACTGGCGCGTGTGGTCCGTTCCGGCGCTCGCGGTGATCGTCGTTCTGCTGGTGCGCTTCACGGCCGCCGACCGGGCCCGTCATCTCGCCTATCTGCTGGTCCTGTCGTGGCTGGCCTGGCTTTACCTCGACAACGCGTCGCTTGCCTTTGCAGGTGGCCTTGCGGCGTTCGGCCTCGTGGCCTTTCTGGCGGCGACGCTGCCAGGCTCTCCGCTTCGCGCCCTGGCGGTCGATGCCGGTTCGGCACCCGCTTTCTATTCCTTCGCGCTCGCCTTGCTCGGTTTTACCGCTCTTCAATTCGAAGCCGTCGGAGTGACAACGGAGGTCGCGACCGGGGCGGGCACGCTGCTGGTGGCCCTCCTTGGGATCGCGCTTGCCGGGGCGCAGAACGGCGCCGTGCGCTATCTCGGCTACGTCGCCTTTGCCGGTGAGCTTCTCTATCTCGCCTTCGAAACCCTCGGCTCCATGCTCGGCACCTCCGGTTTCTTCCTGATCTCCGGATTGGTGGTTGCCGGCATCGCCTGGCTCGTCATCCGCATCGAGGGGCACTTGGCAAATGCGCGCGGGACGGAGGCGCCACGATGACCACCGCAAAGACCCGTTGGTTGAACCCATTGCTGGCGGCCCTGCTGGTTGCGGGCGTACAGACGGCGGCACTTGGCTATATGATCGAGAGCAGGGCCTCGATCCTCAGAAGCGGCCGTGACGTGCTGTTGAAGACCGTGCCTGTCGATCCCCGCGATCTGCTTCGGGGCGACTACGTGATCTTGAGCTACGACATTTCAAGGCTCCAGCCGGAATTGTTCAAGGGCGATACGCCGAAGCAGTCGGAAGAGGCTGAGGTCTACGTTCGGCTGGAAAGGCAGCTCGACGGCTTTTGGGCGGCGACCGAAGCGTCCTTCGCGCCGCTTAGCCCTGCCGGCGACAGCGTCGTCCTTCGCTCTCTGCCATTTGCCTACTATCCCTCGTCTGCGCTCTCGTCCGTCAATGTAGAATACGGGATCGAGCGTTTCTATGTGCCGGAAGGCGAGGGGCGGACGCTGGAGGAGGTGCGCAACGCCGAGGCGCTCTCCGTCAATATCCGCGTGGACGCCAAGGGAAAGGCCCAGATCCGCGAGATCGCAGTCAATGGCAGCCCGGTCTATGAGGAGCCTCTCTATTGAGGCACGCCGTGCCAACCCGCTTGGTCGTGGAATTCCCGCATTTTCCCTTTGATCCCGCGAAAACGAGTGATATAGAGACGCCGCGCTCGGGAAAGCCCTGAACTTTCAGCATGCCCATTCTATCCGCGGTATTCCGCTGGTTGGTCTTGCGGGAATACGGTCAGGCGGTGCGATTGTCTGAACGCGGGTATGGTGAAATTGGTAGACACGCCAGATTTAGGTTCTGGTGCCGTAAGGCGTGGGAGTTCAAGTCTCTCTACCCGCACCAGATCAGCGATCGCGCCCAAAGTCCGGATTCTGCGAGGATGAGGGGGGCTGGAGTGCCATTTTGCTTGCAAAACGGTTGCAGAACTGCGTAAAGCCACTCCCGGCAAATGGATCGGCTCACGTGCTCGCCAGACCTTTCGAAGGGGAAGAGCACAGTCAACGTGAAATGAAGGTTTGAACATGCAGGTTATCGAAACGCTCGCTCAAGGGCTGAAGCGCGAACTCAAGGTCGTTATCCCGGCCAAGGACATGGAAGCTCGGATGAACGAGCGTCTGGCCGAAGTGAAGGACCGTGTGAAGATCAACGGCTTCCGTCCGGGCAAGGTGCCGGTTGCGCATCTGAAGAAGGTCTACGGCAAGTCGATCATGGCTGACCTGGTTAACGAGATCGTTCGCGACAAGCCGACCGAGATCCTTTCGGGCCGTGGCGAAAAGTCGGCCACCCAGCCGGAAATCGCGATGACCGAGGACGAGGCCGAAGCCGACAAGATCCTCAACGCTCAGGCCGACCTCGAGTTCACCGTTGCCTACGAAATCATCCCGGCGATCGAACTCAAGGACGTCAGCGGCATCAAGGTGACCCGCGAAGTCGTCGAGATCGCTGAAGACGAAGTCAACGAGCAGATCCTGAAGATCGCCGAAAGCGCCCGCAGCTACGAATCGAAGAAGGGCAAGGCCGCCAACGGCGACCGCGTCACCATCGATTACCTCGGCAAGGTCGACGGCGTCGCCTTTGACGGCGGCAAGGACGAAGACGCTGAGCTGGTTCTCGGTTCCAACCGTTTCATCCCGGGCTTCGAAGAGCAGCTCGTTGGCCTGAAGGCTGGCGACGAGAAGGTCATCACCGTGACTTTCCCGGCTGAATACCCGGCTGCCAACCTTGCTGGCAAGGAAGCCACCTTCGACATCACCGTCAAGGACGTGGCTGGCGCCCAGGACATCGAAATCAACGACGAACTGGCCACCAAGCTCGGCCTCGAATCGGCTGACAAGCTGAAGGAAATCGTCCGCGGCCAGATCGAAAGCCAGTACGGCAACCTGACCCGTCAGAAGGTCAAGCGTCAGATCCTCGACCAGCTCGACGAACTCTACCAGTTCGAAACGCCGGAGCGCCTCGTCGAGGCCGAATTCGAAAACATCTGGCGCCAGATCAACACCGACCTGCAGCAGGCCGGCAAGACCTTCGCTGACGAAGAAACCACCGAAGAAGAAGCCCGCGCTGAATACCGCAAGCTCGCTGAGCGTCGCGTTCGCCTCGGCCTCGTTCTCTCGGAAATCGGTGAAAAGGCCGGCGTTCAGGTCAGCGACGACGAACTGCAGCGTTCGCTGTTCGAACAGCTCCGCCAGTTCCCGGGCCAGGAGAAGCAGATCCTCGACTACTTCAAGAACACCCCCGGCGCTGCTGCTTCGCTGCGCGCTCCGCTGTTCGAAGAAAAGGTTGTCGACCACCTGCTCGGCGAAATCTCGGTAACCGACAAAACGGTTTCCAAGGAAGAGCTGACGGCTGACGACGAAGAGACTGAAGGCAAGGCTGCCAAGAAGGCTCCGGCCAAGAAGAAGGCCGCTGCAAAGGCTGAAGCCACGGAAGGCGAAGAAGCCGCTGCTCCGAAGAAGAAGGCTCCGGCCAAGAAGAAGGCCGCTGACGACAGCGCCGAGTAATCGGATCGAAGCCTTAGGAATCGAAAGGCCCTGCCGCTTGCGGCAGGGCCTTTTTCGTTGCGGGAGGCGAGCTCTTCGTCCAGCGCTGGCCGAGAGCATGCTGCTTTCAGCGACACACGGAAGTGTCAGCTGATTCAGCCAGAGCCGACTTCGTGGCTCAGTGAAACCCGCGGCGCGCTAAGCGATGTCGAGGAGGAGGGCGCGATGGTCGGAGACTTCGGGCTCTGCGACGACATCGAAGCGAGCGACGCTGACTGCACCGTTCGCCAGCATGTAATCGGCAAAGCGGCCGCTCTTTAGATAGTGCGACGTGCGCGTGTCCGTGTGGCCGCGGGAAACGACGAGGTCGACGAGCCCCAACTGGCCGAGCGTCTGAAACGTTTGGCTGTCTGGGAGCACATTGAAATCACCGCACACGACAAGCCGCTCGTCTCCGGGCCAGACCTGGTGGACGAGACCTACCAGCGCCTCCGCCTGCGCGCGGCGTGCCGGACTGTCGTTCTTGCCGCCGACCTCCCGCAGGCCGTGCATCTGCGCGATGGTGATGGGAGTGCCGGCGTCGTGATCGAACAGGCGAATGCAATGGGCGTTGCGCGCACGCGGATGCGGCCCCCAGCTGTCGGGTGAAAAACTGCCATGCACAAAACCGAGGGCCTGGCCGATGACGGAATAGCCCCGCCGAACGAATGTTGCCAGACCGAATTCCGATGCCACGGGCGTGTCTCCTGCAAAGAGCGTCCCTCGCGCGGTCGGGCAGAAGAATCCATCATGTCCCGGTAGTACGGCGGCGATCTCGTCGAAGAGGTTGGCGCGTTGCGGCAGTTCCACATCCGCATCGCGATAGCTCAGCCATTCGGCCTCGGTCGTCGGTGATCGCGCGATCTCCTGCAGGCACAGGACATCGGCGTCGACATCGGCGAGATATTTCATCAAGGGCGAATGGAGCTTGCCGCCCCAGGCATTGAGCGAAAGGATGCGCATGGTGTTCGGCTCTCTTGATCGGGAGAGGTGAAGCTAGCCGATTCTCCGGCGTCCTGCGCACTTCGGATGCGGTCTGTGGGATGGCAAACCCGGAGAGATCGGTTCGGCAACGCGGAACCAAAATCGTTGCCCTCTAGGCACGTGGCCGCCGCCGTCAGCGTTGACGGCGGTCAGCTCTGTCGCTGGATGCTTACGCTTTCGGCGCTTCCTGCTTGATCTCGCCCATACGGTTCCAGGCGTCGAGGCCGGCGATCTTGTAGGCCTCGGCCAGCGTCGGGTAGTTGAAGGTGTTTTCGACGAAGTACTCGACCGTGCCCTTGAGGTTCAGCACGGCCTGGCCGATATGCACCAGCTCTGTCGCGCCTTCGCCGATGATATGCACGCCGAGCAGGCGGCGGGTCTTCAGCGAGAAGATCATTTTCAACAGGCCGGAATCGAGCCCCATGATGTGGCCGCGCGAGGTCTCGCGGAAGCGGGCGATGCCGCATTCGTAGGGGATGCCGCGTTCCTTGACCTCTTCTTCCGAGAGACCGCAGGTGGAGATCTCAGGCACGGCGTAGATGCCGTAGGGGAAGTATTTCTGCGGCTCCATCGCGATCGCGCCGATGGCGACCCGGGCGGCGATGCGCCCCTGTTCCATCGAGGTTGAGGCGAGGCTCGGGAAGCCGACGACGTCGCCGGCGGCATAGATGTTGGGCAGGGAGGTCTGGAACGTCTCGGGATTGACCTTGAGGCGCCCTCGGTTGTCGGCTTCGAGCCCGGCTGCGGGCAGGTTCAGCGTATCGGTGGCGCCCATGCGGCCCGCGGCAAAGAGCACCATGTCGGTTGTGATCTTGCGGCCGTTGTCGAGCGTCAGCAGCACCTTACCATCGTCGAGCCGTTCGACGGTGTCGGCCTTCTGCCCGAGGTGCAGTTTCATGTTGCGGTCGCGCAACTGGTAGATGAAGTCTTCGACAATTTCCTTGTCGATGAAATCGAGCATCGTCGTCTTCGGATCGATCACCGTCACCTGGGTGTCGAGCGCGCTGAAGATCGTCGCGTATTCGATGCCGACGACGCCGGCGCCGATCACCACCATGGAGCGCGGCAGGGTCTCGATATCGAGCAGTTCATCGCTGTCGAGCACAGTCTTGCCGTCGAACGGCATGTAATCCGGGCGGAAGGGTTTGGTGCCGACGGCAAGCATGATGCTGGTGCCGGACACGAGCATGGTCTCGCCGTCGTCCTTGACGACTTCGAGCGTGGTCGGATTGACGAAGCTGGCTTTCCCGCGCATCTGCTGCACGCGGTTGCGCGCGAACTGATGTTCGAGAACCTCGACTTCATGATTGAGGGTGATGATCAGCCGCTGCCGGAGGTCATCGGCGCTGATCTCCTGCTTGACGCGATAGGAGCGCCCGTAAAAGCCGCGCTCGCGCCAGCCCGAAAGATTGAGCGCCGTTTCGCGCAGCGTCTTGGAGGGAATCGTACCGGTGTGAACCGAAACGCCGCCAACGCGTTTTCCCTGTTCGATGACGAGGACCTTCTTGCCGAGCTTGGCTGCCTGGATGGCGCCGCGGCGGCCGGCAGGTCCGCTTCCGACAACGATGAGATCGAACTGGTTCATAGGCGTTTCCGTTAGAAGGTGGAATCGTTGTGCGTTGCGAAAACTCTCGCTCGCAAGCCTCTATACCGTCAATGGCACGGTTTGATGAAGTGGTTTTCATAGCCGAAACAGTCGGATGAGAATATATAAGGGAGTGCGCGTATGCTTGGCTTCGTTACGACATGCGGAGCCCGTCGGTGTCGTATTTGTCTGGGAGGCTGACGATGGGATTGGAGCTGACGAACAGGGCTTTGCCACAGTCTGGCGCTGAGGGCGTCATGCCGCATTCGCAGCCGCAGCCGGGCGTCGTTGCGGCCGCGGTCTACGAGAACGGCGTGCGCGTCCGCGATATCCGCATCGAAGACGCAGGCAAGTGGCGCGATCGCCCGGGCACAGTGATCTGGATCGGCCTGCATGAGCCCGATGCCGAACTCTTGCGGCAGATCCAGCAGGAATTCGATCTGCATGACCTGGCGATCGAGGACGCCTGCAAGGCGCACCAGCGGCCGAAACTGGAGATCTATGGCGACTCGATCTTCGTCGTCGCCCGCACCGCGCATATGGTTGGCGACGAGATCGCCTTCGGCGAGACGCATCTGTTCGTTGGGCGCGGTTACGTCATCTCGGTCCGGCACGGCGCGTCGACCTCCTACATGGCCGTGCGCCAACGCTGCGAAGCATCTCCTGCAGCCTTGGCCCACGGCGAAAACTACATCCTCTATTCGATCCTCGATTTCATCGTCGACAACTACATGCCGGTGATCGAGGCGATCCACGAAGAGGTCGAGGAACTGGAAGACCGGCTGCTGCGCGAGCGGCTGGTCAAGGGCGACATCGAACGCCTCTATCTGCTGCGGCGCAATCTCTTGCGCCTGCGAAACGCGGTCGTGCCGCTGGTCGACGTCTGCCGACGGCATGAGCACATCGATCTACCGGGCATGGATGCAGCACTGCAGCCGCTCTTCCGCGACGTTACGGACCACGTGCGCCGCGTTCAGGAGGATATCGACGCTTTGCGTGAGGTTCTTGCCTTCACCTTCGAGGCGAGCCTGATGGTCGGTCAATCCGAGCAGACGGAAATCTCGCGCAAGCTCGCGTCCTGGGCCGCGATCCTCGCGGTGCCAACGGCGATCGCCGGCATTTACGGCATGAACTTCGACGACATGCCGGAACTGAAGTTCCGCTACGGCTACTTCGTCGTCCTGGCAGTGATCATCGGTCTTTGCGGCACGCTCTACCGGTTCTTCCGCCGCGCGAAATGGCTTTAGCCCGGAGCACTGACCGGCAGACCTTACCAATTCCCGAACTCGGAGGATGTGGTGGCAACCCTTCTGCAAACGCTCGGCGACCTGATCGGTACGAACTGGAAACACCGCGACGTACCCAAGCGGTACTCGCGCACCTTTGTGTGTCGCTGTGGCAGTCACGTGTTTTTCGGCAACATGTTTTGTAACAGCTGCCAGACGCCGCTCGGATATCTGCCAGGTGAAGATGCGCTGCTGCCGCTCGACCCCGGCCCACAGCCAGGTATCTGGGCCGCAGGCGGGGAACGGCCGTTGCTGAAGTATTGCGGCAACCGTGACACGCCGGCGCAGTGCAACTGGATGCTGATGGCCAGCGAGCCGGGGGAACTTTGCATCGCCTGCCGGCTGAACCGGACAATTCCGAATCTCGATCGCGAGGACAATGCCCGCTACTGGGGTCTGCTCGAGGTGGCGAAGCGACGGCTCGTGTCGCAGTTGCTGGCACTCGGCTTGCCCGTGAAGTCCAAGGTCGACGAGGACGAGAAACACGGTCTGATGTTCGATTTCCTGCGTTCGCCACCGAACGGGCCGCGCGTGCTGACCGGGCACGCCGACGGTTTGATTACGGTCAACATCGAGGAGGCGGATTCGGTCCAGCGCGAGAAGATGCGGCTCGAATTGTACGAGCCCTATCGAACGCTGCTGGGCCATCTTCGACACGAGGTCGGTCACTACTACTGGAACCGGCTTGTTTGCAACGGACCCTGGCTGGAGCCGTTTCGCACGCTGTTCGGCGATGAGCGCGCCGATTACGCGGCGGCATTGAAGGCGAACTATGAGAATGGCGCACCCCCAGACTGGGCCGATCGGTACATCAGTTCCTATGCTTCCACACATCCCTGGGAAGACTGGGCCGAAACTTGGGCGCATTACCTGCATATGATCGATAGCCTGGGCACGGCACTCGGCTTTGGGCTCGATGCAGAGGATCTTGAAGCGATTGTCGAGCCATTCGAGCGCGACGCCTTGTATGCGCCCGACGACACCGGCGCCGACGGGTTTCTGTCGCTGTTGAACTCCTGGATCGAAATGACGATGGTGCTTAACGAACTGGCGCGCAGCATGGGCCAGCCGGACTTCTACCCCTTCGTAATGTCGAAACCGTCAGTGGCGAAACTGCAGTTCGTGCATATGGTCGTCGAGGCTTCACGCTCGGCGGGGACGGAGTCTGTCGAAGCCGGCTTTTTGGGGTAAACGCCTTCGCCACTGTTTGCGGCAGGGCGGCGTCACCACCGGGCTGCTACCTCCGCCGCGCGAAACGGCTGGGTGCCAGCGCGCTCAGAACAGCCGCAGCCCTTTCAGGCTCACGTGGCCGTCCTTGCCGATGATGATGTGGTCGTGCACGGCGATCCCCAGCGGTTTCGCCGTTTCGACGATCAGCTTCGTCATGTCGATATCGGCGCGCGACGGGGTCGGATCGCCGGATGGATGGTTGTGGACCAGGATGATCGCGGTGGCCGAGAGTTCCAGCGCGCGCTTGACCACTTCACGCGGGTAGACCGGCGTGTGGTCGATCGTACCTTTCTGCTGCACCTCGTCGGCAATCAGCGTGTTGCGCTTGTCGAGGAACAGGATGCGGAACTGTTCCTTCGTCTCGTAGGCCATCGCCGCGTGGCAATAGTCGATGACGGCGCTCCAGGACGAGAGAAGCTGCTTCTGGCGAAGTTCGCTCTTCAGCGTGCGGTGACCAATTGTCGAGATCAGCTTGAGGTCGAGGGCGACGGCCTCGCCGATGCCGCTCACCTCCTGCAACAGCGCGATCGGGGCGCCGAAGACACCGGCGAGCGTTCCGAAGCGTGCGAGCAGGGCCTTGGCGATCGGCTTGGTATCCTTGCGGGGGATCAGGCGAAACAGCAGCATTTCCAGGATTTCGTAGTCGGCGAGTGCGGCATCGCCGCTTTCGCGGTAGCGCGCCCTGAGGCGATCGCGATGACCGTGATAGTGCGCCTCGGGTGCCGGCGCCTTCTTGGCGGCCGGCGAGTTATCTAACTGCAATTGTGGAAAAAACGTCCTCTCGTCCGCCGATGGCGCAAAATCGCCGTCAGGGGAGATCGGACGTTTCGTCATGCGGCGCCGAGCGTGCTGACGCCGGGCTTGAACAGGCCGGCGGGCGAAAGCGTGAAGATCTCGCAGCCATCGGCGGTGACCCCGACCGTGTGCTCGTATTGCGCCGACAGCGACCGGTCGCGGGTCACGGCGGTCCAGCCGTCCGAGAGCACCTTCACATGCGGGCGGCCGAGATTGATCATCGGCTCGATGGTGAAGATCATGCCCTCGCGCAGTTCCGGCCCTTCATTGGCGCGGCCGTAGTGCAGGATGTTCGGCGCGTCGTGGAAGAGCTTGCCGACGCCGTGGCCGCAGAAATCGCGCACGACGGAGCAGCGCTCCGCTTCGGCATAGACCTGGATCGCTTCACCGATGGCGCCGGTGCGGGCGCCGGGGCGCACGGCGGCAATGCCGCGCATCAGGCTCTCGTGGGTGACGTCGAGCAGTCGCTCGGCCGCACGCTTGATCTCGCCGACCGGATACATCCGGCTCGAATCGCCATGCCAGCCATCGACGACGTAGGTGACGTCGATGTTGACGATATCGCCCTCGCGCAGCGGCTTGTCGTTCGGGATGCCGTGGCAGACGACGTGGTTGATCGAGGTGCAGGACGATTTCGTGTAGCCGCGATAGTTGAGCGTCGCCGGCAGCGCGCCATTGTCCATGCCGAACTCGAAGACGAACCGGTCGATCTCGTCGGTGGTGACGCCCGGCTGTACCCGCGAGACGAGCTCGTCCAGACAACGCGCAGTCACCTGGCAGGCCTTTCGTATGCCCTCGAAACCTTCCGGTCCATAGAGCCGGATTACGCCGGTGTTCTTGTAGGGCGCAGACCCTGCCTCGATGTAAGTCACCATTCCAAAGCTTTCAGTTGTTCCAGTCGGATTTCATAGAGCAGCGAGGGCCGCTTCGTCCACTGTCATCAATCCGGTTGGGCGGATTTGCGTTGGCGAAACCTGACATTTGACCGCATAGGCCTCAACGCCACGTGACATCGCGCGGTCGAATGCGCGCGCATAGGCGGGATCGAACTCGCGGCAGATCCTCAACCGGTGACAATCGTCGCGCTGCACGAGATAGATCATCACCGCGCGGTGACCGGCCTCAACCATATCACCGAGCTCGTCGAGATGTTTCGCCCCCCGCGTCGTCGGACTGTCAGGAAATTCGGAAAGACCGGGCGAGCGGCTGAAATGCACGTTCTTGACCTCGACATAGGCACGGCCGCGCTCGGGATCGCTGAGGAGAATGTCGATGCGCGAGTTGCGTCCGTATTTCTGCTCGCGTGCACTATGCTCATAGGTATGCAGGTCGGAAACGAGCCCCAGCCGGATGGCTTCTTCCGCAAGCCGGTTGGGCAGGCCGGTATTGATGCCGACCATCGTTCCGTCGGCTTCGACGATTTCCAGCATCTGGCGGTACTTCCGCGTCGGGCTGTCGTGTTCCGACATCCAGATGCGTGAACCGGGTGTCGTCAGCCCGCGCATCGATCCCGTGTTGGGGCAGGATCCGGTCATGGCCGTACCATCAGGCAACAGGGCATCGAAGAGAAAGCGCTTGTAGCGCTGCACAAGGGTTGCGGTCGTCAGCGGAGGATCGAAGATCAAGGCAGGTCCTGCGAATGATTCAGGCGCGGGCGCGTACGTAGGAGCCCGGCGCTTCCTCGAGCGAGTTCAGCGGACCGCCCGGCTTGCGGGGCGCAACGCGTCGCTTGTCGAGTTTCTCGATCCATTGGTGCCAATGCGGCCACCAGGATCCCGGTGTTTCCTTGGCGGCCTTGAACCAATCGTCGAAGTCACCCGTGGGGGCGCCTCCGGTCCAGAACTGATACTTGCCCTTGTCCGGCGGATTGACGACGCCGGCAATGTGGCCCGAACCCGAGAGAACATAGGTGACCTTGCCGCCGAACGAAGCGCTGCCGAGAAATACAGAGCGCGGCGGGGCGATGTGGTCTTCCTTGGTCGCGAGATTGTAGATCGGGATCTTTACGTCGCCGAGCGATACCTGCTTGCCGGCAAGAACCATCTCGCCCTTCGAAAGCTTGTTATCGAGGTAGCAGTTGCGCAGATAGAAGGAATGGTTGGCGGCCGGCATCCGCGTCGAATCGGAGTTCCAGTAGAGCAGGTCGAAGGGCAGGGGTTCCTGGCCCTTGAGGTAGTTGTTGACGAAGTAGGGCCAGATCAGCTCCGAGGCGCGCAGCATGTTGAAGGCGGTCGCCATCTTCGAGCCGTCGAGATAGCCGGTCACGCTCATGTTCTGTTCGATCTGGTTTATCTGGTCCTCGTCGACGAAGACCTTGAGGTCGCCAGCGTGAGTGAAATCGACCTGCGTCGTGAACAGTGTCGCCGAGCGGATGCGATCGTCGCCCTCGGCCGCATGCAATGCGAGCGTCGCGGCAAGCAGGGTGCCGCCGACGCAATAGCCGATGGCGTTGACTTCCCGCTCACCGGTGGCCTGCTCGACGATATCGAGCGCAAAGCCGATGCCTTCGCGGGCATAGGCTTCCCAGTCCTTGGTCGCGTGCCGTTCGTCCGGGTTCACCCAGGAGATGACGAAGACCGTGTGTCCCTGATCGACCGCCCATTTGATGAAGGATTTCTGCGGGTTGAGATCGAGCACGTAGAATTTGTTGATCCAGGGCGGGCAGATCAGCAACGGCCGCTTCAGCACGGTTTCCGTCGTCGCCTCATATTGCAGCACCTGGCAGACGTCGCTCTGGGCGATGACCTTGCCCGGCGTCATCGCGATATTCTCGCCGATCGCAAACTTGCTGGTGTCGGTTTGCCGGAGCTTGAGGTCGCCGCGACCGGCGGCGATGTCCTCGGCAAACATCTGCATGCCCTTGACCAGATTGGCGCCGCTTGAGGCAACCGTCTCGCGGTAGAGCTGCGGATTGGTGGTGACGAAGTTGGTCGGAGACAGCGCGCTCGAAACCTGGCGAACGTAGAAAGCAGCCTTGTGTTTCGTGTGGTCGTCGAGCCCCTCGGCGTCTTCGACCATGCGCTCGGCCCAGTCCGACGTTACGAAATAGGCCTGGCGAATGAAGTCGAAGAACGGGTTCTTCACCCAGTCCTCGTCGGTAAATCTCTTGTCGTTGCGCTGGAGGCCGGCCGGCTCCGCCGTCTCTTCGCCGGACATGCGGTGCAGCGTGCGCGACCAGATCTCGAAGAAGCTGCCCATCAAGTGAGTCTGCGCTTCGAGCGTGCGGCGCGGATCGGAAAGCCAGTACTCCGAGACCTTGGACAGCGTCTTGACCATGTCGGTGGCGGGTTCGGCGAAGGTATCGGACTTCTGGCCCGATTCCCGCGGCGCCAGCCAGGCGGAAGCCGCTTTGCCAAGCTGTTCCATGGCGCGGGCGAGGTTGACTGCGAGGCTTTCCGGATCCTTGACGATATAAGGTTCGACGGATTTGGGATCGAAGCCTGCGTAGCCGTCCTTGCCTTCCGCATTCCTCTCTGCTGTCACCCGGCGTCCTCCACAGCATCTTGTTTGTTTTGTATTTTTACATTCTGCCCGAAAATGATTACAAGGGCTAGCGCATCGTCGCGCCATCAAAATAGAGGTCGTCTCCAGTATGCTTGCCGTCGGAAAACAGCGTTCCATCACCTGGGTTGCCGGGATCGTTCTGCTCGGCACGCTTGCAGGCTGCAACAGCCAGGGGACCAACTTCGAGAACTATCCGTCGGTTTACGGCCAGAAGCCGGCCGCAACGTCGCAGATGACCAACGATGAAGCTGCAAGCATGCAGGCGCGCCTGAGCTCTCTCGGCGCTGCACGCAAGTCCGGCGCGATCTCCGAAGCCGAGTATCAGCGTCGCCTGAAAGAAATGCGCGCGCTGGCCGAACAGCACGGCGCCGACACGCTGAAAGAGATCCAGAATTAGCGCTTGCCTTTCCGGTGATTTGGACGCAAAGCGTTCAATGGCCGCATGGACGGCCGTTCACCACAGCGCACGGTTTCGCAAAGGCTTGAGCCGCTGGCGGGAGCGTGCGCCAAACGAGGTTTGGAGATGGAAGAGTTTCACAAAGTCCGGCGTTTGCCGCCCTATGTTTTCGAACAGGTCAACCGTTTGAAAGCAAGCGCGCGAGCGGCCGGTGCTGACATCATCGACCTCGGCATGGGCAATCCGGATCTACCCACACCACAGTCGATTGTCGACAAGCTCTGCGAGGCCGTTCAGGACCCGCGCACGCATCGTTATTCGTCGTCGAAGGGCATTCCCGGGCTGCGTCGTGCCCAGGCCGCCTATTACGCCCGCCGCTTCGGCGTCAAGCTCAACCCGGATACCCAGGTCGTCGCTACCCTTGGCTCCAAGGAAGGCTTCGCCAACATGGCGCAGGCGATCACCGCACCTGGCGACGTCATTCTGTGCCCGAACCCCACCTATCCGATCCACGCCTTCGGCTTCCTGATGGCCGGCGGCGTCATCCGCTCGATCTCGGTCGAGCCGGACGAAACCTTCTTCGGGCCGCTGGAACGCGCCGTTCGCCATTCAATCCCCAAGCCACTGGCGCTGATCCTCAACTATCCGTCGAACCCGACGGCGCAGGTTGCGACGCTCGACTTCTATAAGGACGTGATCGCGTTTGCGAAAAAGCACGACATCATCGTGCTTTCGGACCTTGCCTATTCGGAGATCTACTTCAACGATGCGCCGCCGCCGTCGGTGCTGGAAGTTCCGGGCGCGATCGACTGCACGGTCGAGTTCACCTCGATGTCGAAGACCTTCTCGATGCCGGGCTGGCGCATGGGCTTTGCCGTCGGCAACGAGCGGCTGATCGCAGCACTGACACGCGTGAAATCCTACCTCGATTACGGTGCCTTCACGCCGATCCAGGTGGCCGCCACCCAAGCGCTGAACGGTGACGGCAGCGACATCGCCGAAGTGCGCAACATCTACAAGCGCCGCCGCGACGTCATGGTCGACAGCTTCGGCAAGGCCGGCTTCGAAGTGCCGCCGCCGGCAGCGACGATGTTTGCCTGGGCGAAGATCCCCGAAAAGTTCCGTCATCTGGGCTCTCTCGAATTCTCGAAGCTCCTCGTCGAGAAGGCGGATGTCGCGGTCGCTCCGGGCATCGGCTTCGGCGAGCAGGGTGACGACTATGTGCGCCTCGCTCTCGTCGAGAACGAGCACCGCATCCGCCAGGCTGCGCGCAACATCAAGAAATTCCTGTCGACCGCCGACGAGACGATGCACAACGTCATCTCGCTCAACGCTCACAGGTAAGAAGTCGGGAGGCGGGCTTGACGCGCGCCTCCTTCCACACCGGCACCGCAGTTCTCGCGGATCGCCCTCTACATGTTAGGAAATGGCTATGGCAGATGCCCTCAAAATCGGCATTGCGGGCTTGGGTACCGTCGGTGCCTCGCTCGTGCGAATCCTCCAGGATCGTCACGAGATGCTTGCGACAACGTGCGGACGGGCAATCGAGACCACGGCCGTAACAGCGCGCGACCGCAACAGGGACCGCGGCGTCGATCTTTCGAAGACCGCCTGGTTCGACGATGCCATTTCGCTTGCGCGTGACGCCGATATCGACGTTTTCGTCGAACTGATGGGCGGTGCCGGCGATCCGGCCTATTCGGCCGTCAAGGCGGCGCTGCAGCGCGGCATTCATGTGGTGACCGCCAACAAGGCGCTGCTGGCTGCCCATGGCATCGAACTTGCCAAGATCGCCGAGGAGAAGGGCGCGCTGCTCAACTACGAAGCGGCTGTTGCCGGCGGTATCCCCGTCATCAAGGCGCTGCGCGAATCCATGACCGGCAATACGATCTCGCGCGTCTATGGGATCATGAACGGCACCTGCAACTACATCCTGACGAAGATGGAGAAGGAACAGCTTTCCTTCGAAGCCTGCCTCAAGGAGGCGCAGCGCCTCGGCTATGCCGAAGCCGATCCGGCCTTCGACATCGAGGGCAACGACACGGCGCACAAGTTGTCGATCCTGACGAGCCTTGCATTCGGTACGGCGATCGCTGCCGACGACATCTACCTCGAAGGCATCACCAATATCTCGATCGACGACATTCATGCAGCCGCCGATCTCGGTTACCGCATCAAGCTCCTCGGTGTCGCCCAGCGCACCGAAAGCGGCATCGAGCAGCGCGTTCACCCAACGATGGTGCCTTACGATTCCGTCATCGCCCAGGTCGATGGCGTGACCAATGCCGTTGCGATCGAATCCGACATTCTCGGCGAGCTACTGATGGTCGGCCCGGGCGCCGGCGGCAACGCGACGGCGTCGGCCGTGCTCGGCGATATCGCCGACATTGCCAAGAGCCGCCCGGGCGCCCAGCACGTTCCGGCCTTCGGCCGTCCGACCAATGCGCTGCTGCCCTATAAGCGCGCGCAGATCCAGAGCCACGAGGGCGGCTACTTCATCCGCCTGAAGGTCGTTGACCGCACCGGCGTCTTCGCCAGCATCGCGACCCGCATGGCCGACAACGGCATCTCGCTGGAATCGATCATGCAGCATTCGAAGCATCTGATGGACACGGGCGAGCCGCAGACGATCATCCTGGTCACGCACGCGACATCGGAGCACTCCGTTCGCGATGCGATCAAGGCGATCAAGGGCGAGGGCTACCTCGTCGGCGAACCGCAGGTCATCCGCATCGAGCGCCCGAAGGCAAACTAAGGGCGACAAGCGCCCTAGACCGTTCGGCACGGCGGCGCGCAGTGCCGTTTGCCGCCGAAAGATTGGAAGCCTCGCCGCGCAAGCAAGCCGGCGAGGCTTCTTTCTTTAAGAGTTAAGCGCCTGCAGCACCGCAATTCCCTGCGAAACGTGGATCTCTGTGTATGCCGTTCCGAAAACGGTCACGATTTCCAGGGTTATGCGCTAAGAGGAACGAAGCGCCAAGCGGATGGACGAGCATGGAAGAATTGGTGGATCCGGTACAACGGGCCTTTCTGAATGTCGAGCGGTCGGTCAGCGGCCAGCGATGGGTGTCGCGTCTCGACCAGGCGGGCCAGAACCGGGCGCTCGCCATCAGTCAGGTCCATGGCTACTCCGACCTGCTCGGTCGCGTCCTTGCCGGCCGAGGCGTCGTGCTCAACGATGCCGCAAGTTTTCTTGATCCGACGCTTCGCTCGCTGATGCCGGACCCGGACACGCTTACCGATTGCCGCAAGGCTGCGGAGCGTCTGGCGGCCGCCATCAAGCGCCGTGAAAAGACGGTGATCTTCGGTGACTATGACGTCGACGGGGCCGCGTCTTCGGCTTTGATGGCGCGTTTCCTGCGCCATTTCGGCGTCGACGCGGAAATCTACATTCCCGATCGGATCTTCGAGGGCTATGGCCCGAACCCGACGGCAATCGAGCAACTGATCGACAAGGGCGCCGATCTCATCGTCACCGTCGACTGCGGCTCGACCAGCCATGAGGCGCTCGCCGTTGCCGATAAACGCGGCGTCGATGTCGTCGTCATCGACCACCATCAGGTCGGCTCGGCGCTGCCGCCCTGCCATGCGCTCGTCAACCCGAACCGCGAAGACGATCTCTCGGGGCAGGGGCATCTTTGCGCCGCCGGCGTCGTTTATCTGGTTCTGGTCAATACCTTGCGCGTTTTGCGCAACGCCGGCGACAGCCGCGTTTCTTCGTTCGACCTGCTGTCCCAGCTCGATCTGGTGGCTCTGGCGACGGTCTGTGACGTGGTGCCGCTCAAAGGGCTCAACCGCGCCTATGTCGTCAAGGGACTGATCGCGGCGCGTCACATGGGCAATGTCGGGCTTTCGGCACTGCTGCGGAAAGCTGCGATCGGCGGCCCGGTCACGCCCTATCACCTGGGCTTTCTCGTCGGCCCGAGAATCAATGCCGGCGGACGCATTGGCGATGCTGCGCTCGGCAGCCGCCTGCTGGCGATGGAGGATGCGGCCGAGGCAGAGAAGATCGCCGCGCAGCTCGATGAGCTCAATCGCGAGCGGCAGGCGATGGAAGCCATCATGCTGGCCGAGGCGGAGGCTGAGGTTCTGGCCGAATACGGCACGGGCGAGGGCGCTTCGGTGATCGTTACCGCGCGCGAAAACTGGCACCCGGGCATCGTCGGACTGCTCGCCGCCCGCATCAAGGAAAAATTCCGACGACCGACTTTTGCCATCGCCTTTGATCCGAACGGACGCGGCACCGGTTCGGGCCGCTCGATCAATGGCTTCGACATGGGCAAGATGGTTCGGGCCGCCGTCGATGGTGGCCTGCTGGTAAAGGGCGGTGGCCATGCCATGGCTGCCGGTCTCACCGTCGAGCGCGCGAAACTCGGCAAGCTCAGGCAGTTTTTCGAGGGACGTGCGGAAGCGGCGGTGCGCGAACTCGTCGCCATCCAGACGCTCAAGGTGGACGGCGCGCTTGCAGCCTCCGGCGCGACCCTGGAACTCATCGATCTCCTGGAGCAGGCCGGCCCCTACGGCTCGGCCCACCCGCAGCCGGTCTTCGCCTTCCCGCAGCATCGCCTGCGCGACAGCAGGCAGGTCGGCGCCAACCACATCAAGGTGACGCTGGAGGGGCAGGACGGCAGCCGCCTTGACGGTATTGCTTTCCGGGCGACCGAGACACCGCTCGGCGACTTCCTGCTGTCGAGCCGCGGAACATCCATCCACGTCGCGGGATCGGTGTCCGCCGATCTGTGGCAGGGCCAGCGACGGGTACAGCTGCGCGTCACGGACGCGGCAAAGGCGCTGTAGCACCCGTCGCGAAGTGTGCTGACAGATATTTCGCTGGGCCGTGTTATGGCTGACCGTACCGCACACGCTTCAAAACATCTCGAGGATTCACAGCGAGGATGGTGTTGAAGAACGTCGTTTCGACGATGGTGTCGCCATCGGCTTGCAGGCGAAAATGCACGCTCTTGTTGCCGCCACAGTTCGTTGCGTCGATCATCGCGATAACTCTTTCGACCTCGTCGGGCGTCTTTTCGTCCAGCCTGACAAGGGCAGGATAAAGGGGGGCGCAACTTGCATCGCCGTCGCGAACAAGTTCTCCTTGTCGATCAAAGAGATAGCTGAGGCGTGCGAACTCTCCCTTGTGCGAGCCGCTATGGGCGCTGCCCCACATGGCACTTAGGTACTGAGCCACAGCGCTCAAAGATCCGAGATCATTGAACGGTCGCAAGGCTTCAACATTGTAAACCACGGAGTAGAGGCGACTGCCGCTGAGTGGTGAATTCAGTGTGAGCGAGTAGGTACGACGGAAACCCTGCTGCTGGTCCAGTCGGGTAATGTGTATGCGCTGCAGATAGGGTGCTTTGGCATAAGCTGGGAGCTTCGGGTCTTTGCGATTGTTCAGGCTTCGCGTCGTTTCGGAGCGTTCCCAGTCTTTGAAATCCCGCGCGAGCAACGTTTCTAACTCTTCAATTGGCATCCCCAGCTTGAACACCGGACTCGGTACCAAGTCTGCAGGCGTCAGCGTTTGCTCGCCAGAAACCGCGTTGGTTGGGGCCGCAAAAGGAGATCCGGGACAGCACGAAATTGTGATTGCGGCGAGCGCGGCAGCAATGACGCGAAACAAAACTAGATTCCCGTTCAACTGATTCGAGGAACGCCCGACTTGCGATCGGAGCGTGTTTCCCCAGCGATCAAACGATCAAGAATCAGGTCGAAATCGTCGGCGCGTTGAAGTTGCTCCTGAAGAGCAGGAAGATATTTCGCACGGCTTCGGATGGCGTCGCCAGCAGATCGAAGGCTGAGCAGAATCTGTTTAGAGATTGCGTATTCGCTCTGCAGTCCTTCTGCCTTTTGCCAGATATGGTCTTCCAGAGCGTCAAATGCCGACGCATCGAAGGTATCGGACTTGAGAAGCCGGCCGACTGCTTGATCCGTCAGCCTCTCCAATACGACGTCAAACTGATTTTCCGACACCCGAGTGCGCCTCATTCTGTTGAGCTGTAAACTCAAAGCAGAACTGCAATATTTCGTCGAGTCCGGGTTTTGACATCTGTAGCCGCATCAGAAATCAGGCGGTGAAGGCTGCCGCGCGTGGTCGAGAACGCGAGTCGCCACCGATGCAACAGAACGGCCCCTGCGACCGCGCCGTTGCAGGAGTCCCTGCTTTGGAAAGCTACGCACATACCCCTGGTGTGCGGAAACCGGCCACGATCCTGTTGCCGCTCACGTCGCTGTCTCTTCCAAAGGATATCTGCGAAACACCAGTATGCGCTTGGGAATTACGTGAGACGCGCATCAGTGTGGGCACCCGCATTCGCCAGCAATAGCAATCGGGAATTTGCCGAACCGGCCTTGGCACGCCCAACGGGAATCGAACCCGTGTTGCCGCCGTGAGAGGGCGGCGTCCTGACCGCTAGACGATGGGCGCATCTCTATTCGATTGAGCGCAAGCGGTTGCTGCGCAACGCGCTATCCTAGTCCTGTTCGACGAAAACGACGAGAAGAATCGAAGGCGATCCGTCAGCCGATGGAACAAGGCTTTCGATGTAGGGGAGGTTCAACACAGTGGCACGCCCTAGGGGAGTCGAACCCCTCTTCCCAGAATGAAAATCTGGTGTCCTAACCGATAGACGAAGGGCGCACTCGCTGTGTGGGCGCCTTATAGCCAGCGACTCTGAATAGAGCAAGCGCCAATCTCAGGAATGTTGTGATTTTCCTGTTCAAAATACCAGGAAAGATTCATGGCGGCACGAGGCGGAAATTTAGGTGTCGAAACGCGCGGTAAATCGCTGTTCCAACAACAGAAAATCGATTTTCATTTGGGGAGAAGATCAACACAGTGGCACGCCCTAGGGGAGTCGAACCCCTCTTCCCAGAATGAAAATCTGGTGTCCTAACCGATAGACGAAGGGCGCACTCGCTGTGTGGGCGCCTTATAGCCAGCGACTCTGGATACCGCAAGCGCCAATCTCAGTTTTTTTGTGCTTTCCCTGTTAAAATCGGTGAGAAAAATTCGGCGGCCGAAGAGCAGGAATCGGAGATGCGTGCGACGCAGCGAGTTGCTGCTTCAGATGCTGAAAACGTCGATTTTTCGGGAGAAGGAGATCAACACAGTGGCACGCCCTAGGGGAGTCGAACCCCTCTTCCCAGAATGAAAATCTGGTGTCCTAACCGATAGACGAAGGGCGCACTCGCTGTGTGGGCGCCTTATAGCCAGAGGATTTCAGAACCGCAAGCGGCAATTTTCATATTTCTGTAAAAATTCCACAGGCCGGAAGCAAAGGAGGCTTCTCGTCGAATCCTCCATGGAAACAAATGCTTGCCTTCAGCCCTTGGCGCGCCGGCAGCGCCAGTTCCAGTCCCGCTGTGCGCCGATATCGATATGGACCGACTCCGTGTGGCAATAGGTGCCGACGCCGCCGCGGCCGGGGACGCTACGCAGGAATTCGGCGAGATCCCACTTGCTGACGCCCTGAACCTGAATGTCAGCCGCCTCGCAGCGTGTATGCAGCGATTGCTTGGCGCGGTTGACCTTGATCGGCCTGAGGCCCGAGGTCACCATGACCTGCTTGCCGTAATGCGTTTCCACCTTCTTCAGCATCTGCATGAGCTCGGGCTTGAAACAGCCGGCATCGACTTTCTCGGTCTGCAGAATGAGCCCGCTCGGCGCCAGTCGAGCGAGCCCCGAGAGCGAGGCGACCTGAACCGGTGCGCCGTCGTCGTCATCGCCGAGGTGCTCTTCGTGCTCGTAGTTGTAGAGCGAGTTCAGTTTGACGCCCGGAAGCGTGTAGGCGAGGGAGGCCGTTTGCGGCTGGCTCGCATTGCTGGTGGTAATCGTCTTTTTTTCCGCCGGCGGAGCCGAGCGAAGTGCCGCCTGCTGCGGCTTCTCCTTGCGCTTGCCGGCAAAAAGGGCCGCGAGCGTCCAGGTTTTGGACGTGTCCTTGTTATCGTCTGCTGGCGTGGCTTCTGGTGCTGCCTGCTGCGCGGCGGCGACCTCGGTCGCTGCTGGTGTAGCGTCGGCATTGGCCACCGCCTGTGGCGTTGACGAGGTCTGGCCGCTGGCGGCAGCCTCGGCGCTCAGCGGCACCGGAACGGCAACAGGAAGGGTGGCGTCCTGCGCGGGAGAGGGAGCATAGGCGGCGACAGCGGCGTCCGTCACGACGTCAGTGGCCGTGTTGGCGGCGCCCTGTTGCGGCGCTATTACCGGCAGCGGCTGTCGCTGGGTGCCGCTGAAAAGACTGTTGTTGGTTGCGTTCATGCCGGGCTGGCCGGCGGGGAGCGGAACAGTTCCCGTCGTCTGCGGCTGGACGGTCGTCGTTGCCTGTGCGGCAGGTGCCTGGCCATAGATGCTGGAGGAGGCGGCGCGCAGGCCGGTGCCCTGCATCGTCAGCGATTGCGGCTGTCCGCCATCGTGGGGAACTGTGGCGTTGCCGGCTGCCTGTTGCGCCTGCGGATTGCTGCCGAGCGCGACCACCTGTCCATCCTGGACTGTGGCCTCCGATTCGGCGGTTTGCACAGGGGCTGCCTGCCCCTCGGCCTTCAGCGCGGTCGCGGCATCGTTTTCCCCGACCGCCGACATGCAGCCGCTCAAGGCCAGCAGCGATACGGATAACGCTGCCGCCCGCGCTATGGTGACGAGCACCGCGCCCTTCGTGTCCGGATGTTGCAACGTCCTATCCCCGCTCTCCGTGCATGACCGACGAAGCCTCGCCTTGTCATGCATTAAGTCTCAGTTCCGAAACATCGCTCAGAACAAACAAACTCATGCTTCTCGCGGCGATCGGAATGAGCGCCACGGGAAAAGATCAGGCCAAGTACAAAAGGGGGTCGCCGCCACGAGACATCGCGGATAGGACCCGGCATCAACGTTTCGCGCGAAAAAGTACTCAACGATACGCGATTTGTAAACCGGCGCTAACCTTGAGCCCGCATGTTTCCAACATGCAAAGGCCCGGATAGACCGGGCCCTGGATCATTCATAGCTGCTGCTGATCGACGGCTCGGCCATGCCCGCCGGATTTCACCGACAGCACGGGGCCATCTTCGTTCGCGAGAATTGTGCGGAGCTTACCAGACGCCCGTATTGGCCATCGACGCCCAAGGTTCCTGCGGCGGCCGGTTTTCGCCTTTCTGTAGGATCTCGATCGAAATGCCGTCGGGAGAGCGCACGAACGCCATGTGGCCGTCGCGCGGCGGCCGGTTGATGGTCACGCCGTTCTCCATCAGGTGCTGGCAGAAACCGTAGATGTCGTCGACTTCGTAGGCGAGGTGCCCGAAGTTGCGCCCGCCCGTATAATCTTCCGTATCCCAGTTGTAGGTGAGCTCGAGGCAGGGAGAGAGTTCGCCGCGGGCGCGATCGATGTCGCCAGGAGCGGCCAGAAACACCAGCGTGAACCGGCCCTTTTCATTTTCGTAGCGGCGGATCTCCGTCAGGCCGAAAATCTTGCCGTAGAAGTTCAAGGCCTCGTCCAGATTCTTGACGCGAACCATCGTGTGCAGATAGCGCATTGCAATGTCCCTGTTTTGCAGAAGATGGCGTATACTGGTCCGTCAGCAAGCCAGAGGCAAGGCTGCGTCCCCATATTAGTTCTCGGCCAAAATATGCCGAGGGTCTTGCGTATCCGCGGCGGGACGATGTTATTCTGGTCAATAAGAATCAGTTAACCGTATCGGTAGTCGCGCGTAAACGAGGGGCTGGGAGAGAATGGCGGATAGGACATCTTCAAAAGACGTCATGCATGGTGACGACTTTGGCAGCGACGCTCTCGACCTCATCGAAATCACCGGCGTGATCAAGTGGTTCGACGTCGCCAAGGGCTTCGGCTTCATCGTTCCCGACAACGGCATGCAGGATGTGCTGGTGCACGTGACCTGCCTGCGCCGCGACGGCTACCAGACGGTTCTTGAGGGTGCGCGGGTCGTTGCTCTCATCCAGAAGCGGGACCGCGGTTACCAGGCGTTCCGTATCCTATCGATGGACCAGTCCACGGCGGTGCATCCGTCGCAGCTGCCGCCGGTCCGAACCCACGTGCAGGTAACGCCGACCAGCGGCCTTGAGCGCGTTCTCGTCAAGTGGTTTAACCGCACCAAGGGCTTCGGCTTCCTGACCCGCGGCGAGGGAACCGAAGATATCTTCGTCCATATGGAAACGCTCAGGCGTTTCGGCCTGACGGAACTGCGGCCAGGCCAGGTGGTGCTCGTCCGGTTCGGCGATGGCGAAAAGGGCCTGATGGCCGCTGAGATACATCCGGATGGACCGTCGCCGACGAGCCGGGCGCACTGATGGTCGCGGCGCGAAACCTTGTCGGAAAAAGCGCCTTCCTGGCGCTTTTTTTGTTGCTTGCCCTGACGGTATCGTCTTTCGCCGACGTTCAGTTCACAACGGACAAGATGCGCCTGGTCACCGCGGACAAGGCTGTGCACGAACTGACGGTCGAACTGGCCCTCGATCCGGCCCAGCGTGAGCAGGGCCTGATGTTTCGTACCTCCATGGCGCCGGATCACGGCATGCTGTTCGATTTTGGCGAGACACGCCGCGTGATGATGTGGATGAAGAACACCCATTTGTCGCTCGATATGCTGTTCATCGACAACAAGGGCGTTGTGCGCACGATCCATGAAGGCGCCGTGCCTTTTTCGGAAGCGATCATTGATTCGAAAGAACCGGTGGCTTTCGTGCTTGAGCTCAATGCCGGCGCGGTCAAGCGGCTGAATATCCGGCCCGGAGACCGGCTGGAAGGTGCCCGCATGCCGTCTTCGAAGCCGTAGACGCCCGGGCCACTTCGCGGCCCGCCTTGTCCTTGCCCGATCATTTCCTAAATTATGTGTCTGAACCCCACGGGTTTCATGGTTGAGATCATGGAGCCTTTCGGGCAGACTGCGCGTTAACGAGTTGCTAATATTCTTCTGGCGACAACAGGAGGCAGCCGTGATGATCCGGAGTGTGCTTGTTGCAATGGTAGCGGCCTGCGCCGTTGCGCAAACAGCGATGGCAGCGGACTTGGCAGCCGATCTGAGCCAGCCGCCGGCACCGGTCGCGCAGCCATCTCCAGGATTCGTCTGGACCGGCGGTTATGTCGGCCTCCAGGGCGGCGGCGGGTGGCTCAATGGCGATTTCAGTGCGCCCGGCAGCAGCGCTTCAGAAGACTTCAATGGCGGATTGCTCGGCGCCTTTGCCGGTTTCAACTTTCAGCAGGGCGATTGGGTTTACGGCATCGAGGGTGACGTCAACTACAATTGGAACGACAAGACGTTCGACGTCGGCGGAACCTCGACCGAAGGTGGTACCGACGTTTCCGGCGCAATACGCGGCCGGGTCGGCTACCTGCTGAATGACAAGGCGCTGCTCTATGGCGCCGGCGGCTGGGCGGTGACCCGCGGCTTCGTCGATGTGCCCGGCGCATCGAAGGAAAAGGAAACCTTCAACGGTTGGACGATCGGTGCCGGTGTCGACTATTCGTTCACCGACAGCGTCTTCGGCCGCGCCGAGTACCGCTACAACGACTACGGCGACAAGGACTTCGGCGGCGTCAATGTCGATCTCGACCAGCACCAGTTCACCGTTGGTGTCGGCGTAAAGTTCTGACCAGCAACCATTGGCATCGCGGAGCGCGCCGGCATGCTGCCGGACGCTCCGCGGTATCCTTTCAACTACGGGCCGCCGCGGGCACGCCGGGCAATCTCGGTACGGTCATCTTCCGCCGTAAGATCGAGGACGATGCGGCTGCCGTCTCTGATCGGGCGGTGCAGGGCCTTCCGCGACTCGGGCAGAAGCGTGAGTCGCCCTTTGGTTTCGAGCTTGCTCAGTCTGGCGCGTGAAAGCGCGAGTTCCGCCGATAGCAGGCGGTCGACGCGCAGGCTGCTTGCCTGGCGCACGACAAGGACAATCTCAAGTCGTGCGCAACCAGCACCACCACCCAATACGTGCCGTTCCACGTTAGAATCGGCCAAATCCTCGATCCGGTCCGTGCATTGGCGAAGACCTTCGATGTCGAACGCCGCCTGGCGGACCCAGACGGGATCGTTGCTTTGAAGCGCTGCGAGCGCATCCGGGGCGACGCTGGCGACACTCCGCCGCTCGAAGATCGGGCGGTTCCAGGTGTCTTCGCAGACGGCGCAGCGATAGATCAGCCAGGCGTCGAGCCGCCGCCCGTTGGCGTTTAACCGTGTCTTGCCGCTGCATACGAAGGGGCGGTGGCCGCCGCAGCGGCTGCAGACAAGCCAGGGGCGGGGGGCGGATTGGGGTTTGATGGTCCACTGGACCGTCAATGTATGAGACATGTCGTCTGGTTCTTCCAATTGGAAGTCCATCGAGACGACGGTTTGAGTACCCGTTCCGGGGACGCGGCCTGGCAGCTGTTGGACGTGATGGTTCCGCCTGACGAAGTTACGTCGGGCTTGAGATCGGCAATGCCATTCCGGTCTCGAACCGCCACCTCAACGAACGCATGAAAATTCAATCCGACAGCTGGAGTGCTATCGGGCGTACGGGGTGAAACTAGCGAGACCGGATTTTACAAAGGCAAAGCGAAACTCCAGGAGAGACAGCGCAATCGTGGCTGCCTGAACGTCCTACACGCTTGGGCGGATGGCGAAAAGTGCAACGATGCCACAGGCTCGCGCCAAGGTGGCGTGCGATGGCGCCCTAGGCGAAATTTGGCCACAAGCGAATTCGGCGCATTGCGGTAAAATACGCCTTACACCTCCAATCTGAAGCGGATCGGAAATGCTTGGATCCGCTTCTCTTTTTTGAAGGTGGTCCGCGGCGAAGCATCGCCTGATTAGCCGGCGCGGTGAAGGCTCGCCGCAAGCGGCTTCGAATCGGTAAGCTCCGCATCGGACGCGACACGGTTACGCCCGCCTCGTTTGGCCGCGTAGAGCGCGGCATCTGCCCTATTGAACAATTCCTCCCAGGAACGCTCCGCGCCGCTGGCGGTGGCAAGCCCGATGCTGATGCTGACAGCTACGCTTTGCCCGTTGCTCACGACCCGCAGCTCTTCCACGGCGCGGCGCAGCGTCTCGGCGATTGCAAACGCCTGTGTCTCGCTTGTCAGCGGGAGATAGAGCCCGAATTCCTCGCCTCCGAGACGCGCGAAGCTGTCGCCCCTGCGCAGGTTCTTCCTGACCAGATCGGCGAAGGCGACGAGCACCTGATCACCCGTATGATGACCGTAGCGGTCGTTGATACGCTTGAAATGGTCCAGGTCCATGACGAGGAGGCAATCGCCCTGCCAGCTCGCCTGAGGCAGTTGCGCCAGAAACCAGCGCCGGTTGCCGACGCCGGTCAGCGCATCGGTATCGGCAGACCGGCGAAGCTCTGCTTCCGCCCGCTCCTTGACGAGCACGAGGGCGAAGAGCGCGATGGCGAAGTGGCAGATGATCGAGAGAAAGAAGGCGTAGGTCGTGGTGATCGGCACGATGCCGGGCTTGAGGAGGCCAATGACCACCGCGAGGCAAAGGCAGGCCCCGACGGCCATGGCGGCCGCCAGCATGGCGCGCGCCGGCAGCGGCTCCTTCGAGCGATCGGCGATGACGGCGACAGCCGAAGCCGCGAGGAAAAGAAAGGCGGCGGCGTTGAAGACGCTGGCCCTGACGACGTTGACGACATGGAAATCCGTGGCGAGACCGATGAGCGCGCCGGCAAGCGGCACAAGTAGCGCCAGCCAGTCCGCCAGACGGCGCCGGCCGCCGCTGAGGCGGCGCACGCCGATCCAGAACAGGGCATATCCGCCGATCCCGAGCGTGAAGCTGGAAAGCCTCCACAGAGTGGGCGGCAACAGCTTTTGCTCGCCATAGCCCGCGAGCGTCGAGGCGAGCGCCAGGAAGAGGAAGCCGCTCGCCAGGATACCAAGCCCTTCGTCCCGCGGCGATTGCCAGCGCGCATAGAGGAAGCAGAAGAAGCCGATCAGGAAAGACGACTTGTGAAGCAACAGAACGGTGGCAAGGTCGAGTTGGGCAGTCATTGGATCGCTCGGGCGGGCTTGGGGGCGCGCAGGGCACGAAAGCGCGCCGGTTCGCTCTATCCACAATGGATTTAGCGATTCCTAAATTCGTATGACAAATAGGCATTCTTGTCCCAACTCGGGACGATTCGATCGTTTGCCAACGCAATCGAGTGATCTACGGCGATGTTAGCCTGCAGATCTGCGATCACGAACAGATTGAAAAAAAGGAGAATGACGCTTCCGCCTCAATGAATGGTCGGAGTGGAGAGATTCGAACTCCCGACCCTCTGGTCCCAAACCAGATGCGCTACCAGACTGCGCTACACTCCGTGCCAACGGCGCCGGAGATACACGCTTCGCAGCAGGGCTGCAACAGCAAAATTTCCCAATGCCTCATCTTAGACTGGGACAAACCCAAAAGTTCGCTCATCTCCGACTGAAAGCCAAATTTATCCGGCCAAAAGTCATTCCGTTTTAAATCATTCTGCGTTATGGGAAGACGGAATGCTGGCGCCCGTGAATGTTGCCAGCGAAAGTATGGAGCCGTTCGAAACCATGTCCGCAAAGATCTATCGTCCAGCAAAGACCGCCATGCAGTCTGGCAAGGCCAAGACGAATCTGTGGGTGCTGGAGTTCGATCAGGAAAAGCCGCGCACCATCGACCCGATCATGGGCTACACAAGCTCCGGCGACATGAAGCAGCAGCTGCGGCTGACCTTCGAAAACGCCGAGCAGGCGATCGCATACGCCGAGCGAAACGGCATCGAATACCGCGTCATCGCGCCGAAGGAAGCGACCCGCAAGAGCGTGTCCTATCCGGACAACTTCCGTTTCAACCGGATGCAGCCCTGGACCCACTAAGGTCCTTCAGCCGCATTCGACGGGCACAGCCCGGGACGGCCCCTTAGCTCAGTTGGATAGAGCACCTGCCTTCTAAGCAGGTTGTCGCAGGTTCGAATCCTGCAGGGGTCGCCAATAATTTCAAGAACTTAGAAGCTTTTTTGGGAATTCGAAAGAAGCTCGTTTACAGCTTCCTATTGCCGATAGCCGAATGCGTCGGCCTGGTGATCTCTCATCCGCGAAACGGCACTGTCGCTGGCCCGTTGTCTCCCGGTAGATTTGTTCGTCCGCCGTGAGCGGCAGATCTCCGGTACGCCACCACGCGGCGGATAAGTCCGGCGGTTCGCGCCGCACCACTCAAGGAAAGCTACGCGCTCGTTTCCGGAAGCAGGAAAGAAGCGCGGTAACAGGCTTGAACAAGAGCCTGTGGCCCTTGGTGAACATGCGGCCCGGACGATGGATCGTCAGTGCGTAGAGATACGAGCGCTTTCCTTGCAGGTAGGACCGGAATTTCTGCACCACTTGACGTCGTGCATCGTTCTGTCGAGCCCGCTTTGCGTCCGTGAGACTGAGATGTTGCGTGACCAGGCTTTCTTCGCAACCAACGATCAGTCCGCCTTCCAAGGCAAAGCGAACAGCCCATTCGCGATCGACGGCCCTGCGGAAATCCTCATCGAAGGCGAACTTGCGCAAGGTCGACACGCGGGTGAGCATGGTGCAGGTACCGACCCTTCCGTCGCCGGGCAGAGGATCGTCGCAGAGGAGATGGAGCGCGACCGCGTCGCCACCCACTGGCTGCGCGGTGCCCATGGCGCTGAGGCTCCTCGTCTTGCCGTCGGAGATCACGCGCCTCCTGCAATAGACCGAGATAGGAGCCGCATGCCGTTCTTCCGCCGCAAGCAGCTTTGCGACCTGGACCTTCAAACGCTCTGGTGCATTTTCGTCGTCCGAATCGAGGAACGCCAGGATTTCGCCGGTTGCTTCGCGTGCGAGCGTATTGCGCGCGCCAGCGTTGCCCTTGTTGTTACTATGGCTAACCAGTCTTACCCGCGAATCCTGCTGGCTGACGGTCTGCACGATGGCAGCGGAGCGATCGGTGGAGACGTCGTCACAGACCAGGATCTCCAGGTCATCCCAGTCCAGTTGCCTGGCGGATAAGAGCGTCCGCTCGATCGTCTCTTCGGCGTTGTAGCAACATATCGCAAGTGTTACGCGCATCGATGCCTGTTCCTATTGCGATCTGTGCTGGTTCAGCGGCAGTCCCGTCATCGCCGGCATGTTTCCGGATGAAGGCTAACTCTGATTGTTTGTTTTGCCCGACGAACCAACCATGCGGACAGGAACGGCATTCGGCTCCAGATATGAGCTGTCTGAGCGCACGAAGAGCACGTCGACAAGGCGATTGTGCGATCGATGGGGGATGACATCGGCGACTTCGAAGCCTTGCTCTGCCATGTATGCGACAAGTTCCGAAAACCGATAGCTACCTTCAAACCGGCGACGAAGGCTTGCCTCTGTGAAGACGAATTGCGTCTCCCGAAGCGTTTTCTCGGCTCCCTTGAGAACATCAAGGTCAAAGCCTTCGGTGTCCACCTTCAATCCGAATGGGCCCTTGTAGCCCTTGTTTACCAGAAGTTCGTCGAGGGGATAAATCTGTATCTCGACCGTCTTTTCCGGCTGCCGCTTCCAGTCCCTGCGTTTCATCAGGCTTGAGGAGGGGCCTTCCAGGGAAAGGGTTGCTACGCCCTTGGCAGAGCCTGCGCCCGATGGAATGTAGTCAAAATTCAGGCCCTTTACGCTGTCTGCGGCCTTCTCCATCGTATCTGGCTGCGGATCGATCAGGACGAACTTTTTGTCCTTGAACAGTTCGTAGAACACCGGGCTGCCTTGATAAACGCCAACGTCGATGAATGTATTGATATCGAACCCGTAGCGCTTCAGGTACGCAGCAGAGTAACGCTCCTCGGAAACATGGAAACCTTGTCGCGTTAGCATCGAGGCGGCTGAGCGAAGCACCCGATTGAACAGCTTTCCCTTGGTCATAGTCCCCTCGGCAATTGCAATTTTCTCCAGACGAAACGCCTGGCCAAGTTGATGTCGTACTGGCTTAGATTTTGAGGCAGTTGTCCGGCATGTAGAACACGGACGTCCGCCATGGCCGGCCGTTCACCGGTCCGAAGCCGTCGAAGTCGAGGCGGCGATAGCCGGTGTTGATCAGCAGGTCGTATCCCTCCTGGTACCTCTCGCGTTCGCTGTTGTCCCAGATGATTGCGGACGGCCTCTGCTTCAGGTTCATCGTCGCCTTGGCACAATTCACGCGATCGCGGCCGTCTATGACAACAACGTCGAACGCGGTGTCCTGGTGGCGTGTCACCTCGGTGGAGTAGTCGCCCCCCTCTACCAATTCGCGATAGTTGTAAGTTACATTGGCCGGCGATTGCTTGGAGATCAGCTCGAACCAGTCGCGGTCATGTTCGACGCTGACCACCGACTTCGCCTTGCGGCTCCACCAAAGTGTGGAGTTGCCGCTGCCATACTCGAAAACGCGTAAGTCAGCCAGTTGCCGGGTGCCGAGAAAATGCAACATCGGGTAGGTGTACCAGGGGCATGGTTCTCCGTCGGCGGTCATCGGCTTGTGCTGTTTTGCACTCTCCAACCAGCCCATCTGCCTCGCGCTTTCGACGAACTTCGGGAAGAAGTCGCGCGGGATATCCGGAGTCTCCCAAAGAAGCAGGTCGAGTTTCTGCTCGATCTTTGGAATGCGGCCGATGAGCTTTGTCGCTTTTACGAAGTTCTTCATCGCGCCCAGCATCATAGTCTCCCTCAGTTGCGGACATGCTTAATGGCTTATATGTTTTGTTAGCGCAAGCGGTTGAAACGCGGATCCGGCGAGCGTCGAAGTCCGGCAGGCGCACAGCTTGAACTGCAGGTGTAACGCCGTTTCCTCCCGAGCAACGCGTCCCTTCGTCGACCTGCCGAGGCGCTGGACGTCGGGGCAGTGGCGCTACGATTCCGCAAAATCACATAAAAAAACGGGCCGGCGGATGGTTTCCGACCGGCCCGTTCCGGCAAAAGGCGGAAAGGGGAACGTCTCTGCGCGGGGCTGCAGCGCCGCGCGTAGGGAGATCGATACGGTCTGATAATGCCCGAAAGGCAGCATTGGAATTGACATTTCCCGCTTGAAATTTGACATTTCCCGCATGCCTTCCGATGGACGTCTACAATCTGTGATCGAAGTTTCCGTCGTTATCCTGCCGGAGTCGTCGATCATGTCGCTTGCCTCAGTGCT
Source organism: Ensifer sp. ENS03 (assembly GCF_014852035.1). NCBI lineage: Bacteria > Pseudomonadati > Pseudomonadota > Alphaproteobacteria > Hyphomicrobiales > Rhizobiaceae > Ensifer > Ensifer sp. ENS03. Next base: position 123,733 of record NZ_JACVAV010000007.1, on the reverse strand, counting down.
GGACCCGATGCGCGCCGCAAACCGTATCTCGGGGCGCGAGGTGTTTCGTTGGCGGCTGCTCTCGGCCGATGGCAAGCCGGTAGCCCTGACCTGCGGCGTGCCGATTGCGGTCGAGGGCACACTTCGCCCGCCGCTTGCCGGCGACGCGCTGCTGGTGATCGGCGGCTTCAACCTTGATCGTCACGCCGGCAAGAAATTCATCGGTGCATTGCAGGAGTGCTCGCGCCATTTCGATATCGTCGCCGGCATCGAATCGGGCTGCTGGCTGCTCGGCCGCAGCGGTCTGCTCAATGGCCGCAAGGCGACAGCGCATTGGGAGGAGCTTGAGGATTTCAGCCAGGCCTTTCCGGAGTTGACGGTGCTTGGCGACCGGTTCGTCATCGACGGCAAGTTCTGGACCTCGGGCGGCGCTTCGCCGACCTTCGACATGATGCTGCATTGGATCACCCAGCGGCTAGGGTCTGCACTGGCGCTCGATGTCGCCAGCATCTTCGTCTACGACCAGACGCATAGTGCAGCCGACGTGCAGCCCTATGTTTCGCTCGGGAGGATCGAGACGCGCGACCCGAAGCTCGCCGAGGCCATCCGCCTGATGGAACGCACCCTGGAGCGTCCCTTGACGATCGCCGCGTTGACGAAGCGGCTGTCGATCTCGCAGCGCAAGCTGGAGTTGCTGTTTGCGCGCGGACTATCGACGAGTCCCGGCGCCTATTACCTACGCCTGCGTCTTCAGTTCGCCCATCGGCTGGTGCGCGACTCCGCTAGCCCGATCCGCGAGATTGCCCTTCGATGCGGTTTCGACAGCCTGTCTGCATTTTCGCGCGCCTATAGCCGCGAGTATGGAATGAGCCCGCTGAAGATGCGACTGGCCCGCAGAGGAGCGGAAGCATAGGCAGCGCCGTCAGGCACGCGACTATTGGGAAGGCCGGGGTGAGGGGCCCGCGAATTGCTCACGGCATAGCCGATCCGGATTGTTCGCGTGTTTTGAGGCAACCGCGCAGACGGCACCCGCTGATGCGTCCCCATCATGCATGGAGTGCGACGTCGTTCCGCACGCCCGGCGTCGCCGGGCCGCATCCGGCCGGGCGCAGTCGCGGGGTCATTATGCCCTAATGAACCGTTTGTGGCGGCTCGTCGGTAAAGGCTTGGATGCCGTCGCGCTGGACCGTGGCGATAAACTCCTCGAAAGCTTCCCTGTCGGTCGGGAAGGGCTCCTCCCATGTCGTAGAGAAGCCTTCCTCGTCGATGACCTCGAGGGTCCAGTCGCGATTCGTGCCCGCCTCCCGGTAGATCCGCAATTCCACGACGACGCCATCGTCACTGAATTGGCCGGAAAATTCCGAAAACTCGTAGTTCTGTTCTTCGTCAGTCATGTCTGAAGTGTAACACGCTTGCTTGAGGACGTCCTGCCATGTTCGGCCTCGACGATATTGCTCGCAGCTTCAGCCGGGCACACAGGCGCATTCGCCGGCCTCCACGAAGGTTTGGACCGGGGATGCGCCTGTCACCTTGGCGAATGGTCTTGCTGTTACCGGCAGCGGGCTTCGTAGCGGCGGCCATAGCGGTCGCGATAGATGCAATAGCCCTGGCGCTCCTGGGAGCGTCCGATCAGGTTGCCGATAACGCCACCGGCGACCGCGCCGATTGCCGCGCCGCCCCAGCTGTCGCTGACCGCGCCACCAATGATCGCACCGGTGCCGGCGCCGATCGCCGTGCCTTTCTCGGTCTGCGTGCAGGAAGCAAGCGTACCAATCATCAAAACCGCAATGATAAGCTTTCTCATGCCTTCACCCCTTTGCTCGATACCAAACTGGGCAGTTCACCGCCTTGCATCCTCAGCGTGAGCCTCAGCATCTACTCAACGCGTCGAATTGTCGATAGCACGGAATGCAACAGGCGAAGATACGGCGGGGTTCGCTCCAAAAAGTGTAGAGGATGGGCTCGCATGGCGATGCATTTTGATGTCCAAGGACACCAGCAAGCGATTGATTTCGATGGGGTTTGCGTGGTGAGCGCGCAGGGATTCGAACCCTGGACCTACTGATTAAAAGTCAGTTGCTCTACCGGCTGAGCTACGCGCTCCCTGGCCGCGGCGGTGAAGCCCGGCGGAAGTGGCCGGACATATGCACGCGTGTTTCCCCCCGGTCAACCGAAAAATTGCGGGTTTTGCGAAGAAACGGTGCATGGCGCAATGATCGCCAAAAGGTGATTGGTATCATCATGATCCTGCGGCTAAGGAATGGCCCAAATGCCGCGTGCCGGAGTTCTTGCCGTTGTCGATCGCCGATATTTCCATCTGGACCGCCGTCCTTGCCGGCGCCCTTTCGTTCCTTTCTCCCTGCGTTCTGCCGCTCGTACCGCCCTATCTCTGCTATATGGCGGGCGTCTCGGTCGATCAGTTCCGCAGCGGTGATGCGGCGACCATCGGCAGCACGAGACGCGCTGTCTTGCCGGCAGCCCTGTTGTTCACGCTCGGTTTTGCCACCGTCTTCGTGGCGCTCGGGGCGGGGGCCTCGTCGATCGGCATGCTGCTTCGGCAGCATATGGACCTGCTGTCGCGCGTCGGCGGCGTGATCATAATCATCATGGGCCTGCATTTCCTTGGCGTGTTCAAGATCGGGCTGCTCGCGCGGGAAGCGCGATTCCAGGGCGGCGGCAAGCCGGCGACGCTCTCAGGCGCCTACATCATGGGTCTTGCCTTTGCCTTCGGCTGGACGCCCTGCATCGGCCCGGTACTCGGCACGATCCTCGGCGTTGCTGCCGCACGTGACACCGTGTCCGACGGCGCAATGCTGCTGGCGATCTATTCACTGGGCCTTGCCGTGCCGTTCTGGATCGCGGCTGCGTTTTCCGGCTCTTTCATGCGCTTCCTCCTCCGCTTCCGTCGCCATCTCGGTCTGATCGAAAAGCTGATGGGCGGCCTTCTGGTGCTGGCGGGCCTGGCTTTTCTCTTCGGCTTCATCAGTTCCGTCGCCATCTGGTTCCAGACGACCTTCCCGATCCTGATGAAAATCGGCTAGGGCATACCCTCGTATTTTAGAATCACTTTTCGGCTTAACCGGCCTAATCGTCAGGCCGGTTCGTGCGCTAGGCGTGCGGGCGTCGGCGCGGGAAGGTGAAGGATGCGAGGGACAAGATGACGGAAATCGCGGGCCTGGTGCTGCCGTTCTTCGGCCTGATCTTCCTCGGCTATCTGACGGCGCGCTTCGTCCACCATCCGGGCGAGGCGATGGGGTGGCTGAACACCTTCATCATCTACCTCGCGCTGCCGGCGCTGTTCTTCAAGCTCGTCTCGCGCACGCCGATTGAACAGCTGGCGCGTGCCGACTTCATCCTGACCACCGTCGGGGCGACCTACATCGTCTTTTCGCTGATCTTCCTCATCGGGGTTTATGTCAGGCGAAACTCCATTGCCGAGGCGACGATCCAGGGTTTTGGCGCTGCTTATGGCAATATCGGCTACATGGGGCCTGGCCTTGCGCTCCTGGCGTTGGGCGATGCCGCTGCCGTACCGGTGGCGCTGATCTTCAGCTTCGAAAACGCCGCGCATTTCGCGGTCGCACCGGCGATGATGGCGATATCAGGCGGCCGGCAGGAAAAGCCGCTGGCGCTTGCAGCCAGCGTCGCGCGCAAGATCATTCTGCACCCGTTCATCCTGGCCACACTTGCCGGTGTGGTCGCCGCCTTTTTCGCCGTGCAGCCGCCAGTTCCGGTTCAGCGGCTGATCGATTATCTCGCCCAGTGTGCGGCGCCCTGCGCGCTCTTTGCCATGGGGGTGACGCTGGCGCTGCGCCCAATCAAGCGCATTCCCGTCGAGATCGGCTACATCGTCCCGGCGAAGCTGCTCTTGCACCCGCTCGTGATGTTCACGGCTATGAGCCTGACGGGGAATTATGATCCGGTCTGGGTGCAGACGGCGGTACTGCTCGCAGCCCTTCCGACGGCGACGAACGTCTTCGTTATCGGCCATCAATATGGTGTGTGGCAGGAGCGAGCCTCGGCGACGATCCTCATCACGACGACACTGTCGGTCGCAACGGTGACCGGCCTGCTTTACCTGATCCGTTCAGGCGCTCTTCCGCCCGATCTTTTCCCTTAAGCCTTCCTTGAAGGCGTTGAGCGCGCTGCCGGGGTGCACGCCTTCGCGCATCAGCAGGCTGCGGAGCGGCCCAACCGCGGAAAGCACGTGCAGCCCCAGCGCGCGCAGCGCCTGCACCGGCAGGAAGCCGGAGAGCAGCGAGCGGTTGAGCAGATCCACACTTGCGGTGCGGCTGATGATGTCCGGCCGGCGGCGGCTGTCGAAGCGGTCACCGATATCGCCGGCAAGCGGCTCGCCGCTGGATACACCGATGATATCGACGAGCGTCATCACATCGCGAAGGCTAAGGTTGAGCCCCTGAGCGCCGATCGGCGGGAAGGCGTGCGCTGCTTCGCCAAGAAGCACGGCGCGGCCCTTGCCGAAGCGCTGGGCGGTCATGCCCGAGAGCGGGAAGGATTGCGGCGTGCCCTCGACGGTTACCTTGCCGAGGATTGATTGCATCCGGTCTTCGACGGCGCGGGAGAGTGCCGCGAGATCCAGCGTCAGCGTTTGTGCGGCATCCTCGGGTTTGCGGACCCAGACCAGGCTGGAGCGGTTGCCCGGCAGGGGCACTTGCGTGAAGGGACCGCTTTCGGTGTGGAATTCGGTCGAGATGTTCTGGTGCGGCAGCTCGTGCGCAAAGTTCAAGACGACCGCCGTCTGCGGATAGGACCAGGTGCTGACGGAGATCTTCGCGGCTTCGCGCACCGGCGACCGACGACCATCGGCGCCGACGATGAGATAGGCGCTGCATTGCCTGCCGTTTGCAAGCTCGATCGTTGCGACAGCGTCCGAAAGTTCAAAGCCGATCGCCGACGTGGTGATGCGTGTCAGCGTCGGGCTCTCTTCGGCGCGGTGGCAGAGAATATCGATGAAGGGCGCATTGGGGATATTGTAGCCGAAGGCGTCGAGCCCGACTTCCGAGGCACGGAAGTTGACCGGTGGCGCCCGCAGCAACCGGTTGGTGCCGTCGAGGATACGCATGGTCGAAAGCGGAGCCGTCAGCGGCTCGACCTTTTCCCAAAGGTTGAGCGTCTTCAGATACTCGATCGATTGGTCCATCAGCGCGGTGGTGCGTCCGTCGGCAACCGCCGGCTCCGGTCCGATCAAGGCCACGCGGTAGCCCGCATCGGCAAGCGCGATGGCCGCAAGCGATCCGGCAAGGCCCGCACCGATAATGGCGATGTCGAAGTGGTCCATGATGCAAAAGCCCTTTCGCGCAAGCTGTGAGGCGTCTTGGCCCAGCCTCGATCATACCTCTAGTCGCCGGCGCATGCGAAATAAATGGGTAGAATCAGCGCAGAAGCAATTTGCAGGTGTCCACAGGACAATGGGGCGAGGGGAGGCTGTAATACTTGAATTTTAGTGGCGATGCGTTGCAAAGGGTGCATATTACGGGCAACGCGCCGCACAGCGGTCGAGGCGGGTCAAGGCCCGCACGGGGAAAACAGCAGGGGTGGGCGGCGTCCGCAGATGAAGTTCTTTAACTATAGACGAGTTCCCTACGCCGAGATTCGCGCCTTTTCCGTGCATATCTTGACCGCCTCGGGGTCGTTTCTCGCCTTCCTGGGTGTCGTGGCTGCGGCCGAGCATCGCTTCGTCGACATGTTCTGGTGGCTGGGGCTGGCGCTGCTCGTCGACGGCATCGACGGGCCGATCGCCCGCAAGGTGCGCGTCAAGGAAGTGCTGCCCAACTGGTCGGGCGATACGCTCGACAACGTCATCGACTATGTGACCTATGTGCTGTTGCCTGCCTTTGCGCTTTACCAGAGCGGCATGATCGGCGAGCCCTGGTCCTTCGTGGCGGCCGGCGCGATCGTGGTTTCGAGCGCGATCTACTATGCCGATATGGGCATGAAGACGGACGAATACTTTTTCTCCGGTTTCCCCGTCGTCTGGAACATGGTCGTCTTCACATTGTTCGTCATTCAGGCGAGCGAGCTGACCGCGTCGATCGTCGTTTTCGTGTCGGTGGTCTTGACCTTCCTGCCGATCAACTTCCTTCATCCGGTTCGCGTCCAGCGCTTGCGACCGCTGAACCTCGGCATCTTCCTCTTGTGGTCGGCGCTCGGCATCTATGCGCTGCTCCTGCATTTTGCGACGCCGGCATGGGTCGTGACCGGCTTCGTCGTCACAGGCATCTATCTCTACGTGATTGGCTTCGTGCTGCAGATTTTCCCAAGTCTCGGCCGGAAATAGGAGCAGGCAATGGCACAGGCGATTGTGGTACGCGAACTCGGAGGACCAGAGGTCCTGAAGCTCGAAGGCGTGACACTCTCGCCGCCGGGGCCGGGTGAGGTACAGATCCGGCAGGTGGCCGTCGGCCTCAATTTCATTGACGTCTACTTCCGCACCGGCCTCTACAAATCGGCTTTGCCCTTCGTGCCGGGCAAGGAAGGTGCCGGCATCGTCACTGCGGTTGGCGACGGAGTCAGCCTGTTTTCCGTCGGTGATCGCGTCGCCTATGCCTCGGCCGATGGTGCCTATGCGAGCGAGCGCAACGTCGATGCTGCGCAGTTGGTGAAGGTGCCCGACGGCATCAGCCTCGAGACTGCGGCTGCGATGATGCTGAAAGGCATGACGGCACAATACTTGCTCAACCAGACCTATCAGGTCGGTCCGGGCACGACGATTCTCTTCCATGCTGCAGCCGGCGGCGTCGGGCTGATTGCCGGCCAATGGGCGAAGGCGCTTGGCGCGACCGTTATTGGCACAGCGGGCTCGCAGGACAAGATCGATCTGGCGCTGGCGCATGGCTACGACCACGTGATCAACTACCGCACCGACAATTTCGTCGCGCGGGTCAAGGAATTGACCGACGGCCGGGGCGTTGATGTCGTCTACGATTCCGTCGGGCGCGACACTTATCCGGCGTCGCTGGATTGCATCAAGCCGCGCGGCCTCTGGGTCAGCTTCGGCAATTCGTCCGGACCGGTGGAGGCTTTTAGCATCGGCATCCTGGCGCAGAAGGGATCGCTTTTTGCGACACGCCCGACACTCTTTGGTTATGTTGCCACGCGGCCTGCGCTGGAAGCGTGTGCAAATTCCCTGTTTGATATTGTGCAAAGCAACAAAGTGCGTATCAATATAAATCAGACTTATCCGCTGGCCGATGCGGGGCGAGCGCATACGGATCTCGAGACAAGAAAAACAAGTGGAACAACACTGCTGATTCCGTGATCGAAGCCTTAAGGCGGACGCGGATCAACAGAGGGGAAAGAGGGCAGCGTGCCTGTTGAGGGAGTAGCGGCGAACGGTCATCTATTGGCTGTGAGCAACCTGACGAAATTGTTTGGCAGCTTCGCGGCCTGCAATGGGATCAACCTGCAGATTGAACCGGGCGAAATTCACGCCCTTCTCGGCGAAAACGGCGCCGGAAAATCGACCCTGGTGAAGATGCTGTTCGGCGTATTGGCGCCGACGGCAGGCGAGATCCTCTGGCAGGGCCAGAGCGTGCGCATCGCCAATCCCGCGGCTGCGCGCAAGCTCGGAATCGGTATGGTTTTCCAGCATTTTTCGCTGTTCGAGGCGCTGACGGTCGCCGAGAACATCGCGCTTTCCATGGATGCGAACATCTCGCTGGCGAGGGTAGCGGAAGAGGCGTCGCGCCTGTCGCATGCGTACGGCCTTCCGCTCGACCCCAAGGCGCATGTGGCGGATCTCTCGGTCGGCGAGCGCCAGCGCATCGAGATCGTGCGCGCGCTCTTGCAGAACCCGCGCCTCATCATCCTCGACGAGCCGACCTCGGTGTTGACGCCGCAGGAAGCCGACCGCCTGTTCGAAACGCTCTACAAGTTGAAGGCGGAGGGGCGCTCGGTTCTCTATATCAGCCACCGGCTCGAAGAGGTGCAGCGCATCTGCGACCGCGCCACGGTGTTGCGTCACGGCAAGGTAACGGGCGCCTGTGATCCGAAGACGGAGACCCCGTCGTCGCTGGCGCGCATGATGGTTGGCGGTGACGTCGCGGCGGTGACGGCCGAAGGCACCAGCGCCAAGGGCCAGGTGCATCTGGAAGCGCGGCACTTGACCGTGCCGGCTCGCACACCCTTTGCCGTTTCGCTGAAGAACATCTGTCTCAAGGTGCATGCCGGCGAGGTGCTGGCGATTGCCGGTGTTGCCGGCAACGGCCAGGGCGAACTGTTCGATGCGCTCTCGGGCGAGTACCCGGTTGCCGACGATAATGCGGTGCAGATCCGCCAGAAGCCGGTCGGCAACCGCAACATCAATGCGCGCCGCCTGATGGGCGCGGGCTTCGTTCCCGAGGAGCGCCACGGCCATGCCGCGGTATCGGCGTTGCCGCTTTCGGACAATCTCGTGCTTGCCCGCAGCCGTTCGGACGCCAAGGCGTTTCTCGGCGGCGGCTTCCTCAAGATCATCCGTCGCGATGCGGTGACGAGCGCCACGAAGCGCATCTCCGAGGCGATGGACGTGCGCAAGAGTGGTGAGGATCCGCCGGCCGGCTCGCTTTCCGGCGGCAACCTGCAGAAGTTCATCGTCGGGCGTGAGCTCGACCGTCAGCCGAGCGTGCTCGTCGTCAATCAGCCCACCTGGGGCGTCGATGCGGGTGCTGCGAGCCGCATCCGCCAGGCGCTCGTCGACCTCGCCAAGGCCGGCTCTGCCGTGCTCGTCATCAGCCAGGACCTCGACGAAATCTTCGAAGTGGCGACGGAGATCGCCGTCATCAGCGACGGAAAGCTATCCGATCCCTATCCGGCAAAAGAGCTTTCGCGCGAAAAGATCGGCCTGCTGATGGGCGGCATGTACGGCAAGACGGAAGGCACGGAGGCCGCACATGCGCATTGAACTGGAAAAGCGCGCCAAGGTCTCGACGCTGTTTTCGATCCTGTCGCCGTTCATCGCCTTCCTGCTGACGATCGTCTTCGGCGGCATCATGTTTGCGCTTCTCGGCAAGAATCCGGTCATGGCGCTCTACAGCTTTTTCGTCGAGCCCTTGAGCGAGGTCTGGTCGCTGCACGAGCTGGCAATCAAGGCAGCGCCCCTGATCCTGATTGCCGTCGGGCTTTCGGTCTGTTTCCGCTCCAACAACTGGAACATCGGCGCCGAGGGCCAGTTCATCATTGGCGCGATTGCCGGCTCGATCCTGCCGGTGGTCTTTTATGACTGGCAGTCGCCGCTGGTGCTGCCGCTAATGATGCTGATGGGCATGCTCGGTGGTGCGCTGTTTGCCGCCATCCCCGCCTTCCTAAAGGCGCATATGAACACCAACGAGATCCTGACGAGCCTGATGCTGGTCTATGTCGCCCAGCTCTTTCTCGACTGGCTGGTGCGTGGACCCTGGCGCAATCCGGGCGGCATGAATTTTCCGGAGACGCGCACCTTCGCCGTCGATGCGATCCTGCCGGAAATGCTTGCTTCCGGGCGCACCCACTGGGGCTTCGCCTTCGCCATCATTGCCGCGATCCTCGTCTGGTTCATGATGCGTTACACGCTGAAGGGCTTCGAGATTTCCGTGCTTGGCCAATCGGAGCGGGCAGGGCGCTTTGCCGGTTTCTCCTCGCGCAAGATGATCTGGTTCTCAATGCTGCTTTCGGGCGCCTTTGCCGGTCTGGCCGGCATCTCCGAAGTCAGTGGCGCGATCCAGCAGCTGCGCCCGGTCATCTCGCCCGGCTACGGCTTCACCGCCATCATCGTTGCGTTCCTTGGCCGCCTCAATCCGCTTGGCATCGTCGCCGCCGGCCTGGTGCTGGCGCTCACCTATCTCGGCGGTGAGGCGGCGCAGCTGTCGATCGGCGTTTCCGAGAAGGTGACGCGCGTCTTCCAGGGTCTCCTGCTCTTCTTCGTGCTCTCCTGTGACACGCTCATCCACTATCGCATCAAGCTGGTCTTCGACCGATTGACCGCGACCAATAGCGAAGGGAGCCGCTGATGGGTATCGTCGAAGCGATTCTTCTGAGCGTCATCACTGCCGCAACGCCCCTGGTGTTGGCCGCGATCGGCGAACTGGTGACCGAACGGTCCGGCGTGCTGAACCTCGGCGTCGAGGGCATGATGATCATGGGGGCGGTCTCCGCCTTCGCGATTACCCAGATTACCGGTTCGCCCTATCTGGGCATGCTTGCCGGCATCGCCTGCGGCGCACTGTTCTCGCAGCTCTTTGCCTTCCTCACGCTGAGCCTGGTGGCAAACCAGGTGGCGACGGGCCTGGCTTTGACCCTGCTCGGCATCGGCGTCTCCGGCATGATGGGCGAGAGTTTCCTCGGCATGCAGGGCGTCAAGCTGCAGCCGATCGCGATACCGCTTCTCGCGGATATCCCCTATATCGGGCCGCTGCTCTTTCGGCAGGATATCATTTTCTATCTTTCGATCGCGATCGTCGCGGGCGTGCATTGGTTCCTGTTCAAGAGCCGTGCTGGCCTCAAGCTTCGCGCCGTCGGCGATAGCCACGCCTCCGCGCACGCGCTTGGCGTCAACGTCATTCGCACCCGCTATCTCGCCGTGATGTTCGGCGGCGCCTGTGCCGGGCTTGCCGGCGCGCAGCTGTCGCTCGTCTACACGCCGCAATGGGTGGAAAACATGTCGGCCGGTCGCGGCTGGATCGCACTGGCGCTGGTGGTCTTTTCGTCCTGGCGCCCCTGGCGGCTGGTGGCCGGTGGCTATCTCTTCGGTGCCGTATCGATCAGCCAGTTGCATGCGCAGGCCTTCGGCCTCGGCATTCCCTCGCAGCTCCTTTCGTCGCTCCCCTATGTCGCGACGATCGTCGTCCTCATTCTCATTTCGCATAACCGGCGCATGACCCTGATCAATACGCCGGCATCGCTCGGCAAACCGTTTGTGCCGGACCGATGATTGCAAGCATTTCATACTGACGTTTCTCAAACCGACAGAGGTCAAGAAAATGAAAAAACTACTGCTCGTTCTCGCAAGCTCCGCGGCAGCGATCGGCTTTGCCACCGGTGCAAGCGCCCAGGAGAAGGCCAAGGTCTGCTTCGTCTACGTCGGTGCCAAGACCGACGGCGGCTGGACCCAGGCGCACGACATCGGCCGCCAGGAGCTGGAAAAGGCGCTCGGCGACAAGATCGAGACGCAGTATCTCGAAAGCGTGCCGGAAGGCCCGGATGCCGAGCGCGCGATCGAGCGTCTCGCACGCTCGGGCTGCGGCCTGATCTTCACGACATCCTTCGGCTTCATGGACGCGACGATCAAGATCGCGCAGAAGTTCCCGGACGTGAAGTTCGAGCATGCGACCGGCTACAAGACCGCGCCGAACGTCGCGACCTACAACAGCCGCTTCTATGAAGGCCGCTACATCCAGGGCGTGATCGCCGCCAAGATGTCGCAAAAGGGCGTCGCCGGCTACATCGCCTCCTTCCCGATCCCGGAAGTTGTGATGGGCATCAACTCCTTCATCATCGGCGCGCGCTCGGTCAACCCGGACTTCAAGATCAAGGTCGTATGGGCAAACACCTGGTTCGACCCCGGCAAGGAAGCCGATGCTGCCAAGGCATTGGTCGACCAGGGCGTCGATATCCTGACGCAGCACACCGACACGACGGCACCGATGCAGGTTGCCGCCGAACGCGGCATCAAGGCCTTCGGCCAGGCCTCCGACATGATCAAGGCCGGCCCGGAAACGCAGCTGACGGCGATCGTCGATACCTGGGGCGCCTACTACATCAAGCGCACGCAGGCCTTCCTCGATGGCAAGTGGGAAACGACGTCGAGCTGGGACGGCCTGAAGGACGGCATCTTGACGATGGCGCCCTACACCAACATGCCTGACGACGTGAAGAAGCTCGCCGAGGACGCCGAAGCCAAGATCAAGTCGGGCGAACTGAAGCCCTTCACCGGCCCGCTGAAGAAGCAGGACGGCAGCGAGTGGCTTGCTGCAGGGGCGACGTCTGACGACGGCACGCTGCTTGGCATGAACTTCTACGTCGAAGGCGTCGACGATCAGCTGCCGAAGTAAGCAAGAGCCTACGAAACAGAATGCAAACCCCGCCATTTCGGCGGGGTTTGTCGTTTGGAAAACGCGTAAGGGTTGTTTCATCGTTCGGCGGTGCGCGGTTTACGGTTTTGCGGCCACCCTGGGGCTTTCCGGAATCGACTGTTCAAACTACATTCATTTGCGCAGGTTTAGGGGTGCCCCGCGTGCTCCGCACGAAGGCCTTGTGGCGCGTCGCGCCGTATGAAATCAGGCAGGGGAGTGCCTGGAGGAGATGGATTGAACAGGAGTTTGCTGGAAACCGTCGTGTCCGGCTCGCGCAAGCGCACGAGCCACGCACATGTTGTCGATCAACTCGGCAAGGCAATCATATCCGGCGAATTTCCGGTCGGCTCCATTCTTCCGGGTGATCCGGAACTTGCGGCACGCTTCAAGGTATCCCGAACTGTTCTGCGCGAAGCCATGAAGACGCTGGCCGCCAAGGGGCTGGTCGTGCCGCGTGCCCGCATCGGCACCCGCGTGACGCCGCGCAACGACTGGAACCTGTTCGACAACGACATCCTGACCTGGCACTTCGAATGCGGTGTCGACGAGGACTTCCTCTATCACCTCAGCGAAGTGCGCCTGGCCTTCGAGCCGCATGCGGCAGCACTTGCGGCGCGAAACGCGTCTGAGGCCGAAATCAGCCGCATGATGCGGCTCGCGGTTGCGATGGGCGAGGAGGGGCATAGCGCCGAGAGCCTCGCAAGCGCCGACCTGAAGTTCCACCTGGCTGTCGCCGAGGCCTCCGGCAACCCATTCATGCGCACGGTCGGCGGGCTGATCGAAGCGGCGCTGGTCGGTGTCTTCAAGCTGAGCTCTCCGGTCGCCGAAAAGGGCGGCATAGACGAGGTTGCCCGCAACCACATCCGTATCGTTGAGGAGATCGGCAGGCGTGACGAGGTCGGCGCACGGCTTGCCATGGAAAACGTGATCAAGATCGGGCGCGAGCGCGTTCGCAGCGCGCTGCAAAGTCGCAGTTGAGGCTGCCGCCGGTCGAGATTGTTCAACAAAACAGCGCTCGGCCCTTCCAATGTTCAGAAGATTGCAGCGATTTCATTGCTTGTGCTTGCTCGGATCGCGCGCTGGCCTTATTTGGTGAGGGCTCGCTCCTTGTGGAGCGGCTTTCGTCAACGGTGATCTGGAGACCATGTCCGAGTTTTTTGTCATTTTCGTCCTGCTTTTGATCAATGCATTTTTTGCTCTCTCGGAAATGGCAATCGTCTCGGCAAGCAAGCCAATGCTTCGCCAGATGGCAAAACAGGGAAATGCCCGCGCCGAAGTGGCGCTGAGGCTCGCTGAAGATCCCGGCAAATTTCTTTCCACCGTACAGGTCGGCATCACGCTCGTCGGCACCTTAGCCGGCGCGTACGGTGGCGCGACAATCGCTGCGAAATTTGCACCGCTGCTCGATGAGGTCGCTTGGATCAATCCTTACGGCAACACGGTTGCCCTCGTACTCGTCGTTACCCTCATCACCTTCCTGTCCGTGGTTATCGGCGAGCTCATTCCGAAGCAGCTGGCACTGAAAAATTCCGAGGCGCTGGCCATGTTCGTCGCGCGCCCGATGCACTTCTTGTCGCGGATCACCGCGCCGGTCGTCTATCTCTTCGAGACCGCAGCGTCGCTTGCCATGCGTCTCCTCGGCATCCGTCCTGACGATCCTGATCATGTGACGGAAGAGGAAGTCCACGCGATCATGGCCGAAGGCGTCGAAAGCGGCGCCATCGAAAAGTCCGAGCACGAGATGCTTCGGCGAATCATCCGCCTCGGCGACCGCAACGTGAAGTCGATCATGACCCACCGGACCGAGGTGAGCTTCATCGACGTCAATGACAGCCTGGAAACGGTCGGTCGCAAGATCGATCAGTTCGGCCATTCCCGCTATCCGGTGGTCGATGGCCCGAGCGGCGACGTTCTCGGCGCGGTTCTCGCCAAGGAAATCCTGAACGCGCCGACCTCCGGTCCGTTCGACGTGCGTAGATACATCAAGGAAATCCACACCTTGCCGGAGACGGCGTCGTGCCTAAAGGCACTGGAAGCCTTCAAGTCGTCAAGCATCAACATGGCGATGATCGTCGACGAATATGGAAGCACTGAGGGCATCATCACCATCGCCGACATTCTCGAGGCGATCGTCGGCGTGCTGCCGTCGAACTACGACGACATCGAGCATGCGTTGATCCGCCAGCGCGAAGACGGAAGCTATCTTGTCGACGGCCGCACGCCGATCGACGAAATCCACCTGACGATCGGCATCGAGGGAATCGACGCCGACGGCAACTTCGAGACCATCGCCGGCTTCCTGGTGCAGCAGTTGCGCAAGACGCCGGAGGAGGGCGATGTCGCGATTGCCCATGGCTACCGCTTCGAAGTGGTCGACATGGATGCACGTCGCATAGACAAGATCCTGGTCAGCCGCTCGGACGAGACGGGCAACTGATCCATGCGCGGCCGGGGGCACCCCCGGCCTGATGCGGCAAGAGCGGTGACTGCCCCATGCGGCCGCTTACATCGTCACAAAGTGCTTCGTCACAAAACGTGAGGGTCCGTGTCACGGCGCTGAATTGGTGGCGCTCTATGACGAGGCCACGTGATCATCGCTGAGATTGTCCGAATAAGGATGATCGAGAGGACCCGCGATGAACGGGAAAAAAGGTCGGGCTCTGCCCGGCCTTTCGCTTTTGCGCTCCCAGAGGTGGCTCGCGCTTGGTTTGCTCAGCGAAGCCTGAGAATGTCGCAGGTTGTGCCCGCAGGCGCTTCGGTGGCGTGCGGCGGGCGCACGATCAGGCAATCCGATTGCGCGAAAACCTTCATCATCGACGAGTCCTGCCGCGAGAAGGGATGGGCGACCAATGTGCCGTCGCTGTCCCTCGTAAGGCGCGCACGCACATAGTCCTGCCTGACGTCGTTGCCCGGAAGCGGGCCTGCAAGCCGCGCGGTCGTTATGCGGTCGCGCGATGGTAAGCGGGCGAGCTTACGGGTCAGCGGCTCGAGGAAGAGCAGGGCGCAGACGAGGCTGGAGACCGGATTGCCCGGCAGGCCCAGCACCGTGGCCGTTGCGAGCTGGCCCACCATGAGCGGCTTTCCCGGCCGCATGGCGATGCGCCAGAAGTCGAGCGTCATGCCGCAGGCAATGAGCGTCGACTGCACCAGGTCATGGTCACCGACCGAAGCGCCGCCGAGCGTGACGATCACGTCGACATCGGCGCCCTGCGCCCGTCTGACCTCGGCACTGATGGCGTCCCGATCGTCGCGGACGATGCCGAGATCGATGACCTCGGCGCCGTTGTCGCGCGCGATCGCCGCGACGCCGAAGCTGTTCGAGGCGATGATTTGATCGTCGCCCGGCTTGTTGCCCGGAGCCACCAGCTCGTCGCCCGTGGCGAGGATTGCGATCCGCGGGCGCTTGAAGACCGGCAGGCTCGCATGGTTCATCCCCGCAGCGAGCGTCAAGCGTCCGGCGTCGAGCACGTCACCCGCCGAAAGTGCCGCTTCGCCGGCGATAAAATCCTGGCCGGCCGTTCGAATATGCCGACCCTTGCCGGGCACGAATTTGGTGCGGATCCGGTTGCCCGGCAACCGCTCGGTATCCTCCTGGATGATCACCGTATCGGCGCCCAATGGCACCGGCGCACCGGTGAAGATGCGCACGGCTTCGCCCGCTTTCATCTCGCCCTTGAAGCCGTGGCCCGCAGCCGATTGGCCGATCACGGTCAGTTCGGCGCCGACGGTCTCAATGTCCCGGTGGCGCACGGCGTAGCCATCCATCGCCGAATTGTCGAAGGCCGGATGTGTGACGCGCGCCGGGATATCCTGAGACAGCACGCGGCCGGGCCCGTCATGGAGACCGACGAGCTCTGTCAATTGCGGTGGCGTGGCGCCGTGTAGGATCCGCTCGAGCGCGTCTTCGACGGACAGCAACGCCATGGCCTCAGTTCCCTTCGCGTCGATAATCGCCGGATCGCCCGCCGGACTTGCTGACCAGCTGGATGCCGCCGATTTCCATCTCGCGATCGGCCGCCTTCGCCATGTCGTAAATCGTAAGGCAGGCGACACTCACGGCCGTCAGCGCCTCCATCTCGACGCCGGTACGTCCCGTCAGCTTGGCAAGCGCCTCGACCCGGAGGCCAGGAAGCGTCGGGTCCGGCGTGATATCGACGGTTACCTTGGTCAGCATCAACGGGTGGCAGAGTGGAATGAGGTTGGCCGTCTGCTTGGCGGCCATGATGCCGGCAAGCCGCGCCGTACCGATGACATCGCCCTTCTTGGCGTCGCCTTCGAGAATGAGTGTCAGCGTTTCGGCCTTCATGCGCACATGGCCTTCGGCGACGGCGATGCGTACTGTCTCGGCCTTGTCGCCGACATCCACCATGTTCGCTTCGCCGCTGCCACCGAGATGCGTGAGCGTCGGCTTGCTCATCACTCGGCCGCCAGCGTGGTCGTAGCGCCGGTCAGGAGCGTGCGCGTTGCCGATTCGACGTCGCTCTTGCGCATCAGGCTCTCGCCGACGAGGAAGGTGGTGATGCCGCTCTTTTCCAGCCGCTGGCAATCCGCATGCGTGAAGATGCCGCTTTCGCCGACGAGCAGACGGTCGGCAGGCACCATGCCCGCGAGCTGCTCGGAAACCGCGAGATCAACCTCGAAGGTCCTGAGGTTGCGGTTGTTGATGCCGACGAGCGGCGAGGTGAGCTTCAGTGCCCGTTCCATCTCTTCGGCGTCGTGCACCTCGATCAGCACGTCCATGCCAAGCTCGAGGGATGCGTCTTCGAGGCGGCGGGCGTCGTCGTCGCTGAGCGAAGCCATGATGAGAAGGATGCAGTCGGCGCCCCAGGCGCGCGCCTCGAACACCTGGTAGGTGTCGAACATGAAGTCCTTGCGCAGCGCCGGCAGGGCGCAGGCCGCACGCGCCGCTTCGAGAAAGGCAGGCGCACCCTGAAAGCTCGGGGCGTCCGTCAGCACCGACAGACAGGCCGCTCCACCGGCTTCATAGGCCCTGGCGAGCGCCGGCGGATCGAAATCCGGGCGGATCAGTCCCTTCGACGGGCTTGCCTTCTTGATTTCGGCGATCAGTCCGAACGTGCCGGCGGCCTTGCGTGCGGCGAGCGCCGCATGAAAGCCGCGCGGGGTGGACTGGTCCGCGATACGCACCTTGAGTTCGTCGAGCGAAACGTGCGACTTGGCAGCCGCGATCTCGTCGCGCTTGTAGGCTTCGATCTTGCGCAGGATATCCGTCATGTGCTGATCCTTCCTCAGGCCGCGTTTGAAACGCTGATCAGGCGCTGCAGCGCGGTCTTCGCGCCGCCGCTTGAAAGCGACTGGCGCGCCAGCGCCATGCCTTCGGTGAGGTCCTTTGCCCGTCCGGCTATCATCAGCGATGCGGCCGCATTGGCAAGGGAAATGTCCCGGTAGGGGTTCTCGGCACCATCGAGCACTGCCTGGAGCGCGACCGCATTGTACGCGCCGTCGCCGCCCTTGAGCGCATCGATCGTCACCGTCTGAAGGCCGAAATCGGCGGGCGTCAGGGTGAAGGTGGAAATCTTGCCGTCCTTGAGTGCTGCGACCTCGGTCGTGCCGGTCGTCGTGATCTCGTCGAGGCCATCGCCGTGAACGACCCAGACATTGTCCGAGCCGAGATCACGCAGCACTTCGGCCAGCGGCTGCACCCATTGCGGCGCGTAGACGCCGACGAGCTGGCGCTTGACGCCTGCGGGGTTGGAAAGCGGACCGAGCAGGTTGAAGATCGTGCGCGTTCCGAGCTCCACCCGCGTCGGGCCGACATGGCGCATGGCGGAATGGTGCTGCTGGGCGAACATGAAGCCGACACCGGCCTCGCGGATGCATTTCGATATGGCGTCCGGACCGATGTCGAGCTTGACGCCGAGGCATGAGAGCGCGTCGGCCGTGCCTGACTTCGAGCTCAGCGCGCGGTTGCCGTGCTTGGCAACAGGCACGCCGGCGCCGGCGACGATCAGCGAGGCAAGAGTCGAGATGTTGTAGGTGCCGGCGCCGTCGCCACCGGTTCCAACGATATCGACCGCATCCGCTGGCGCATCGACCGGCAGCATGCGGGCGCGCATCGCGCCCACCGCGCCGACGATTTCATCGACGGTTTCGCCGCGCACCCGCAATGCCATCAGGAAGCCGCCGATCTGCGACGGCGTTGCGGCACCCGACATGATGATTTCGAAGGCGGCACGTGCGTCTTCGCGGTTCAGCGCCTCGCGGGCGGCGACCTTGGCGACGAATGGCTTCAGATCACTCATCGATGGTTTCCTTGGGCCTATCGTTGCGCAATGGCGGTTTCAGCGAGCGTCTGGTTGATCGAAACGCCGTAGGCGGCCTGCAGCGTGGCGACCATCTGGTCCAGGATGTCCTCGCCGCTGACACGGGCGAGGGCCTCGATCTGGCGGCTGTCGTCCTGCAGCACGTCTGCCGGGCCGGCGGTGTCAACCGAGGTGACCTGCAGGAGGATCTGCCCTTCGCCGCCGATTCCGGGAGCGTTGGTGACGTGGCCGTTCGCGCCGGAGAAGGCGGCAGCGACGGCTGCCGGGCTAAGGGCAGCATCAGCGGTCGCGCGCGTCAGGCCGGCCTTGGTTTCGACGACGAGGCCGAGTTCGGTCGCGACGTCGGCAAGCTTTGCGCCCTGCTCGACGCGCTGCTTCAGTTCGCCGGCCTTCGTGGCAAGTGCTGCGCGCTGCTGCTCAGCCATCCAGTCGGCGCCGATTTCGTCGCGGGCTTCGTCCAGCGTGCGATCGCGCGCCGGGATGACTTCATCGAGGTCGAACCAGACATAGCCTTCGCGGCCGACGTTCACCGGCAGGGTTTCAGCACCGACGTCGGCCTTGAAGACTTCCTGGAGAAGGGCTGCCTGTTCCGGCAGGCCGGCGACGTCATCGCCGTTCTTGTCCTTGCCGGTCGCGTCCACCGCATCGACGGTTACGAGCTTCAGCTTGAGCTGGTCGGCGACTTCCTTGATCGGCGCGCCGGAAGCGCGCTCGTCTTCGATCTTGTCGTGCAGGCGCATGACTTCTTCGCCCGCTGTGGAAAGGGCGATGTCCTTGCGCAGTTCTTCCTTCACTTCGTCAAGGCTGCGGACGGTTTCCGGGCGGATGTTCGTCACGCGCAGGATGACCGGCCCGAAGGCACCGTCGACAACCGGCGTCACGCCGTCGGCCTGAAGTGCGAATGCTGCTTCGCCGATCTTGGCGTCGGGAACGCGATCCCTCGTGAACTCGCCGAGAAGTACGTCGGCAGAAGACTTGCCTTCGGCCTTTACGAGATCGTCGAAGCTGGTGCCGGCAGAGAGCTTTGCCGACGCAGCGTCAGCCGCTTCACGCGACGTGAAGGAGAGCTGTTCGATTGTCCGCGCAGCAGCGCTGCGGAAGCTTTCCTTGCGGCGTTCGTATTCGGCGCGGATCTCGTCGTCGGTGACAACGGTCGGGTCGGCAACGTCAGTCGGCTCGAGCTTCACATAGGTGATCTTGCGATATTCCGGCGCACGGTAGTTCGCCTTGCGGCTGTCGTACCAGGGAGAAAGCACGTCGTCGCCCGGCACCTTGACCGGATCGATATTGGCGTTCGAGAGCAGCAGGTAATCGATCGTGCGCTTCTCGTGCCGGTAGGCGCCGATCGCGTCGGTGAGAACCTTCGGAGCGACATAGCCGTCAGACAGCGCGTCGACGATCTGCGAGCGGATCGCCGTCTGGCTCTGGCTATTGATGTAATCCTGTTCGCGCAGGCCCGCATTGCGCAGCACGCTCGAGAACGTCAGTCGGTCGAACTGGCCGTTGACGCTGTGGAATGCCGGATCGTCGGCGATCAGTTTTGCGAGCCGATCCTGCGACAGGCCGAGATTCATGTCGTTGGCGAGTTGGTCGAGAGCCGCGCCGGCGACGATCTGCGAGTAGACCCGCTGCTCGATGCCGAAGGCACGTGCCTGCTGCGGCGTCAGCCGCGTGCCGAGCTGGCGGGAAGCCTGTGCCAGCATGGTCTCGTAGGCGAGCCGGAATTCCGGTGGCTTGACCTTGACGTCACCGACGACCACCACCGCATCCGACTGGTTCGTCATCGTCAACGATGAGCCGCCCCACACCATGAACGACAGAACGAGAACGA
The DNA here is from genome assembly GCF_014852035.1 of Ensifer sp. ENS03. NCBI lineage: Bacteria > Pseudomonadati > Pseudomonadota > Alphaproteobacteria > Hyphomicrobiales > Rhizobiaceae > Ensifer > Ensifer sp. ENS03. The sequence goes on along the minus strand of NZ_JACVAV010000007.1, from coordinate 103,595 downwards.
TTAGCAGGCCTTTGACGACCCAGGTCTGGGCGGCGCTTCTCAGAAATTCGAGCATGGGGGCAGAAACCTCGTTGCAATGCGGTGGCCATCGGCCAAACGAATTCGTTCCTTAAAACAAACGAAACAGGAAATGAAGGGTTGTTTGCCGCAAATTGCGCCCATGCAACGGGATCGGCCGCCCGGAGCAACCGTCTGGTTTTCAATGGCTGCCGCGACAGCTGCGCGAGCTGCCTGGATGAGGCGGGCGGCGTCCGTCGATCGGACCGGCGCGGGTGACCAACTCGATGTCGGATTCGTTAGCCGGCAACCGAAAATTATCTGTCACATTGGCTCGAACATGCCGCGGTTCTGTGGTTCTGTTGCAGGGGCGGAGCGATTCTTTGGAGCTTCCGCGGGAAAGATTCCATGCAGTCGACAATCGTGATGGTAAACCTGTTTGGAGCAGTGGCACTGCTTCTCTTCGGCCTGTCCCTCGTCAAGGACGGGGTGACCCGTGCCTTCGGGGCTCGGCTGCGCGCCGGCCTTGCCCAGGGAACCGACGGCTCTCTCCGTTCCTTCGTGACCGGACTTGTCGCGACGCTTGCGCTGCAAAGTTCCACGGCCACCGCATTGATGACCGCATCCTTCGTGGAAAAGGGGCTCATCCGCTCGCGCATGGCGCAGATCGTGCTGCTTGGCGCCAATCTCGGCACGGCGATGACGGCCTGGATCGTGGCGACCGGAATAGAATGGCTGTCGCCGCTCGTCATTCTCATCGGCGTGGTCTTGCACCGCGCAAGCCGGTCGAACGCGCGCCAGGGTCTGGGTGCTGCTTTCGTTGGCATCGGCCTCATGCTCCTGTCGTTACATCTTTTGGGCGCGGCGACGGAGCCGATGCGTGACAGTCCGGCCCTTGGGGCCTTCCTCTCGATGCTCGACAGCGCCTGGCCCGTAGCGCTTCTCATTGCCGCGGGACTTGCCTTTGCGTCGTCGTCCAGTCTGGCTGTGGTGATGCTGGTGCTGTCACTCTCGACGACGGGCATCCTCAGCGTCGGGTTGACGGTGGCACTCGTGCTTGGCGCCAATCTCGGTGGCGCCGTTCCGCCTGTCATGGCAACGCTCGGTTCCGCCCCGTCGGCGCGCCGCGTCACCATAGGCAACCTTGTCGTTCGCGCCATTGGCTGCCTGATCGCGCTTCCGCTGACAGGCATGAGCGTGGAGTTTCTGCAGAGCCTGCCGCTGCCGCGCCAGAACCTGCCGGTCGACATTCATCTGGCCTTCAACCTCGCGGTCGCCATTCTTGCCTGGCCCTTTGCCGGTTTGCTGTCGCAGCTGATGGCCCGGTTCATTCCGGATGGAGAGGCCGAGGAAACCGGCCCGCGTTATCTCGATGAGACGACGCTGAATACGCCGGTCATGGCGCTTTCGGGAGCCACCCGCGAGGTCTTGCGCGTCGGCGATCTGGTCGAGGCGATGCTGATGCGTGCCGCGAACGCCTTCAACAACAATGACCTCTCGGATATTCGCGATATCGGCAAGTTCGAAAAACAGGTCGATCAGCTGCAGCAGGAGGTCAAGATCTTCCTGTCGCGCTTGGGCCGCGATGGCCTGAGCGCCGAAGACGGCCGCCGCTCGATCGTCATCATCGACTACGCCATCAATCTCGAGCATATGGGCGACATCATCGAGAAGGGGCTGTGCGAGCAGATCACCAAGAAGGTCAGTAACGGCCTGAAGTTCTCGGAGGAGGGCTATCAGGAGCTCAAGAGCCTCTTCAACCTGACGATCGACAATCTGCGAGTCGCCCAGACCATCTTCGTCACCCGCAATGCCGATCTCGCCAAGCAGCTCATCGAGGTGAAGGTCAACGTGCGTCACATGGAGAAACGCTCGGCGGAGCGCCATATCGAGCGGCTGCGCGACGGGCTGGTCCAGAGCCTGCAGACGAGCTCCCTGCATCTCGACATGCTCCGGGATCTGAAGCGCGTCAACGCGCATATCGCTTCCGTCGCCTATCCCATCCTTGAGGAAAATGGGCTGTTGAGCGAGAGCCGCTTGCGGCCGGGCGCCTAGCGTCGCGTCGATCAGCCGCCGGTGTTGGCAGCGGGCTTCAGGCTGTTTCGGACAAAGGCGTCGTAGCAGCTTGTCAGCGTGATCCGGCTGTGAGCCGTTTCAAGGCTCGGCAGATAAAGCGACAGCAGCGTCTGGTTGACATTGGTCACCGGGCAGGTCGGCACCAGCGCGACGTCGACCGCATCGAGGGCGGCGCGAACATTTTCATCCGGCGGCGGAATGGCGCGGAAGGGATCTGCGCCGATCGCGACATGCAGCGGGGCACTGCGGTCCATCAGCCACGGAAAGGGATTGGTGAAGTCGACGTTGAAGATCGTCCGGAAGCGTACGCCGCTCGAAGCCTCGTAGGCCGTCAACGCGTCGATCGCTTCGTCGACATTCATCAGCCATCCCGTCTGAAAATCGAAGTCGCTGTAGAGCAGGAACGACGGCAACTCGCCAGTTTTGGCGAAGGCGTCGAATGCGGGACGCTCGGTCGCGTAGAGGATGCGCAGACGCTCGGCGCGCAGTGCCAGGATGGGCCGTACATTGACGGCGCCCATGGTTTTGAGGTTGCGGCTTTCCAACGGCACGTTGTTGACAGCCCCGATCCATGCGCGGGTGCTTTTTTGCACGACGGCTGTGGCCGGCGGCAGGGCTGCCGCGAGGGCGAGAACAGCGACGGCAACTGCGACAGGCCGTGTTTTGGCGGCTGCGACCTCATCGATCGCGAGCTTGAGGAGCAGCGGCAGCAGGAAGATGAACGCCTGACTGCCGGTGTTCTGGCTCTCAAAGACGATACCGGCAAGAACGAAGGCTGCAAGCCAGAAAAACGGCTGGTCGAAACTTCGGCAGAGAGCCGCCATTGACGGGCCTTTTCCAAGCTGGCGCAGCGACTGGGCGAAGGGCGCAAGCTGCGTGCCGAGGAGCACCAGGCACAGCAATCCCGCCGGGATCAGCAGACCGGCATTGAGGGAGGCGGCCTGCAGCAGCCGCGGCAGCAAGCTGCCGTCATTGACGGAAAGCAGCGCCAGGATATCGGCAAGATAGGCAGAGACGCCGCCGCGGGCGAGTTCGACGCTCGCAAGGATGGCGATGACCACGAGCCCCGCCATGATAGCCGACCGGAACGGCAGGCGCCCCGCAGCAAAGGCCATGAGGCACATGAGCGTGCCGGCAACCGCGCCGGTGATCTTGACGAAGAACAGTGCCGCCATGGCGCCGGCGACCGTCGCGACGAGCAGCCGACGATCGCGTACGTGGACAAGTGCGGCTGCGAGTACATAGAGAAGCTGGCAGACCTGGCGGTTGTAGATGCCGAAACCGTCGGACCCGGGATAGGGGTAGAAGTCGCCGGTGTTGAACGGCAGCACCGAAAACACCAGGAACGGCAGCAGGATCGCATAGGCGACTGCCGTCGAACGTTTCTGGACATCGGTGACCACCAGCGCGATCAGCGGCCCACTGACGAGAAGCAGGCACCAGCTCGCCAGGAGCAGCGGCTGGCCGTTCGGAAAGATGCCCTGCAGGGCGGCGAAGAGATAGTAGCCGAGGGCGCCGACGGGGGTGAAGAAATCGACCGACGGGATCTGGCCGTCGCGGATACGATTGGCGGCATCGAGATAGAGATAGTGGTCCCAGAACATCGGACCGATCGGCTGCGGGATCGTGAAGCTGAGCAGAACCGCGAGCACACCGAGCACAAGGGCAAGCAACAGAAGCGGAGATCGCGCGAGAGGAATGACCGCGCCGGTAGACTTTGCCGGTGTGTCGATGTCAGTGCGGCTGTGCATTGCGGCTTGATCCCCCGAAGGAGCGATGCACCCGCACGGTTTTGCTGACACAGGCTCCGCGCCTTCTTATGTCATCATCCGGTTTTAAGCCGGTTAATGCGACGTGATTGTGAGAATTATGCTTCTCGCAATATGTTGCTGCTAGCACCGCGCCGAATCGAAAGGCGATTTTGTACTTGAGCCGATTCCGATCTAAGGAATTGTGCAGTGGGCGTGAGCCTGGAAGAGACCAAGGAGAGATATATGGAACGGACGTGCCTGGCCATCGTTTTGGCTGCGGGTGAAAGCACGCGGATGAAATCGTCCATGTCGAAGGTGCTGCATCCGGTGGCGGGCCGGCCGATGATCGCCCACGTCGTCGAGGCGCTCTCAAACGCTTCCATCTCGGATATCGCTCTCGTCGTCGGCCGCGACGCCGACGCGGTCTCGGCTGCCGCCGACATCGGCGGCGTGTCGGTTTCGTCCTATCTGCAGAAGGAACGGCTCGGCACCGGCCATGCGGTGCTTGCTGCCCGCGACGCCATCGCAAAGGGGTTCGACGACATTCTCGTCGTTTTCGGCGACACGCCGCTGATCCAGCCTGAACCACTTCGGGCCGCTCGCGAGGGACTTGCGGCCGGCAACGATGTGGTGGTGATCGGCTTCGAGGCGGCAGACCCGTCGGGCTACGGCCGCCTGATCGTAAAGGACGGCGCGCTGCTCGCCATTCGCGAGCACAAGGACGCAACGGAAGAAGAGCGCCGCATCACCTATTGCAACGGCGGCCTGATGGCGATCGACGGTCGCAAGGCACTCGATCTTCTCGGCCGCATCGGTAACGCCAACGTCAAGGGCGAGTATTACCTGACCGACCTCGTGGAGATCGTCCGCGAGATCGGTGGGCAGGCGATTGCCGTCGAGGCCCCCGAAGAAGAACTGACTGGCTGCAACACGCGCGCCGAGCTCGCCTTCATCGAGCGGCTTTGGCAGCAGCGCCGCCGCCACGAGCTGATGCTGTCGGGCGTATCGATGATCGCGCCGGAAACCGTGTTTCTCGCCTGGGATACCGCGCTGGAGCAGGATGTCCTGGTCGAGCCGAATGTCGTCTTCGGCCCGGGCGTGCGCGTCGAGAGCGGCGCGATCATTCATGCCTTCTCGCATGTCGAGGGTGCGACGGTGCGCGCCGGCGCGACGGTCGGTCCGTACGCACGCCTGCGCCCGGGTGCCGATCTCGGCGAAAACTCCAAGGTCGGCAATTTCTGCGAGGTCAAGAAGGCTGAGATCGGCGCCGGCGCCAAGGTCAATCACCTGACGTATATCGGCGATGCGTTCGTCGGCGCAGGCACCAACATCGGCGCCGGCACGATCACCTGCAATTACGATGGTGTGAACAAGCACGAGACGCGGATCGGCGAAAATGCCTTTATCGGCTCGAACTCGTCTCTGGTTGCGCCGGTGACGATCGGCAACGGCGCCCTGGTCGCCTCCGGCAGCGTCATCACCGAGGATGTGCCGGCCGACGCCGTCGCCTTTGGCCGCGCACGCCAGGAGATCAAGCCTGGCCGGGCACGGCTGCTGCGCGAGCGGTACGAGGCGGTGAAGGCAGCCAAGAAGGCGGCGAAGGCTGCCGGTTAGGCCCGTGGTGCCCGCGTGTCCGCGGGTTCGCCTCGGATTTGCTGCATGTCGCTTGATTCCGCTAGGATTCGCGGGAACATGCGGCGGCGTTAAACATTGAAATCGAAAGTGAAATCGGGGCGGATTGCCTCGACCTGCAAATGCTTTACCAAGACAGCGCGCCGGGCGGCATTTCCGCCCTCGTTGAACAGGGGCGCCGATCGCGGCGCGGGGACGAATTCGGAGACGACTATGTGCGGTATTGTAGGCATCGTTGGCAACCAGCCGGTATCGGAACGACTGGTCGATGCGCTGAAGCGCTTGGAATACCGCGGTTATGATTCCGCCGGTGTCGCCACCGTCATTGGCGGCAAGCTGGAGCGGCGGCGCGCCGAGGGCAAGCTCGTCAATCTGGAGATCAGGCTGCGCGAAGAGCCGCTCGCCGGCACGATCGGCATTGCCCACACGCGCTGGGCAACCCATGGCGCGCCGACCGAACGCAACGCCCACCCGCATTTCACCGACGGGGTCGCCGTCGTCCACAACGGCATCATTGAGAACTTCGCCGAGCTGAAGGACGAACTGATCGCCAGTGGCGCAAAGTTCGAGACCGACACCGACACCGAGGTTGTGGCCCATCTGCTCTCCAAGTTCCGTCGCGAAGGCCTCGGCCGGCGCGAAGCCATGCACGCGATGCTGAAGCGCGTCACCGGTGCCTATGCGCTGGCGGTGCTCTTCCAGGACGATCCTTCGACGATCATGGCGGCGCGTAACGGCCCGCCGCTTGCGATCGGTCACGGCCGCGGCGAAATGTTCCTCGGCTCCGACGCGATCGCGCTTGCGCCCTTCACCAACGAGATCACCTATCTGATCGATGGCGACTGGGCGGTGATCGGGGCGAACGGCGTGCATATCTTCGACCTCGACGGTAACGTCGTCGACCGGCCGAAGCAGCTGTCTACGGCCGCCGCCTACATGATCGACAAGGGCAACCACCGGCACTTCATGGAGAAGGAGATCTATGAGCAGCCGGAGGTGATCGCGCACGCGCTCAGCCACTACATCGATTTTGCCGGCAACCGCATCAAGGCGCTCTCAGGCACGATCGATTTCGCCAAGATTCCGAGCCTTGCGATTTCCGCCTGCGGCACCGCCTATCTCGCAGGCCTCGTCGGCAAGTACTGGTTTGAGCGTTACGCGCGCCTGCCGGTGGAAATCGACGTCGCGTCCGAGTTCCGCTACCGCGAGATCCCGCTGCCTTCCGAGGCGGCCGCGTTGTTCATCTCTCAATCCGGCGAAACCGCTGATACGCTGGCGTCGCTGCGCTATTGCAAGGAACTTGGCCTGAAGATCGGTGCCGTGGTCAACACGCGTGAATCGACCATCGCGCGTGAATCCGATGCGGTCTTTCCGATCCTTGCCGGCCCGGAAATCGGTGTCGCCTCGACCAAGGCCTTCACCTGCCAGCTCGCAGTGCTGGCGTCGCTCGCGATCGGTGCCGGTCGCGCCCGCGGCATGGTGAGTGCTGAGGAAGAGCAGGTCTTGGTTCGCTATCTCGCGGAAATGCCGCGCATCATGGGGCAGGTGCTGAACGCCGTTCAGCCGAAGATCGAGCTTCTTTCGCGCGAGCTGTCGAAGTGCCGCGACGTTCTCTACCTCGGCCGCGGCACCAGCTTCCCGCTGGCGATGGAGGGGGCGCTCAAGCTCAAGGAGATCTCCTATATCCATGCGGAAGGTTATGCCGCCGGCGAACTGAAGCATGGACCGATCGCGCTGATTGACGAGAACATGCCGGTTATCGTCATCGCGCCGCACGACCGCTTCTACGAGAAGACCGTTTCCAACATGCAGGAAGTCGCGGCCCGCGGCGGCCGGATCATTCTCATCACCGACGAGAAGGGCGCCGCCGCCTCGAAGCTCGAGACCATGGCGACGATCGTGTTGCCTGATGTCGATGAGGTCATCGCGCCGATGATCTTCTCGCTGCCGATCCAGCTCCTTGCCTATCACACGGCGGTGTTCATGGGCACCGACGTCGACCAGCCCCGCAACCTCGCCAAATCGGTGACCGTCGAATGATCTATGTCCGGCACGAGCGCCCCGGCGACGAAGCGGTGATACATGCCGTGACCGCGGCCGCCTTCGAAGGGCATCCGCACAGCGACCAGAGCGAACCCTTCATCATCGAGCGACTGCGTGAGTCCGGTGCGCTGAGTGTGTCGCTGGTCGCCGAGATGAACGAGGAAGTCGTCGGGCACATCGCCTTTTCGCCCGTCACTCTGACGCCGGAAGAGCCCGGCTGGTTCGGGCTTGGGCCGGTCTCGGTCAAGCCGGACGTTCAGGCCCAGGGCATCGGCCGGCAGCTGATCCTCGAGGGGCTCGAATGGCTGCGGGCGGAAGGGGCCGCCGGCTGCGTTGTCGTCGGTGATCCGGCCTTGTATCAAAAGTTCGGTTTCCGTAACGAATCGGCTCTTGTATTCCCCGGTTGTGCGCCGCAATATTTCATGGCGCTGGCTCTCTCCGGCGCGATGGCGGCCGGTACGGTCGCCTATCATCCGGCCTTCGGCGTCGAGTGAGGTTGAGACGGAAGAAGCATGACGGAACATTCGAAACGCGGCTATATCGGCACCCGGCTGCGCAACTACTTCCTGACGGGTTTGATCATCTGCGCACCGGTCGCGATCACCGTCTGGCTCGTGCGCACCTTCATCGACTGGGCCGACGGTTGGGTGAAGCCCTACCTGCCGAACTTCTATAATCCGGACACCTATTCGCCCGTGGCCATTCCCGGCTTCGGTCTGCTCGTCGCCATTTTCGTGATCACCTTCGTCGGTTTCATGACCGCAAACCTCGTCGGTCGGTCGATCGTGAATTTCGCCGAGTCGCTCCTCAATCGGACGCCTCTCGTCCGCACGATCTACAAGTCCACCAAGCAGATATTCCAGACGGTGCTGCAGGAACAGTCCTCCTCCTTCAAGAAGGCCGGGCTGATCGAGTATCCGAGCCCGGGCATCTGGTCGCTGGTGTTCATCGCAACGGATGTGAAAGGCGAGATCGCCTCGAAATTCAAGGAACGCGGCATGGACATGGTCGCGGTCTTCCTGCCGCCGACCCCGATCCCGACGGCGGGGTTCCTGCTGTTCATCCCGCGCGACAAGATCATCCCGCTTGACATGAGCGCGGAGGACGCGGCGAAGCTCCTGATCTCGGGGGGCCTCGTGACGCCCGACCAGAAGCCGCTCGCCAATGCACCTTTGAAAATCGGTCAGCAGAAGACTGAGATTCCCGTATCTTGATGCCGGGCCGCCGTGATCGTCGGTTTGGCAGGGTGGTCGGTCAGCCGGCGCGCAGGAAGCGGATCGCCTCATCGCGGCGGTAGAGATAGAGCAGCGTACGGAGCGCTTCGCCGCGCTCCGAAGTGAGGTCCGGATCGCGCTCGATCACGTAGGCGGCGTCCTTCCGCGCGATTTCGAGCAGATCGCCGTGGGCCTCCAGGCTGGCGATGCGAAAACCGGGCGTGCCTGACTGGCGCGTGCCGAGCAACTCGCCTTCGCCGCGCAGCTTCAGGTCTTCCTCGGCGATCAGGAAGCCGTCCTCGCTGTCGCGCAGGATCGAGAGCCGCGCGCGGCCGGTTTCGCCGAGCGGTCCCTTGTAGAGCAGGATGCACGTCGATGCCTCGTCGCCACGGCCGACGCGGCCGCGCAACTGGTGAAGCTGGGCAAGGCCGAAGCGTTCCGCATGCTCGATCACCATGATTGTTGCGTCGGGCACGTCGACGCCGACTTCCACGACTGTTGTCGCAACCAGCAGGCGGACCTCGCCGTTCTTGAAGGCGAGCATGACGGCGTCCTTCTCCGCCCCGTTCATACGGCCGTGTACCAGGCCGACATTGTTGCCGAAGCGCTTGGCGAGGCCTTCGTATCGTTCTTCGGCCGACATGACGTCGACGGCTTCGGACTCTTCCACGAGCGGGCAGATCCAATAGGCCTTCTTGCCTTCGCGAAGGGCAGCGTCGAGCCGATCGACGATGTCGCCAACGCGCTCCGTCGGGATCGTCACCGTCTGGATCGGCTTGCGTCCGGCGGGCTTTTCCGTGAGCTTCGAAACGTCCATGTCGCCGAAGGCGGCAAGCACCAGCGTGCGCGGGATCGGCGTTGCCGTCATGACCAGCATATGCGGCGAGATGCCCTTGGCGGTCAGGCGCAGGCGCTGGTGAACGCCGAAGCGATGCTGTTCGTCCACCACCGCCAGTGTCAGCTCCTTGTAGCTCACCGTGTCCTGGAAAAGCGCATGCGTGCCGATCACCATGCGCGTTTCTCCGGACGCGATGCGCTCGAGAATGGCGTCGCGCTCCTTGCCCTTGGTGCGGCCGGTCAAAACGTCGATGGCGATGCCGGCGGGTGCGGCCATCCTTGCAAGCGTCGCATGGTGCTGGCGGGCGAGAATTTCGGTCGGCGCCATCAGCACCGCCTGACCGCCGGATTCGACGGCGGCGAGCATCGCCATCAGTGCCACCATCGTCTTGCCGGAGCCGACATCGCCTTGCAGCAGCCGGAGCATGCGCTCGGTGCCGGCCATGTCCTTCAGGATGTCGGCGATCGCCGTCGACTGACTGGCTGTCAAGGAAAAGGGAAGGGCGTCGATGACCGGACGGGAAAGCACACCGGTCGCGTGAACCGGTACTCCCGCGACCTTGCGCAGGCGCTGGCGAACGAGAGCCAGGGACAATTGCCCGGCGAGAAACTCGTCATAGGCGAGGCGGCGGCGGGCAGGTGCCTGCGGATCAAGGTCGGTCGCGTCGCGGGGATCATGCAGCGCGCGGAAACTTTCGGCTGCGGTGCTGAAACCTTGTCGCGTCTGCAGCGCGTCGTCCATCCATTCGGGCATGTCCGGAACGCGGGCGACGGCGGCCTCGATCGATTTCCGCAATATCCGGGGTGAAAGTCCTGCTGTCAGCCCGTAGACCGGCTCGACCAGCGGCAGGTTTTCCGCCTCGCTTGCCCGAACCGCATAGTCAGGGTGAACCATGGACGGGCGGCCGTTGAACCAGTCGACCTTGCCGCTGACGATGACAGTCTCATCGACCGGCAGCGATTTTTCCAGCCAGTTGCCCTTGACGCGGAAGTAGGTGAGCGCCAGCTCCCCGGTCTCGTCATGCAGGAAGACGCGATAGGGCAGGTTGGGCTTTCCGCGCGGGGGCGGCTGGTGGCGATCGACCCGACCGGTGATGGTGACGATAACCCCTTGAGGCGCGTGGGCGATGCCAGGCTGTTGGCGCCGGTCGATCAACGAATGCGGCGGGTGAAAAACGAGATCGACCACGCGGCAGTCTTCGATCGTCTCGCGACCGAGCAAACGGGCATAGAGTTCGCCGATCTTCGGGCCGATGCCTGGAAGCGTGTCGAGCGGGGAGAAGAGCGGATCTAGCAGGGCGGGGCGCATGGCGATGAAATTGCGATGATAATTCGGGCTTTGGCAAGGCTGACAATCGGCTATTCAGAGTTTATAGAGCCGTTGACGACAAACCGTACCCCAAAGGCCTCGCGCGTTCGTCCGAGCGTGCAGGCGTCATCGCGGGCGGCAGGAAGGAATTTCCCATGACCGGCATCTCTCGCACCAGCGCCGATCTCGATCCGCGTCGACGGCGGATCCTGTTTCGCGCCTGGCATCGCGGCATTCGCGAGATGGATTTGATCCTCGGGCAATTTGCAGAGGCTGAGCTCTCGACGCTTTCTGAAGCACAACTCGATGAACTCGAGACGATCATGGGCGAGGAAGACAACGATCTCGTCAAGTGGATCATCGGCGAACAGCCGGTGCCGGCTTGCTATCAGACGCAGATGTTTCAGCGCATCGCTGCCTATCGTCCGGATTTCGACAAGCTTCCCGAAGGGATGAAATAGACCGATGATGCTGGCTGGCCTTGATCCGAAGAAGATTGTCGAAGCACAGCAAGAGATCACGATCGGGCCGGTGCCCTCCGGGGCCGAGGCGCTGATCCTTGCTGAGCTCGCCCGCGCCGGCCAGCCGGTCGCCTACATTCTATCGGACGGCCAGCGGATCGCCGATCTTGAGCAGGTCCTCTCATTCGTCGCGCCCGACATTCCGGTGCTGACGCTTCCCGGCTGGGACTGCCTTCCCTATGACCGCGTCTCGCCGAGCGCCGACACGTCGGCACGGCGGCTGGCGGCGCTGAGCGCCTTGATTGCGCACAAGAAGAAGCCGCATGCGGCGATCGTGCTGGTGACGGTCAACGCCGCCCTCCAGAAGATCTCGCCGCAGGACGTGATCCAAAGCCTGGCGTTTTCGGCCCGTCCGGGCAATCAGGTGCGTATGGACGACATCGCGATGCGGCTGGAGCGCAACGGCTTCGAGCGTGTCGCGACCGTGCGTGAGGTTGGCGAATACGCAGTGCGCGGCGGCATCCTCGATGTCTTCGTGCCGGGGAGCGGCGAGCCGCTGCGCCTTGATTTCTTCGGCGATACGCTCGAAACAATCCGCTCGTTCGATCCTGCAAGTCAGCGCACGACCGGTCAGGTCCGCTCCCTCGATCTCAATCCGATGAGCGAGGTGTCGCTGACGCCCGAAACGATCAGCCATTTCCGCAAGCACTACCTGTCGCTGTTCGGCGCGACGACCCGCGACGACGCGCTTTACCAGGCTGTCTCCGAAGGCCGGCGCTATGCCGGCATGGAGCATTGGCTGCCGCTGTTCTATGACGGGCTGGAGACAGTCTTCGACTATCTCGACGGCTTCCGTATCGTCACCGATCATCTGGCGCGCGAAGCTGCGGCTGAGCGCTCGAAGCTCATTCTCGACTATTACGACGCCCGTTTGGCCTCGGCGTCTCCGGGCAAGGCGCAGGCCACCCAGGGTACGCCCTACAAGCCGGTTCCGCCGGAGCTGCTCTATCTGAGCTCGCAGGGCTTCAACGCCGGCCTGAGCTCACGCGACGCCATTCGCCTGTCGCCCTTCAACGAGCACGAGGGCGAGGCCCGCCAAGTCATCTCGGTCGATGCGCGCCAGGGCATGCGTTGGGCGAAGTCGGCGGGTGAGGGCGAAGCCGAAGACGAACGCGTCAACGTCTTCGACCAGGCGGTCAAGTACATCGCCGAGCGGCGCTCGAAGGGCGCCAAGGTGGTGATTTCAGGCTGGAGCGAAGGATCGCTCGATCGCCTGCTCCAGGTTCTCGCCGAACACGGTCTCGGCAACGTCAAGCCCATCAAGGCACTCGCCGAGATCAAGTCGCTGAAGCCGGGCGAGGCGGCCTCGGCCGTGCTCAGCATCGAAGCCGGTTTCGAGACGGGCGATCTCGTCATCATCGGCGAACAGGATATTCTGGGCGACCGCATGGTCCGCCGCTCGAAGCGGCGCAAGCGCGGCGCCGACTTCATCGCCGAGGTGGCTGGTCTCGACGAGGGCAGCTATGTCGTGCACGCCGAACACGGCATCGGCCGTTTCGTCGGCCTGCGCACCATCGAGGCGGTCGGCGCCCCGCATGATTGCCTCGAGCTCGTCTATGCCGACGATGCCAAGCTGTTCCTGCCGGTCGAAAACATCGAGCTTCTGTCGCGCTACGGTTCAGAAGGCACCGATGCGATCCTCGACAAGCTCGGCGGCGTCGCCTGGCAGGCGCGCAAGGCCAAGCTCAAGAAGCGGCTGCTCGATATGGCGGGCGGCCTCATTCGCATCGCCGCCGAACGCCATACGCGCCGGGCGCCGGTGCTCGCCGCACAGGACGGCGTCTATGATGAGTTTGCCGCTCGCTTCCCCTATGACGAGACCGAAGACCAGCTGAACTCGATCGAGGCGGTGCGGGAAGATCTCGGCAGCGGCCGTCCGATGGACCGCCTCGTCTGCGGCGACGTCGGCTTCGGCAAGACGGAAGTGGCGCTTCGTGCCGCCTTCATCGCTGCCATGAACGGCGTACAGGTCGCGGTCGTCGTGCCGACGACGCTGCTTGCCCGCCAGCACTTCAAGACCTTTTCCGAACGGTTCCGTGGGCTGCCGATCCGCATCCAGCAGGCGTCGCGCCTCGTCGGTTCCAAGGAACTGGCGCTGACGAAGAAGGAAGTGGCCGATGGCAAGACCGATGTCGTCGTCGGTACGCATGCGCTGCTCGGCACGTCGGTCAACTTTGCCAATCTCGGCCTCTTGATCATCGACGAAGAGCAGCACTTCGGCGTCAAGCACAAGGAGCGGCTGAAGGAGCTGAAGTCCGACGTGCACGTGTTGACGCTTTCGGCGACGCCGATCCCGCGCACGCTGCAGCTTGCCCTGACCGGGGTGCGTGAACTGTCGCTGATCACGACGCCACCGGTCGACCGCATGGCGGTGCGCACCTTCATCTCGCCCTTCGATGCGCTGGTGATCCGGGAAACGCTGATGCGCGAGCACTATCGCGGCGGCCAGAGCTTCTATGTCTGCCCGCGTCTGAGCGACTTGTCGGAGATCCATGATTTCCTGAAATCGGACGTTCCGGAGCTGAAGGTAGCCGTCGCCCACGGCCAGATGCCGGCAACCGAGCTCGAAGACATCATGAACGCCTTCTATGACGGCCGTTACGATGTGCTGCTGTCGACGACGATCGTCGAATCCGGTCTCGACGTACCGACGGCCAACACGCTGATCGTGCACCGCGCCGACATGTTCGGTCTCGCCCAGCTCTACCAGCTTCGCGGCCGCGTCGGACGCTCGAAGGTGCGCGCCTTTGCGCTGTTCACGCTGCCGGTCAACAAGACGCTGACGGGCATGGCCGAACGCCGGCTGAAGGTACTGCAGTCGCTCGACACGCTTGGCGCCGGTTTCCAGCTCGCAAGTCACGACCTCGATATCCGCGGCGCTGGCAACCTGCTCGGCGAGGAACAGTCGGGCCATATCAAGGAGGTTGGCTTCGAGCTTTACCAGCAGATGCTCGAGGAAGCGGTCGCCGAACTCAAGGGCGAGGAAGAAATCCACGACACCGGCTGGTCGCCGCAGATTTCGGTCGGAACGCCCGTCATGATCCCGGAACACTACGTTCCGGATCTGCATCTGAGGCTCGGCCTTTATCGTCGTCTCGGCGAACTGACGGACTTGAAGGAGATCGACGGCTTCGGCGCCGAGATGATCGACCGCTTCGGTCCGCTGCCGATCGAGGTCCAGCATCTCTTGAAGATCGTCTACATCAAGTCGCTCTGCCGCACGGCGAATGTCGAGAAGCTCGATGCCGGGCCGAAGGGCGTCGTCGTGCAGTTCCGCAACAAGGAATTCCCGAACCCTGCGGCACTCGTCGGCTACATCGCCAAGCAGGGCACGCTTTCGAAGATCCGGCCCGACCAGAGCATCTTCTTCCAGCGCGAACTGGCGACGCCGGAGAGGCGCCTGTCCGGTGCAGCAATGGTGATGACGCAACTCGCCGGCCTGGCGAAGTAAGAAAAAACCGTACTGCCGCGTGGTGCGGCAGTACGGTCAAGGTCTGTCGAACAAGTCTGTTTCAGGTCGTGCCGAGATCAGTTCGGCTTGCCGCTCGCCTTTATCTCGGCGATTTCGCGCAGCGCATTCGTCAATACGTCGACCGATTGCGCGCCCATCACGGCATATTGTCCTTCGAGGATGAAGCAGGGAACGCCGGTCACGCCCATCTCGCGGGCCATGCCAACCTCTTCCTTGACCGCATCCTTGTCGGCATCGGAGCCAAGCAGAGCCGCAACGACGGGGCGATCGAGGCCTGCTTGCTCGGCGATATCGAGCAGGACCGCGTGATCACCGACATTGCGGCCTTCTTCGAAATTGGCCTTGAACAGCAAGCCGACGACGGCGGACTGCGCCTGCTCGCCGTTGGTCGCGGCCCAGCGGACAAGCCGATGAGCGTCAAGCGTGTTCGGGCTGATCTTCACCGCATCGAAGTCGAAGGCGATGCCGTCGGCATTGCCGAGTTCGCGCAGCGTGTCGTGGGCGCGATCGACGGCCGCCTGGCCGCCGAGCTTCTCGGCAAGATGCCGCTTGTGATCGATCCCCTCGGGCGGCAGGTCGGGATTGAGCTGGTAGGGGCGCCAGTTGACCGTGACCAGCACGTCCGGAAGATTGGCAATCGCCTGGTCGAGCCGCGCCTTGCCGAGATAACACCAGGGACAAACAACGTCCGAGACAATATCGATGCTGACGGTTTGCATGGTGTGGGCGCCTTTCCTTGTTCGGTTGAAGGCGAGATAAGCCGGTTTCATCCGGCTTTCAATGCGTTACCAAAAGGGAACCAACCCTCTATTGTGCGTTTTGATCCCACCAGGTCGGAAGCTGGTAGCCGTAGAGCGGCATGGTATCGGGCCGGCCGATATGCTTGCGTCGCGCCACCCACTGTGCGTCGAGGTGATAGAGCGGCACCAGATAGGAATTGTTGACGAGCAACCGGTCATGCGCACGCACCGCCGCCGTGAAGTCTTCGCTCGTGCGGGCCTGCAGGATGTTATTGACCATCCGGTCGACGTCCTTGTCGGCGACGCCGGCGAAGTTGTCGCTACCCTGCCGGTCGCGCGCCTGTGAGGTCCAGCGCCCGGCCTGCTCAATGCCGGGTGACAGCGTCGAGGGGAAGGATTTGATGATCACGTCGTAGTCGAAGGACTGGCTGCGCTGCTGGTACTGCGAATCGTCGACGGTGCGCACGGACGCCTGGATGCCGAGAGGTGCGAGAAATCGCTGGTAGGCGAGGGCGATTTTTTCCTGGCCGGCATTCTGGCTCATGATCTCGAACGCGAGCGGTTTGCCCTGCGGGTCGACCATCTTGCCGTCCTTGATCTGATAGCCGGCCTCGCGCATCAGCGAGACAGCAACACGCAGCACGTTGCGATCGCGCCCGGACGCGTCGGTCACCGGCAGGCGATAGGTGCCGTCGAGGATCGCCGGGTTGATTCGATCGCGGGCGTCGCCGATCAGGCCGAGTTCGCGGTCGTCGGCCGGTGCGCCGAGAAAACTCAGCGCCGAGTTCTGCCAGTAGCTCTGCGTGCGCGTATAGGCGCTGTCGAAGAGGTTCTTGTTGACCCACTCGAAGTCGAAGACCAGCGCCAGGCCCTGGCGGAGCTTCAAGTTGTCGAACATTGGCCTGCGGGTATTGAAGACGATGCCGAGCATGCCGGACGGCGTCTTCGGCGTGAAGGTTTCCTTGACGACCTCGCCGGAACGAACCGCCGGGAAATCGTAGCCGCGCGCCCACTTGGTGGCGCTGCCTTCCGGATAGATGTCGATCTCGCCCTTCTTGAAGGCTTCGAACAGCGAGTTCTCCTGGAGGAAATACTCCACGGAGATCTCGTCGTAATTGTCCTGGCCGACCTTCGAGGGCAGGTCCTTGGCCCAATAGTCCGGGTTTCGCTTGTAGACGATGCGCTCGCCCGGTTTCACCTCTGCGACGCGGTAGGGGCCGGAGCCGAGCGGCGGCTTCAGCGTGGTCTGGTCGAAGGTCGCAAGGTCGATGGCATGTTTCGGCAGCACCGGCGACAGGCCGAGCAGGAGCGGCAGCTCGCGGTCGGCATCCTCGGTGAAGGTAAAGCGCACGCTGCGCTCCCCGACCTTTTCGAGCTTCGCCACCTTGGCCATGCGGTTGCTGAAGGGGACACGCCCCTTGTCACGCAGCAGCTCGAAGCTGAAGATCACGTCCTCGGCGGTAACAGGTTGCCCGTCGGCCCAGCGGGCCTTCGGGTTGAGATTGAACTGGATGAAGGTCCGGTCGTCATCCCACTCCACTGTTTCGGCGAGCAGGCCATACATGGTGAAGGCCTCGTCGCGCGAACGCTGCATCAGCGATTCGTAGACGAGGTTGCCGTATTCCGGATCCCACATGCCGCGCGCGGTGGTGCGCATGCTCTTCAGGATGAAGGGATTGAGGCTGTCGAAGCTGCCGACGACGCCATAGGAGATCTTTCCACCCTTTTTTACGTCCGGATTGACGTAGGGAAAGTTCTTGAAATCGGCAGGCAGCGCCGGCTCTCCGTGCATGGCAATCGCATGCACGGGAGCGGCTGCCGCAGCAGTGCCGAATGAAGTGGCGGTCAGGATCAGCGCCAGACCGGAAAGAATTGCACGCAAGGTCACCTCCCGTGAGGGGTATCAACAGGCCGATTCCCCGAACGTTACCAATGCCGACGGATGAATCCAACCGATCCGCGGTCCAAATTCCGCCTAGTATGAAGTCAAAAAATGACAGGAAACACTGGATAATCGAAGCGAGCCAATGTAACAGGTGTTTCCGGAAACGGGGTCATGCATTTGCCTTATTTGGCCAACAGGACAACGGCGGCTGACGATACTCACCTGCGGAACAACTGTTCCGTTACCGGATTTCAGGAGACGGAATCACAATGATCTTCAAGTCGAATATTGCAAAACGTTCGGGCATGGCAGCGCTGGCGCTCACTGTAGCTGCTGCGGGCGTTCCGAGCGTTGCGTCTGCACAGCAGGCTGGCGGCAAGCCGCCGCAGGGCTGGTTCAAGGTTTGCACCAAGCAGGAAGACAACGATGTCTGCATCGTTCAGAACCTGCTGACCGCCAACAACGGCCAGCTCGTGACCGCTGTCGGCCTCATCACCGTCTCCGGCAAGGTCAACCGCAAGATCATGCAGGTTTCCGTACCGTCCGCGCGCCTCATTCCGACCGGCGTTCAGATGCAGATCGACGGCGGCAAGCCGGTCAAGCTCGACTACGCCATCTGCATGCCCGACAAGTGCGTTGCAGAAGCGCCGCTTTCCGACCAGCTGATCGCCAGCCTGAAGAAGGGCAATGAGGTCGTCTTCACCTCGGTCAACTTCCAGCGCGCTCCGAACCCGATCAAGATGGCCCTGACGGGCTTCACCGGTGTGTTCGACGGCGAGCCGATCGAGCAGTCGCAGCTCGAAGAGCGTCAGCGCCTGCTGCAGGAAGAGATGCAGAAGAAGGCCGAGGACGCGCGCAAGAAGCTTGAAGAAGCCCAGAAGGCTGCCAAGCAGAACTAAGCGGTCCTCCGCAAACTCATAAAGAAACGCCCGGACCTCGCGGTCCGGGCGTTTTCATTTGTTCGAGAGCGCAGTTGCCTTAGTGCCGGAACGTCGCCTTGGGCCTGTAGTGGCCGACGCCATCCTTGTCGAACAGGGCATCGACTTGCGCGTGGCGCATCGGCCGGTCGCTGTCGTCGAATTCCAGGTTCTGCTCGGAGACGTAGGCGACATACTCGCTGTCGTCGTTCTCGGCGAACAGGTGATAGAAGGGCTGATCCTTGCTCGGGCGGATCTCCTGCGGAATGGCGTTCCACCACTCCTCGGTGTTGGCGTATTCCGGGTCGACGTCGAAAATGACGCCGCGGAACGGGAAAACCCGATGGCGAACCACCTGTCCGATCTCGAATTTGGCGTTTCTCTGTTTCATGACGCAACACATCCTTTCAGGAGATTATCTGGGTTGGCGAACCCAAAACATCAATAGGGAATTCCCTACACCCTCCATTGATCGATCTCGCCGCGCGTGTCCCGCGGACGCGCAAAAGTTGTTGGCAACATAATATCACACAATTCGACGGTTTCGTGCCGCTCCTTGTTCAGGGCGCTCGCAATCGTGCGCGCCAAAGAAAAGGCCGGCGGCTCCGTTTGAGGAGCCGCCGGCCCTTGAGCACGGCTTGAACCGGTTGCCGATGCCGCCGGTTCCAATGGTTTTAGACCGAGTAGTACATGTCGTACTCGACCGGATGCGGGGTCATTTCGAAGCGCATGACTTCCTGCATCTTAAGTTCGATGAAGGAATCGATCTGGTCGTCGTCGAAGACGCCGCCGGCCGTCAGGTACTTGCGGTCCTTGTCGAGGCTTTCCAGCGCTTCGCGCAGCGAGCCGCAAACGGTCGGGATCTTCTTCAGTTCCTTCGGCGGCAGGTCATAAAGGTCCTTGTCCATGGCCTTGCCGGGGTGCAGCTTGTTCTTGATGCCGTCGAGGCCGGCCATCAGCATGGCTGCGAAGGCGAGGTAGGGGTTGGCGGTCGGGTCCGGGAAGCGGACTTCGACGCGCTTGGCCTTCGGGTTGGTGCCGAACGGAATGCGGCACGAAGCCGAACGGTTGCGTGCCGAATAGGCGAGCAGAACCGGTGCTTCATAGCCCGGGACGAGACGCTTGTAGGAGTTCGTCGACGGGTTGGTGAAGGCGTTCAGCGACTTGGCATGCTTGATGATGCCGCCGATGAAGTAGAGGCAGGATTCCGACAGGCCGGCATATTCATCGCCGGCGAAGGTCGGCTTGCCGTCCTTCCAGATCGACAGGTGTACGTGCATGCCCGAGCCGTTGTCGCCGAAGATCGGCTTCGGCATGAAGGTTGCCGTCTTGCCATAGGCATTGGCGACCTGGTGCACGACGTACTTGTAGATCTGCATCTTGTCGGCGTTGCGCACCAGCGCGTCGAACTTGACGCCGAGCTCGTGCTGGGCGGCGGCCACTTCGTGGTGATGCTTTTCGACGGTGACGCCCATTTCGGACAGGACCGTCAGCATTTCAGAGCGCATGTCCTGGCAGCTGTCGATCGGCGGAACCGGGAAGTAGCCGCCCTTGACGCGCGGGCGGTGGCCGAGGTTGCCGGTCTCATAATCGGTGTCGTCGTTCGATGGCAGTTCCGAGGAGTCGAGCTTGAAGCCGGTGTTGTACGGGTCGGCCTTGTACTTGACGTCGTCGAAGACGAAGAATTCTGCTTCCGGGCCAACGAAGACGGTGTCGCCGATGCCGGATGCCTTGAGGTAGGCTTCAGCCTTCTTGGCCGTGCCGCGCGGGTCGCGGTTGTAGGATTCGCCCGAAACCGGATCGAGAATGTCGCAGATGATGACCATCGTCGACTGCGCGAAGAACGGGTCCATATGCGCTGTTTCCGGATCGGGCATCAGCACCATGTCGGACTCGTTGATGGCCTTCCAGCCGCCAATCGAGGAACCGTCGAACATGACGCCATCGGCGAACATGTCTTCGTCGACGCAGACCACATCCATCGTTACGTGCTGCAGCTTGCCCTTCGGATCGGTAAAGCGCAGGTCGACGAACTTGACGTCGTTGTCCTTGATTTGCTTCAGAATATCGCTTGCAGTCGTCATTTGCCGTTATTCCCTGTGTGAGATGACGAGGATTTGAAAAGAACCGGGCCGAACGGCCCGTGATGTCAGATGGCGTCGAGGCCGGTTTCGCCCGTGCGAATTCGGATGACTTCTTCCACATTGGAAACGAAAATCTTTCCGTCACCAATGCGGCCGGTTTGCGCGGCGTTGCGGATCGCCTCGATGACGGCCTCCGCGTTTTCATCCGCCAGCACGACTTCGACCTTTACCTTCGGCAGGAAGTCCACCACGTATTCGGCGCCGCGATACAGCTCCGTGTGACCCTTCTGCCGCCCGAAGCCCTTGGCTTCCGTGACGGTGATACCCTGCAGACCGACTTCCTGAAGGGCTTCCTTCACTTCGTCGAGCTTGAAGGGCTTAATGATCGCTTCGATCTTTTTCATGAGAAAATGTCTCTCCGCTTCTCCCTTGAAAGCAGGATCATGCCCGCTCGCCCTGAATATGCACGTTGCATGCCAGTTTTTCTGCGAAAATCTGTCAGAATGACAAAAAATCTGCTGTCGGCGCGCCGATTGCGGGATTTCCATACCTTCGGCGGGCGCGATCTGCCTATTTTTTATGATTTCCGATCGAAAGATGCCCGCTTCTTGCGGCGTCTCCGCGTCATTGCTGACGCAAAGCTTGTTATTTGAGCAACAATTATGTGCAAGTGCATGATTTTAAGGCAATCGTGGTGGCGGCGCTGAGGCCTTGCTTCACGCGCGTGGGCATGGATAAGTCTGGCGTATGCGCTCCGACCTTCAGCACCTGTTGATCACGCCCGCCGAAATGACGGCAATCGACCGGGCGGCAGCCCAATCCGGCATCGATAGTTTTACGCTGACGCGCAACGCCGGACTGGCGGTGACGGCGGCGGCCCTGCGACATTTTCCGGATGCCCGCCGCTTCGTCGTGCTCTGCGGTCCAGGCAACAATGGCGGTGACGGGTACATCGCAGCCCGCGGCCTTGCCGAAAGCGGGGCGGATGTCGCGGTGTTCGTCCTCGGCGATCCCGCCAGGCTTCAAGGAGATGCAGCGCGGGCCTGGTCCGACTGGAGTGGTCCTGCTGCGCCAATCTCTGCATTCGAACCACAGGCTGGCGATGTCGTCATCGATGCGCTCTTTGGGGCGGGCTTGTCACGCGACCTCCCTGACGACGTCGTTCACCTTATAGAACGGGTCAATGCCAGCGGCGTTCCGGTCGTTGCCATCGATCTGCCGAGCGGCATCGACGGCCGGACGGGCGAGATCCGGGGCGCCGCCTTTGCCGCTCGCCACACTGTCACGTTCATGGCGCCCAAGCCCGGTCATTGGCTTCTGCCCGGGCGATCCCTCTGCGGCACACTCAAGGTGTTCGATATCGGCATTCCCGCGCGCATTGTGCGTGCCGGCGCAGGTTCGCTGCGCCTCAACGCGCCGTTCCTCTGGGCGGGCTGGGGAGGTGACCTGGCGGCCTCGACGCACAAGTTCAAGCGCGGGCATCTGGTCGTTTTCTCAGGCGACCGCCAGGCAACGGGCGCGGCGCGACTTTCGGCGGCAGCGGGCCTTGCGGCTGGCGCTGGCCTCGTTACCGTCGCCACCGGCAAGGCCGCGCTCGGCATCAATGCGTCTCATCTGACGGCGGTGATGGTGAAGGAGATCGACGGAAGCCGGGAGCTTACCAAATGGCTGCAGGACCAGCGCCTGGGCAGCTTCGTGCTTGGGCCGGGTTTTGGCATCGGCAAGAAGGCGAGGGACTTTGCGCTTGCGCTCTGCGATCGCTCTCTGGTGCTCGACGCCGATGGCATCACCTCGTTCCAGACGAACCCCGGCGAACTGTTCGCGGCGCTGGCGAAAGGTGGCGGGCAAATGGTGATGACGCCGCATGATGGCGAGTTCGCTCGCCTCTTTCCGGAGATCGCCGGTGACGACGGGCTTTCGAAGATCGAGAAGGCGCAGGCCGCGGCGCGGGCGAGCCATGCCGTGATCGTCTACAAGGGCGCCGACACCGTCGTTGCCGCGCCGGACGGGCGGGCCGTCGTCAACAACAATGCGCCGCCGTGGCTGGCAACCGCCGGATCGGGGGACGTACTTGCCGGCATCGTCGGCGCACATCTGGCGAAAGGAATGCCGGCCTTCGAAGCGGCGATCGCAGCGGTCTGGCGCCATGGCGCAGCCGGGGCCAAGGCAGGGCCAGGCTTGACCGCTGAAACGCTGATCGGCGCGATACCGCCGATCAGTTGATCGTGAGCGCACAGGCGACAAACCACCTCTTGAGAGGCGACGTTCGCGGTGTCCGCCCAGATGCGCTATCAGCCGCGCGTGCCCTTGGCGATCGGCTCCTGGTAGGTGAAGCCCAAGTCCCAGGGGAAATAGATCCAGGTGTCCTGGCTGACTTCGGTCACGAAGGTATCGACGAGCGGCCGGCCCTTCGGCTTTGCGTAGACGGCAGCGAAATGCGCCTTCGGCAGCATTGCCCGTACTTCGGCCGCGGTCTTGCCGGTGTCCGTCAGGTCGTCGACGATCAGCACGCCTTCACCGCCATCCTTGGTGATTTCAGGCGTGATGCCCTTCAGCACTTTCATCTGCCCCTGCGTGTCGTAGTCATGGTAGGAGGCGACGCAGACGGTTTCGATCATCCGGATATTGAGTTCGCGCGAAATGATCGCGGCCGGAACCAGGCCGCCACGGGTGATGCAAACCATGGCACGCCATTCCTGGCCGTTGTCGGCCAGCCGCCAGGCAAGCGCCCGGGCATCGCGGTGGAACTGGTCCCAGGAAACGGGAAAGGCTTTATCGGGCAGCGACATGGGTGGGCTCCGGCTTGTCTGAACGAGGGTAAGGCGAAGCGTCCGGCAGATCGGGCAGGCGGGAACGCGTCATCCTGATTTGCCGACATGCAATAACGGCATTGAGGCCTTGAGTGCAAGGGCTTCGCGCTATCCCTTTGCCCGCGCATCGGCGATTGCCTGGATCATCGCCTGGACATCAGCCTCCGCTGCAGCAAGCGCTTCCGGATCGCGGGCCCGCACGACGATATCCGTCGAGAAGGTCTTGCCGTCAAATTTCGGGTAGGAGCCGATGCTCGTCTCCGGATGGTTCTTCTGCACTTCGGTCAGCGGGCTGCCGATATCGCCCTCGCCGAAGGGCGAGCGTACGGTGCGGGAGAGGAGGGGCGAGCCGACGTTCAGGCCGGGCAGCAGCGCGTCGAGCATGGCCTGGAAGACCTGCGGCACGCCGGCCATGACATGCACGTTGCCGATGGCGAAGCCAGGCGCTGTCGATACCGGGTTGGGGATATGGCGTGCACCGAATGGCATGCGCGCCATGCGCTTGCGCGCGTCGGTAAACTCCATGTTGCGGCGTTCGTACATGGCTCCGAGCAGCGCCATCGCCTCGGGCTCGTAGATGCATTCGACGCCGAAGGCGCGAGACACGGCATCGGCCGTGATGTCGTCATGCGTCGGGCCGATGCCGCCGGATGTGAAGACGTAATCGTAGCGGCTGCGCACCGCATTGATCGCCTCGACGATCGCCGCCTCGTCGTCGGCGACGATGCGCACTTCCTTCAGGTCGATGCCGACCATGGTCATCATGTCGGCGAGGTGACCGATGTTCTTGTCCTTGGTTCGCCCCGACAGAAGTTCGTCGCCGATGGCGACCATGGCGGCAGTGACGACTTTTATGCTGCTCATCGGGTGATCCTGTTTGTTTAGTCAGTCATTTAACAGTGAATTATTATTGTTCACATTGCGAGAACAGTCTGTTTCCCGGACGGCTCCTGGCATGCGGCTGCATTTTGATAAATCTTCCGCGCAGCAGTGATCAAGTGGGATCGCTTGTATCCAAAGGAGCAATTATGGCCAAGGTTCTCGTTCTCTACTATTCGGCATACGGACACGTCGAAACCATGGCTTACGCCGTGGCCGAAGGCGCCAAGTCTGCCGGCGCCGAAGTCGACGTCAAGCGCGTTCCGGAACTGGTGCCGGACGAGATCGCCAAGGCCTCTCATTTCAAGCTCGACCAGGCCGCGCCGATCGCCCATGTCGAGGAGCTTGCCCAATACGACGCGATCATCTTCGGCGCCGGCACGCGCTTCGGCACCGTTGCTTCGCAGATGCGCAACTTCATCGACCAGACCGGCAGCCTGTGGGCGTCTGGCAAGCTGGTCGGCAAGGTCGGCTCGGTCTTCACGTCCTCGGCCACCCAGCATGGCGGTCAGGAATCCACGATCCTCGGCTTCATTCCGACGCTGATGCATCACGGCATGGTCGTCGCTGGTCTTCCCTATGCCTTCCAGGGCCAGATGGGCCTCGACGAAATCAAGGGCGGCTCGCCCTATGGCGCCTCGACGATCACCGATGCCGACGGCTCGCGCCAGCCGTCCGAGGTCGAACTCCAGGCGGCCCGCTTCCAGGGCGCACACGTCGCCAAGATCGCTGCGAAGCTTTCGGCCTGATCATTTGGACGCAATCGTTTCAAGAGCTTAGGCGGCGCCGCAAGGGGCCGCCTTTTTGTTTTGCGGCTAGCCTTTCCGGGTGATTCGCGAATGTGGCAATTCCTACCACACTTGTGCTAATATCCGCGGCGTTCGGCATTGAGTATGCCTTTGACGAGGAGGAATGCAGGGCCGTGCGGCAACGGCCCGCCGAAGACGGAAACGTCTTTCGGATTATCGGGAGGGAAGTATGGCGCGAATTACGTACACCATCGTTCCTCATGACGGCGGATGGGCCTATAAGGCCGCCGACGCCTTTTCGGAACCCTTTCCCAACCGCGAAACGGCGCTTGCCGCCGCCAAGGCCGCCGCCGCCGAACAGCAAGTCGGCGGCGACGACGAGGAGATCAGCTTCCAGGACGAAGAGGGCCACTGGCACTTCGAACACACGGATGGCGGCGATCGGCCTGAAGCGACCGTCGAAGACGGCTGAAACGGTCAAGGCGACCGGCTCATTGCGAACACACAGCGTTTAGTATTGCGTGCACACCATCTCTCCACGGAGGATATTCGATGCACTACAGCGTTCAGATCTTCACCTGGACCCCGCGGCAGGGTGTCCACCAGGTCGGATCGGCAATCGAGGTGGACGCCCCCAATTCCAAGGCGGCAGCGGTCTCGCTTCTCGGCCTCAGGCTGGAAAACCAGGGATGCGCAACGAAACTCGCCGTCCGCGTCTGGCACGACGACGCCTACCAGGCGGAATGCGATTGTTATTACTACAACAACTGAGCGGCCAGTCTCGCCGGTGCAACGTCTCGCCCTCCTGAGAGCGTCGGATGCGCCTATCCTGTTGATCCTTGAAAACCGATTGCCTGGTGCGGGCGGCGGGGATCGAACCCGCACAGCCAAGGCCGAGGGATTTTAAGTCCCTTGCGTCTACCAGTTTCGCCACGCCCGCATACAGCCTAGATCAAACACTCAGGTCAAACAGTCAAGGGTGATCGGGGGTTTCGGGGTGGACAACGCGCTTAGGCGCGCTGTTCTCTCGTCTTCATGAAGTAGAAGACGGCCGCGGCAATCAGTGCCCCAAGGCCGTAGACGATAAACGCGTCGACAAACGGCCAGCCCGAATTGAACGAGTAGATGGCGGGTGCGGGAAACAACAGAACCGCCAAACCCGCGAGGCGCGAGGAAAAGACGCTCAAAGCCGAAACCTTCCGCAGCAACCAATGAGCATGCCCACCACCACCATCGATATTGCTGCACCGAAAACAAGCGCCAACATTGGTTCCCCCCATCTAAGCCACCACGGGGACGAGTTGGTGCGTGTATTATCGATACGAATCAGCTTATAATTGCAGTCGAATTGGCGCTTGGGGACGACAGTCAAGCCTTCAGTGTCAAGCGCTCAAGGACCGTGCCCAACCCGCCGAGATCCGCAATCTCGCGAAAACGCGGATGGTCCTCCGGCTTATCGTGGTGTTCGAACGACCAGGTGAGCGCGTGCGGGACATAGACACCCCAGCTTCCGGCACCGAGTGCAGGCACGATATCCGACTTCAGCGAATTGCCGACCATCATGCTTTTCAGCGCTCCGTCGCCGTGGCGTTTGAAGATGCGCTCGTAGGTGGCGACGGTCTTGTCGCTGACGATCTCGACGGCGTTGAAGTAGTCGCCAAGGCCGGAGGCGGCGAGCTTGCGCTCCTGGTCGAAGAGATCGCCCTTGGTGATCATGACAAGGCGAAAATGGCCGTGAAGCGCCTCGAGGGTTTCCTTGACATGCGGCAGCGGTTCGACCGGGTGCACGAGCATGTCGCGCCCAGCGGCGAGGATCTCGGCAATGACGGAGGAGGGCACCTTGCCATCGGTGACGTCGACGGCGGTTTCGACCATGGAGAGCACGAAGCCCTTGATGCCGAAGCCGTAGAGCCCAAGGTTGCGCTTCTCTGCGGCAAGCAGCCGGTCGGAGAGATGTTCGGTGTCGGTGTGCGGCCTCAGAAGCTCGGCGAAGCGCGCTTCCGTCAGCCGGAAGAACTGCTCGTTCTGCCAGAGTGTATCGTCGGCATCGAAGCCGACGGTCGTTACAGTATGGGGCATAATATTACGGTCCGGCAATCTTGAAGGGTTGGTCGACGCTGGCGCTTTTGCCGCTGTTGACGTCATTGAAGTGGAAGCGCAGCACATAGTCGCCGGCAGGCGCGCCGGAAACGTCGATGGTCAGCGTCGAATAGATTTCCTGGTTTCTGAGGTGGCCTGTGAAGGTGAAATCGCCGAACGCCTTCTGGCCGGCGAGCACGTCGCCCTTCGGATTGAGAATATCGAAATCCACGGTGAAGTGGCTTTCGAGTTGGCCTTTTGTTGCCGAATCCTTCCACGTGAGGCCGATCGGCTCGATATAGGAGATCAGCGACTCTCCCTCCTTGAAGACTGCGCCCTCGCGCGGATCGTACATGGCGTAGCCAGTCGGCGCCTTGGTCACGAAAACCGCCTTGCCGATCGCCAGCGGCAACGTTTGCGAAAAGTCGCTCATCGCCTGGCGGAGCAGGTCATGGGCTTTCGCCGCGTCGCCGGAAGCCGCGAGCTTTTCGGCCTGCACCGCCGCGTCGGCAAGCGGGCCGGCATGGGCCGCGAGACCAGCCGAAAGCGTCACGGCGGCGGTCAGCATCGCCAGACGACGTATATGTTTCACCATGACGTTCCCCCATCGCCGGTTTCGACCGACTTTCGGCATCTGCTGCACCGAGTCAAGACGATAGGGCCGCCAGGCGAATGGTCAATGCTTCCAGAAGACCGGCGTCAGGATTACCAGCACGGTCAGCACTTCGAGACGACCGAGCAGCATCATCAGCGACAGCAGATAGAGTTCGGGATCGCCGAGCGTCGAGAAGTTGCCGGCCGGCCCGATGATCGGACCAAGGCCCGGGCCGACATTGGAAAGGCAGGTAATGACGGCCGAAGTGGCGGTGATCAGATCGTAGCCGAGCGCGCCCATGGCGAGACTGCCGAGCACCCAGAGCAGCATATAGGTGATGAAGAACAGGAAGATGGAGCGCTGCGTGTCCGCGTCGACGGTGTTGCCGCCATAGCGCACCGCATAGATCGCATTGGGGTAGACGATCTTGTTCAAACCCGACCGGATCGCATTGAAGAGCACGATGAAGCGATAGGCCTTGATGCCACCGGCGGTCGAGCCGGAGCAACCGCCCATGAAGGTGGCGATGAAGGCTGCGATGACGACGAAGGGCCCCCAGAGGCTGTAGTCCTGGCTGGCATAGCCGCTGGTCGAGAGGATAGAGGTGATGTTGAAGAAGGAGTGTGCCAGCGCCAGATGGAATTCCACGCCATTGGCGAGCCGATGATAGACGGCAACGGCAATTGAGAAGGCCGAGAGATAGCCGAGGAACACGATGATCTGCGGGTCGCGCAGCGCATCCAGCCTGCCACGGGCGACCAGCACGATCAGGATCGAGAAGGGCAGGCTGCAGAGCGCCATGAAGAAGGTGGCGGTCCAGAGCAGCGGAATGCTGCCGAAATAGGCGAAGGATGCGTCATGGGTGGAAAAGCCACCCGTCGCCACCGTCGACATCGCGTGGTTGATCGCATCGAAGCGGTTCATGCCCGTCAGGAAATAGCCGATCGTGCAGAGAAGCGTGATGACGACATAGATCGCGAGGAAAGCGCGGCTGAAGCTCGCGAGCCGGGCAAATGGTTTGTCGCCGGTGTCGGAGGATTCCATCTTGAAGAACGACATGCCGCCGACCCTGAGATAGGGGATGATGAACAGGCCGAGCACGACGATGCCGATACCGCCGAGCCAGCACAAAAGTGACCGCCAGAGGAGGAGCCCGGGCGGCGCATCGTCCAGACCGACGATCACTGTCGCACCGGTCGTCGTGATGGCCGAGACGGATTCGAACAGTGCCTGGGCAAAATCGAGCTTCATCGATGACAGCCAGAGCGGGATCGCGCCGACAACCGAGAACACGGCCCACAGCATATTGACGAGAACAAAGCCGAACTTCTTGGAGAAGGGCGGCGGGCCCATGCGCGTCGCCATGAAGGTCGCAAGCGAAAGGCCGCCGACCATGAACGCCGAAGCGGCAAAGATCTGCCAATCCGAATGGCCGTAATAGAGATCGACCATCGCCGGCACCAACATGGCGCAGGCAAGATATATGCCGAGGATCGCCGAAATGTGCACGGCATGCCGGATCAGGGTTGCGTTCAAGCGTTTATTTCCCGGAAGAACAGTGTGGCCGTGCCGGTGGAACGGTCAGTGCGTCATTTTCAACGTCGGCCCGATTCGAGTCAAAGCCATGGCTTCGGGCGTTGCGATGTGCAATAGCGACGGCCAGCGACCAACTCAACGGAAGACCGCACGTGATGAAGCAGGATGTCGAAACCGCAACCGAAGCCTTGCGGGAGATCTTCCCGCCGACGCCGCTGCAGCTCAACGAGCATTTGAGCGCACGCTACGGTGCGAATATTTATCTGAAGCGCGAGGATCTTTCGCCGGTTCGCTCCTATAAGATCAGGGGCGCCTTCAACTTCTTCCGCAAGGCGATCGGTGCCGGCGCCTCGGGTAAGACCTTCGTCTGCGCCTCGGCCGGCAACCATGCCCAGGGCTTCGCCTTCGTCTGCCGCCATTTCGGCGTTCCGGGTGTCGTGTTCATGCCGGTGACGACGCCGCAGCAGAAGATCGACAAGACCAGGATGTTCGGCGGCGAGTTCATCACCATCAAGCTGGTCGGCGATATCTTCGACCAGTGCTACAAGGCTGCCCGCGACCACGTGGAGGCGATCGGTGGCGTCATGGTGCCGCCTTTCGACCACGCCGACATCATCGAGGGACAGGCAAGCGTCGCGGCGGAAATTGCCTGGCAACTGCCGGAAGAGGTTGTTCCGGATCTCGTCGTGCTGCCGGTCGGCGGCGGCGGTCTTGCCGCCGGCGTCACCGGCTACCTCAAGGATAAAGTTGCAGCCGATCACTTCATCTTCTGCGAGCCGTCGGGTGCGCCGAGCCTGCGCGAAAGCCTGGAAACCGGCAGCGTCGTGACCCTCGATCAGGTCGACAACTTCGTCGACGGTGCCGCGGTTGGGCGCATCGGCGACCTCAATTTCGCGGCACTTCGGCGTTTCTCGCCTGACCAGGTCATGTTGCTGTCGGAGAACGCGATCTGCCAGACGATCATCGACATGCTGAATGTCGAAGGCGTCGTGCTTGAGCCGGCTGGCGCTCTTTCGATCTCGGCGCTGGAAGCGCTGGGACCGGAGACGCTTGCGGGCAAGACGGTGGTCGCGGTCGTTTCCGGCGGCAACTTTGATTTCGAGCGCCTGCCTGACGTCAAGGAGCGGGCGATGCGCCACGCCGGCCTCAAGAAGTACTTCATCCTGCGCATGGCGCAGCGGCCGGGCGCGCTCCGCGACTTCCTCAACCTGCTCGGCGACGAGGACGACATCTCGCGCTTCGAATATCTGAAGAAGTCAGCGCGCAATTTCGGTTCCATCCTGATCGGCATCGAGACAAAACATGCCGAGAATTTCCCAGTACTGAAGGCTCGCTTCGACGCCGCGGGGCTGCGCTACCAGGACATTACCGAGAACGAGATCCTTTCCAACCTCATCATCTGACGGGAGTGGGCGTCGCGGTCAATTATCGGCACTTAGGCTTTGACAGTGTTGGCCGCGGCGTCTAAGTCTTGGGCATGGCATCGTTTTTCTCGAAATTGTTCGGCCGTTCCGGCAACTCCGAAGACCAGGCGCAGGCAGCACCGGGGAAATCCGAGGCCTATGCGGATTGCACCATCCGTGCGACGCCGATGCGCGAGGGCTCGCAGTTCCGTCTGGCGGGCAACATCGAGAAGGTCTCGGCCGAAGGCGGCGCCAAGGTTCGCAGCTTCATCCGTGCCGATCTCTTCACGTCCGAGCAGGACGCGATCGACGCGGCGCTGCGCAAGGGGCGCCAGATCATCGACCAGACCGGCCCGTCGCTGTTTTCCGACGACGCCCCGTCGCGCCAGGTTTGAGCCGGCTTGTCTCTTCAAGATAATCTAATGTAAACATAAACTTGCCTGTCGAAGCGCATGTCTTGCGGTAGGAGTGCCGTGGGCTTGTGTCGGCGGTTCAGCCGGCTGATCGACTGCGCGCCAAGTGTGTGGGCGGCCGCAAGCGGCAGCCCACACTGATCGGTTGGGGGCTCAGAGCTTGATGCGGAAGCGCGCAAAACCTTCGGCGGCGTCGCCAGCGTCCTCGATCGTCACGCCCTTCACCTGTGCCAGGAACTGCCGTGCCTTCGGTCCACTGTCGAATGTCACGCTCGTCCCGGCGAGCGGAACGAAGGTCCAGTTGGCGTCGGCCGACGGATTGATCGTGCCCTGGTCGATGATGTAGCGCACCACCACATCGCGGTTGGTGTCGGGAGCCACGAACACCACCTTGTCGGCGGTGATGTCGGGGAAGTTGCCGCCGCCGCCGGCCCGGTAGTTGTTGGTGGCGACGACGAATTTCTGCGCCGGATCAATCGCTTGTCCATTGAACTGCAGGTTCTTGATGCGGTTCGAGGCGGCGTTGATCGTGTTGCCGTCCTTGTCGAACTTCGGCGGTACGGAAAGGTCGATCTGATAGGTGACCCCGTCGATGACGTCGAAATTGTAGGACGGGAAGCCGCCGTTGATCAGCGGCGCGTCGGAAGCCCCCGGCTTGACCTCGTTGAAGATGCCGGCCGACATTTCCAGCCAGTTGCGCACCTGTTCGCCTGTTATGACCACGGCCTGCACCGTGTTCGGATAAAGGTAGAGATCGGCGACGTTCTTGATCGCGATGTCGCCGGCCGGAACGTCGGTGTAGTAATCGGCGCCGCCGCGGCCGCCGGCCTTGAAGGGGGCCGCGGCCGAAAGCACCGGCAGGTCGCGGTGCTCGGTGTCCTTCAGCATGTCCTTGATGTACCAGGTCTGCGCCTGGCTGACGATCTGGACCGACGGGTCGTCGGCAACCAGGGCGAAGTAGGAATAGAGCGGCGCGCTGGTCTTGCCGACGGGCGTGCGCACATAGGCAAGCGTCGCCTCGTGGTCCTTTTGTGCGGCGGCCAGAACATCTTTTCGATCGGCGACTTCAGCCACGACTTTCTTTTCAACGCGCCGATAGATCGGCCGCGCTTCGCTTGTCGAGTTGACGACGCGCCAGGCGCCACCCTCACGCTCGATCAAGAGGTCGATCAGGCCGAGATGCGAACCCCAGAAGCCGCCCATGACGCCGGGCTTGCCGGAGATCAGGCCCTTCTTGTTGTCGACGCCGCCAACGCCGTCGAACTTCGGCCCAGGAAAATCGAGATGGCTGTGACCGGTGACGATCGCATCGATACCTTCGATCGCGGCGAGCGGAACGGATGCGTTCTCGAGGTTCTCCACATAGGCTTCCTGGCCAATGCCGGAGTGGGAGAGCGCCACGACGATGTCGGCGCCTTCCTCGCGCATCTGCGGCACCCAGGCTTCCGCCGCCTTGACGATGTCGCGGGCATTGGCCTTGCCCTCCAGGTGCTTGGCGTCCCAGGTCATGATCTGCGGCGGTACGAAGCCGATGAGACCGATGCGGATCTGATGCTCCTGGCCGGAACCGTCCTTCACCTTGCGGTCGAGGATGACATAGGGCTTCAGGAACAGCTTGTCCTCCCGCGCATTGGCGGCAAGCGCTCCCTTCGTCAGGTTGGCGCAGACGAGCGGGAAGTTCGCCCCGTTCAGCACCTTGAACATGAAGTCCAGGCCATAGTTGAATTCGTGGTTGCCGAGCGTGCCACAGTCATAGCCGAGCACGTTCATGGCCGCGACGATCGGGTGGAGATCGCCGTCCTTCATGCCACGCTGATAGGCGATGTAGTCGCCCATCGGGTTGCCCTGCAGGAAGTCGCCGTTGTCCACGAGGATGGAGTTGGTCGCTTCGGCGCGGATGGCGTCGATGATGGAGGCGGTGCGCGCAAGGCCGACCGTGTCGTTCGGCTTGTCGCCGTAATAGTCGTAGGGGAAGACGTGGACGTGCAGGTCCGTCGTTTCCATGATCCTGAGATGCGCCTGGTTGGCGGCAGCGCGAACCGAGAATGGATGCAACATGACGAGTGCCGAGGAGGCTGCGGCCCCCGCAAGAAGCGAGCGGCGCGTGAGGTTAAGCGGGGAAGTCATCGATGTCATGCGGTCCTCCATTGATCAAGAATGCGGGTCTTCATGGAAAAGGAATACAATTGGGGGTTTTGTTCGCTGGCGGGCGAACGACGGTGGGTTGGCGCTGAATATGCCGGAAAGCTGGCGTTTCCGAAAGCGGCAGATTTTCGCACTGAAAGGTCGAGCAACAGCGGACACCCGGTAAAGTTTTCTTCAAGTTTCCTGGTTAACGGTGCTTGAGGAAACGGAACCTTCTCAAGCACATGCCAAACGCCAACCTTATTCTCTTCGTCGGCGAGGCACTGGTCTACGTCACGGCGATGATCGGGCTTTTGCACCTTCGTGCCCGATTGGGTCTCGGGGTCTTTGTCGCCGCCCTCGGCGTCATGCACTTCATCGAAACCTATCTCGCTGCGGTCTTCTATGTGCAACTGCCGTTCGGCGTGATTTCTCCCGGATCGGCCGTCCTGTTTTCCGGCAAGCTGATGATGATCCTCCTCCTCTATGTGAAGGAGGACGCAGCAACGGTGCGCCAGCCGATCTATGGCCTGCTCGCCGGCAATTTCCTGACGGTGGCGCTCAGCCTTCTGCTGCGGCAGCACGATACGGTGTCGATCGTCGCGGAGCGCTCCGCCGACCTCGCCTTCATCGACGAGATGGGGTGGCTGATGGTCTGGGGAACGACGATCCTCTACTTCGATGCGCTGATGATCATCCTGCTCTACGAGCGCCTCGGGCGGTGGTTGCGTCACTTCGTGACCGTCCGTTTCCTCATCTGCGGTTTCGTGGTGCTCACCTTCGATCAGGCCGCCTTCTATGCGGCGCTGCGCTGGTGGAACGGCGCCCCGGCCGAGGTCTTCTGGGGCGGCTGGATGGCGAAAATGCTGGCAGCACCCTTCTATGCCATTGCCGTCGGCCTTTATCTTAACCTCTCGCGCCACCCGTCGCTTGCCATGTCGGACCGGCCGCTTGGCGACATCTTCAACACGCTGACCTTCCGTGAGCGCTACGAGGACCTCTTGTCGCGCTCCGGGCAGGACACGCTGACGGGCTCGCTCGACCGCAGCCGGTTCGAGGCCGAGGCACCGGCAATGCTGCGCGCCGCGAGCGCCGAAAACGCAGCCGTGACGCTGATGATCATCGACGTCGACCACTTCAAGGGTGTGAACGATCGATTTGGCCACCTGGAAGGGGACCGTGTGTTGCAGCGTCTGGTGGAAACGGTGAAGTCGAAATTGCGCCCGGTCGACCGGCTGTTTCGCTATGGCGGCGAGGAATTCGTGATCCTGTGTCCGGCAATGATGCATGCCGATGCGCTGCGCCGCGCCGAGGAGATCCGGATTGCGATCTCAGATCAGATTGCGACGCCGGACGGGCGCTCGGTTACGGCGAGTATCGGGCTTTCTTCGACGCCTGCCGATGGGGTCTCTGTCGAGGATTTACTGGCGCAGGCCGATCTGAGGCTCTACGCCGCCAAGGGACGCGGCCGCAATTGCGTCGTCGGCCGATAGGTTTTCGGCCGCTTTCAGATGCCGACATTCGGCCGATCGATGATTTCGCGCAGCGAGAAGCTGGAATTGATCTTCACCACATGGGGCAAGGCCGAAAGCCAGTCACGGTGAATGCGTTCGTAGTCTTGCAGATCCTTGGCCGCGACCCGCAGGATGTAGTCATATTCTCCCGACATCAGGTAGCAGACAAGCACGTTCGGACAGAGCTTTACCGCTGCCTCGAATTCGGCGAGCGTCTTTGCGAACTGCCCCGAGAGCGAAATATGCACGATGACCATGATCTGGTAGTCGAGCGCCTTGTGGGCGATCCGCGCATGGTATCCGGCGATCGTTCCCGATTTTTCCAGGATGTCGACGCGCCGAGAACAGGCGGACGGAGAGAGTCCGACCTTCGCTGCGAGGTCGGCATTCGAGATCCGGCCGTTCTGCTGAAGAATGCGCAGAATCGCATGATCGATGGCATCAAGTTCGCTCATTCGTGATTTCCCTCAATCCTGCGCCCATTGTCGCAACATTCTTCGAAATCAATGCGCGTTGGCTTTCGTCTTTGCAAGGACATTCGATTGTCGGCGTGTTTTGCTGAATGCCTCATCAAAAGCGGCGCAAAGCCCAACAGGAGAGGAACGCAAGGATGCGTGTCGGTTGCCCGAAGGAAATCAAAAACCATGAATATCGTGTCGGCCTGACGCCCGGCTCGGTGCGTGAATATGTTGCCCATGGCCACGAGGTAATCGTGGAGACCAAGGCCGGGGCAGGGATCGGCGCGGACGACGATGCGTACCGTGCCGCTGGCGCGAAAATCGTCGCGACGGCGAAGGACGTGTTCGAAAAGTCGGACATGATCGTCAAGGTCAAGGAGCCGCAGCCCTCCGAATGGGCGCAGCTGCGCGAAGGCCAAATTCTCTATACCTATCTGCATCTTGCTCCCGATCCGGAACAGACCAAGGGCCTGTTGAATTCCGGCGTCACGGCGATTGCCTATGAAACCGTCACCGACGATCGCGGAGGCCTTCCGCTGCTTGCGCCGATGTCGGAAGTTGCCGGGCGCTTGGCGATCCAGGCCGGTGCGACCTCGCTGCAAAAGGCCAATGGCGGCCGCGGCATCCTGCTCGGCGGCGTGCCGGGCGTGCTGCCGGCCAAGGTGACCGTCATCGGCGGCGGTGTCGTCGGCCTGCATGCCGCCCGCATGGCGGCGGGTCTTGGCGCTGACGTCAGCATCATCGATCGCTCGATCCCGCGGCTGCGCCAGCTCGACGATCTCTTTGCCGGTCGCGTGCACACGCGCTATTCGACCATCGACGCGCTGGAAGAGGAAGTGTTTTCAGCCGATCTTGTCATCGGCGCCGTGCTCATCCCGGGGGCAGCAGCACCAAAGCTTGTGACCCGCGAAATGCTGACCGGCATGAAGAAGGGGGCCGTCATCGTCGATGTCGCCATCGACCAAGGCGGCTGCTTCGAAACCTCGCATGCCACGACCCATTCCGATCCGACCTATGAAGTCGACGGCATCGTGCATTACTGCGTTGCGAACATGCCGGGTGCCGTGCCGGTGACCTCGGCGCATGCGCTCAACAACGCGACACTGCATTATGGTCTGCAGCTCGCCGACAAGGGCCTGAAAGCGATTGCCGAAGACCGGCATCTGCGCGCCGGCCTCAACGTGCACCGCGGTCGCGTCACCAACGCGCCTGTCGCCGAAGCGCTCGGCTATGATGCCTATGCGCCGGAGGCGGTGCTGAACGTCGCCTGACGGAATGATCCAGCGGCCCGGCAGCGATGCCGGGCCGGTTGCCACGAAGGCGTCAGGCGGTGACGATCCGGCACTGGTAGCAGTTGTACTTGGTCGAGCGCACATGGACGGCTGAAATGTCGGATCGTGCCAGCAGTTCATTCGCTCGAGTTTCAAGCTGCTCCCTGGTGATGACGTCACCGGTCCCATAGACGATCCGTTCGTCAGGGCCGTAGCCGCGCAGGAGATAGCTGTCACGCGAGCTCAGGATCGGCGGCAGTGTTTCGCCATCATGCGCCGGGCACGCCTCGGCGTGCATGAACACCGGGCCGGTTTCCGCATAAGGCTGCAATGAGGAAAACGGTCGAAGCGCGAAAACCAAATAGGGCGCGCCAGCTTCGACATAATCCAGGCAATGACGGCACGGTACGCCGTCGCCATCGGAGATCTGTTGCTCCGGCGCATTGCCATAGGCGTCCAGCCCGCCCTCTCTCATCCGGCGGGCTTCCGCGTCAGACATCGGAATATAGCGCAGCGACATGGTGTATCTCCTTGATCGGCTTGAATTGTTCGATCAGGAGAGTGCACCGGCCGCAGCCATCGGGACACCCGGAACTTGCCGGATGGTGTTCGTCAGAGGTTTTTCACCAGGCTCAGAAGCTCGGCATCGGTCAAAGGCTCGACCGTGGCCTCGCGGGTCGCGACTGGCGAGAAGCCGAATTGCTGATAGAGCTGCAGCGCGCGGGGATGATCGAGATTGTTGGTGGTCACCTTCAGCTTGCTCGGATTTAGCGCCCAGGCGGCAAACAGCGTCTGCAGCAGGAACCATTTGCCGAGCCCGAGGCCGAGTGCGTGTTCCATCAGCCCGAAATGCACAAGTTCGACCACATCGTCGTCGCCCTGATGCAGTTCGAAGAATCCGGCCGGCGCGCCGTTGACGTAAAGAACCGTCACGCTCCTCCGCTTGTCGCCAAGCAGTGCTGCCAGATCCTCGTCGCTCATCCGCAGCCGTTCGGTCCAGTGCCAGCGACGTCCAACGCGCAGATAGAGAAACCGATAGTAGCCGAGCGGAATGTCGGAGACGCGCAGGATCGCCGTCTGGATATTGACCGGCATCGGCAGGCTCTGCTTCGGCGGAGCGGTCATTTCGAGTTCGGTGACGTGCGCCGTCAGTGAGGCGAGCTTCGGAGGGCGCATGGCGTCACTCGCGACCTGTGACGACGGCGGTGTCGGTGCGGCCACCCCATTCCGACCAGGACCCGTCATAGAGTGTGTTGTCGGTGTGGCCGAGCGACTGTAGCGCCAGGGTGATGATGGCGGCAGTTACGCCCGATCCGCAGGTCGTGACCACGGGCCCCGAAAGATCGACGCCGGCCGCTGCGAAGGTCTGGCGGAGGCTCTCAAGATCCTTGAGCTTCCCGTTTTCCGAAAAGACGCCGGAAGGAAGGCTGTGGGCGCCGGGCATGTGACCGGAACGAAGGCCGGCACGCGGCTCGGCTTCCTCGCCATAAAAACGCGGGGCGCCACGGGCATCAGCGATCTGGATCGCGCCGTCGGCGACGATCTGCTTCATTCCGGCCAAGGAGGTAACGGCGGTGGGCGTAAAGCTCGGCTTGAACGTGGCCGGCTTGGGCGAGGGGACATCCGTGCTGACGGGTCGGCCTTCCCGGTTCCAGCCGTCCATGCCGCCATCGAGCACATAGACATTCTTGGCACCCATGATGCGGAGTTCCCACCAGACGCGCGGCGCCGTCATGATGCCCGGGCCGTCATAGACGACGATCGTATCCGTCTCGCTGACGCCAAGCGTGCCGACGGCTTCAGCAAAGGCTTCCGGCGAAGGCAGCGTATGCGGCAGGCCGCTCGTATGGTCGGCAATGGCGTCCTGGTCGAAGAAGACAGCACCGGGAATGTGGCCGGCGTCGTATTCCGCCTTCGGGTTGCGCTTCTGTGCCGGCAGGTACCACGAGGCGTCCAGGATCCGGATCGAGGGATCGCCGAGGCGCTCCTGCAGCCAATCGGCGGAAACGACAAAGGCGCTCTTGTTGTTGGTCACGATCGCAACTCCTTACTCAAACTGATGCGCGGTCTTCGGCGCTGCCGAAGCGGATACGGAACCGGCGGTTCTCCTTACCCTTTTTCTCGATCTTGGCGATGTGGATGGCGCCGACTTCCTGCGTCTCCGACACATGCGTACCGCCGCAGGGCTGGCTGTCGACCGCCGAGTTCTCGCCGATGCAGACAAGGCTGACGCGCCCCAGGCCGATCGGCGGGCGAACATTCTTCGACTTGACGATGCCGGGGTTGGCGGCCAACTCGTCGTCGGTAATCCACTGAACGTAAACGGGGTGGTTTTCGTCGACGAGCTTCATCAGCGCTGTTGTGACCTCGTCCCGGTCGATCGTCTCGTTCATGTCGAAATCGACACGGCTCTCGTCCTCGCCGACCGACGCTCCGGTGATCGGGAAGGGGCAGACGACCGAAAGCAGATGGCAGGCCGTGTGCATGCGCATCAGCCGGTAGCGGCGCGGCCAGTCGATGTGCAGAACCAGCTTCTCGCCGATCTCGGGCGCCGGCTGGCCCTCGGCCGGCACATGGATGATGATATCCTTGGTCTCCCCATGGCGGGCGACCGCGATGTCGATGCGGCTGCCATCGGCGCGCTCCAGAAAACCCGTGTCGCCAGGCTGGCCGCCGGAGGTGGCATAGAAGCAGGTCTGATCAAGCTCGATCCCGCCATCTTCGAGGATTCCGGTGACGCTGGCCTCACATGTCGAGAGGTAGAAGTCGTCACGGAAGAGGGCAGTCACGGTCCTGGTCATCGCATTCCTATCCAACTGATTCGTATGGCACTGCAATGTTGGAAGCCGTCTTCAACCACGTCGGCACCGGCAGCCCCTTGGAGGCGAGGAAGTCCGGGTTGAAGAGCTTCGACTGATAGCGGTTACCATAGTCGCACAGGATCGTCACGATCGTATGTCCCGGCCCGAGGTCCTTGGCGAGCCGCACGGCCCCGGCGATGTTGATGCCCGTCGAGCCACCCACGCAAATGCCTTCCCGTTCGATCAGGTCGAAGACGTAAGGCACGGCTTCCGAATCGGGAATCTGGTACGAGAAGTCGGGTGTGAAGCCTTCCAGATTGGCGGTGATTCGGCCCTGGCCGATGCCCTCGGTGATCGAGCTTCCTTCGGATTTCAGTTCGCCATTGGCGTAGAAATTGTAGAGGGCCGCCCCTTGCGGGTCCGCCAGGCCGATCTTGACCGCGGGGTTTTTGGCTCTGAGGCCCTGGGCGACGCCGGCCAGCGTGCCGCCGGAGCCGACGGCGCAGATGAAGCCGTCGACCTTGCCGTCCGTGTCGCGCCAGATCTCGGGCGCCGTGGACTCCACATGGGCGTCACGGTTGGCGACGTTGTCGAACTGGTTGGCCCAGATCGCCCCGTTTGGCTCGGTCTTGGCCAGTTGCTCGGCGAGGCGGCCGGAGATCTTCACGTAGTTGTTGGGGTTCTTGTAGGGAACGGCCGGCACTTCGACCAGCTCGGCGCCGAGCAGCCGCAGGGCGTCCTTCTTTTCCTGGCTCTGGGTTTCCGGAATGACGATGACGGTGCGGTAGCCGAGCGCCTGGCCGACCAGCGCCAGGCCGATGCCGGTATTGCCGGCCGTACCTTCGACGATGACACCGCCCGGCCGCAACTGGCCGGTGCGCTCCGCAAGGCGAATGATCCAGAGCGCCGCGCGGTCCTTCACCGAT
Organism: Ensifer sp. ENS03; assembly: GCF_014852035.1. Lineage (NCBI taxonomy): Bacteria > Pseudomonadati > Pseudomonadota > Alphaproteobacteria > Hyphomicrobiales > Rhizobiaceae > Ensifer > Ensifer sp. ENS03. The sequence continues at coordinate 63,559 of NZ_JACVAV010000007.1, read as the reverse complement.
TGTCCGGGGTTCAGAAACTCGGCCTTGCCGAGGATCGTGCAGCCTGTCGCGTCGGATACGGATTTCAGCCGGATCAGAGGCGTGTTTCCGATTGCTTCGAGCACGGACGGGAGAATGGCCATTTTCAGAACCTCGTGTTTGAGGACAGGCACCGCGGTAAGGCGGCACGTACCAGGTAAAAGCGAACGGCGGCCAGCGAATATCGACAACGTTCCGGGACCGCCGAAATGTTGGCGTGTTTTCGGCTCAGCCTGCACTTCAGGCAAGAAATAGCGTTTCGCCGTCGCTGTGTCCCGAACAAAAATCGTCTCCAGGGACTGCGAGAGCCGGCGGCAAGGAGCGCTGCCGCGAAGAAGGGCCGGGCAAGTCATTTTTCGCCCACAGAAGGAGATGCGTACGTGTTTCCCGGCGCGTGCCGAGGAGTGAGTGATGAGTATTCAATCTACGAAATCGGAACAGAAACTGGCTTGGGTGACGGGCGCAAGCTCGGGAACCGGGCGGGCACTGGCGCTCGCGCTGGTGCGGGAAGGCTATTCCGTCGTCGTGACGGCGAGAAACCACGACAGGCTCGTGGACCTGCAGCATGAAGCAGCAAGCGAAGGGCGGATCACCGTGCTCGACGGCGATGTCACCGACCCTGCCGACATGGAGCGGGTGATGGCGGCGATCGAATATGATCACGGGCACCTTTCGCTCGTGGTGCTGAACGCCGGGGTCGCGCTGCCGGTGCGCGGAGACGAGCTTCACCGCGAGGCCTTCGAGAAGAGCTTTGCCGTCAACCTCAACGGCGTCGTCAACTGTCTCTTGCCGGCGGTGGACCACATGAAGACGCAGGGGTACGGACACATCGCCATCGTCTCGTCGGTGGCCGGCTACGGCGGACTGCCGACCAGTGCCGCCTATGGCGCCACCAAGGCCGCGCTGATCAATATGGCGGAAAGCCTGAAGTTCGATCTCGACCGGCTCGGCGTCCGGCTGCAGATCATCAGCCCCGGCTTCGTCGATACGCCCGGGACCGCGCGCATTCGCTTTCTGCGACCGGCGCCGGTGAACAGTGAAGAGGCGGCAAGGCGCATCGTTGCCGGCCTGAAGTCGCGAAGGTTCGAAATTGCCTTCCCACGCCGGTTTGCCTACGCGGTGAAGCTCATGGACCTGCTGCCCTACAGCCTCTATTTCCGCCTGCTGAACTGGCTGACCCGCGGCAAGGCGGAGGCCATAGAAGGACAGAAGCGCGCCGGACCCGGCGGTCGTCCCCGTCAGGCGGTGTGAAGCACCAGCACCGCGCCGAAGATGAGCGCCAGTCCGACCCAGCCGATCGGCTTCAGCTTCTGACCGAACAGGAAGCGGCCGCAAATGGCCGTCCCGAAGATCCCGGTTGCGCCAAGTACGGCATAGGCGATGGCGAGCTCCATGCCCTTGATGGCTTCCGCCAGGAAGGCAAAGGCGGCGAGCACCAGCAGAATCGAAAGGATGCCCCAGCCGCGGCGGGCGAACCCTTCCGATTTCGTCGAGGCGAGGTTGGCCGCAATATCGAGGATGCCGGCCACGACCGCGAGAACGAAGTAGATGCTAGGCGCGCTCATCGGCGGCTCCTTCACGCGCTGCCTCGTCCTCATCATGATACTCGCCGGCATTGACGAGCAGGATGCCGACGATCGCCATCGAAAGCCCGAGCATTTCGCGTCCGGTCAGCACATGGCCGAAGACGAAAACCGAAACCAGGGTGATGATGGCGACGCCCGAACCTTCCCAGATCGCATAGGCGACGCCGACCGATATCGTCTTCACCGCCTTTGCCAGGAAGACGTAGGAGAGTGCGATCGAGACATACATGACGATGTGGCCGAGATAGGAGCCGCTTTCGGAAGCGGCCTTCATCACCGTCAGGCCCACCACTTCGGTCGCGATGGCGAGCGCGAGGAAAAACCATGCAAGACGCATGCTGTACCTTTGAACAGAAACTTGGATCGACCGCCTCTTAAGCGCTACGGGTGACGCGGTAAAGACGCGCCGTGCGCTTCACTCGAAGACGATCTGCCGGACGTCGATGTTGCGGGCACGGAACCCGGCCTCGCAGTAGTAGAAGTAGAACTCCCACAGCCGCTTGAAGCGCAGGTCGAAGCCGAGCGGCTCGATCCTGTTCCAGACCGCCCAGAACCGCTCCCGCCATTCGCCGAGTGTGCGGGCATAGTCGACGCCAAAGCCGAAGTCGTTGATCATCCGCAGGCCGACATTGCGGCCAAGCTCGACCAGATGCTCGCGCGTTGGCAGCATGCCGCCCGGGAAGACGTATTTCTGGATGAAATCCGGATTGGAACGATACTCCTCGTAGGATTCGGGCTTGATCGTGATGATCTGCAGTCCGGCCTTGCCCCCGGGTTTCAGGCACCGCTTCAGCTGCGAGAAATAGGTTGCCCAGAATTTTTCGCCGACGGCCTCGAACATCTCGATCGAGACGATGCGGTCATAGGTACCCCTTTCTTCACGATAGTCCTGGAACTTCAATTCGACCCGGTCGGCAAGGCCCGCACGCTGCATGCGTTCGCGTGCGAAGGCCAGTTGCTCGCGGCTGATCGTCAGCCCGGTGACCTTGCAGCCGATTTCCGTTGCCGCAAATTCGGCAAAGCCGCCCCAGCCGCAGCCGATCTCAAGCACATGATCGCCGGTGCGCAGGTTCGTCGCTTCCGCGAGCGCGCGGTATTTGGCTTTCTGCGCTGAGCGAAGATCATTGGCGCCCGTTGCATAAAGCGCAGACGAATAGGTCATGCTCGGATCCAGCCATTCGCTGTAGAAGGCGTTGCCGAGGTCGTAATGGGCCGAGATGTTGCGGCGCGCGCCGGAGTGGGTGTTGGCATTGCGCCAGTGCAGGAACTTGTCGAAAAGGCGCAGGAGCCCGCGCGCACGGTTCGGAAAATTCCTGCCGATTTCGGCGTTGACGAGGAACAGTTCGAGAAAGGCGCCGACATCGGGACTGTCCCAGTCGCCGTCGATGTAGCTTTCCGCAGCCCCGATGGTGCCGCCCGAGATAGCACGCTGCGGCAGGTTCCAGTTGTTGAGGTTGAGGATGGCGCTGGGGCCGGCCCTGGCGCCTTTGATCACCAGCCTGCGGCCGTCTGGCGTGGCAAGCATCAACGTTCCCACTTGAAGGTGCACCAGGGCGCCAAGCACCATGCGCGCCTTGAGCGGAAATTCCCGCACGGCCGTCGCCAGATTTTCGGAAGATAGCTCCACCGCACCGGCAAATGCAGCAAAATCGGCTTCCAGGTTACGCATACACCACCCCCTCAGCTGTTGCATCCGTAACGTGAGCCTAGCCGCAATCGGGCGAGACGCCAACTGAGGAATTCTACCGGAGGCTCTACGTATCCTCGGAGAGTCCCGCTGCGCTTGTGATCTGCCGGAAGGCTGCCAGTGCCCGATCGCGGGCAAGGGCATGGTCGACGATCGGTTTCGGGTAGGTCGTGCCGAGTTCGATGCCGGCTTCGGCAAGGGTCGTGGCGGGCGCTGCAAAGGGGCGATGGACATAGCGCGGGTGGAGGCGCTCCAGCTCTGGCACGAAGCGCTTCACATAGAGACCGTTGGGATCGAATTTCTCCCCTTGCAGGAGCGGGTTGAAGATGCGGAAGAACGGTGCGGCGTCCGCGCCCGATCCGGCGACCCATTGCCAGCTTGCGGCATTGTTGGCCGGATCCGCGTCGACCAGCGTGTCACGGAACCAGGCTTCTCCCTTGCGCCAGTCGACGAGCAGGTCCTTGATGAGAAAGGAGGCGACAATCATGCGAACGCGATTGTGCATGTAGCCGTGGCGCCATAGCTGGCGCATGCCGGCATCGACGATCGGGTATCCGGTGAGCCCGCTGGTCCAGCGGGTGAAATCGTCCTCGTCGTTCAGCCAATGGAAGCGGTCGAATCGACGGTCGAGGTTGCGGCGGCCAAGCTCCGGATAATGAAACAGCAGATGATAGGAGAATTCGCGCCAGGCGAGTTCCTTGCGGAAGGTGGCCGCCCCTTCGCCGCTATCGGCCTGGCGCCCAGCTGCCGCATGCCAGGCCTGCGCAGGCGAAATTTCGCCAAAGGCGAGATGAGGCGAGAGCAGGGATGTGCCATCCGCGTCGGGAATGTCGCGGCAGCGTTTGTAGGCGTCGAGCTTCTCATCGACGAATTCTTCGAGACGGGTGGCCGCACCGTCTTCGCCCGGCGTCCAGACCTCGCTGAATGTCGCCGCCCAGTCCGGTTTCGTCGGCAGCAGCGACCAGTCGTCAAGGCGTTCCGATCGCGGCCATGCTCCCGGGGCTGCGATATGGTGCGGCCGGTCGATCGGCGGTGCCAGCTCGTTTTTTAGTTCGAGCGCGCGCCAGAACGGCGTGAACACGCGGTAGGGGCCGCCCGTCGTCGTCAGCAGCCGCGTGGGCTCATGCAGCAATTGTCCTGCAAAGCTCTCCGCGATGATTCCCCGCTCGGCCAGCGCCTTCTTGAGCGCGGTATCCGTGGCGATGCCGTTCGGGTCGTAGCGCCGGTTCCAGTAGATGCGCTCCGCACCGCTTGCGCGCGCAATCTCGACAATCACGTCAAGCGGCGCGCCTGATCGAAGAACGAGGCGAGAAGCGGGCCGCGCGAGACTTGCGCCCAAGGCCTCGAGCGAATGGTGCAGCCACCACGCCTGCGCCGCCCCGAGCGGACCGTTGCCGCTGTCGGCGGGTTCGCGAATATAGAGGGGAATGACGGCTGCCTCGCCGGCGGCAGCCGAGAGGGCGCGATTGTCGGCCACGCGGAGATCCTTGCGGAACCAGACGATGATGGGCGGCGCCGCGGCCTTTGTCATGAAGAACCATCGGGAGGTTGGGGATTGATCACCTGGAGAACATAGGTGCAAAATGAAAAAGAGCCATTCGCATCGCTGCAAATGGCTCTTTTAGAAAGTGGCTCCCCGGGCCGGATTCGAACCGGCGACCTGTCGATTAACAGTCGAATGCTCTACCGCTGAGCTACCAGGGATCATCCGCGCCGCTGTTGTGCTGTGCGCTTCAGAAGTGAGGCTGCTAATACGCATGCTTTTCTGATTTGCCAAGCGCTTTTTTCAAAAAAAATGACAAGTTCCGTTGCGAGGCTGTGGAGAAGTCCCCAATTGTGGGAAAACACGCCGGATAGGGAATGATGAATAAAAACAGGAAGCAGACGCATTTCGGCATTGATCCGCAAACACGACAGATCGTGCTGGGCAAATGGCGTATCGCGCTGCCCGACTCACCGCTGCTGCGCATCCTGCTGGGTTCGCTGCTGGTGTTCTGCGGTTTTCTCGGTTTCTTGCCCGTGCTGGGCTTCTGGATGATACCGTTGGGCCTGATCGTGCTTTCCCACGACATTCCCTCGGTTCGCCGCCGCCGTCGTCGTCTGGCCGTCTGGTGGGCGCGCTGGCGCGGGAAGGCCAACTCGTCGAACGGCTCCTGAGGCGGACGCCGATTTAACGATCTTGTTGTCGAGGGCAGGGCGGTCGGCAGTTTTGGCCGTCCCGTAGCAATTCCGAATCTCTCAACAAGGGCCGTGGCCGCGCAGGCGAATGACCGGTTCCTCGCGGTCTTCCGCTCTGTTGGGGTGCCCTCGAAAACTTTTCGGCAACCCATCAAACGCATAATGCGGTCTCGAATCAGGATGGGGACCGATGGCCAAAGCCACTACGAAACGTCGACGCCGCAGTTCGGGCCGAAGCACCAGCAAACAGGGCGGCATGGCGCCGTGGTATCTGGCCGCAGCGCTCACCCTTGGCGGCGTCATGGTCTACGACCATCGCGCCGAGTTGCGGCACTGGCCGGTGGTTTCGGATGTCATGGCCTTTGCATCGCGATCGGAAACGAAGCCGAAGCCTCAGCGCGCGGTTCCTGAAGCGCAGGAGCGCGTTGCGCAGCAGGCGGATAGGCACAAACCAAATCCGAAGCCCAACCCGGCGACGAAGGTTGTCCTGGCCGCCCCGGTGCCGTCGGTGAATGTCGGCGTCACGCCGCCAACCCCTCTCGTGCGGCCGAATGAAGAGGTGAAGACGGCATCCATCCGTACCGATCAGTTCTATTTTTGCGGCATTCGCAACGACAACTGCGTGATCGATGGCGCGACCTTCGTCTTCCATGGCGAGACGATCCGCGTCGCCGATGTCGATGCACCGCGAATCCGCCAGGCAAGCTGCGACAAGGAGCGTTCGCGCGGCTTCTACGCCAAGCAGCGCCTGCGCGAATTGCTGAATGCTGGCGACTTCAGGCTGATCTCGGCGGGAGGGCGATCAGATGCCAAGGCCGGCGAGAAACTGCGCCTGGTCACACGCGGTGACCAATCTCTTGGACGTGTACTCGTTTCCGAGGGGCTCGTGCGGCCGTGGGAAGGGCGCCCGACGCCCTGGTGCTGAGATCAGCTGGGAGACGATCGGCGGACATCGTCGATCGTTCTGTGGAAAGTATCCGTCCTGCAATTCGACGGCGCGTTTTTCAGAAAATGCCTCTTGCGGTTTTTCTGCAATCATTCTAAATCCGCGCCAACGCTTGGTTATCCGAGCTGTGAGGCCTCGTGGCGGAGTGGTGACGCAGAGGACTGCAAATCCTTGTACCCCGGTTCAATTCCGGGCGAGGCCTCCAATAATCTCACCTCGTTAAATTTGGTTTGGCGTTCTGCCTTAGGGCAGCGCGGTAAAATTCGCGACCCCACGTCCGCGCAAGCCACGTCTCCTATGCCTCCGTCGGATCTTATCGCTTCGGTGAATTCGGTAGAGGGGGAACGATGACTCCGCTGAGATCAACCGCATCGGTAGCGTCCGTCAACATTAAGAACGGAGGCAATGGCATCAATGAAAAAGAGACTGATCCTGACGGCGTTGGCGTGTTTTGCGGCGACCGCTATGGAGGCGCGCGCGGACGACCTGGTTTTCCAGCTGAAGAACAACACCGGCGCGGTACTGACGAATTTCTATACGTCGCCGGTCGGCGTCAATGAATGGGAAGACGATGTTTTCGGTCGGCAGGTCCTGAACCCCGGCGAGAGCATGGAGATCACCATATCCGACGGGCGGGACGTCTGCAAATACGACATGCGATTCGAATTCGAGGAAGGCTCGGCCCTCGATACGACCGAGGACACGCAGGATCTCTGCGAACTCGGCGAATACACGATCCACGAATAAGCGATCTGGATTTCAGGTCGCCTTAAATGGAAAGAGCCTCGCCACTTTCTGTGGCGAGGCTCTTTTGATTCGGCGTTCTGCCTGGAATTCAATGGTAGCGGCGGATCAGCCCGACGAGCTTGCCCTGGATCTTCACGCGATCCGGTCCGAAAATGCGCGTCTCGTAGGCGGGGTTGGCCGCTTCGAGTGCAATCGACGCGCCCTTGCGACGGAAGCGCTTCAGCGTCGCTTCCTCGTCGTCCACGAGCGCCACGATGATGTCGCCGGGATTGGCCGAGTTGCCGTTGCGGATGATCACCGTGTCGCCATCGAAGATGCCGGCCTCGATCATCGAATCGCCCTTTACTTCGAGGGCGTAATGCTCGCCGCTGCCGATCATGTCGAGCGGAACGGTAATGTCATGGGTGTTGTTCTGGATCGCCGAGATCGGCACGCCGGCAGCGATGCGCCCCATCACCGGGACGGAAACAGACGTGCTTTCGGCGACCGGCGCCGGCTTCGGCGTGGCAGGAGCGGCGGCCGGCGGCTTTCCGAGGCTGCCCTCGATCACGCTCGGCGAGAAGCCTCTGCGCGGCTGTTGCTGGCCGGCGGCGTAGGCTTCCGGAAGCTTGATGACTTCGAGCGCGCGCGCCCGGTTCGGCAACCGGCGAATGAACCCGCGCTCTTCGAGCGCCGTGATCAAACGGTGAATGCCGGACTTCGACGCCAGGTCGAGCGCGTCCTTCATTTCATCGAAAGACGGCGGTACGCCCGACTCCTTCATGCGTTCGTGGATGAACAGAAGCAATTCCTGTTGCTTGCGGGTCAGCATGGCACGTCGCTCCAGAGGCGTGAAACAAATCAAGAACAGACACTATCTGTTCCATATGTGTTCCGCAAGTGCCTAAAATTCCGTGAATTCAGGCAATTGGCTGCTTCTGTGGGGGGCGATTGGTCACTTTTGCGGGAGCGGGGCGGTTTTCGGCGACGGTTGCGTCCCAAAACAGCGCCGGGCAGGCCGGTCGCGCGCGTGATTCGAACGAATCGCGGCTCTCTTCGCGGAGAGACTTAAGTCGCTTGCGAGGCCGAGCAGGCGTCTTCGAACTCCTTCACCGTTTCGGCGCTGTTGTCTTCCGGAAGCACTGCGTCGGCCGCATCGGTCGCAACGGGCGTATCGCCGTCATAAACGAAGGACTGGATGTAGAACGCGAGCGCGCCCTTCCAAACATTGCGTCCATCGATCTGATGGCACGGCACGGCCCGTTCGAAATCGGTCTGGAGTTCATCCACCGTCGCGGCACTGAGCTTGACGTCAGGCATATTGGGCGATGCGACTATCGAAGCGAGAAGCAGGGCGGCAAGCACGGTGATCGTCCACTTGATGAAGGGGTGGGACTACGGGGTGGTAAACGATGTGAACCGCGCTTTCGTTCCGAAGTCCAGCAAGCATGGCGATCACTCTGCCTTGTTCAACAGCTCTTTGCCCGCAGGCTGTGGCTGATTTGCGCCAGCCGCTCCATCTCAACCTCGTCTCGGCCGTTCTTTATGGACCGGCGCGGAGAATGCATCGGAGCTGCCAGCTTTCGCATCGGGCCTGGGGCGCGCAAAAATCCCTGCGGGGAAGGGCCTTCACCGTCTCGACAGGCCTCTAAAAAAAGATAACTTTGCGTGGAAAGTGGGGTGGTTGCATGCATAGATTGTCGTTGGTGGTGCTCGGCCTGTTGCTCACGGCTGGAGCGGCGTCTGCTGAAGAAGGGCGTTCGAATATCTGGAAACGGATCAACGCCTGGACGGTGGGATCCGATCCTTCCCTGGGAGGCTCGTGTTACGCGGCGACGAGCTATGACGCCGGCGCTATCCTTCGTATCGGCTTTTATCCGCGGGGATCGACGAACCTGGCGTTTCTTTCGATCGGCAATGCCGAATGGAAATCCATCGAGCCGCAGCGGGAATACGATGTTGCCTTGCAGCTCGACCGTGGTCGTCAGTGGCCGGCCGTTGCGTTCGGTGTTGATCTGACCGGAGCCAAGGCCCTTGTCGTCAACTTTTCCAACACCGACTTCTTTACCGAATTCGTTCGCAAAAACACCTTGGCGCTGGCCTTCGAGGGGCGCGTCGTCGCGAGCCTCAGCCTGCGTGATTCGATGAAGGCGGTAAGCGAGATGTTCAAGTGCCAGGAGGCGGTGAGCGCCTTGATCCCGAATGGCGGTCAGGGAGCGGCGAACGATCCCTTTGCGGGCGCCGGTGGCAATGCGCCGAACAACGATCCCTTTGCCGGCGGCGGCCAGACCAAGTCGTCGAAAGATCCTTTCGCCATGTGATGGGCGCGTCCGCTTGCCGCAGAGAGGTGAATATTCCTAAAATATTGCCTGGGATCGGCTAGGCACCCTCGACAGTGACGGGGGGACCTATCAAAATGCGGGCAAACGGGGGTTTTGCATGCGTAGATTGCTGGTCGGATTGGTAAGCTGTCTGATCGCCGCGGGATCGGCCGCGGCTGAGGAGTCCGAAATCATCAAGTGGAAGGATGTCGACGGCTGGACCGTTGCATCCGACACCTCGATGGAGGGCTCCTGCTTCATCTCGTCGGTATTCGACGGCGGGGTCACCTTGCGCCTTGGGTTCTATCCCAAGGGCTCCGAGTCGCCGCTCTATATGAGCTTCGCCAGCGACGACTGGAGGTCGCTCGAGGTCGGCAAAGAGTACGACCTGACCTTCCGCTTCGACAAGACCGATCCCTGGAGCGCCTCGGCGACCGCCGCCGGTGATGCGAGCGGAAAGTTTCTGTTCGTGAACGTCACCGACGCCGAGTTCCTGACGGGCTTCGTGCGCAAGCGGGCCTTGGCCATCGCGTTTGAAGATCGCGTCATCGCAAATCTCAGCCTGCGCGGCACCGGCCCGGCGGCCGACGAGCTGATGAAATGCCAGCGGGCGGTCGACGAGATCATCGCCGACGAGGGCCGCAAGTCCAAGGAGAAGAAAGCCGACCCGTTCAGTGCACCGAGCGAGAAGCGATCGGCGCGGGATCCGTTCAGCCTCTGAAAACAGGTGGCCACGGGATCGGGCAGCGTTTCGCGAAGGCCGGACGGTGGCTTAGCATGGTGGTGTCCCCAGAGAGACTCGAACTGGCGATCTGCTGATGACAAATCAGCCGCTGTTCCGATACCTCGGCAACCGGGCACCTTCTGATCGTTTTGGTGGAGCCGAAGGGAGTCGAACCCTCGACCTCCGCAGTGCGATTGCGGCGCTCTCCCAACTGAGCTACGGCCCCGTAGCATTCAGTCAACACGACCGGCGCCGATCCTGTCAATACGCGCGCCAGCGCGCCCGCTCGAACGCCGTTGCACGATATGCGTTGTTCGATCCGGCCGGGCGCCGAAGGCGGTCGGTCTCTGAACCGCTTCTGCACTCCACCCATTGTCGAACTCTGCCGGCGGGTTTACGCTGCAACCTGACGATGGCGCTACGTGAACCACGTTGAAGTGTTGGCGGTATACGCCAAGCAGGAAATGACGTCCGGGCACTGGCTGTGAGCGCCATGATGCTCGAGCCAATTACACGATTTTCGTATGTGAGATAGGCCCCTGCCGGCCCACTGTTCCCATAAGAAACCTCTCCGTGGCCCGGCGATTGGAGGAGGATTGGCAAATGGCTCAGGCGATGAAGGCAGCCGTCGTTCGGCAATTCGGCGCGCCCCTGACGATCGAAGAAGTGGCGGTGCCCACGCCGCAGCCGGGACAGATCCTCGTGAAGTACGAAGCAACGGGCGTTTGCCATACCGATCTCCATGCTGCAAATGGCGACTGGCCGGTGAAGCCCAGCCCACCGTTCATTCCCGGGCACGAGGGGGTCGGCTATGTCTCGGCGGTCGGCGCCGGTGTCAAAAGAGTGAAAGAGGGCGACAGGGTCGGCGTTCCCTGGCTTCACAGCGCCTGCGGCTACTGTCCGCATTGCCGCACCGGTTGGGAGACGTTGTGTGCGGCCCAGTCGAACACGGGATACTCGGTCAACGGGACGTTCGCCGAATATGGCCTGGCGGATCCTGATTTCGTCGGCAGCCTGCCCAATGGGCTGGAGTTCGGTCCTGCCGCGCCGGTTCTGTGTGCCGGGGTCACCGTTTACAAGGGGTTGAAGGAAACGGAAGTCCGTCCCGGTGAATGGGTTGCCATCTCCGGCATCGGGGGGCTTGGCCACATGGCCGTGCAGTACGCAAAGGCGATGGGCATGCATGTCGTCGCGGCGGACATCTTCGACGACAAGCTGGCACTTGCAAAGCAATTGGGCGCCGACCTGACAGTCAACGGCAAGGCCAAGGATGCGGTCGAGCAGGTGATCAAGGCCACCGGCGGCGTGCATGGAGCGCTTGTGACTGCAGTCTCGCCCGCTGCGATGGAACAGGCGTTCGGTTTCCTGCGTTCGCGCGGCACCATGGCGCTCGTCGGCCTGCCCCCAGGTATGATCTCGGTGCCGGTCTTTGAGACTGTTCTTAAGCGCATCACCGTGCGTGGATCGATCGTCGGCACCCGCCAGGACCTGGAAGAGTCGCTCCAGTTCGCCGCTGAAGGCAAAGTCGCGCCGCATTTCTCGTGGGATAGTCTCGAGAATATCAACGAGATCTTCCGCCGCATGGAAGCCGGGAAGATCGACGGTCGCATCGTGATGAGCCTGCAGTAATCGACTTTGACAGGCCCGGCTGGTCGAGGCTCGCCGGGTCCGTGTCGATGCCCAAGCGACACGTGTCGAGCATTTACTCTTATGCGCCTTCCTTAGATCGCCGGTCACCAGAGGGCCGTCGGGCGAGATGCCGATAGACCTTTTGCAGAAAGGAAATGGCAATGAGCAAAGGCATGTTCTCAGACCAGCATGCACTGTCCAGGCGCGATCTCCTGCTGGTGGCGGGAACTGCGGCGGCCACGCTAACAGCCTACAGTCATGCTGCCCGTGCCGCGCCAGGCCCAAGCAACCTCGTGATCAACGACGTGAAGCGGGATGAGGACGTCTTTGCCTATATCAGCAGGATCAAGGGCGGCTTTGACGAGACGACCTATCGGCAGGTTCTGGGATGCGCGAATGCGTTCAAGGAAGGAGACCAGACGATCGCCGTGGCTGCGGAAAATGATACGTCCCGAACGAACGCCCGAGCCCTCCTGGCAAGAACGAAAATCACAGACCTCGATCAGCACCCGCTGTTTGAGGACGATCTGCAACGACTGATTTGGCAGACCACCGACAGGGCTCAACAAGAAAAGCTGAAAGACTGGACGATGGGCCAGCTGAAGGAGTTTCTTCTGACCAAATCGGAAGATGAGATCAAAGGCGTCATGTATGGCCTGACCAGCGATACCATCGGCTGCGTGCCGAAGCTGATGAGCAATGAAGAGTTGATCACCGTCAGCCAGAAGATTTTCAATGTCATGCCCGGCACCAAGTTGGGCGCCAAGGGATACATGGGCGCACGTATCCAGCCGAATTCGCCGACCGACCACCCCGACGACATCATGTGGCAGGTCTTCGATGCGTTTTCCTATGCGACCGGCGACATCGTCATCGGCACCAACCCGGTGGACAGCACCGTCGACAGCGTCGTCACGGTGGAGCGGGCGCTCAAGGACATCGTGGATACGTTCAAGCTGGTCGACGTCATTCCGTGGTGCGTGCTCGCTCACATCGACGTCCAAGGTGAGGTAAGCGAAGACTTCCCCGGCACAGTTTCCACCGTGTTCCAGAGCCTTGCCGGTACGGATGATTGCAACAAGATCTTCGACATCACCAATGAGAAGATCCTGAAATATGCGCGCGCCAAGGCAGGGGAGCGGTACGGCCTTTACTTCGAAACCGGACAGGGCTCGGAATTCACCAACGGCGCGGCAAACGGCGTCGACATGATGGTGCTTGAGTCCCGGAAGTACGGGTTCAGCCGGGCTGTCGGCATGGAGCTTGCGAAAGTGCAGCCGAAAGGCGCATGGCTGCATGTCAACGACGTCGCCGGCTTCATTGGGCCGGAGGTCTTCAAGAGCCGAGAACAACTCGTTCGGTGCTGCCTCGAGGACATGGTCATGGGCAAGCTCCATGGGCTGACCATCGGTCTCGATATATGTACGACCCTGCACATGACCGTCAGCCTGGACGATCTGGATTGGTGCCAGGATCAGATCATGCCGGCCAATCCGGCCTATCTGATTGCTCTGCCGACCAAGAACGACCCGATGTTGAGCTATCTCACGACCGCATTTCAGGACCACGTACGCGTGAGGGATAAGTTCGGCTTCAAGGTCAACGATGCGATGTGGGATTTCTACAAACGCCTTGGAATTGTCGGCAAGGACAACAGCTACACGTCAAAATACGGCGATCCTCTTTGGGTCTATTATCAGTACCGCCTCGCCAAGGGGGACAAGCGCTCCAAGGACGCCGTTTACGCCGAGGGCAGGCGGATGATGACGGAGGTCGAGGCAAGAGGCGTCGACCTGGCCACGGGCCACGGTGAGAAGATATGGGATCTCAACCCGACGCTCGCGACGAAAGTGAGGGGTCTTTATGACGACGCCAAACTCTCTCTTTGGGCCGAGCTTACGCCGGAGTTCATAGCGGCAGTGCCCAGCGTCGTTCCGGTTCGCACCCTGTCCAAGGACCGGAACGACTACATCGCGCATCCGACGACCGGTGAAACGCTGAGCCCGGACTCAATCAGGGCGATTGACGCGATCAGGACGTCCTGGAAAGGCGATATGCCCAAGGGCCAGATTGTCATCTCAGATGGTCTGAACGCCAAGGCCATCATGGATGACGGCCATCTTTCGCCCTATCTGGAGGAGATGCGCAGGCTGCTCGGCGATGCCGGCGTGTCGGTGAGCGACAAGAATATCCTGGTCACCAGCGGCAGAGTGCGGGCCGGCTACCGGATTGGCGAGATGCTGTTTGCCGACGCCGATCCCAACACGTTTCGCGGAATTCTCCACATCATCGGCGAGCGGCCCGGAACCATGCACCACGCCTACTCGGTCTATATCACCGTTGCGAAGGGCAAGCGTTGGGCTGAGAAGGATATCGATCACGATATGACGAAGCTGGTAAGCAACGTCGCCGATACCGCACTCGCACCCAAGGAGGCGGCGAAGGAAACCCTGACCATTATCCGGGAGATCATCGGCAAGGACGTAAACGGCAGCCGGCGATTCGGGTGACCACAAACGCGCTACAGGGCAACAAGGGCGTCCGTCCGGAATAAGCGTCGGGCCGTGTATACCGCAGGGGCAGCCGCATACTCTCGCTTTCGGGCCCCCAAATCGCGGTTGCTTCTTCGGATCGTGGCTTTCCGGCGTCAGAATCGCTTCTTTAGAAAGTAGCGCGCAATCGCCCCATCACCGCCTTCAAGCTCGCCGAAAACTTCGAAGCCGAGTTTTTCATAAAAGGGCCTGGCCTGGAATTCGAAGGTGTCGAGCCAAAGGCCGACATAGCCGCGCTGGCGTGCGATCTTCTCCGCTTCTTCGACAAGGCGCCGGCCAAGGCCCTGGCCGCGGTACTCATCAGGGACGGCGAGGTAACGGATAAAGGCCCAGCCATAGCCATCCGTCGCATAGAGCCCGCCCGTCGCGACTTTCGTCTCCGGATCGCGAAGCACGATTGCAAAACCGGGCAGATCGACCATGCCGCTATGGGCATCGTTATAGGCATCCAGCGGCGCAACGATGCCGCTGAGGTCATTCTGACTGGGGTCTTCGAGAAGGATGGCTATGATCGGGGTGAGCATGATGGGAACTTGGTCGAATGGCGGTTCGGTCTATAAATTCTCGTTTTGTTCTCTAGAGAAATCCAACCCGAGGAAAACCTCGGGTTGGCAATGATGGTGGTCGTCGTCGTCATCAACGACGGGCCGCTTAGCTGCAGCCGCTCGTCGCGCCGCAGGTGTCGCACTTCTCGCAGGTACCGTTGCGCACCATCGTGAAGTTTTGGCATTCGGTGCACATGTTGCCGGTGTAGCCCTGCATGATCGAGCGGGCGCGGCGCTCAGCTTCCACCTTCTTGGCGTCCGACTTGGCCGATGCCGCTTCGGCGGCCGCCTTGTCGGAGAAGAGGGCGGTTACTTCCTGCTCGACTTCGTCGGCGATCTCTTCTGCCAGTTCCGCAGCGCGCTCTTCATAGTCGCGCTTGAAGGCGACGATTTCGGACGTTGCGATCGCCGTCGTCGTCTCGATCTTGCGCACCGTGTTTCCGGCGATCGCCGTCACGGTTGCGCCAGAGGAGGCGCGGGCAGGGGCTGCCGTCGACGAGCCCTTCGGCTCGCTGGAGGCCCGGTCACCGGTGCCGCCGACGATCGTCGGCTTGTAGCCGCGGGTCCAGCCGGTCGAGATCAGGTTGGTCTTGCCTTCCTGAATGCCCTTGCCGAGCGCGGTGTTGCCGAAGTCGGAGGTGTCGACATGGGCGAGGTCGTGACGGCCGAGATAGGAAACCGCCAGTTCGCGGAAGACGTAGTCGAGGATCGACGTCGCGTTCTTGATCGCGTCGTTGCCCTGGACCATGCCGGCCGGCTCGAACTTGGTGAAAGTGAAGGCCTCCACATATTCTTCGAGCGGCACGCCGTACTGCAGGCCGAGCGAGATGGCGATGGCAAAGTTGTTCATCATCGCACGGAAGGCGGCCCCTTCCTTGTGCATGTCGATGAAGATCTCGCCGAGGCGGCCGTCACCGAATTCGCCGGTGCGCAGATACACCTTGTGACCACCGACGACGGCCTTCTGGGTGTAGCCCTGGCGGCGGTTCGGCAGCTTTTCGCGGGCGCGGATCACCTTCTCGATGACGCGCTCGACGATCTTCTCGGTGATGGTGACGGCCTGGGCGGCGGCGGGCGCCTGGATCAGATCCTCCAGCGCATCCTCGTCCTTGTCGTCCTCGATCAGCGAGGCGTTCAGCGGCTGCGACAGCTTGGAGCCGTCACGGTAGAGCGCGTTTGCCTTCAGCGCCAGCTTCCACGAAAGCATGTAGGCGTTCTTGCAGTCCTCGACGGTCGCCTCGTTCGGCATGTTGATCGTCTTGGAGATCGCGCCCGAGATGAACGGCTGGGCGGCCGCCATCATGCGGATGTGGCTTTCGACCGAGAGATAACGCTTGCCGATCTTGCCGCAGGGGTTGGCGCAATCGAAGACGGGCAGGTGCTCGTTCTTCAGGAACGGTGCACCTTCGAGTGTCATCGCGCCGCAGACGTGAATGTTCGCCGCTTCGATGTCCTTCTTGGAGAAGCCCATGTGGTCGAGCAGGTTGAAGTCCATCGCAGCGAGCTGTTCGTCGGAGACCTTCAGCGTGCCCTTGAGGAAGTCGGCGCCGAGCGTCCACTGGTTGAAGACGAACTTGATGTCGAAAGCGGACTTCAGGGCGGCGTTGACGGCTTCCACCTTCTCGTCGGTGAAGCCCTTGGCCTTCAGCGTCGACGGGTTGATCGCCGGAGCCTGGTTCAGGTTGCCGTGACCGACTGCGTAAGCTTCGATTTCGGCGATCTGGCTTTCGCTGTAGCCGAGAGAGCGCAGCGCTTCCGGAACGGCGCGGTTGATGATCTTGAAGTAGCCGCCGCCGGCGAGCTTCTTGAACTTGACCAGCGCGAAGTCAGGCTCGATGCCGGTCGTGTCGCAGTCCATGACGAGGCCGATCGTGCCGGTCGGCGCGATAACCGTTGCCTGGGCGTTGCGATAGCCGTGCTTTTCGCCGAGTTCCAGTGCCTTGTCCCAGGCGCTCATGGCGTGGATGACGAGGTCCTGGTCCGGATTGTCGGCATGGATGAGCGCGACCGGGTTGACCGAAAGCGCTTCGTAACCGGTCGTCTCGCCATAGGCGGCGCGGCGATGGTTGCGGATGACGCGCAGCATGTTGTCGCGGTTTGGCGCAAAGCCCGGGAACGGACCGAGCTTTTCGGCCATCTCGGCCGAGGTGGCATAGGAGACACCGGTCATGATCGCCGTCAGCGCACCGGCGATGGCGCGGCCTTCGGTCGAGTCATAGGGAATGCCCGAGGACATCAAGAGGCCGCCGATGTTGGCGTAGCCAAGGCCGAGCGTGCGGTATTCGTAGGAAAGCTCGGCAATCTCGCGGGACGGGAACTGCGCCATCATGACCGAGACTTCGAGAACGATCGTCCACAGGCGGACGGCGTGCTCGTAGTCTGCGATGTTGATGCGCTTGGTCGCCGCATCCTTGAACATCATCAGGTTCAGGGAGGCGAGGTTGCAGGCGGTGTCGTCGAGGAACATGTATTCCGAGCACGGGTTCGATGCGCGGATCGGGCCGGCAGCGGGGCTCGTGTGCCAGTCGTTCATGGTCGTGTTGAAGTGCAGGCCCGGATCGGCCGACGCCCAGGCGGCGTAGGAGATCGATTCCCAGAGGTCGCGTGCCTTCAGCGTCTTCATGACGCGGCCGTCCTTGCGGGCGGTCAGGTGCCAGTCGCCATCGGCTTCGACGGCGCGCAGGAAGTCGTCCTTGATCGAGACCGAGTTGTTGGAGTTCTGGCCCGAAACCGTGAGGTAGGCTTCCGAATCCCAGTCGGTGTCGTAGGTCTTGAACTCAAGGTCCTTGTAGCCTTGCTTCGCGAACTGGATAACGCGCTGGACGTAGTTTTCCGGAACCAGCGCCTGCTTGGCCGCGCGGATCTCGCGCTTCAGCGCCGGGTTCTGCTTCGGGTCATAGCAGGCGTCGTCGGTGCCTTCGCAGTTGACGCAGGCCTTCATGATCGCCTTCAGATGCTTGGCGACGACCTTGGAACCGGTGACGAGGGCGGCAACCTTCTGCTCTTCCTTGACCTTCCAGTTGATGTATTCCTCGATATCCGGATGGTCGATGTCGACGACGACCATCTTGGCGGCGCGGCGGGTGGTGCCGCCCGACTTGATGGCACCGGCAGCACGGTCGCCGATCTTCAGGAACGACATCAGGCCGGAGGACTTGCCGCCGCCCGAGAGCTTTTCGCCTTCGCTGCGCAGATAAGAGAAGTTGGAGCCGGTGCCAGAACCGTACTTGAACAGGCGCGCTTCACGCACCCAGAGATCCATGATGCCGCCTTCGTTGACGAGATCGTCACCGACCGACTGGATGAAGCAGGCATGCGGTTGCGGATGCTCATAGGCCGACTTGGACTTGGTCAGCTTGCCGGTAAAGGGGTCGACATAGAAGTGGCCCTGGCCGGGGCCGTCGATGCCGTAGGCCCAGTGGAGGCCTGTGTTGAACCATTGCGGCGAGTTCGGCGCGACGCGCTGGGTGGCGAGCATGTAGGCAAGTTCGTCCTGGAAGGCCGAAGCGTCTTCCTCGGTGTCGAAGTAGCCGCCCTTCCAGCCCCAATAGGCCCAGGTGCCGGCCAGGCGATCGAAGACCTGACGGGCATCGGTTTCGGAACCGTACTGCTCATCCTTCGGCAGCGCCTTCAGCGCATCCGTGTCGGGAACCGCGCGCCAGAGGAAGGAGGGGACATCGTTCTCCTCGACGCGCTTCATCTTGGCGGGAACGCCGGCCTTGCGGAAATACTTCTGGGCGAGAATGTCGGCGGCAACCTGGCTGAACTGAGCCGGCACGTCGATATCGGCAAGGCGGAAAACGATCGAACCATCGGGGTTCTTGATTTCACTCGTAGCCTTGCGGAATTCGATCTCCGCATAGGCGGATTGCCCGGCTTTTGTGAAACGACGTTCGATCTTCATTGTCCCTGGTCCTTCGTGTTGCCTAGCGCCCGCCACAGGCGCAATTGTCCCCGCCCGGCCGCGAGGGCATCCCGCAGCCAGTCTCAGCTTCCGTCCTTGGAGAGAAACCCATAACTGGGTGACCCTGTATCTTGTGAGATAGGCTGTCTGCAAATACTAAATATAGTATCAACAACTTCTTGATGCCAGCCAAATATTGCCCCGGTGGACCCGAAAAATCGCACAGAAATCCTCAGGGCGACCCCATGGTGAAATCCATGACTGCCGCCTTTCAGAACCGCCGATTTGGGGAGAGGAACCGGGACTTGAACAATCCGGTCCGCCGCCGTTGCAACGTGAAATCCATTAACCGTGAATCGTCCGGAGGCGTCAAGGGGTGGTTTGTGACGGAAGTTTGAGCCCTAGATGTTGTGTGGACCGGCTGTGGAAAACGGGGACATCGGTCAACGCCATGAAAATCAGGCACTTCCGGAGGTTGCCTGTGAGACTGACGCAACGGTCGGCACGCAATCGAAATTTTGACGGGTAAAAACCCGCATAAAAAGTGTCCCTTACGGCAGGCTCGGTTGCATCGGTGAAAGCGATATGGGTGGGGCAGTGATTCGTTTTTTGGCGCTCCCGTAAGCACCGGCATTTGGTTCGCAGCCGACGTCGGCGCGGCCTCGGCACGCCTGAACATCAACGCCTTGCGACAGGCCCGAGACTCCAAGCGTGGTGGGGCTCTCGGGCGCGGATGCGCCCTAGGCGGGCCAGACGCGTCTGCGCGCGGTCTGGCCCTGCTGATCTCAATCGACGCGCTTTTGCAGCTCGCGTGCGCCGTTCGGCGCATTCACCTTGCCCTCGGTGATGAAGTAGGCAAACACGTCACGCGGCTCCTTCTTGGCCGTGCGATCAGGCGCACTTTTTTCAAGCCCACTCGGCTCGTCGCCCGCCGCAAACGCCTTGGCACGCTCGGCCCAGAGGTCGAGCTTGTCGGCAGCATAGCAAGTCTTGATGTCGTCGCTGCCCTTTTGCAGGCGCAGATAGACAAAATCGGCAGTGACATCGGCGATCATCGGATAGTCCGCATGCTCGGCGAGCACCACGGCGACGCCGTATTTCTCCAACAGGGAGACAAAATCCGGAGACTGAAAGGTCGGGTTGCGGACCTCGACCACATGGCGCAGCGGCAAGCCGTCCTGCTTATCCGGCAGAAGCTTCAAAAAGCCTTCGAAATCGTCGGGCTCGAACTTCTTCGTCGGCGCAAACTGCCAGAGGATGGGGCCGAGATGAGGCCCAAGCTCGGTCAGTCCCTGCGTCAGGAATCGCTCCATGGATTCACCGGCTTCCGAGAGAACCTTGCGGTTGGTGACGAAGCGGCTCGCCTTCAGGGAGAAGATGAAATCATCAGGCACTTCCGACGCCCACTTGGCGAAGGTCTCCGGCTTCTGCGACGAATAGTAGGTGCCGTTCACCTCGATTGCCCGCAACTGCTTGCCGGCATATTCGAGCTGTCGCTTCTTTGCCAGCGTGTCGGGATAGAAGGTGCCTTCCCAGGGCTCGAAGGTCCAGCCGCCGATACCAACGCGGATCTTTCCGGATTTTGCCATGCCATCCTCCTCAACAACGGCCATCGCTTGACCGCGTGCTTTTCAGTCTTTGATCGATTTCGTCATGTCCACGAGTGCCCACCCTGGACGATAGGGATTGGGTCGGCGACCCGTTTCTTGAAATCCATAGGCGCGATAGAGCGCGATGTTTCGCTCCATGCGCGAATTGGTGTAGAGCCGCACCTCCGGCAAGCCCCACTCGGCTGCTTTGGCATCCACGAAGCGCAGCAATTCGATGCCGAACCCCTGGCGCTGATAGGCCGGGGCAACCGCAAGGCTGAAGATCATAAGGTGATCGGCGTGCCGTTCGAAAACGGCAAGCGCCGAGACAACCTCATCTCGCTCCCGAAGCCAGACCTCGTCGCGAAGGATGCGAGGCGCGTAGTCCTCGGTGACCGGGAGCGGCGGCCCACCAAAGAGCGTCCGATAGGGCTCATAGGCCGCCTCCGTCACGCTTTGCACGGCGGCCAGATCTTCCAGACGAGCAGGCCGCATCATGCCGTGATCACTCCTAAAGCGCGCCGACCAGATCGGCAGACTTACTCTGCTGCTTCGACCTTCTTCATCGGCCGGCGCTCCAGCAGCTCCTTCAGGAACTGGCCGGTATAGGACCGCTTTTCCTTGACCACGTCTTCCGGCGTGCCCTTGGCGATGACTTCGCCGCCGCCGTCGCCGCCTTCAGGGCCGAAGTCGATCACCCAGTCGGCAGTCTTGATGACTTCGAGATTGTGCTCGATGACGACGACCGAATTGCCCTGGTTGACGAGCTCATGCAGAACTTCAAGAAGCTTAGCGACATCGTGGAAATGCAGGCCGGTGGTCGGCTCGTCGAGAATGTAGAGCGTGCGACCGGTCGAGCGCTTCGACAGTTCCTTGGCGAGCTTGACGCGCTGAGCCTCACCGCCCGAGAGCGTGTTGGCCTGCTGGCCGACCTTGATATAGCCGAGGCCGACCTGGTTGAGCGTGACGAGCTTGTCGCGCACCGAGGGAACGGCGGCGAAAAAGTCGACGCCTTCCTCGACGGTCATGTCGAGCACGTCGGCGATCGACTTACCCTTGAAATGCACGTCGAGCGTTTCGCGGTTGTAGCGTTTGCCGTGGCAGACGTCGCAGGTGACGTAGACATCCGGCAGGAAGTGCATCTCGATCTTGATGACGCCGTCGCCTTGGCAGGCCTCGCAGCGGCCGCCCTTGACGTTGAAGGAGAATCGGCCCGGCTGATATCCGCGTGCCTTGGCTTCCGGCAGACCGGCGAACCAGTCACGGATCGGCGTGAAGGCGCCGGTATAGGTTGCCGGGTTCGAGCGCGGGGTACGACCGATCGGCGACTGGTCGATGTCGATCACCTTGTCGATATGCTCGAAGCCATCGATGCGGTCGTGCTCGGCCGGGTTTTCGCGCGCGCCCATGATGCGGCGGGCGGCGGCCTTGTAGAGCGTCTCGATCAGGAAGGTCGACTTGCCGCCGCCGGAGACACCGGTAACGGCGGTGAAGACGCCGAGCGGGATCGAGGCGGTGACGTTCTTCAGGTTGTTGGCGCGGGCGCCGACGACGGTGATTTCCTTTTTCTTCTTCGGCTTGCGGCGTTCGGAGGGAACGGCAACGGAAAGCTCGCCGGACAGATACTTGCCGGTCAGCGATTTCGGATTGGCCATGATGTCCGACGGCGACCCTTGCGCGATGACTTCGCCGCCGTGGATGCCGGCAGCCGGGCCGATATCGACGACATAGTCGGACGTCAGGATCGCGTCTTCGTCATGTTCGACGACGATCACCGTGTTGCCGATGTCGCGCAGATGCCGAAGCGTGTCCAGCAGGCGGGCGTTGTCGCGCTGGTGCAAGCCGATCGACGGCTCGTCGAGCACGTAGAGAACGCCGGTGAGGCCGGAGCCGATCTGCGAGGCCAGCCGAATGCGCTGGCTTTCACCGCCTGAGAGCGTTCCGGAATTGCGCGACAGGCTCAGATATTCGAGACCGACGTCGTTGAGGAAGCGCAGTCGGTCACGGATCTCCTTCAGGATGCGGACGGCGATTTCGTTCTGCTTGGCATTCAGATGCTCCGGCAGGACCTCGAACCAGTCGCGTGCAACGCGGATCGACATTTCGGTCACCTGACCGATATGCAGCTTGTCGATCTTGACCGCCAGCGCCTCCGGCTTCAGGCGGAAACCGGCGCAAGCCGGGCAGGGCGCAGCCGACATGTAGCGCTCGATCTCCTCGCGCGCCCAGGCGCTGTCGGTTTCCTTCCAGCGGCGCTCGAGGTTGGGCACGATGCCCTCGAAGTTCTTGGTGGTGTTGTAGGAGCGGGCACCGTCCTCGTAATGGAAGACGATCTTCTCTTCCGTTCCGTGCAGGATCGCGGTCTGTGCCGCAGTCGACAGCTCGTTCCAGCGGCTGCCGAGTTTGAAGCCAAAGACCTTGCCGAGCGCTTCCAGCGTCTGGTTGTAGTATGGAGAGGAGGATTTCGCCCAGGGCGCAATTGCGCCGTCGCGCAGCGTCCGGTGCTCTTCCGGCACGATCAGCGCCGTGTCGATCTTCTGCTGGCTGCCGAGACCGTCGCAGGTCGGGCACGCGCCGAAGGGGTTGTTGAACGAGAACAGCCGCGGCTCGATCTCGGAAATGGTGAAGCCGGAAACCGGGCAGGCGAACTTTTCCGAAAACAGCACGCGCTCGTGGGTTTCGTTCAGCGACTTGTTGGCCGAGCCGCCGGCAGCGGTCTCTTCGGGTGGCAGCGGCTTGTCGGCGAATTCGGCGACTGCGAGGCCATCGGCGAGCGTCAGGCAGGTCTCAAGGCTGTCGGCAAGGCGCGAGGCGAGGTCGGGCCGCACGACCACGCGGTCGACCACGACGTCGATGTCATGCTTGTACTTCTTGTCGAGTGCGGGCACCTCGGCGATCTCGTAGAAGGTGCCGTCGACCTTGACGCGCTGAAAGCCCTTCTTCATCAGCTCGGCGAGTTCTTTCTTGTACTCGCCCTTGCGGCCGCGCACGAGCGGCGCAAGAATATAGAGGCGCGTGCCTTCGCCGAATTCGAGCACCCGGTCGACCATCTGGCTCACCGTCTGGCTTTCGATCGGCAGACCCGTCGCCGGCGAATAGGGCACGCCGACGCGCGCAAAGAGCAGGCGCATATAGTCGTAGATTTCGGTGACGGTACCGACCGTCGAGCGCGGATTGCGCGACGTCGTCTTCTGCTCGATCGAGATCGCCGGAGACAGGCCGTCGATCTGGTCGACGTCCGGCTTCTGCATCATCTCGAGGAACTGGCGCGCATAGGCCGAAAGGCTTTCGACATAGCGACGCTGGCCTTCGGCATAGATCGTATCGAAAGCAAGCGACGACTTGCCCGAGCCGGAAAGGCCGGTCATCACGATCAGCTTGTTGCGCGGCAGATCGAGGTCGATGCCTTTCAGATTGTGCTCGCGCGCACCACGAATGGAGATGGTCTTGAGTTCACTCATCGGAAGCCAGCTTTTGCATGTCGGTTGAAAGCCCCCTATGTAATGACGCTAACGCCCATGTCGAGGCGCAATCGGCAAAACAGGCGGCCAATTCGAGTCGGTTGACAGGATCATAGCCAAATACTAGAACAAATAAAGAACAAATCGCCCATAAAACGACCAAAACTGTTGTGGATTATGTGCGAGGCGGGGCGTATCGGCGGCATCAGGCCGCTAAGATGCGCGCTCTTGAAATTCCAAGCCGGGTCCATGGCCCGGTGAAACCACGGGAAAAGCAACATGGCTGGAAGCGTCAACAAGGTGATCTTGATCGGAAATGTCGGGGCAGACCCGGAAATCCGGCGCACGCAGGACGGCCGGCCGATCGCCAACCTGCGCATTGCAACGTCGGAGACCTGGCGCGACCGCAACAGCGGTGAGCGCAAGGAAAAGACCGAATGGCACACGGTCGTGGTCTTCAACGAAGGCCTCTGCAAGGTTGTCGAGCAATATGTGAAGAAGGGCGCCAAGCTCTACATCGAGGGCGCGCTGCAGACCCGCAAGTGGCAGGACCAGAACGGCAACGACCGTTACTCGACCGAAGTCGTGCTGCAGGGCTTCAACTCGACGCTGACCATGCTTGACGGCCGCGGCGAAGGCGGCGGCTCCGGTGTCAGCCGTGGCGGCGGCGGTGGAGCGGGTGACTTCGGCGGCGGCGGCAACTATGGCGGCGGCGGTTACGACGATTACGACCAGCCGCGCCAGTCCTCTGGCGGCGGTCGCTCGGGCGGTGGCCAGGGCGGTCAAGGCGGCCAGGGCGGCGGCTTCTCGCGCGACATGGACGACGATATCCCGTTCTGATCGCAAGCGGATCCTGTTTACAGAAAAAAACGCCACGTCCTCGGGACGTGGCGTTTTTCGTTTCCGGTCTTCTTCGACTGCATCGGGCGAAGGATGCGCCCAGCCATCCGACCTCAGGTCGCCATCGCGGATTTGACGCCGTCGACGACGAACTGCACCGCGAGTGCTGCCAGGATTACGCCGAGCAGTCGGGTGAGGATGGCGCGGCCGGTGACGCCGAGAAAGCGATCGACGCGTTCAGCGATGACCAGCGCCAGAAACAGGCTGAGCATCGACAGCGCGATGACGATCAGGAGCTGAGTGCGCTCGACAGCGGTCGGGAACGAGCCGGCAAGCAGGATCGTTGCCGAAATCGCGCCCGGCCCGGCAATGAGCGGCAGGGCCAGCGGGAAGACCGCGATGTTGTGAATGTGGTCCTTGACCGTCGCATTCTCGCCGGTCTTTTCCTTGCGCTCCTGGCGCTTCTCGAAAATCATCTCGAAGGCGATCCAGAAGAGCAGCAGGCCGCCGGCGATTCGGAAGGCGCCGATCGAGATGCCGAGCAGGCCGAGGATGCTGTTTCCGAAGAGCGCAAAGGCCGCCAGGATGAAGAAGGCGATCAGCGAGCCACGGGTGGCCACCTGAAAGCGCTCCTGCCGGCTGAGGCCGACCGTGAGGCTCAGGAAGATCGGCGCGAGGCCAGGCGGATCGAGCGTGACGAGAAGCGTCGTCAGCGCATTGACCAGGAGGTCGACATTGAACATCCGTTTCCCCTTCCGGAATTTGCCCCGGGTTTTCCCGGTGGCATGTCTACATTGTTAGGCAAGCGGCCGGGCATTGGGAAGGGGCAGACAAACAAAGTCTCAGCAATGACTTAATCAGCAATCGCTGCGAGCGTAGAGGCTGGAAATCCGCGGCGCAGCGGGCTTTGACGGACAGGGTCTTCCGATTTCCGGCGCGATGCCCTAGAAAAGCCTGCTCCGGCGGCAAAAGACTGTTCACAACTGCTGTGCGGCTCATCGATCCCGATCGGGATAACTGGGTGAATCGTACAGCGAATCAAGGCATTACAAGGACATCTTCACAGTCCGGGGGGCAAGTGGCGCCAAAGGCCGCAAATTGGCGCTTCCGATGGCAATCCGCTATAAATATCCGACTGATTCTGAACAAAGATCGTGATCACCATTGACTGAGCAAAGCACCCCCGGCGGCGGAAAAACTCCGCCAGGCATCGAGCCGATTTCCATCATCGAGGAAATGCAGCGGTCCTATCTCGATTACGCGATGAGCGTTATCGTCAGCCGCGCGCTTCCCGACGTGCGTGACGGTCTGAAACCCGTGCACCGCCGCATCCTCTACGGGATGAGCGAGCTCGGCATCGACTGGAACAAGAAATACGTCAAATGCGCCCGTGTGACCGGGGACGTGATGGGTAAGTACCACCCGCACGGCAACGCCGCGATCTACGACGCGCTGGCGCGCATGGCGCAGGACTGGTCGCTCCGCCTGCCGCTGATCGACGGCCAGGGCAACTTCGGTTCGGTCGACGGCGACCCGCCGGCGGCCGAGCGCTACACCGAATGCCGCCTGCAGAAGGCCGCGCATTCGCTTCTCGACGATCTCGACAAGGAAACGGTCGACTTCCGCGACAACTATGACGGCACCCTGCAGGAGCCGGCGGTCGTTCCCGCGAAGTTCCCGAACCTGCTCGTCAACGGCGCCGGCGGTATTGCCGTCGGCATGGCGACGAACATTCCGCCGCACAACCTGGTCGAAGTCATCAACGGCTGCATGGCGCTGATCGACAATCCGGCGATCGAACTGCCGGAACTGATGGAAATCATCCCCGGCCCCGATTTCCCGACTGGCGCGCTGATCCTTGGCCGCTCGGGCATCCGCTCGGCCTATGAGACCGGCCGCGGCTCCGTCATCATGCGCGGCCGCGCCCATATCGAGCCGATGCGCGGCGACCGCGAGCAGATCATCATCACCGAGATCCCGTTCCAGGTGAACAAGGCGACGATGATCGAGAAGATGGCCGAGCTGGTCCGCGACAAGCGTATCGAAGGCATCTCGGACCTGCGTGACGAATCCGACCGCCAGGGCTACCGCGTCGTCATCGAACTGAAGCGCGATGCCAATGCCGATGTCATCCTGAACCAGCTTTACCGCTACACGCCGCTGCAGACCTCGTTTGGCTGCAACATGGTGGCACTGAACGGCGGCAAGCCTGAGCACATGACGCTGCTCGACATGCTGCGTGCCTTCGTCTCGTTCCGCGAGGAAGTTGTTAGCCGGCGTACGAAGTACCTGCTGCGCAAGGCGCGCGACCGTGCCCATGTGCTCGTCGGTCTTGCCATTGCGGTTGCCAATATCGACGAAATCATCAAGCTCATCCGCCATGCGCCCGACCCGCAGACGGCGCGCGAGCAGTTGATGGAGCGCCGCTGGCCGGCCCATGACGTCGAGAGCCTCATCCGCCTCATCGACGACCCGCGCCACCGCATCAACGAGGACGGCACCTACAACCTCTCGGAAGAGCAGGCCCGCGCCATCCTCGACCTGCGCCTGCAGCGCCTGACAGCGCTCGGCCGCGACGAAATCGGCGACGAACTCAACAAGATCGGCGAGGAAATCAAGGATTACCTCGACATCCTGTCGTCGCGCCTGCGTATCATGAGCATCGTCAAGGACGAACTCGTCGCCATCCGCGACGAGTTCGGCACCCCGCGCCGGTCCGAGATCATGGAAGGCGGCCCCGACATGGACGATGAGGATCTCATCGCCCGTGAAGACATGGTCGTGACCGTCTCGCATCTCGGCTACATCAAGCGCGTGCCGCTGACGACCTACCGCGCGCAGCGCCGTGGCGGTAAGGGCCGTTCGGGCATGGCGACCCGGGACGAGGATTTCGTTACCCGGCTATTCGTTGCCAATACCCATACGCCGGTCCTGTTCTTCTCCTCGCGTGGCATCGTCTACAAGGAGAAGGTCTGGCGCCTGCCGATCGGCACGCCGCAATCGCGCGGCAAGGCTCTGATCAACATGCTGCCGCTGGAACCCGGCGAACGCATCACGACAATCATGCCGCTGCCCGAGGATGAGGCAACCTGGGAAAACCTCGACGTCATGTTCTCGACGACCCGCGGCACGGTTCGCCGCAACAAGCTGTCGGACTTCGTCCAGGTCAACCGCAACGGCAAGATCGCGATGAAGCTCGAGGAAGAGGGCGACGAGATCCTTTCCGTCGACACCTGTACTGAGCATGACGACGTCATGCTGACGACAGCGCTCGGCCAGTGCATCCGCTTCCCGGTCGACGACGTGCGCGTCTTTGCCGGCCGCAACTCGATCGGCGTTCGTGGCATCAATCTCGGCGACGGCGACCGCATCATCTCGATGGCGATCCTTGGCCATGTCGAGGCCGAACCGTGGGAGCGTGCCGCCTATCTCAAGCGCGCTGCGGCGGAACGTCGGGCGACGAACGGCGACGAGGAAGAAATTGCTCTGGTCGGCGAGGAAGTCGCTGACGGCGGAGAACTGTCGAACGAACGCTTCGAGGAACTGAAGGCACGCGAACAGTTCGTGCTGACGGTCTCGGAGAAGGGCTTCGGCAAGCGCTCGTCGTCCTACGATTTCCGGACTTCGGGCCGTGGCGGCAAGGGCATCCGCGCCACCGACACCTCGAAGACGACGGAAATTGGCGTGCTCGTCGCGGCCTTCCCGATCGAAGACAACGACCAGATCATGCTTGTATCCGACGGCGGCCAATTGATCCGCGTGCCGATCAATGGCGTCCGGCTTGCGAGCCGCGCGACCAAGGGCGTTACCATCTTCTCGACCGCCAAGGACGAGAAGGTCGTTTCGGTCGAGCGCATCAGCGAACCGGAAAGCGACGAAGAGGAAGGCGAAGAGGCGGCCGTCGAGAACGGCGCAGCGGAAACGCCAGCCGAATCCGAAGATTAAGCGCTCGACTTGAAGTGCCAAGGAAACTGAAAGCCCGCCATTTTGGCGGGCTTTTTCGCGCGTAGGACTAGTATTGAGCAGCAGCGGGAGGTGTCTGAAAGTCAGATTTCGGTATTCGCGTCTGCAAGCGCAGTGCCACGAATATAGGCCCGCAGTCCCGCGGCAAGTGCGTCGAACGTGACGCGACAGCGGGGAGCCGTCTTCAGGTTCTCATGCATCACCAGCCAGGTATCGAGCTTCATCTCGAACAGGCCGGGCAGCACTGGGAGGAGGTCGGGATCGCGTGCCGCAAGTCCGTTCTGGCAGATGCCTATGCCGAAGCCGGTGCGGATTGCGGCCAATTGGGCAAGATTGCTGTCGGCCCTCAGCGCAAAGCGTGTGGCCGGCAGTTCGGGCGAGCGGGCGATGATCGCCCGGATCGCCGCAGTCTCTCGGTCGTAACCGATCAGGCTGTGATTGCTAAGGTCTGCCAGTGTCTGCGGCATGCCGCGTCGCTCAATGTAGCGGCGATGAGCGTGAAAGCCTAAGGGAACCGCGCCGAGATGTCGGGCGATTAGCGCATCCTGTGCGGGCGCCACCATGCGCACCGCGATATCGGCCTCCTGGCGCAAGAGGTCCTCGACCGTGTCCGAGGCGGAAAGCTCGATCGTCAATGCAGGATAGGCGGCGTGCAGTTCTGAAAGGATCGGCGGCAGGACCTCGATGCCGATGACTTCGCTAGCGCTGATACGCACAGTGCCGCTGACCGTATCGCGCCGGCCCGACGCCGCGCGCAAGAGCGCAGCCGACGTCGCGGCGAGCGTCTCGGCATAGGGCTTGAGTGCCAACGCGGCGTCGGTCGGCAACAGACCGTGCGGGGAGCGCACGAACAGCGGATAGCCGAGTGTCGCTTCCATGGCGTCCACGTGCCGGCCAACGGTCGGTTGCGTCAGGCCAAGCTCGCGGGCGGCGGCTGACAACGATCCCTCCTTAAGCACGGCGAGGAATGTTCGGTAGAAATCCCAGCTCAAATCCATCTTGCTCATGGATTTCAGTATAGCCGCGCAAGGTTTTTCGGCAATGCCGTTTAGCTCGTGAATGCGTGATCCTGCCTTCATCGAAGCGGATGGAGTGTGACATGACCGAGATGCAGCAGAGAACAAGACGTGTGCTGGTGCTCGGCGCGACGGGCGGTATCGGCAGCGCCGTCGCCCGTGGGCTCCTCAGGCGCGGCTGGCAGGTGCGTGCCTTGAACCGAAACGCCGCGACGGCGGCGCAGGCCGAGCCGGCGTTCGACTGGCGGCAAGGCGATGCCATGAACGCGGACGACGTTCGCACTGCTGCCGAAGGGGTGGATCTGATCGTGCACGCGGTCAATCCGCCGGGTTACCGCAATTGGGGCACCTTGGTGCTGCCGATGCTGGACAATACGATCGCCGCCGCCAAGGCCACCGGTGCACGCATCCTCTTACCGGGAACGATCTACAATTTCGGCCGCGACGCCTTTCCCGTCCTGACGGAGGACACGCCGCAGAACCCGGATACCGACAAGGGTCTGATCCGCAGGGAGATGGAGCGCCGTCTGAAGGACGCCTCGGAGGCAGGTGTCGGCGTCATCATCGTGAGGGCAGGCGACTTCTTCGGTCCCGGTGCGGCCAATAACTGGTTTTCGCAAGGGCTGATAAAGCCGGGCAGAGCGTTGGGCGCGATTTCCTACCCGGGCCGCGAGGGGATCGGCCACCAATGGGCCTATCTGCCCGATGTCGCCGAAACCATGATCCGCCTCGTCGAGCGCGCAGAGGACCTGCCGCCTTTCGCCGTTTACCACATGCGCGGCTTCCTCGACCGCAATGGAACCGAGATGATCGCGGCGATCCGCCGGGTTGTCGGCAAGCCGGCGCTTCCCGTCCGGGCCTTCCCGTGGTGGCTGATCGACTTGGCTTCGCCCTTCGTTCCGCTCTTCAGGGAGTTGCGCAAGATGCGCTATCTCTGGCGCGAACCGTTGAGAATGCCGAACGAGCGGCTGCTTGCCGTGCTCGGCGAAGAGCCGCACACGCCGATCGACGAGGCGGTTGCAACGACGCTCGTCGGACTTGGCTGCCTGAACGCCCCGCGGGCGCTTCCGCAAGGGATTGCCGCAGGCTAGCGCGCGCTCATGTCCAGGATCAATTTCGGACGGGCCTCGATAGCTGTCAGTTCCGGAAGACGAGGCAAGCGCCGCCGCTCTTGCGGATGGTGGCGCAAAGCTTGTTCGCGTCCGCCTGGGTCTCGCGGCCGATGCGTGCAGCGTAGCGGATTCGCAGGCCGAAGCTGGCATTGCGCTCGCGCAGGAGAAGCGCCTTCTCGCTGCGGATCGGCTCCGGCAGGCGCTTGACGGCGCTGACGAACAGTCGCTGCGCCACTGATTTCTGGAAATGCGCGGCAAGCTGTACGCCCCAGGGCGCCCATTCGGCTTCGTCGATCACCTCGATGTCGCGGAGGTTGCGGGTGCTGGCGAGCGCCACGCAGCCGTCGATGAAGCTCTTGTTCTTGTCGAGCGTCAGGTCGAGGATCTTCGGCGGATTGTCGCGCCAGTCCTCGACGCTGTAGGCGGTGATCGCGAGCACGTAGTTGCGCGTTTCCGCCGGCAGCCAATCGACCTCGAGAAAACGCTCCAGCCCGTTCTCGCCGGCATTGTAGGCGGCAGCCGCATAGCCGAGATTGCCGTAGCGCGACTTCAGTTCGTTCAGATACTCTGCCGACTTGCCGAGCGCCTCGACGACATCGAAGCTGTTGTTGAGCCCTCGCATCTTCGCCGTTCCCGGCATAAATTGCGCGATGCCTTCGGCACCCTTGGGGCTGACGGCATTGGGCCGGAACAGGCTTTCGCGCCAGATGAGCCGGGCGAAGAAGGCCGCGGGCAGGTCGTTGACCGTCGCATAGTGGTCGATCACGCCGCAGATATCGCGGGCGAAGTTTTCCTTGCTGATGCAGAGCGACTTGGCGGAGTCGGTGGCCGACGGGCCGGAATAGACGCACTTGGGCTGCGCGGCGAAGTCGTCGATACGAGCCTCTGCCTCGGTCATGTTTAATGCCGGAATGCTGACAGCCAACGCCAGTGCCGCTCTCGCGACACGTGCCCAGGCGCCCGATCTGACCTTCCGCCGAAGACCCACGTCAAAACATTTCCAGAAACAGTCCTTGAAGGTTCATAGCATCTCCCGCCGCCTCGACAAACGGCCATCGTCGAGGCGTCGCCGCGGGTTAGCGCGGCGAGCCCGTCGGAAGCACCAGTTGCATGAATGTCAGATCAAGCCAGCGGCCGAACTTCGTGCCGACCTCACGCAGCCGGCCGGTATCCTCGAAACCCAGTTGGGCATGAAGGCGGATCGAGGCTGCGTTCTCCGATTCGATGCCGGCGATCATCACATGTTTGCCAAGCCGTTCGGCCTCGGCGATCAACGCGACCATGAGTTTCCGGCCGATGCCGCCACCGCGCCGATCCTTGTGAACATAGACGGAGTGCTCGACCGTATGGCGATAGCCATCGAAGGCGCGCCAATCGCCGAAGGACGCATAGCCGATGACATTGCCTTGCTCGCAGACCGCCACCAGCACAGGATAACCCACGTCCGTGCGCGCCTTCAGCCAGGCCACGCGATTGGCGACATCGACCAGGGTCTCGTTCCAGATCGCCGTCGTGTTTGCCACGGCGTCGTTGTAGATCTCGCAGATGACTGGCATATCGTCTTGGATGGCCGCCCGGATCAGCATGCTTGCTCCTCGCATTCGTTCACTATATGACTACGATATGAATACTAAAGTAGACAGTCTGGATCAACGGCTCAGTGAACGAATTCGTCTGGAAAGAGAGGCGCGCGGCTGGTCGCTGAGCGAGCTTTCGGAGCGATCGGGCGTCTCGCGCGCGATGATCCACAAGGTAGAGCGGGGCGATAGTAGCCCGACGGCCACGCTGCTGGCAAAGCTCGCCGGCGCGTTCGGGCTCACCATGTCCACTCTGATCGCGCGTGCGGAGATGAGCCAGGGCAGGCTGTCGCGGCGCCAGGATCAGGCGGTGTGGCGCGATCCGCAGACCGGATATCTTCGGCGCCATGTCTCGCCGATGTCGGACCTGCCGCTCGAGCTTGTCGAGGTTGAACTTCCGGCCGGCGCCGAGGTGCCGATCCCGGCATCCGCCTATGCGCTCCATCGCCGGTGGATATGGGTGACTGCGGGGCGCCTGACCTTCGTGGAAGGGTTGGAGACCTATACGCTCGGCATCGGGGATTGCCTGGAGCTCGGCCCGCCGCAGGATTGCGTCTTCCGCAATGTCGGCGGAGAGACCTGTATCTACGCCGTCGTCCTGTTGCGGACGGGTTGAGCCTAGCTGCCGAGCTCGGCGATGGCGATCCGCGCCATCGTAAGGTCGTTCTCGACGCCGAAATCGTCATGGTCTTCCAGGAACCAGGCCGCGGAAAGCCCGGCATAGGCAAGCACCCAGTTGAGAATGCGGTGCGGGTGAAGGCCGGTCTCCTTCGCGACGATCGGCAGATGCCGCTGCAGCCGGCCCGGAGCGGTGACCAGGGGCAGTTCCGGATTGCAGAACAGGTTGGCGTAGTCGTATCCGCGATCGCCGAGGACGCGTTTCGGATCGATCGCCAGCCAGCCGCGGTCGCCAAAATCGAGGATGTTGGCGTGGTGGACGTCGGCATGCAGCACGACCGGCGGTTCGGGATCTGCAAAAAGGCTTTTCGCCGCCTCGAGCGCGCGGGCAAAGAGACCGCCTTGAGCGGGAGCAGCCGTCTCCAGGGAAGCGAACCATTTGTCGAGTGGAACGAGACCGCCGGGAACCGGTGTTGAGCGCGGCGCATGGAGCTCGGCGACGGTGCGGCAGATGATGCGCGTCACTTCCTCGTCGCTTCCGGTCATCGCCATGTGGAAAAGGTTGCGCTGGCTGTCCGTGCGCTCCATCAGCACCGCGTCGCCATCGGCTTCATAGACCTTTGCAGCGCCATGCCCGTTCCAGTAGAGCAGGGGCAGGCGACCATACTTCTCTTCCGGGTCCTCGGCGACCTTGAGCATCGCCTGCTGGCCGCGATAGCGGACGGGGTAAAGGCGGCTGGAGGGGGTTACGATGACGTCGCCGTCAGGATGCAATGACCATTTTTCTGAATATAGCGAAAACATAAGCTCTTCATTCCCAAAGACAAATGCCCCGCCGAAGAGGCGGAGCATTGCCATGTGGGAGTGTCAGGCGACCTGTTCAAGGGCCGGATAGTCGGTATAGCCCTTGGCGCCACCGCCGTAGAAGGTTGCCTGATCCGGCGCGTTGAGCGGCGCATCGCGCTTCAACCGTTCGACGAGATCCGGGTTGGCGATGAACGGCTTGCCGAAAGCGACAAGGTCGGCTTCGCCGTCCTTGACCGTCTTTACCGCGAGTGCCCTGTCATAGCCATTATTGGTCATCCAGGCAGCCTTGCCGCCGGCAGCGACATAGGTCGAACGCAGGGCGTCGTAGTCGAATGGCTGGTCGCCCTGCTGGTGGTCGCGCGGGCCGCCGGTCGCGCCTTCGATGATGTGGATATAGGCGAGGGGATAGCGGGCGAGGTTCTTGACCACATGGCCGAACACCTCCTGCGGTTGCGGATCAAAGGCATCGTTGGCGGGAGTGACGGGCGAAAGGCGGATGCCGACCCGGCCGGCGCCGATTTCATTCGTCACGGCATCCATGACCTCGAACAAAAAGCGGGCGCGGTTTTCGATCGAACCGCCGTAGGTATCGGTGCGGTGGTTCGAACCCGAACGCAGGAACTGGTCGATGAGATAGCCGTTGGCCGCATGGATCTCGATGCCATCGAAGCCGGCGTCGATCGCGGCGCGCGCAGCCTTGCGATAGTCCTCGACGATCGCTTCGATCTCGGCGGTCTCCAGTGCATGCGGTTCGGAGGTTTCAGCAAAGGAGCCAGTACCGTCCGAATTGACCAGATAGGTCTTCGACTTGGCGCGAACGGCCGACGGCGCAACAGGCTTGCCGCCACCCGGCTGCAGAGAATCATGCGAAATGCGACCGACATGCCACATCTGGACGACGATGCGGCCGCCCTTGGCGTGCACCGCGTCCGTCACCTTGCGCCAGCCTTCAAGCGCTTCCGGCGTATAGAGGCCCGGAACGTCGGCATAGCCCTGGCCCTGCTGGGTGATCGCCGTTCCCTCCGAGATCAGCAGGCCTGCCGTCGCGCGCTGCTCGTAGTAGGTCACATTCAGGGTGTTCGGAACGGCGCCGGGGGATCGGTTGCGGGTGAGCGGCGCCATCACGATGCGGTTTTTCAGCGCGATGTCACCAATGGTGATGGGGTCGAAAAGCGAGGCCATGGGAGGTCCTTTCAGGGGGGCTGCTTGGGAGAAGGTGGTTGATTCAGAGATCGCCGATGCTCTCGAGGAAGGCGGCGATCGTCTCTTCATCGCGGCGGTAGAAGATCCATTGGCCAACCTTGCGGGTTGTCACGAGGCCGGCGCGCTGAAGCACAGCGAGATGCGAGGAAACGGTCGACTGCGACAGGCCGCAGCGTTCGAACTGGCCGGCACATACGCCGAGATCGAGCGGATGCTCCTGGGTCGGAAAATGGCGCTGCGGCTCCTTCAGCCAGGCGAGGATGTTCACCCGCACGGGATGGGCAAGCGCCTTGAGGATTTCGTCTCGGTCCATGGTATATCGCCATATCGTGTTTTAACGATAAATGTATCGCTAAAACACGATATTCAAATCACAAGACCGTGAGCGTGCTGCAGGCAAAAAAAGAGGGCCTCAAGAAAACTTGGGCCCTTGTAGTTGTGAAGGTAATAAGAACCTCCAGAGGGGAACAGCTAATGCGGTGGCGGGGAGGAGAAGCCACCAAGAATGCATCAGCTGCATTTTAATATGGGAAGCGAAGTATCGGCTTTCAATAGCCGGCTGTGATTTTCGTCACGTTTCGCCTGTATCTAACAGTAGACAAAAAAAGAGGGCCACAAGATGACTTGGGCCCTTATAAGTTGTGAAGGTAATTAAACCTCCAGAGGGGAACAGCTGCTGCGGTGGCACTGGGAGGAGAAGCCACCAAAGATGCATCAGCTGAGTTTGGTATGCTGCTTTTTTGGGCGCGCAACAATCATTTTCTGTGCATGACAGCCATGTCATGCGCGCATCCCTGCCTATTTCTGCGGCGAACAATAAAAATGCGCCGCACAATAGAGACGGCGCATCCGTAATATCGATGTAAAAACAGATGGTTGGCGGCCTCTTGGGAAAATGCTCGGAAAATGAGCATTCGCCGAAGCGTCCTAAAAGTTCCAGTTGCGGGCCTTGGCGACGATGTAGTCGCGGAAGACCTTGAGCTTGGCTGCGTTCTTCATCTCGTCCGGATAGCAGAAATAGGTATCGAACGACGGGATGTCGGCGCTGATCGGCAGCTGGATGAGGCCAGGATCGCGACCGACGATATAGTCGGGCAGCATGGCGACGCCGATGCCGAGCAGGCAGGCGCGCTTGATCGAGGTCTGGCTGTTGATCTGCAGGTGCGACACGCGTGGATTGTCGGAATCGCGGCCGGCGATCTCGAGCCAGTTCACGTCGAGCAGATAGTTCGGCGCCGGCTCGCCGAAGGTGATGATGCGGTGGTTGTCGAGATCCTCGACTGACTGCGGCTCGCCATACTTGTTGATGTAGGACGGAGCTGCATAGACGTGCATGTGCACGGTGAAGAGCTTGCGCTGGATGAGGTCCGACTGCTGCGGCTGACGCAGGCGGATGGCACAATCCGCGTGGCGCATGTTCACGTCCAGCTCCTCATTGTCGAGGATGAGCTGAACCTGCACGTCCGGGTGCAGCGACATGAACTCCTGGATCTTGTCGGTGAGCCAGCCCTGGCCGAGTCCGACCGTCGTGGTGATGCGCAGCTTGCCGCTCGGCTTGTCCGTGGTTTCGCTCAGTTGGACCTTGACACTCTCGAGCTTCATCAGCACTTCATGCGCGGTGCGATAGAGGATCTCGCCCTGTTCGGTGAGGATCAGGCCGCGCGCATGGCGGTGGAACAGCTTGATGCCGACATCCTGCTCCAGCGAACTCACCTGCCGGCTGATCGCGGACTGCGAAAGATGAAGCTTGTCTGCCGCATGGGTGAACGACCCAGCCTCGGCCGCCGCGTGAAAAATGCGCAGTTTGTCCCAGTCCAGCGACATGTAGTCCCCCATAAGAAACCACTCCGGAAGACGGGGTCCTGTCTTCCGGGCGTGGCTGATGCATCTGTTCCCACACGGGCGAGGTGCCTCAGCGGCACCACCCCGATTCGCAGCTTCTATTCGGCTGCAATTGCGACGGGCATATGACCCGCCAGGTATTTCTCGGCCTCAAGCGCTGCCATGCAGCCCATGCCGGCCGCCGTAACCGCTTGACGGTAAATGTCGTCCGTCACGTCGCCTGCGGCAAAAACGCCGGGCACGTCGGTCGCCGTCGAATCGGCCGCGGTCCAAAGATAGCCGTTGGACTTCTGCCGAAGCTTGCCTTTGAAAAGCTCGACTGCCGGCGCGTGGCCGATCGCGACGAACACGCCGTCGGTGACCATGTCGGAGGTTTCGCCGGTCTTGGTGTTGCGCAGCTTCACGCCGTTGACGGAAGCGGGCATCGGCGGCTTGGCCGGCGCACCCAGGTATTCCGTGACCTCGTGATCCCAGATCACCTTGACGTTCGGCTTGGCGAACAGGCGCTCTTGCAGGATCTTCTCGGCGCGGAAGCTATCACGGCGGTGAACGACAGTGACCGTCTTGGCGAGGTTCGAGAGATAGAGCGCTTCCTCAACGGCCGAGTTGCCGCCGCCGACGACGATCACGTCCTTGTTGCGATAGAAGAAGCCGTCACAGGTGGCGCAGGCCGAGACGCCGAAGCCCATGAAGGTCGGTTCGGTCTCGATGCCGAGCCACTTGGCCTTGGCGCCGGTTGCGATGATCAGCGCGTCCGCCGTCCAGTCGTTACCGCTGTCGGTCTTGATGCGGAACGGGCGCACCGACAGGTCGACATCGGTCACGAGATCGTTGACGATCTCGGCGCCGACATGGGTCGCCTGCTTCAGCATCTGTTCCATCATCCACGGGCCTTGGACCGGATCGGCATAGCCCGGGTAGTTTTCGACGTCAGTCGTGATCATCAACTGGCCGCCCTGTTCCATACCGGCGATCAGTACGGGCTCGAGCATGGCGCGCGCCGTATAGATGGCGGCGGTATAGCCAGCCGGGCCGGAGCCGATGATCAGCACTTTCACGTGACGGGCAGTCATAATCTTGTCCTTCGCTCATCGGAGAGGATTGCCTCCTCATCCGATTCCATTGCGTCAATGGGAAATCGTCCCATACTTTAGGTATTCCCCACCATGACTTTCAAGAGCGCGCAGCCTGATACACACAAGTGCTTGAGCTTCAAGCCCGCTTTTGCCACCAGATGACGCGCTTAGGGCACAGGCGTCGGCCCGGCATCGATCCGCGCCTCGCCCCGACAATGGAGCGCTCTTTTCGTCGCTCCTGAAGATGTCCACCTCTATTTGCGCATCTACCGGCATCGCCAACGCCATTTTCCCGCGAATAGTCGGCCGGGCTGCTTGTTGTCCAGCGGGTTTGACGATATTTCACGCGGATTCACTTTGCTGGAGAAGCATATGGGGTTGAATGCCGGCCGTGCATGGTTGCACTGCGAAAGCGCTGCGCTCGGCCACGCACCGACTCGAGACGACCTTGCCCTTGACGAGCGCGCCTTGCTGAAAATCTCGACCGAGATGATCGCGGCAGCGCCGGGATAGGCAGACATCAGTCGACGTCGCCCGCCATTGGGGCAACCTCACCATCGGCAGACACAAGTTTTCGACTTTGCCTCGCGCTCAAAGTCACCACGAAAAGGACGAACGTTCATGACGAAACAAGTCGAGCTCGACGCTATCGATCTCAAGATCCTTCGCGAGCTCCAGCGTGATGGCCGGATGACCAATGTCGATCTCGCGCAAAGGGTCGGCATCTCCGCGCCGCCCTGCCTCCGGCGCGTGCGCAAGCTCGAAGAGACCGGCGTCATCAAGGGCTATCACGCACTGCTGAACGCACCGGCGCTCGGCTTCGATCTCGTCGCTTTCTGTATGGTCGGCCTGAAGCGTCAGTCGGAGGCCGACCTCAAGGCGTTCTCGGCCGCTACAGCGGAATGGCAGATCGTCCGGCAGGCCTGGACGGTTTCCGGCGAAAGCGACTTCCTGCTGCATTGTGTTGCCGAAAACCTCACGACTTTCCAGGATTTCGTCATCGAAGTGCTGACGGCCAATGAACGGGTCGACACGGTGCGCACGATGCTGACCATTCGCCAGGTCAAGGATATCGGCCTCGTCCAGATCTAAGGCCCGCCCATGAACAAGCTTCCGCTGTCCGCCTTCATCATCTGCCAGAACGAAGAAGCCTATCTCGGCAATTGCATCGAGAGCCTCGAGCAGTGCTCAGAAATCGTCATCGTCGATTCCGGCTCGACCGACGGAACGGCAGCACTCGTGCAGTCCTACATCGACAAGGGTTGGCCGATCCGTTTCCTGCATGAGCCGTGGCGGGGCTATGCCGGCCAGAAGCAGTTCGCGCTCGACCAATGTACGCAGCCCTGGTGCTTCAACATCGATTCCGACGAACGCCTGGACGAACCGCTGAAGGCACTGCTGCCCTCGCTGCTCGATGCGCCGCCGGAGACGGTCGGCTGGCGCGTCGCGCGCAGGCCCTACCTCATCGGCTACGGCTACACGCCGGAGCGGGCGCACGAGCGGCGAAACCTGCGTCTGATCCGCCAGGGCAGGGGACGATACGATCTCAATCAGAAAGTCCACGAGGGGATCGTGCCGGATGGCGCGGTCGGCGCCGCTGCCAAGGGCAGCCTGCTGCACTATCGGCCGCTGATCATCGACGAGCAGATCCTCAAGGAAAACAAGTATTCGACGCTGAAGGCCGATCAGCAGTTCGCCGCCGGTAAGTCGGCGCGCCCTTACAAAATGCTGTTCAGCCCGCCACTCTATTTCCTTAGGCTTTATTTCCGCAACGGCCTGTGGCGCTGCGGTTTTCCAGGCTTCATTGAGGCGATGACGGGAGCGGTGTACGCTTTCCTGACCGCCGCCAAGATCTATCAGAGGCACGCGCTCAAGCGGCATCCGAACCATGACGACATGGATCGGCGCGCCAGCAAGCGGTGAGGTTTTCATGAAAGTCATGCATTTTCACTTCGGCAAGGATGGCGGCGCTGAGCGTTTCTTCGTCCACCTGGTCAACGCGCTCGCCGAGCGTGGCGTCGAGCAGACCTCGGTCATCCGCCATGGTCGTATCTGGAAGAAGGACATCGAGGGTGCGACGCGCATCATCGAAAGCAACTTCCGTAACCTGTCGCTCGACCGGATCCTCCTGCCGATGAAGGTCAGCAGCATGGCACGCCGCGAAAAGCCGGATGCGCTGTTTGCCTGGATGCCGCGCGCCAGCCGCCTGATGCCCAACTACAAGGGCTGCATCAAGATCTCGCGTCTCGGCGACTATCCGCTGCGGCTCGACTATTTCCGCAACACCGATTGCCTCGTCTGCAACACGCCGGGCATTGCCGAGCATGTGCGCAAGATCGGCTGGAAGCGCGACGTCGAAGTCATCTCCAACTTCACCGGAACCGAGCGGGTCGCGCCCATCAACCGCGCCACGCTCGACACGCCTGAGAACGTGCCTGTGGTCATGTCGATGGGGCGCTTCGTTCCGCGCAAGGGCTTCCACACGCTGATCCAGGCGATCGCCAAGGTGCCGGACGCCTATCTGTGGCTCGTCGGCGATGGCGAAGAACGTGCAAATTTGGAGAAACTGGCCGCCGACCTCGGCGTGGCAAAGCGCGTGCGTTTCGCCGGCTGGCAGAAGGACACGCGGCCTTTCCTTGCCGCTTCCGACATCTTCGTGATGGCGTCGAGCCACGAGCCGCTCGGCAACGTAATCCTCGAATCCTGGGCGCAAGGGACACCGGTTGTTTCCAGCCGTTCAGAAGGGCCGCAATGGTTCATGCGCGATGGCGAAAACGGTTTGATGGTCGATATCGGTGACGCCGACGGCTTTGCCCAGGCAATCGACCGCATCGCGGGCGATTCGTCGCTCGGTGAACGGCTTGCCGAACGTGGGCACGAGACCCTGATGAACCAGTTCTCGAAGCAG
Organism: Ensifer sp. ENS03; assembly: GCF_014852035.1. Taxonomy (NCBI): domain Bacteria; kingdom Pseudomonadati; phylum Pseudomonadota; class Alphaproteobacteria; order Hyphomicrobiales; family Rhizobiaceae; genus Ensifer; species Ensifer sp. ENS03. Next base: position 22,731 of record NZ_JACVAV010000007.1, on the reverse strand, counting down.
GCGATTACCGACGCCTATCTGAAGCTCTTCGCATCGAAGCGCTGAGACAGTCTAGTGCGAGGCTGCCACGCGGTGGCAGCCTGTCAGGGACGCATCAGGCGTTCATAGACCGCGTTGATCGCGCGGGCCTCGCCCTCTATCGCAAAGGATGCGCGGGTCAGCCCCAGACCGTTCGCGCCAGCCAAGGTCCGGCGATGATCATCGTCCATGAAGCCAGCCGTTGCCTCGACCATGGCCTGTAGATCGTTGGCGGCGATCACGGCGCCGGTTTCCTGCTCTCCGACGACGACCAGTTCCGAAAACGCGCCGACGTCGGTTGCGATAACGGGCACGCCTGTCGCCATCGCTTCGAGCGGCGTCAGCCCGAAACCTTCCCAGCGCTGCGGCGCGATGAAGAGATCGAGCCCACGATACCAGTCCGGAATGTTGGTGTGTTCGCCAACGAAACGGATGCGGTCGGTGAGCCCGGCCTTTGCGACCCGCCCTTTCAATTCGTTCTCGAAGGCGACGTGCGGGCCGGTGGCGCGACCGGCGACGATGGCACTCCAGCCGGGCCGGCACGGCAGAAGCGCAATCATGCTGTCGACGAAGAGATCCGTGCCCTTCTGCTTACGCACCCGCCCGAAGCAGCCGACGTATTTTTGGTTGGGGTCGAGCCCGAGCGCAGCTTTGGCTGCCGCTGTGTCAACCGGCGGCTGGAAGCGCTTGGTATCTATGCCGTGCAGGATCACCGTGTTCGGCACTTGCAGATAGGCGGCGGTCTTGCCGCTGGTCGCGATTACCGCGTCCATGCGCGAAATCAGAAACTTGCTCCAGCCGGTGTGGCGGCGCTGCGATGCGGAGGTGAAGACGATCCTCAGCTTCATGCCGAGAAGGTCGCGCAGCACGATCGCCGGCAGCATTTCGACATTGCGGCGCGCATGCCAGACCCGGCAGGGCCGTCCGTCCGGTGCGCTCCACAGGCGCAATAGATCGCGGAAGCGGATCGAGGGCAGGGTGTCAGGCAAGCCCGGGCCAAGCACGGCGATCTTTTCGCCGAGCGCGCGCTGGATCGGAATTAACTGGATGATGGTGGACGTCACGCCCGAGAGGCGACGCTTGAAATTGGGAGCGATGACCTCGACGTTCCGGATATCGGCCACGAAAGCGCACTCCTTGCGCGAGCAACGATCGTCTTTTGAAAAGGAGAAACGGGGCGAAGGCAGGCTTCGCCCCTTGGCTAGGGCTGATTAGCCCCAGTTGACGGCGAGAATTTCGTAGGCCTTGGAACCGCCAGGCGCGTTCACTTCGATGGAATCGCCGACTTCCTTGCCGATGAGCGCGCGCGCGATCGGCGACGAGATCGAAATGCGGCCAGCCTTCACGTCGGCTTCCTGGTCGCCAACGATCTGGTAGGTCTTTTCTTCTTCAGTGTCTTCGTCGACGAGTTTGACCTTGGCGCCGAACTTGATCTTGGAACCGGACATCTTCGAGAGATCAATGACTTCCGCGCGGGCGATCAAGTCTTCGAGCTCGGTGATCCGGCCCTCGTTGTGGCTCTGCGCTTCCTTGGCAGCGTGGTACTCGGCATTTTCCGACAGGTCGCCATGTGCACGGGCTTCGGCAATCGCCTCGATGATTCGCGGTCGTTCTTCCTGCTGGCGCCAGCGCAGCTCCTCCTGCAGGTTGACGAATCCGCCCTGTGTCATCGGCACTTTTTCGACCATTTCAATGTCCTTCATCAAGCACGAGGCGCCGCCCTTAGGGCGGCGCCAACGCAAAAGAAAACGGTCTCCGGCGCGTAAACGCCGGAACCGTCCGAAACTTCGAACCTTGGTTATAGCAGAAACGGAAGCGCGAAAGCCAGATATTTCGCCATCATCCACCGAACCCTGAGAGGCGACTGCAACTTGTGGGGGAAGCGATGGGGTGGCAAGCTACGCAGAAAGCGCTTTACCTCAACCGCGGTTGAGGTCGTAACAAAGGTGTTCCGAAGAGATAGCAGCGAGGAACGTTGGGCATGGTTCTGGCGAGGGACGAAACCAAGGCAGGCGGGGGCAATACCGCACTTCAGGAGGACGGCCGCTGGAGCGAACTGTTGCGGCCGGACTATCTGGCGACGACGGCTGCCCTTTGCCTCGGGGTCGCGTTGTTCGCATTCAACGAGTTTTTCGTAGCGACCGCGCTGCCCACAGCCGTCGAAGAGATCGGCGGCGCTACGCTGTTGTCCTGGGCCGTCACGCTCTATCTCGTCTTTGCCATTCTTGGCGGCGCTGTTGCCGCCACGCTCAAGTCAAGGTTCGGCGCACGCGGGACGCTGATTACGGCCGCGCTCATCTTTGTCGTCGGCACCCTCATCGCGACCGCCGCCGGCAGCATGCCGCAGGTCCTCGCCGGTCGCGTGTTTCAGGGATTCGGCGAGGGGATCATTGCTGCGGTCTGCTACGCGCTGATTCCCGAACTCTTCCCGCCGCGCCTGGTCCCAAAGGTATTCGGAGCCGAGGCCATCGTCTGGGCAACGGCGGCCTTTGGCGGGCCACTCGTGTCCGGATTCCTGACGGAACACTGGTCATGGCGGGTGGCTTTCGCCGTCAACGTTCCCGCAACCGTCATCTTCGTTGCGCTCGTTCTGCTGATCGTACCGGCACGCAAGGTGCCATCGACCGACACGCCTCGTCCAATCCCGCTGCTGCGGCTGACCGTGGTCGGTTCCGGCATATTGCTGATATCGGTCTCAAATACGGCGAGCAGCGTCCCCTTGATGGCGGCGGCGCTGGCGACGGCGCTGACCATCCTCTGGGCGGCCGTCGCAACCGACCGTCGGGCGGAGCATCCGATCCTGCCCGCGGGCGCCTTTCAGCTCACAAAACCGCTCGGCACCGGACTTTGGGTCGTGCTGCTGATGCCCCTCGCTCAAGCGTCCGGCTCGGTGTACCTCATTTATGGCCTGCAACATGTCTGGAATTTCAGCCCCACGGCCGCCGGTTTTTCGGCGGCATTGATGGCGATCTCCTGGAGTGTGACCGCTATCGCCGTTGCAAGCCTGCACTCGCACGCTCTGCGCGTGAAGCTCATCCCTGCGGGACCTGCGCTTCTCAGCCTCGGGCTTGCCGGTCTGATGATCGCCTTCGCGATCGACGATTACCGGCTGGTCTTCCCGAGCCAGATCGCGGTCGGGGCCGGGTTCGGCATGTCGTGGGGCACGCTCAGCCAGCTGATGATGGACGTCTCCTTGCGAGGAGAGCGGGACAAGACCTCAGCGTTTCTGCCGACGTTGCAGTCGGCCGGTTATGCGATCGGCGCGGCGATCTGCGGGCTGACGGCCAATCTTCGCGGTTTCGACGAGAAGGCGAACGTTGCCACGATGCACGCCGCCTTGTTCACGGTTTTCGTCGTCGCGTTCCTGATCTCCACGGCTTCTCTGTATCTGGGCGTCAGAACCGTGCGGCTCGCAGCGAGCCACGCGCGTCGTGATCGGGGCAGAACTGCTGCCGAGGCCCTGGCGGCAGACTAACAGTGTGATCAAGCGCAGGATGGATGTTCCTGCGCTTTGCTCGTGGCGCTGCTTCAGGCTGCAGCGTAGAGAGAGGCGCCGACCTGGCGGCGGGCAAGCAGAGCCCGCTGTTCGGCGCCGCGGCCGATGGAGGGCACGATTGTTGCCAGCAGCCTGCGGTTGCTGGAACGGACCTGGACCTTCAGCGAACCATAATCGGCATCGCGGCCGATCTTGTCTGCGATCCGCTGGCCGTAATAGAGGGCCGATCCCTCGTCGAAATGGCTGATACCGTCTTCATCGACGAAGTGCTCGTCGCCCCACAGCAAATCAAAGAAATAGAGTTGCACGATCTTGCCCCATGTCGCGCCCACCGGCGAAGCCGCCGATCTCTCAGTGCGCAGGGTCATAGAAACATGTGCCGGGGGAATGCAGGCTGAACCGGTCGTTCATGCGGCGTTCAGCGGAGGGGCGGGCTGTTGAAGCGCATCACACCCTCGGGGATGGCGGCGGCGCGCGAGGGTTTCGCGCGCCGCGGTCTTTCTTAGGCCTTGAAGTAGCTCTGCAGCGGGCGCACTTCGAGGCTGCCTGCCTTCAGAGCCTTGATTGCGTGCGCAGCCGCTTCAGCACCGGACATGGTGGTGTAGTAGGGCACCTTTTGCATCAGCGTGGCGCGGCGCAGCGACTTGGAGTCCGAGATCGCCTTGTTGCCGTCCGTCGTGTTGATGACGAGCTGAACGTGACGGTTGCGGATCGCATCCTCGACGTGCGGACGACCTTCCTGAACCTTGTTGATCTTGGTGGCGGCAATGCCGTGTTCACCGAGGAATCGAGCCGTGCCGCTGGTCGCCATGACCTTGAAGCCGATGTCGACGAGGATGCGGATTGCCGGCAACACCCGGGTCTTGTCCTCGTCGCGCACCGAAACGAACACTGTTCCATCGCGCGGCAGGTCGACGCCGGCGCCGAGCTGCGACTTGGCAAAGGCCAGTGCATAGTCGGTGTCGAGACCGATGACTTCGCCGGTCGAGCGCATTTCCGGGCCAAGCAGCGTATCGACGCCGGGGAAACGTGCGAACGGGAAGACTGCTTCCTTGACCGCGATGTGCTTGAGGTTGCGCGGATCCGGCTTTTCGCCATAGGCGGCGATCGCGACATCGAGCGCTTCGCCGGTCATGACGCGGGCCGCGATCTTCGCGATCGGTGCACCGATCGTCTTGGCGACGAAGGGTACGGTACGCGAAGCGCGCGGGTTGACTTCGAGCACGTAGATCGTGCCGTCCTTGATCGCGAACTGCACGTTCATCAGGCCGCCGACATTGAGCGCCTTGGCAAGGGCTGCCGTCTGGCGCTCGAGTTCGTCGACCATGTCCTTGTCGAGCGTGTGTACCGGCAGCGAGCAGGCGCTGTCGCCCGAGTGGATGCCGGCTTCCTCGATATGCTCCATAATGCCCGAGACGAAGACATCCTTGCCGTCGCACAGGCAGTCCACGTCGACTTCCGTGGCGTTGGTCAGGTAGCTGTCGAAGAGCAGCGGGTTCTTGCCGAGCAGCGTGTTGATCTGGCCGGTCTTGTCGTTCGGATAGCGCTGCTTGATGTCCTCAGGAACGAGGCCCGGAACCGTGTCGAGCAGGTAGCTCTGCAGCATGCTTTCCGAATGGATGATCTGCATGGCGCGGCCGCCGAGAACGTAGGACGGGCGCACGACCAGCGGGAAGCCGATTTCGGCAGCGACGAGGCGGGCCTGCTCGACCGAGTAGGCAATGCCATTGTTCGGCTGGTTGAGGTCGAGCTTCATCAGAAGCTTCTGGAAGCGGTCGCGGTCTTCGGCAAGGTCGATCGCGTCGGGTGCCGTGCCGAGGATCGGGATGCCGTTCTTTTCCAGCGCTTCGGCGAGCTTCAGCGGCGTCTGGCCACCGAACTGGACGATGACGCCGACGAGTTCGCCCTTTTCCTGCTCGGCGCGCATGATCTCAATTACATCTTCGGCCGTCAGCGGCTCGAAGTAGAGGCGGTCGGAGGTGTCGTAGTCGGTCGAGACCGTTTCCGGGTTGCAGTTGATCATGATCGCTTCGTAGCCGGCATCCTTCAGCGCGAAGGCGGCGTGGCAGCAGCAATAGTCGAACTCGATGCCCTGACCGATGCGGTTCGGACCGCCGCCGAGAATGACGACCTTCTTGCGGTCGGACACTTCAGCTTCCGAGCGGGCGGCACCGACGAAAGGCGTTTCGTAGGTCGAGTACATGTAGGCGGTCGGCGAGGCGAATTCGGCAGCGCAGGTGTCGATGCGCTTGTAGACCGGGCGGACATTAAGCGCATTGCGCAGTTCCGCCACTTCCTTCGGGCGCTTGCCGCCGAGCGTTGCCAGGCGGGCGTCGGAGAAGCCCATCGCCTTCAGCATGCGCAGGTTCTCGGCATCAGCAGGCAGGCCGTGCTCGCGGATGCGTGCTTCCATGTCGACGATCGCCTTGAACTGGGCGATGAACCATGGGTCGATCTTGCTCGCCTCGTGAACCTCGGCTTCGCTCATGCCAAAGCGCAGCGCCTGCGCAACCATGCGCAGTCGGTCCGGCGTCGGCGTGCCGATCGCCGCACGAATGGCGTTACGGCCATCGCCGTTCTCGTCCATGTCGGGGATTTCGATTTCGTCGAGGCCGGTAAGGCCGGTCTCGAGGCCGCGCAGCGCCTTCTGCAGCGATTCGGCAAAGGTACGGCCGATCGCCATGACTTCGCCGACCGACTTCATGGCGGTGGTCAGAACCGGCGATGCGCCCGGGAACTTTTCAAAGGCGAAGCGCGGGATCTTGGTGACGACGTAGTCGATCGACGGTTCGAACGAGGCCGGGGTCGCGCCGCCGGTGATGTCGTTGTCGAGTTCGTCGAGGGTGTAACCGATCGCAAGCTTCGCCGCGATCTTGGCAATCGGGAAGCCGGTCGCCTTGGAGGCGAGGGCCGACGAGCGCGACACGCGCGGGTTCATTTCGATGACGACGAGACGGCCGTCCTTCGGATTGACGGCGAACTGCACGTTCGAGCCGCCGGTCTCGACGCCGATCTCGCGCAGAACCGCGATCGAGGCGTTGCGCATGATCTGATATTCTTTATCGGTCAGCGTCAGCGCCGGCGCAACGGTGATCGAATCACCGGTGTGCACGCCCATCGGGTCGATGTTTTCGATCGAGCAGATGATGATGCAGTTGTCCGCCGTGTCGCGGACCACTTCCATCTCGTACTCCTTCCAGCCGAGCACCGATTCTTCGATCAGCACTTCGGTGGTCGGCGACGCATCGAGACCGCTGCCGACGATGTCGAAGAATTCCGTGCGGTTATAAGCAATGCCGCCGCCGGTACCGCCGAGCGTGAAGGACGGACGGATGATGGCGGGCAGGCCAACATCGTCAAGCGCCTGCGCGGCAATCGCCATCGCGTGGTTCATGTAGCGCTGCTTGCGGTCGCCTTCGCCAAGGTTCCACTGGTTCTCGAGGTCATCGAGCGCCTTGTCGAGCTCGGCGCCGGAAAGCCGGCTCTTCAGTTCGGCGCGCTCGGCCTCGTGCGTCTTGCGGTCATGGTCCTTGATGTCGGTGGCATTCGCCAGCCGCGACTTCGGCGTTTCGAGGCCGATCTTCGCCATGGCTTCGCGGAAGAGGGCGCGGTCTTCGGCCTTGTCGATGGCGTCCGGCTTGGCGCCGATCATCTCGACATTGTAGCGGTCGAGAACGCCCATGCGGCGCAGCGAGAGCGCCGTGTTGAGCGCGGTCTGGCCGCCCATGGTCGGCAGCAGCGCGTCCGGGCGCTCCTTGGCGATGATCTTGGCGACGACTTCAGGGGTGATCGGCTCGACATAGGTTGCGTCGGCCAGACCCGGGTCGGTCATGATCGTCGCCGGGTTGGAGTTGACGAGGATGACGCGGTAGCCTTCCTCCTTCAGCGCCTTACAGGCCTGGGTGCCGGAATAGTCGAATTCGCAAGCCTGACCGATGACGATCGGCCCCGCGCCGATGATAAGAATGGACTTGATATCTTGGCGCTTCGGCATGGTCGATCATCCGTTTCTAGCTGCGCGAAAAACCGGCCGAGGTGGGAGGTCACCGGCCGGGCACGCATTGATGGGTCTTTTCAGGCTAGAAGCGGCTTATAGGCAAATGTTTCTGCAAGCGAAACCCCGAAAATTCCGGAATCGACAGGAACCAGCCATATTTGCGCACCTCCGGCCATGCAGCGCGCTTCGCGCGCGGCGAAACAGCGCCGGGAATGTCAGGGGCGGCCGGGGATGACGAGAACCTTGACCTCTCCGGCCGCCGGCGGATGCGCAATGACGTCGGCTGCTTCGCCGAGCGTCACTTGCCGCGAAATCAGCTTGTCGATCTCGATGGCGCCCGAGGCGACGAGGTCTGCTGCACGGCGGTGGACGAAGGGGTTGATGAAGGATCCGAGCACCCGCAGTTCGCGAAAGAGAATGTCGAACGGTTCGATTTCCACGGTCTCGCCCTTCGGCATGACGCCGAGGATCACGACGGTGCCACCGGACCTGGCAAGGCGAGTCGACTGCGTGACGGTTTCGGCAACGCCGGCGCATTCGATGACGACATCGACCCCGCCGGGAACGAGCCCGGTGTCACCGGCGATCTGTTCGATGATATCGGCAGAGGAAGGATCGATCGTCGCCGTTGCGCCGACCTCTTCGGCAAGACGGCGCTTTGCCGCCTGTCGTGTGGAAAGAATGACCGTCGTTGCGCCGGCGAGGCGGACGAGCTGCACGACCAGTAGGCCGATCACACCGCCGCCAAGGACGACGACGGAGGAGCCGGCGCGAATGCCCGCCATATCCACGCCATGCAGGCAGCAGGCGAGCGGCTCGCAGAAGGCGCCATGAACGGGGTCGAGGCTCAGTGGTATGTCATGGGCCTGCTTGCGGGGCATAACCACGTACTCGGCAAAACCACCATCACGATGGATGCCGATCGCCCGGAGATTGCGGCAGAGATTGATGCGCCCCGCGGTACATTGCGGACAGATACCGCAAGCGATGTTGGGGTCGCCGGTGATTCTCGCGCCGATTGCGATATCGGAGACCCTGCTTCCCACCGCCTCGACGATGCCGCAGAATTCGTGGCCGAGCGTCACCGGCGGGGTCGAGGGGAATTCGCCGTGCAGCAGATGCCGGTCCGTGCCGCAGATGCCGCAGGCTTCGACCCGCACCAGCAGATCGTCCGGGCCGGGTAGGGGCTTTGGCACTTCTGCGACCCGCAGCTGACCGATTCCTTCGAGCCGCAATGCCTTCATCGCCCTGCCTCCTCGCCCTGTCCGCATGGGCATAGGAGCCGCAAAGCAGGTTTGCGTCAAGGCGAGCGCGGCTGTTCAAGAGAGGGCGGCCGGTCGGGCCGGCGGCCCGGCTGCCCGGCTGCCCGGCTGCCCGGCTGCGCCTTGGCGCAGTGGTCGCCTTGTCAAAAAGATTGGTGAGATCGCGAACTTACGGGGCGCGATTGCGTTTTACATCGACGTTCGGGCCGTCTTATAAAAGAGCAGACCGACAACGCCTTTCAGAGGCCGGGGAGGATAGATCATGGAATGGAAGGGCCGCCGCCAATCCGACAATATCGAAGACCAGCGCGGCGCGAGCCCCGGTGGCGGCAACCCGTTTGGGCGCGGGGGCGGTTTCCGCATGCCAGGCGGTGGCGGCGGCATGCGGCGCGCCGGAGGCGGTATGAGCTTCGGTACGATTATCTTCCTCGTCGTGCTCTATTTCATTCTCAAGGCCATGGGCATCGACATGCTGCAGGTGCTGGAAGGCGGCGGCGGCCAGGTGCAGATGCCGGGCTTCGAGCAGAGCGATGGTTCGCCGGCACCGCGCGGATCCGCTCAGGAAGAGGAAATGAAGCAGTTCATGGCGACGGTGCTCGCCGAGACTGAAGACACCTGGAACGGCATCTTCCAGGCAAACGGCCAGCAGTATGAAGAGCCGAAGATGGTGCTTTTCCGTGGCCAGGTGCGTTCTGCCTGCGGCTTTGCTTCGGCTGCCTCCGGGCCGTTCTATTGCCCGGGCGACCGCAAGGTCTATCTCGACATGAGCTTCTTCGACGAACTCGCGCAGAAGTTCGATGCGGCCGGCGATTTCGCCCAGGCCTATGTCGTCGCGCATGAGGTCGGCCATCATGTCCAGAACCTGATCGGCGTTCTGCCGAAGTTCAACCAGATGCGCCAGTCGATGAGCGAGACCGAAGCCAACCAGATGTCGGTGCGCGTCGAACTGCAGGCCGATTGCTTCGCCGGTGTCTGGGGCAAGTATACCCAGCAGAAGGGCCTGCTCGAACAGGGCGACCTTGAAGAGGCGCTGAACGCGGCCACCCAGATCGGCGATGATACGCTGCAGAAGCGCATGCAGGGCTATGTCGTTCCCGAGAGCTTCAATCACGGGACCTCCGAGCAGCGCATGCGCTGGTTCAAGCGCGGCTTCGACAGCGGCAAGATGACGGCCTGTGATACTTTCTCGGGCGCGGCCTGATTTCTTTGAACCAGAATCATTCGAAAGGGCCGGCTTGTCTGCCGGCCCTTTCGTTTGTGGCTTAGCGCTCGCTGTCCATGTGGGCGAGCTGGGCTTCTGGATACCGCGCGCCGGCTGCCGCATTCTTCGGCACTGACTGTTCGATCACCGCCAGATCGTCTGCGCTGAGATGGACGTCGCGCGACGACAGGGCCTCTGCCAGTCGATCGCGCCGCCGCGCGCCGACGAGCGGCACGATGTCCTTGCCCTTGGCCGCAACCCAAGCGATCGCGATCTGTGCCACCGACACGCCCTTGCCTTCGGCGATTCGTCTCAAAGCCTCGACGAGGGCGAGGTTTCGATCGATGTTGCCTTCCTGAAACCGCGGGCTCATGGCGCGGAAATCGCCCTTGCCGGCCGCGCCTTTCTGCCAATGGCCGCTGATCAGCCCGCGTGAAAGGACGCCGTAGGCGGTGATGCCGATACCGAGTTCGCGGCAGGTCGGCAGGATTTCATCCTCGATGCCGCGCGAAATCAGCGAATACTCGATCTGCAGGTCGACGATCGGATGCACGGCCGCCGCACGCCGGATGGTTTCTGATCCGACTTCCGAGAGGCCGACATGCCTGACGTAACCCGCCTTCACCAGATCGGCGATTGCGCCAATGGTGTCCTCGATCGGCACATCCGGGTCGAGCCGGGCGGGACGATAGATGTCGATATGGTCGACGCCGAGCCTCTGCAGCGTGTAGGCGAGAAAATTGCGAACGGCCTTGGGCCGGCAATCGTAGCCCAACCAGTTGCCGGCGGCATCGCGCAGGGCGCCGAACTTCACGCTCAGCAGCGCCCTGTCGCGCCTTCCGCCCTTCAACGCTTCGCCGATCAGCATCTCGTTGTGACCCATGCCGTAGAAATCGCCGGTGTCGAGCAGCGTGATGCCGGCTTCCAGCGCTGCATGGATCGTGGCGATGCTTTCGGCCAGGTCCGCAGGGCCGTACATGCCGGACATGCCCATGCAACCGAGGCCGAGCGCCGAAACCGAGGGACCGGACTTTCCGAGTGAAACGTAATCCATCTTCGTTCTCCTTCGACAAGGCCGAAAACCAGCCGGCCGTTTGCTCGGTCTCCTGTTTACTTCGTCCGATGCCGTGCGATAATCCGATCTCAATCGAACGACTTGTACGAAATTCCGCACAATGAGCGACTTGCCGCTTGCCGATCTCGATGCCTTCACCGCAGTGGCCGCGGCGCGGAGCTTCCGCGCGGCTGCGAAGAAGCGCGGCGTTTCCGCGTCGGCGCTGAGCGAGGCGCTCCGCCGCCTTGAAGCGAAGCTGCAGGTGCGCCTGCTCAACCGCACGACCCGCAGCGTTACCCTGACGGAGGCAGGCACGCGGCTGCTCGATCGGCTGACGCCGGCCCTCGGCGAGATCGCCGGTGCGCTCGATCAGGTCAACGAGATGCGCGACAGTCCGGCGGGAACGCTAAAACTGAACGTTCCGACCATCGTCGCGCGCGAAATTCTACCACCGATCATCGGCCGGTTCTTGCGCGAGCACCCGGCAATTTCCCTGGAGGTGACGGCGGAGGACGGTTTCGTCGATGTCCTCGCTGCCGGTTTCGATGCGGGCGTCCGCTACGAGGAACGCGTCGAGCGCGACATGATCGCGATCCCGATCGGGCCGAGCCGCCAGCGTTATGTCACCGCCGCGGCGCCGGATTATCTCGCAAGGCGCGGCGTGCCCGGCCATCCGCGCGACCTGCTTGAACACGCCTGCATTCGCCACCGCTTCGCCAGCGGCTTCTCGCTTCCCTGGGAGTTCGGCGAGGGCGAGGCGGCGCTGACGATCGCGCCGCCAGCCGTCGTCACCGCCAACACGATCGATCTCGAACTCGGGGCGGCCATCGACGGCCTTGGCGTGATCCGGACCTTCGAGGAATTCATCGCGCCCGCGGTCGCCGCAGGGCGCCTGATGCTCATCCTTGAGGCGTGGACGACGAGCTTCTCCGGTCCGCTTCTCTATTATGCAAGCCGCAAGCATATGCCGGCGGCGTTGCGTGCCTTCGTGGACTTCCTGAAGCGCGAACAGCGGCGGGACCACCGCTGAGGCATGGGCTGTAAGCGGCCCGACCTATCAACCATTGCGATAGTCCCATCAGAAAATTTGGGACGTTCACGGATTGTTTCGTGCGAAATGATCCGTTACACCTAAATTGGTAGCGTTGTTCACGTTCTGTCTCTTTTCCCGGGGCAGGCCGCCGGGGAGGGATCGCATGCGCGACGAGAAATTTGTGCGACGCGGCCTGTTCCTCGTCTTCCTCATCCTGTTTCTCGATATCATCGGCATCGCAATCATCGTGCCGGTGCTGCCGGCCTATCTCGAGGAATTGACCGGCGCCAATGTCAGCGAGGCGGCGATCGACGGTGGATGGCTGCTGCTCGTATATGCGGCGATGCAGTTTCTCTTTGCGCCGCTGATCGGCAATCTCAGCGATCGATTCGGCCGCCGCCCGGTGCTGCTCGCATCCGTCTTCACCTTCGCGCTCGACAACCTGATCTGCGCGCTCGCCACCAGCTACTGGATGCTGTTCATCGGTCGTGTACTCGCCGGCGTCAGCGGCGCCAGCTTCGGCACGGCATCGGCCTACATCGCCGACATCAGTCATGACGGGAACCGAGCCAAGAATTTCGGGCTGATCGGCATTGCCTTTGGTACCGGCTTCGCGCTCGGGCCGGTGCTTGGCGGTCTGCTTGGCGAACTCGGCCCGCGGGTCCCGTTCTACGGCGCGGCAGCGCTGTCCTTCGTCAACTTTATCCTTGGCGTATTCCTGCTGCCCGAGACACTCGACAGCGCCAACCGCCGCCGGTTCGAGTGGAAACGCGCCAACCCGCTCGGCGCCCTCAAGCAGATGCGCAATTACCCCGGCATCGGCTGGGTGGGGCTGGTGTTCTTTCTCTTTTGGCTTGCCCATTCGGTCTATCCGGCCGTCTGGTCCTTCGTTTCCAGCTACCGCTACGGCTGGAGCGAGGGGCAGATCGGACTTTCGCTCGGGATCTTCGGTATCGGCGGTGCCTTCGTCATGGCCGTCATCCTGCCGCGCGTGGTGCCGCGGCTTGGGGAGTGGCGCACGGCCGTGCTCGGCCTGACCTTCACCACGCTCGGAGCCATCGGCTATGCCGGCGCCTGGCAGGGGTGGATGATCTATGCGGTGATCATCGCGACCGCGCTCGAAAGCCTCGCCGATCCGCCGCTGCGCAGTATCGCCGCGGCCCACGTGCCGTCGTCGGCACAAGGCGAGCTTCAGGGCGCGCTGACCAGCATCGGCAGCATCACCACGATCATCGGTCCGTTGATCTTCACCCAGGCCTTCGGTTATTTCACCAGCCCTGCCGCGCCCGTCGCCTTTGCCGGCGCGCCCTATGCGCTCGCCAGTTGCTTCCTCGTCGGCGCGCTTATCGTGTTCTTCCTGAAGATACCGAGAAGCAGGGCGGTCGGACCGCAAGGCGCGGAGAATGTCGGGCCGGCCGACGCCGTAGCGCCGGACGAGCCAGAGGCGATGGAGCGGCCACGATTGCACGGAAATTGATCAATTTTCGTGATCTATCGATGAAACTTTGAGCAACCTCGCCCTTGCTGCTGGCTCTTTGCCCGACGGTATTCTATTTCCGGATTCCTCCCCCCGATCTTCGGTTGCGGCCCGGAGCCGCATTGACTGCCAGGAATCTGCCATGCTGACCGCGAATGCGAGCCCGATACCGTTGACGACCGACAATTCCTGGCGGACGCACTATCGCGCGAGCTTCTATCTGGGCGTGCCGTTCATCGGTGCGCAGCTTGCGCAGCTCGCGATCAACACGACGGACGTCCTGATGGTCGGTAAGCTCGGCGCCACCGAGCTCGCGGCGATCATCCTCGCGACCCAGATGTATTTCACCGTCTATGTTTTCGGCAACGGATTTGCCAATGCGGTGGTGCCGATGGCAGCACAGGCCGTCGGCCGTGGCGACAAGGTTTCGGTGCGCCGCTCGGTGCGCATGGGCATGTGGGTGGTGATGCTCTACGGCCTGTTGACCGCGCCGATCCTCTGGATGGCCGAGCCGATCCTGCTATTTGCCGGCCAACAGCCCAAGGTCGCAGCCCTTGCAGGAGAATATGTCCGCATCGCGCAATGGGCGATCTTCCCCGGTCTCATCTTCATGGTGCTGAGGGCCCTCCTAAGTGGCCTGGAGAGGGCAGGGATCATTCTCTATGTCACGCTGGCGACGCTCGTGCTCAATGCCGCGCTCTGCTACGTGCTGATCTTCGGCCACTTCGGCTTCCCGAAACTCGGAATCTTCGGTGCGGCGGTCGCAGCGCTTGGCGTTGCCGTGCTCGGCGCGGCGTTGACGATCGGCTATATCAAGAGCAAGCCGGAGCTCAACCAGTACGAACTCTTCGTCCGCTTCTGGCGGCCCGACTGGGTCGCCTTCCGCGAAGTCGTTTTTCTCGGAATTCCGATTTCGCTGACGATCCTTGCCGAGGTCAGCCTGTTCACCGTCGCCTCGCTGCTGATGGGCACGATCGGCACGGTCGAGCTTGCGGCGCACGGCATCGCGCTGCAATTCGCCTCGATGGCCTTCATGATCCCGCTCGGGCTTGCGCAGGCCGCCACGGTGCGGGTCGGGCTTGCCTATGGCCGCGGTGACCTCCTGGGCGTTCGGCGCGCGGCGATCGCTTCGCTGGTGCTCGGCGCCGGCTTTGCCATTGTCGGCAGCGCCATCTTCGCATTCTTCCCCAGCCAACTGGCTGCCCTTTATCTCGACACAGCCCGTCCGGACGCTGCGGCGGTGCTTGCCTTCGCGGCTCCGCTCATTGTCATTGCCGGTGCGTTTCAGCTCGTCGATGGCATGCAGGCGATCGCCGCCGGCATGCTGCGCGGCCTGAAGGACACCAAGGTGCCGATGCTGCTGGCGATGGTTTCTTATTGGCCGATCGGCTTCGTCTGCGCCTGGCTCTTTGCCTTTCCCTTCAATTTCGGCGGGATCGGCGTGTGGTTCGGCTTCGTCCTCGGGCTTGCAGCCGCCGCGGTGCTGTTGAACTGGCGCTTCTTCCGGATGCTCGGCGAGATAACGGCGAAGGCTGCCGCCAAGGGCGCCTGACTTGGGGCGAAGAAGAGCAAAGAAAAAGCCGGACGGGCAGGGGATGCCGTCCGGCTTACAATGGCGGTCGCCTCAGGGGAAGGGAACGACGGCCGCTTACTACCACGCTTCGTTTTACGAAGCTTTGGAACTGCTAGACGTTAAAGCCGTCGAGCCGTTCCGAACCCTGGCGATCGCGCTGGAGGTCGCGTATCGTCCGGGCAAAGTCGATCAAGAATACGAGACTGATGACCGCTGCCGCGATCATGAATAGGGTGGCCATAGTGCCCTCCATCAACGGAAGATTTTCTGTGTCGCGTAGCGCTCGCGCCGGTCACGGGACTCGTTGCGCAGTCCATGTATCGTCGCAAAGATCATCGCGAAAAACATCGCCATCGAAAACAGAGCAAGTCCCATAGCCGTAATCCTTTCGCATCCTAAACGGCAGTACGTTCAAAAAAGTTCCGTTGTTACTGGCACTACACTTAACGTCTTTGCTGTGAAGCACCGTTGAACATGGCATTCATCTAGCATTCATTCTTTCTGTCCCGCTGTTTCCCAGGGAACAGGGCCAAGGGCCGTACAACTCTTGCGATCTGTCGCCGTCCGTGACAAAAGGCTTCACCAAACGGAAACAGGTGCGATGACCACGGCATTTTATCCCGGCTCCTTCGATCCGATGACGAACGGGCATCTCGATGTGCTCGTGCAGGCGCTGAACGTGGCGGCGAAAGTCATCGTCGCGATCGGCATCCACCCCGGCAAAGCACCACTCTTCTCCTTCGACGAACGCGCCGAGCTCATCCGCCGCTCGCTCCAGGAATTTCTGCCGGACAGGGCAGGCGACATCGATGTCGTTTCCTTCGACAATCTGGTCGTCGATGCGGCGCGGGAGCGCGGCGCAAAGCTGCTTGTGCGCGGCCTTCGCGATGGCACCGACCTCGACTACGAGATGCAGATGGCCGGGATGAACCGGCAGATGGCGCCGGATATCCAGACCTTGTTCTTGCCGGCGGGCACGGCATCACGGCCCATTACGGCCACATTGGTCCGCCAGATCGCGGCCATGGGCGGCGACGTCAGTGCCTTCGTGCCCAAGTCCGTCTACGAAGCACTGCAGGCCAAACGCCGTACCTGACGGGCGGCCCCAAATTCACCACGCAGGGAGAAACCATGAAAATCCTCCACCTCGCATTTGCCGGCGCAATCGCGCTTGCCTCCTTCACAGGCACGGCGCTTGCGCAAGCGGCCGACAACTTCATCACCATCACGCTCAAGGATGGTCCGGTCGTCGTCGAACTCAGGCCTGACATCGCGCCGAAGCATGTCGAGCAGATCAAGGCGCTGGCCGCGGCCGGTGAATACGACAACGTCGCTTTCCACCGCGTGATCAAGGGCTTCATGGCCCAGACCGGCGACGTGCAGTATGGCGACATGGAAAACGGCTACCAGCCGCAGGCTGCCGGCACCGGCGGTTCGTCGCGTCCGGACGTCCCGGCAGAGTTCTCCGAAGTCCCGTTTGAACGCGGCACGGTCGGCATGGCCCGCTCGCAGGACCCGAACAGCGCGAATTCGCAGTTCTTCATCATGTTCGCCCCGGGCGACTTCCTCAACGGCCAGTACACGGTCGTCGGCAAGGTCGTCTCCGGCATGGAGAATGTCGATAAGATCAAGCTCGGCGACGACGCCAACAACGGCTCCGTCACCGATCCCGACCGCATGATCAGCGTCAAGGTCGGCAAGTAAAATCAACAGAAGGAGAAAACCCATGGCCGAGATCAAGGATCCGGAAAACACGATCATCCTGGAGACCACCAAGGGCAAAGTCGTCATCGAGCTTCTGCCCGACGTCGCTCCGGGGCATGTCGCCCGCATCAAGGAACTGGCCCGCGAAGGCGCCTATGACGGCGTGGTATTCCACCGCGTGATCGAGGACTTCATGGCCCAGACCGGCGACGTGCAGTACGGCAAGACCGGCGGCGAGCACTTCAACCCGGCCCGCGCCGGCATGGGCGGCTCCTCAAAGCCGGACCTGAAGGCCGAATTCTCGAACGTCAGCCACGTTCGCGGCACGTGCTCGATGGCCCGTAGCCAGATGCCGAACTCGGCCAACTCGCAGTTCTTCATCTGCTTCACCGACGCGCCGTGGCTCAACAAGCAGTACTCTGTCTGGGGCCAGGTCATCGAAGGCATGGACAACATCGACAAGATCAAGCGCGGCGAGCCGGTGCGCGATCCCGATACGATCGTCACGATGCGGGTTGCCGCAGACGCCTGATTTGCGCTAATGCACGAACCCGCCCCGGTCGCCAACTGCGCCGGGGCGGGTTTGCTTTTGTCTGAAGATAACAATGCGCGTAGACCTGTTCGACTTCGACCTCCCGGAAACTTCGATTGCGCTTCGGCCCGCAAGCCCGCGCGACAGCGCCCGTATGCTCGTGGTGCGCCCCGATGGCGCCGACGTTCTTGCGGACAGGGGCGTGCTCGACCTGCCGTCGTTCCTGAGGGAAGGCGACGCGCTTGTCTTCAACGACACCAAGGTGATCCCGGCGCAGCTCGAAGGCATCCGCCGCCGCGGCGAGGAGATCGCGACGCAAGTTTCGCTGACGCTGCATATGCGGGTCGCACCCGACCGCTGGAAGGCTTTCGCCCGCCCGGCACGACGCCTCAAGGTCGGCGACCGCATTGCCTTCGGCCACGGTGGCTCAAGCTGCTTTCTCGGAACGCTCGACGCGACCGTCGAGGAAAAGGGCGATGCCGGCGAAGTGACGCTGCGCTTCGATCTCTCGGGTCCCTCGCTTGACGAGGCGATCATGGCGGTCGGCCACATTCCCTTGCCGCCTTACATCGCCTCCAAGCGCGCCGAGGATGCGCAGGACCGCGCCGACTACCAGACCATGTATGCCCGAGAGGAGGGCGCCGTTGCGGCGCCGACCGCCGGTCTGCATTTCACCGACCGTCTTTTCGCCAAGCTCGACGAGGCCGGCATCGAGCGCCACTTCGTGACGCTGCATGTGGGTGCGGGCACGTTCCTGCCGGTCAAGGCTGATGATACCGACGACCACGTGATGCACCAGGAGATCGGCCACGTCGATGCCCGGACCGCCGAGAGGCTGAACGCCGTCAAGGCGAGGGGCGGGCGCATCGTCTGCGTCGGCACGACCTCGCTGCGGTTGATCGAAAGCGCCACCTCGGAAGACGGCACGGTCAAGTCCTGGTCCGGTCCGACGGGTATCTTCATCACGCCCGGCTACCGCTTCCGCGCGGTGGACATGCTGATGACCAATTTCCATCTGCCGAAATCAACGCTGTTCATGCTGGTTTCGGCCTTCAGCGGCCTGGACACGATGCGCGCGGCCTACGCGCACGCGATCGAAACCGGGTACCGCTTCTATTCCTATGGCGACGCCAGCCTGCTTTTCCGGAAAGACTAAATGACCGAGACCTTCCAGTTCAAGCTACACAAGACCGACGGCAAGGCCCGTCGCGGCGAAGTGTCCATGCCGCGCGGCACGATCCGCACACCGGCCTTCATGCCCGTCGGTACCGTCGGCACGGTCAAGGCGATGTATCTCGACCAGGTGAAGGATCTTGGCGCCGACATCATTCTCGGCAATACCTACCACCTGATGCTGCGCCCAGGCGCCGAACGCGTCGCGCGGCTCGGCGGTCTGCATGGCCTGATCCGCTGGCAGGGCCCGATCCTGACGGATTCGGGCGGCTTCCAGGTCATGTCGCTGGCGGGCCTTCGCAAGCTCGACGAGCAGGGCGTCACCTTCAAGAGCCACGTCGATGGCGCGCTCTTCCATATGTCGCCGGAGCGCTCGATCGAGATTCAAGGCTTGCTCGACAGCGACATCCAGATGCAGCTCGACGAATGCGTGGCGCTGCCGGCCGAGCCAAAGGAAATCGAGCGCGCGATGGAAATGTCGCTGCGTTGGGCCGAGCGCTGCAAGGTCGCCTTCGGCGACCAGCCGGGCAAGGCGATGTTCGGTATCGTGCAGGGCGGCGATATCCCGAAGCTGCGCGAACGCTCGGCTGAAGCGCTGAAGGGCCTCGATCTCAAGGGCTATGCGGTGGGCGGTCTCGCCGTCGGCGAGCCGCAGGAGGTAATGCTGCGCATGCTCGACATTACCTGCCCGATCATGCCGGTGGACAAGCCCCGTTACCTGATGGGCGTCGGTACGCCAGACGACATCCTGCGGTCGGTCGCCGAGGGCATCGACATGTTCGACTGCGTGATGCCGACCCGCTCGGGACGCCACGGCCTCGCGTTCACGCGCCACGGCCGCATCAACCTGCGCAATGCCCGTCACGCCGAAGACATGCGCCCGCTCGACGAGCAATCCTCTTGCCCTGCGACGCGCGACTATTCGCGTGCCTATCTGCACCATCTGATCCGCTCGAACGAATCGCTCGGCGGCATGCTGCTCAGCTGGAACAATCTGGCCTACTATCAGGAACTGATGGCCGGAATTCGCCTGGCGATCGAAGAAGGTCGCTTCGCTGACTTCATGGCCGAAACGCAGGAAACCTGGCGGCGAGGGGACCTTCCCCCGGTCTGATGGCCGCCAGCGGACCGGTGTCTCAGATGGCCGGTCCCGACGCCGACTGCAAAATCATCACGCCGTTGATCTTGTAGCTGCCATCCGGCTGTTTCACGAGTTCGTAGACTGCGGTCCAGTCCTTGCCGTCTGGCGCCGAGATCAGAACTTCCTGCAGCACCTGATCGCCAACCACCTTCGATCGACCAAAAGCAAAGTTGCCAGGCCGGTAGACGGGCTGGTAGCCGCGCTTCACCATCTCGAAGAAGCTTGTCTTATCGGGAAACTTGCCGCGGATCGTGGGTGAAGCGAAGGAGTAGGCGGTCTCCGCATCATCCTGCAGAAAGGCAGTGATCTGTTCCCGTATGATCGTTCGCGCCGTATCGACGGGTTCCTCCGCGCAAGCCGCAGTCGCGGCTGCCAGTTGTGCCACCAAACCGAGGGCAATCGCAAAGCTCCTGAACATCGCCGATCTCCATAGCCGCAATGAAAGACCATAGGACAGTCGCGGCTTTTGGAAACAGGAGCTTTGGTGGCAGCTTCAGATAATCGCTCAGATTTGTCTATGTAAATCGTGTTAATTCAATTTGTTGCCTGGCGATATGAAAGTCAGATATCAGATATCATAAGTTGGTGATGTCCGCGTAATGGCGTGCGCAGGCTGGCGGCGGCGAAGCGCCCGCTGCCAATGGGCGATCTAGTTGAACGTTGTCGCCATCCATTCCTGCCATTTCGGCTCGCTGCCTTTCGCGCGCGCCTTGGCACCGTCTCCATAGTGATAGAGCGCGATGCTGGCATTGGTGCCTTCGCCGGTCGAGTAGCTTCCGAAGAGCGCGATGCCGGCGCCGGGTTCCTTCAGGCGCAGCAGCAGATAGCGTTGCTTGGTGTCCTGCTGCACCCGTTCGACGATGCCGGCAAGGCGTTCGGGCCGTGGTGGCGTGCTGCGCTCCTCGCCGACATTGGCGCCGAGAAGTCCCAGCGCTTCGGTCAGGCGTTCCCAGACTCTTGCCTGCGGTTCCCCGGTTGAAACCATGGCGAAGCTGCTGACCGCCTTCTCGCCGGCGAAATGTGCGAGATAGATCTTCAGGATCTCGAAGAACGCCGGCCATCCGCCCTCGAAGCCTTCCAACTGGTCGTCCCAGTCGTCGTTCGCTGTGAACAGCGAATGCACCATGCGCAGCACGCAGCGATCGCCGGAACGCGCCGTGACGGTGATTTCGGTTGCGACCGGCGGCGCGCCCTCGCTCCACTCGCGTTCCACATAGGCAAAGCGGGCAGGCGGCTCCCAATGCGTCACCTCGCCGGTCGAGCTGCCGTTCGGACCGAAGTCGAAGGCGATCTTGCCTCCGACCCGCTCATCGATTTCCGTCTTGGTGAACCAGGCATTGTTGCCGCTGCCGGTTGCGATCGCCTGCCAGACCTCTTCGGGCGAGCCGGGCACGATCAGTTCCATTTCAACCCAGCGCTTTCCGCTGCCATCCTTCTTGATCGGCATGGGATATCCTTTCAGGAGTTGGTGTCGTCGGGTTCTCCCTTGGCTGCGCTCTCGTCGCTCGGCGCAGGGTAGGAGGCGATGATGAGCCGGTGCGGCCGGGCGTCCGGCGCACCTTCATCGTGGTAGCGCGCGGCGAGCGCGCTCACCGCCTGGGCGAGATCGGCGGTAAAGGCGGCGCGCTCCGCAGGCGAACGAAAGTTGATCACGGTGTCGATCGACAGCGTCGCCAGGCGCTTGTCCTGCGTGCGGGCGCTGCGCAGCAGTCCGCCGACCTCACGGACCATGCGGGCCGCCAGTGCGACCAGATAGCTCGCAGACAGGCGATCGCTGCTCCGCCCGGGGTCGGCAGCAATCGGCCCCAGCGCCGCCGGCGAAACTACATAGGACGTGGCGGTTGCGACCATCAGGCGCTCGGTCAACCCGCCCCAGCGGCGTTGCTCTGCCGGTTCTATCAGTTTGTGCTCTTCGAGCGCACGCAGATGGTAGTTGACCTTCTGGCGCGTCAGCCCCACCCGCACAGCCAGCGCGGCAGCCGATGCCGGCGCGGCAAGTTCCGCCAGCAAGCGGGCCTTGATCGGCTCCAGGGCAAGTGCGGCGGCGGCCGGCGCGTCTATGACATCGAGATCGAGCATGGTGCAATCATCGCCTTGACAGATTTTTTTGTCAAGGCGATGATTGCACCTAATGCGGGTAGGGGAATGCCGAGTGCCCGCTGACATGCACGACCTCAGCTATGCGGAGCCTTCCAACCATTCAGGCTCGCCCAATGGAACCAGCCATGCGGAAAGGCGCTGAGCCGGGTTAGGTTCCCGGTTGAGCTTCTCCACGCGACGCGACGCTAACGTTTGCCGACCGCTTGGCAGGTCGTCGTTTTCTCTGAATGTCACCACCCAAGGTAGCGGGAGGCAATGTATCGATGGAAGCGCGCCGATGAATACCGGAACGATCGAGATTTACCGCCCACGTGATGTTTCCACCCTGGGCGACTGGAACATCGGCGGTCTCAAGCTCAAAGCCTATGGCGTTGCCGCCGATGGCAGACACATCGATGACGCGATGGTTACGCTGGCTCAGTCATTCGTCCGACAGGACGTCATTCCGTGCGTGGCGGCTGGGGGCGATAGCAATGGCCTCGGCTTTGTCATCGTCCATCCCTGCAGCCTCGGCATCTCCATCTCGGCTCACTGGTGGATACAAGGTTCGGTTCTGTGTCAGCGCAATTATCGGAAGCTCTATACGGCTTCTGAGCCGATGGATGCTGCAAGGAGACCGGCCATTGCCTGTGTTTGGGAATTGGCGCTGATCAACGCCGAGCAGGAAGCCTGGCGAAAGACGATGATGAAAGACAAACCTGATCCATTGGCCTACATGGAAGAGCGTGCCGCGTTTGGGACGGCTTGAGCGCCAGGGGCGTGCCGCAAGTGACGAGGGCGCGCTTTGCGCAAACGTTGGAGAGAGGGGCGCATGTCATCCTTGAACCCGCCCGACCACATGAATGTGGCAGCCAAGTTGAACTGTCCGCTTTGGCGCAAAGTTAAAATGTCAATTTGAGCTGCCCTACGGCACGACGACCAGCCCCGATCTGACCGGCTGATCCGGTTGCAAGATCAGATCGGGGTGGGT